>NZ_CYUJ01000003.1 GCF_001299475.1 Neofamilia massiliensis | reverse complement strand
AGAATATACTCCTTAGAAAGGAGGTGATCCAGCCGCACCTTCCGGTACGGCTACCTTGTTACGACTTCACCCCAGTCATTCAATTTGCCTTAGGAGGCTGCTTCCATATGGTTAGCTCACCTACTTTGGGCCCCTCGAACTTCCATGGTGTGACGGGCGGTGTGTACAAGACCCGGGAACGCATTCACCGCGACATTCTGATTCGCGATTACTAGCAACTCCGACTTCATGTACTCGAGTTGCAGAGTACAATCCGAACTGAGATTGGCTTTTTGAGATTTGCTTGACATCGCTGTTTTGCTGCTCTCTGTACCAACCATTGTAGCACGTGTGTAGCCCAGGACATATAGGGCATGATGATTTGACGTCATCCCCACCTTCCTCCGATTTCTTATCGGCAGTCTTGCTAGAGTCCTCATCCTAAATGTTAGTAACTAGCCACAGGGGTTGCGCTCGTTGCCAGACTTAACTGAACATCTCACGACACGAGCTGACGACAACCATGCACCACCTGTATTAGTGTTTCATAGAAAACAGTGTATCTCTACACTTGGCACTAGTATGTCAAGTCCTGGTAAGGTTCTTCGCGTTGCTTCGAATTAAACCACATGCTCCGCTGCTTGTGCGGGTCCCCGTCAATTCCTTTGAGTTTCATACTTGCGTACGTACTCCCCAGGCGGAGTGCTTATTGCGTTAACTGCGGCACCGAGATTTGACTCCCGACACCTAGCACTCATCGTTTACGGCGTGGACTACCAGGGTATCTAATCCTGTTTGCTACCCACGCTTTCGTTCCTCAGCGTCAGTTAAAGGCCAGTAAGTCGCCTTCGCTACTGGTATTCCTCCTAATATCTACGCATTTCACCGCTACACTAGGAATTCCACTTACCTCTCCTTCACTCAAGTTATGCAGTTTCAGATGCTCAATGTGGTTAAGCCACAAGATTTCACATCTGACATGCATTACCGCCTACGAACCCTTTACGCCCAATGATTCCGGACAACGCTCGCCCCCTACGTATTACCGCGGCTGCTGGCACGTAGTTAGCCGGGGCTTTCTTCTATGGTACCGTCATTATCTTCCCATAGGACAGAGCTTTACGAGACGAATCCCTTCTTCGCTCACGCGGCGTCGCTGCATCAGGGTTTCCCCCATTGTGCAATATTCCCCACTGCTGCCTCCCGTAGGAGTTTGGGCCGTGTCTCAGTCCCAATGTGGCCGTTCACCCTCTCAGGCCGGCTACTGATCATGGCCTTGGTGAGCTTTTATCTCACCAACTAGCTAATCAGACGCGAGCTCATCATACACCGATAATTCTTTGACATTAAAGTAATGCTACTTCTATGTTTCATTTGGTATTAATCCCAGTTTCCCAAGGCGATCCCAATGTGTATGGCAGATTGCTCACGTGTTACTCACCCGTCCGCCGCTAATCCAGAAATGCGTCACTCCGAAGAGATCTGCTTTTCTTTCATCGCTCGACTTGCATGTGTTAGGCACGCCGCCAGCGTTCGTCCTGAGCCAGGATCAAACTCTCCAAAAAAATTTTTGTTCATTTAATCTTTAAGCTCATCTAAAAACTGACTTTGTTCGCTTTTATTTCGCTTGTGTGTTTTTTTCGTTCTCACACTATATTCAATTTATTTGGTTCTTGCTTTCCCAAAAGGTTAGCTTGATTATCTTATCAAATCTATTTTATCTTGTCAAGGCCTTTTTTAAAGTTTTTTAATTTTCTTTACTCAAGGCTTACATTCCCTTTCGAGACAGCTTATTTATCTTACCAAGCCACCATTCTTTTGTCAAGAACTTTTTTTAGAAAATTTACTTCCATTCTTGGTAAGCTAATCCAATTTATGGATTAAAAAAACCTGCCTATATAATAGGTAGGTTTTTATTGGTCGGGATGAGAGGATTTGAACCCCCGGCCCCATGGTCCCAAACCACGTGCGCTACCAAACTGCGCTACATCCCGTAAGACAAAAACTATTATAGCATAGCTTTTATTTCTTTGCAAGTGCTTTGTTAAGCTTCTTTAAAGTTTTTAAATTCTGCTTAAGAATCAACTTAGCTTTAATAATATACCACGGCTTATATTTTTTTGCAAGCCCTTATTTTATTTATTTACTTTTCTTCTAATTCTGCTAGGCAGTAGTGGCAAGATGGACAGTACCAAGCCTCTCCAACCGTCTCTAAGTTTACTTGGTCCTTGTCCATTATCTTTTTTAAGTTTTCTTCTTTTCTAAATGACATCATAGTTCCAAAGAGATTTGGGCTAGATGCTATTACTTTTCCTTTGATCATTTGGTCCTTGCACTTATTACATTCCATTTTGTTTTCTCTTCCTTCTATTATATATAGATAGAAAAAGGGCGATTTTGTTTTCTCGCCCTCTCTTTATTTTGCTTTCATTTGTAAGTATCCATCTACAAATATATCTAAGTCGCCGTCCATTACTCTTTGAGTGTCGCCTACTTCTATATTGGTCCTGTGGTCCTTGACCATTTGATAGGGGTTAAAGACATAGGACCTGATTTGAGATCCCCAGGCGATTTGGTTATAGTTGCCTTGGAGGTCTTCGATTTTTTCTTTTTGCTCTTCTTCTTTTATGGCTAGAAGTTTTGCTGTTAAAAGTTGCATGGCCTTTTCCCTGTTTTGGATCTGAGATCTTTCGTTTTGGCACTGGACAACTACTCCTGTTGGTATGTGAGTTATTCTAACTGCTGAGTCTGTTGTGTTTACGTGCTGGCCACCTGCTCCTGACGACCTGTAAGTGTCAATCTTTAAGTCTTCATCTTTTATATCGACTTCAATTTGCTCAGAAAATTCTGGATAGACGTCTACTGATGCAAAGGAAGTGTGGCGTTTTTTTGCTGCGTCAAAGGGAGATATTCTAACTAGTCTGTGGACTCCTTTTTCTGCTTTTAAATATCCATAGGCGTTTAGGCCTTCAATAGATAGGGTTGCAGATTTTATTCCTGCTTCTTCTTCTTTTAAGATATCTAAGACTGTTACCTTGTAGCCCTTTCCTTCTGCATAGCGGGTGTACATTCTAAGGAGCATATCTGCCCAGTCTTGGGCCTCTGTGCCTCCTGCTCCTGCATGAATTGACAAGATTGCATTTTCCTTGTCGTATTCTCCTGTTAAAAGGGTCTTTATTTCAAAGGACTTGGTATTTTTTTCTAATTTTTCCAAGGCCTTTTCAAGGTCTTTATAGCTTTCTTCGTCGTCTTCTTCTCTTAAAAGTTCGATTAAGATTTCTATTTCTTCTGCCTGGTCATTTAAATCATCATAGGCTTCTACATATGACTTTAGGCCATTTATTTGTCCAATTAATTTTTGCGCCTTGTCTGTATCATCCCAAAAGCCTGGCTCTAGGGTTTTCTTTTCTAGGTCCAAGGCTTCTTTTCTTTTTTCTTCTATTGTAATAGACTGGCCTAGGTTTTCTATTGTTTCTCTTGCATTATTTAGTCTTTCTTGGTCTAAATATATATTTTGCATAAGTCTCCTAACTAGCGTCCGTGACAGTTTTTATATTTTTTACCTGAGCCACATGGACAAGGGTCGTTTCTTCCTATTTTCTTTTCTTTTCTAACGTAGGTCTTTCCCTTTTTCTCTTCTCCTGAGTCAGATCCACCAACTTCTGAAATATTTTTAGCAACTCTCTTTCTTTCCATTCTCTCTGGGTTAATTACATGGTAAAGCATTTTTACTGTGTCCCTACGAATGGCATCGTTCATTGCCTCAAACATATCAAAACCTTCGTTGCCGTAGGCCCTAACTGGATCTTCGTTGCCCATAGCCCTTAGCCCGATTCCTCTTTTTAGTTGGTCCATGGCGTCAATGTGGTCCATCCACTTTTCGTCTACAACTTGAAGAAGGACAACTCTTTCTACTTCTCTAAAGACTCCCGCACCAAATTCGTCTTCCTTGCTTGAATATTTTTCTCTAGCAATTTCCTTGATTTTGTATTCAAGGTCGTCTAGCTTGTTAAGATCTTTTAACCTTGCAAAGTCATTTTCATTAAAGTCAAAAATTTCATTTAGGGTCCTGTATAGGCCTTCATAGTCGCGAGAGTCTTCGTCTACCTTAGATCTTAAGAAGAAGTGGATTTCGTCTAAGATTATTCCGTCTACCATTTTTAGAATGTCGTCTTTTAGGTCTTGGCCTTCTAGGACTTTCTTTCTCTCTTCGTAGATTATTCCCCTTTGCTTGTTCATTACGTCGTCGTATTTTAAAACTGACTTTCTAATGGCAAAGTTATTTGACTCTACTCTTCTTTGGGCTGTTTCTATAAGTCTTGTTAAAATTGGAGTTTCTAAGGATTCATCTTCTTCAACCTTGGACTTGTCCATTACTTGCTTAAATCTTTCGCCTGCAAATAGTCTAATTAGGTCATCTTCTGCAGAGATATAGAATTTAGATGAGCCTGGGTCTCCTTGTCTTCCTGACCTACCTCTTAATTGGTTGTCAATACGACGAGACTCGTGTCTTTCTGTACCGATAATGTGAAGGCCACCTGCCTTAATAACTTGGGCTGCTTCTTCTTTGGTTTCGTCTTTAAATTTTTCAACTAGGTTTTTGTATTCTTCTCTGGCTGCTAGGATTTCTTTATTATCAGTTTCTGCATAGCCGTCAATTTGTTCAAAAACTTCGTCTGCAAGGTTTTTCTTTTTCATAACTTCCTTGGCCATGTATTCTGGGTTACCGCCAAGGACAATGTCTGTACCACGGCCTGCCATGTTAGTAGCAATAGTTACTGCCCCTAGACGGCCTGCTTGGGCGACGATTTCAGATTCTTGTTCGTGGAACTTGGCATTTAAAACATTGTGTTTGATGCCTTGCTTTTTCAAAAGTGAAGAAAGGAGTTCTGACTTGTCAATAGAAACTGTACCTACAAGAACTGGTTGACCCTTAGCATGACATTCTTTTATGTCTTCAATTACCGCCATAAATTTTCCAGCTTCTGTTGAATAAATTCCGTCGTCGTCATCTTGTCTAATAACTGGTTTGTTTGTAGGCACTTCAATAACGTCTACATTGTATATTTCTCTAAATTCTTCTTCTTCAGTTTTTGCAGTACCAGTCATACCAGAAAGTTTTTTGTACATTCTAAAGTAGTTTTGGAAGGTAATTGTAGCAAGGGTCTTAGATTCTTTTTTGATCTCCATACCTTCCTTGGCTTCGATAGCTTGGTGAAGGCCGTCTGAGTACCTTCTACCTAACATCATTCTTCCTGTAAACTCGTCAACAATTATAATTTCCCCATCTTTAACAACATAGTCAACATCTCTTTTCATTACAGAGTTAGCCTTTAGAGCCTGTTTAATGTTGTGGGCAATTTCCATATTGTTTGGGTCTGCTAGGTTTTCTATATTAAAAAACTGCTCTGCCTTTTCTACACCAAGGTCAGTTAAGGAAGCTGATTTTTGTTTTTCGTCAACTAAATAATCTACAGTTTCTTCTTTAAACTCTCTGTCAAAAGGATCATTGGTCTTTTCGCTTTCTTCAATGACCCTGTGAGTTAACTTCTTTACAAAGTTGTCTGCTCTCATATAAAGGTCAGTAGACTCAGCTCCTTGGCCAGAAATAATAAGAGGAGTTCTAGCTTCGTCAATTAAAATCGAGTCAACTTCGTCTACTATGGCAAAGTTTAGTTCTCTTTGAACTCTTTCTTCCTTGTAGATAACCATGTTGTCACGGAGGTAGTCAAAGCCAAATTCGTTGTTAGTTCCATAGGTAATGTCTGAGTTATAAGCTTCTCTTCTTTCTACAGGGCTTAGGCCGTGGACAATATTTCCAACACTTAGGCCTAAAAATTCATAGACCTTACCCATCCACTGCCTGTCTCTAGTTGCTAGGTAGTCGTTTACTGTAACTATGTGGACTCCCTTGCCAGTTAGGGCATTTAAATAAGCAGCCAAGGTTGCCATAAGAGTTTTACCTTCACCAGTTTTCATTTCTGCAATCCTACCTTGGTGGAGAATTACCCCGCCATAAAGTTGGACCCTGTAGTGTTTCATTCCTAAAACTCTGTAGGATGCCTCCCTACAAACAGCAAAAGCCTCTGGCAAAATATCATCAAGGCTCTCTCCGTTTTTTAGTCTTTTCTTAAATTCTTCAGTCTTATCTTTTAGTTCTTGGTCTGACAAGGCTTGGGTAGGCTTGTCTAAACTTTCTATTTTGTTTATTATAGGATCAATTTTCTTTAGTTCTCTGTCGCTATATGATCCAAAAATTTTATCAAATAAACCCATATCTTTCCTTTCCCAAATTAAAATCTTAAGTTCAATTTTTTTCTTCTATTATATAAGCTGTTTTTCTCAAACTTTTTCTTTCTATATTATAACATATCTTATTTATTATGTATTTAAAAGAAAATTTTTTGTGAAAAAAGCACCTCCATCATAGAGGTGCTAGTGTTTTTATTTTTTTGAAGTTTTTTCAATAGCTTCCTTGTGAGAACATTCTGGATTAGAACAGCTATAGTACTTTCCTCTTTTTGTTGTAGGTTCTGTTAGTAAAGACCCACAAACTGGACATTTTTTCTCAATAGGTTTACCCCAAGATACAAAGTCGCATGCTGGATAAGAAGAACATCCATAAAAGACCCTGCCCTTTTTAGATCTCTTCTTAATAATTTCTCCATCTTCGCACTTTGGACACTTGATGCCAATTTTTTCAAGTAGAGGCATAGTGTTTTTGCATTCAGGGAAGTTTGGACAGGCTAAGAATTTGCCAAAACGGCCCATTTTTATTACCATATTGGCCCCGCACTTGTCACAAATTATATCTGTAACTTCATGTTTGATTTCCACCTTGTCCATTTCCTCTTCAGCAAATTTTAAATCTTTCTCAAAGGGACCATAGAAGTCTCTAATTACATCTTTCCACTTTTCCTCGCCAACAGAAATTTTATCTAACTCGTCTTCCATTTTTGCAGTAAAGTCCTTGTCAGTAATCATTGGGAAATATTCCATTAGCTGGTCGTTTACTGTTATTCCCAGTTCTGTTGGGATAAATCTCTTGTCTTCAACTTCTACATAATTTCTCTTTGTTATAGTTGTAATTGTTGGTGCATAAGTTGAAGGCCTGCCTATACCTAGGTCTTCTAGGGTTTTTATTAGGCTGGCTTCAGTATACCTAGCTGGTGGTTTAGTAAAGTGCTGGTCGGCTATTAAGTCTTCTAGCTTTAATTTCTCCCCTTCTTTAAGAACTGGAAGTTTATTTTCCTTTTCGTCTTCGTCGGCCTTGTTTTTTAAAATTAAAAATCCATCAAAAACTAGGTTTGAACCAGAAGCCCTAAAGACTTGGTCCTTGGAATAAATTGAAGCATTAATTGTATCGTATTTTGCTCCAGCCATTAAGGAAGCTAAAAATCTTTCCCAAATTAATTTATAAAGTCTATACTGGTCTCTAGTCAAATATTCTTTTATAGACAGAGGACTTAAAAATACATCAGTTGGCCTAATACACTCGTGGGCCTCTTGGGCTCCTCCCTTAGACTTGTACTTTCTAAAGGCTGAGTCATAGTCCTTGCCATATTTTTCTAGTATATAATCTCTGGCCTGGTATCTGGCTTGGTTGGAAATATTTACAGAGTCAGTTCTCATATAGGTTATAAGTCCTGTAGGTCCGCCTTTTCCAAGACTAATACCCTCATAAAGTTGTTGGGCAACTTGCATGGTCTTTCTTCCTGGGAAATTTAAAAACCTAGATGCCTCTTGTTGGAGGGTTGAGGTTGTATATGGTGGCCTTGGAGACCTAGTCCTCTGACCTAATTTTAAATCACTTACAGTAAAGTTTTCCTCGTCTATGGCTTTTTCGATTTTTTCTACATCGGCCTTTGATTTTAGATCAACTTTTTCTTCCTTGCCTTCAATTAATTGTCCATAGTAGGAGCTTTTAAAAGATCCACCTTTTGCTTTTAGTTCTGCATCAAGGGTCCAATATTCTTCAGGGACGAAGTTTTCAATTTCTCTTTCCCTGTCGCAAATTATTTTTACAACTGCAGATTGGACTCTACCTGCAGAAAGACCAGACTTTACTTTCTTCCAAAGTATTGGAGAAATTTTATAACCTACAAGTCTGTCTAAAACCCTTCTGCCTTGTTGGGCATCGACAAGATTTTGGTCAATGGCCCTTGGCTCCTTTAAGGAATTTTTAACTGCGTCTTTGGTAATTTCGTTAAAGGAAATTCTATTTTTACCATCTGGGTCCAAACCTAAAATATAGGCCAGGTGCCAAGATATTGCCTCTCCTTCACGGTCATTATCTGTTGCCAGGTAAACTTTTTTTGCGTCCTTGGCTTCTTTTTTTAAATCTTTAATTAAAGGGCCCTTTCCCCTAATATTTATATACTTAGGCTCAAAGTCATTTTCTATATCAACTCCAAGGGTAGACTTTGGCAGGTCTCTAACGTGACCTACTGAGGCTACAACCTTGTAAGATCTTCCTAACATTTTGCCTATGGTTTTTGCTTTAGTTGGCGACTCAACTATAATTAAATTCTGTGCCATATTCACCATCCTTATGGTATCTTAAACTATCACAAGTTAAAAACTTTTTCAACTATTTATAAATTTTCTTCTAGACTCCCTGTCTTTTTCTAACTGTCGCCTCATAAACTTGGATAAAGACAACTGATCCAAATAGAATAAAGGCACCTAGCATTTCTCTAGAAGACATAACTGTTCCTAGGAAAATCCATTGAGCTAAAAGAGCAATTATCGACTCTAAAGAAAGCATAAGCTGGGTTGTCAAGTCTTCAACGTGGACTTGGGCAAAGGCTTGGAGAGTAAAGGCTAGGCCTGATGAAAATACACCAGTAAATAACAAAGTTGGCATAGCAGTTTTTACAGCATCCATTGATACATCTTCAAAAATTAAAGACAAAATCGTACAAATTGTTGCTGCAAAGAAAAATCTAAAGGTGGTGTACTTAAAAGTCTCAACCCTAGTAGAATAATAGCCAGTTAAAATTGTATTAAAGGCATAGATAAAGGCTGAAATAATTAAATAAATTTCTCCTGTACTTATAGAAAGGTCTGATGTTAATGACATTAGACCAACGCCAAAAATTGCCGTAGCAATTCCCAGCCATTGAGGTAGTCTTATTTTTTTCCCAAAGAAAAGTCCAATAACTGCAACAAAGACAATAGTAAGAGAGGCTAAAAATCCTCCCTTGCCAGGGCTAGCTGTGGCCATTCCCATTTGTTGGAAGGTAACACCAAAGGTTATAGTTAGAGAATCGATAAAGGCACCCTTAATAGTCAAGGCCTTATTGTCAACGTGATACCAAAAACAAAGTTTACCAGTGTTTTTTGTCGCCCTTAAAATCGCAACAGGAAGGACAACTAAACCACCAATCCAAAATCTAACTGCATTGAAAAACAAAGGCGGAACGTGTTTGGCTCCTTCAGATTGGGCTAAGAAAGTAAAACCCCAAATTAAAGTGGCGGTAAAGAGCATCATCAGTCCCAGTCTTCTCTTTTCAAACCTATTTAAATCTCCAGCAATTGCCTTACCCTTAGTCATAACCTTTCTCCTTTCTTATTTTTTTGGCCCCATAAACTTGCATGGCCATAACAGATGTAAATAAAATTGTCGACCCTAAAATCTCCCTAGGACTAAGTTTCTGTCCCAAGACTACAAAACCAGCTAGGAGAGCAAATACAGATTCTAGACTCATAATTATTGATGTTGAAACATTGTCTAAATTTCTCTGACTCAGTGCCATTAAGGTAAAAGCAAGGCCTGAACCAAAAACTCCAGAAAACAAAACTGGTTTAAGAACAGGTCTTAGGTCTGCCCAGCTAAAGTTTTCTAAAAATATCATTATAATAAAAGAAAATATTCCTGCAAATAAAAATCTAAAGAGAGAAAATTTTATAGAGTCTACTCTTTTATTAAAGTGGCCTGCAGTGACAATGTGCAAGGCTATAAAAAAAGCAGTAGCAACCATAAAAAGATCTCCAATGTTAATTCCATTTAAATCATTAAAGGAAAGAATGAAAGCTCCAAGGAGGGCAAAGAAAATTCCCAGCCACTGGTAGCCCCTAACTTTTTTCCCCTCAAAAATTGAAATTAGGGGAACAAAAATTATAGAAAGAGAAGATAGAAACCCTGCCTTGCCTACAGAAGTGAACTTAATTCCACTTTGTTGACAAGTTAAACCTAAAATTAAAACAAGGCCACAAATTATTCCACCT
The DNA here is from genome assembly GCF_001299475.1 of Neofamilia massiliensis. Lineage (GTDB taxonomy): Bacteria > Bacillota > Clostridia > Tissierellales > Peptoniphilaceae > Neofamilia > Neofamilia massiliensis. Next base: position 967,932 of record NZ_CYUJ01000003.1, on the reverse strand, counting down.
TTAATTGTCTCCCTAGCCTTGTCTTCTTTAGACCAAAAAAATACCTTCTTATAGTTTTTATAATTTCTAAAAAATATAAAAGGTAGAAGAAAGGCAGTGGCAATAAACATTCTAACCATATTAAAAGAAAAAGGTCCTAGATGTTTTGCTCCTTTTTGTTGGGCAACATAATTTAGGCCCCAAAGCACAGTTGCAAAAGTCAAGGAAAGTCCACTTAATAATCTAGTTTTTTTTGAAACTTCCATGGCCTACCTCTTTCTACTTTATAAGAAAAATATTAAATATTCTTACAATCTTTTTCAATCGTCACTTCTCATTTTAACATCTCATAAAATCAAAGGCAAATTTTTGTAAATAAATTTTAGAATTTTTTTCACCTTCTTACAATTATATAGGAGTTAATAAAAGTCTATATAGGAATTAATAAAAGTCGCTTATAAGAACTAAGTTAGAACTTAAACTGTTACAGATAAATATAGAAAGATTCTAATATCTTACTTGATAAAATTTCTGTAAGTATTATAATAGATTGTGTACTTTTTAACTAATTGAACTAGTAAAGACAAGGAAAAAATGAATAAGACACTAGAAATATGTGAAAAATTTTATAAGACAAAAGACTTATCTTTTGAAGACTTTAAATATTTAATGGACTTAGAAGACTACGCAGACTTAAATACCTACGCCAGGTCTTTGGCAGTAAAAAACTTTGGCAGGAAGATTTATATTCGTGGCCTTATAGAGATCTCTACCTACTGTAAAAATAATTGTTTTTACTGTGGCCTTAGAGCGTCCAACAAAAATATTGAAAGGACCAGGCTAAGTAAAGAGGAAATTCTTTCAAGAGTTGCCCATGCAAATTCTCTTGGCATAAAAACAATAGTCCTCCAAGGAGGCGAAGATGATTTTTATAGCCTGGATTTTCTAGAAGACTTGATAGGAGAAATTGAAGATAAATACGATTTGGCCTTGACTCTTTCATTAGGCGAAAGATCTTTTGAAGACTTAGAAGCCTTAAAGAAGCTTGGAGCAAATCGCTATCTCCTCCGCCACGAAACTTCATCTAGGGACCATTACTATAAACTCCACCCAAGGTCCATGGACTTTGATAATAGAATTAAAAGTCTCTTTAAGCTCAAGGACCTAGGTTATCAAACTGGCTGTGGCATGATGGTTGGCTCGCCCTTTCAAACTCGAGAAGACCTCTACAGAGACCTTCAGTTTATATTAAAGCTCCAGCCACAAATGGTAGGTCTTGGCCCTTTTATTCCCCACCACGATACGCCTTTTAAAGACTATCCTGCTGGGAACTTAGACGATGTTTTAAAAATCCTGTCTATAGTTAGAATAGCAAAAGAAAATGTGCTCTTACCAGCAACAACTGCCCTAGGAAGCATTGACGACAGTGGCAGAGAAAAGGGAATTTTAGCAGGCTGTAATGTCCTTATGCCAAATATTGGCGATGAAAAACTTAGACAAAATTACAAGCTCTATGACAATAAAATTGGAACACAAGTCGAAAATAGTGACGACTTTTTAGACTTAGAAGAAAAACTTAAGAAAATTGGATATGAAATCTCCTTAGACAGAGGAGACTACAAGGAAGAAGGAAAATATGTATAAAAAAGACTCATCAAAAGCAGAAGAATTTATAAACCACCAAGAAATTTTAGACACTCTTGCCTATGCAGAGGAAAACAAAAATAACAAAGACTTACTTAGGAAAATTTTAAAAAAGGCCAAGGAAGAAAAAGGCCTAGACCACAGGGAAGCCTCTGTTCTTTTAATGACAGATGACAAAGAAATCAACTCTGAAATCTACTCCCTAGCAAGAAAAATTAAAGAAGACCACTACGGTTCTAGAATTGTGCTCTTTGCTCCCCTTTATCTTTCTAACTATTGTGTCAACGGCTGTGTCTACTGCCCTTATCACTTAAAAAACAAAAACATAAGAAGAAAGAAACTTAGCCAAGAAGAAATTAAAAAAGAAGTTATTGCCCTTCAAGACATGGGCCACAAAAGACTGGCCCTTGAACTAGGAGAAGACCCAGTTAACAATCCAATTGAATATGTTATCGAATCAATAAAGACCATCTATTCAATAAAACACGAAAACGGCCAAATTAGAAGAGTTAATGTAAACATCGCTGCAACTAGTGTAGAAAATTACAAAAAGTTAAAGGACGCAGAAATTGGAACCTACATCCTCTTCCAAGAAACCTACAACAAAAAATCTTACGAGGCCCTTCACCCAACTGGCCCAAAACACGACTACGACTACCACACAGAAGCCATGGACAGAGCAATGGAGGCAGGCATTGACGACGTTGGTATTGGCGTTCTCTTTGGTCTTGAAACTTATAAGTATGAATTTGCAGGACTTTTAATGCACGCAGAACACTTGGAAGCAAAATTTGGCGTTGGCCCACACACAATTTCTGTACCAAGGATCCAACCTGGAGACGACATTAATCCAGCCGACTTTGAAAACCAACTAGCAGACGAAATTTTTGAAAAGCTAATCGCCTTAATTAGAATTTCAGTTCCTTATACAGGCATGATTATTTCAACTAGGGAAAACCAAAAAGTTAGAGAAAAGGCCTTAGAACTAGGAGTTAGCCAAATTTCTGGCGGCTCAAAAACTTCAATAGGCGGCTACTCAGAAGAAGAAAAAAAAGAAGACAACTCTGCCCAATTTGACCTAGCAGACAACAGGACCCTAGAAGAAATTGTAGACTGGCTAATTGAACTTGGTTACATTCCTAGCTTTTGTACAGCCTGCTACAGAGAAGGCAGAACTGGCGATAGGTTTATGCAACTTTGTAAGTCAGGCCAAATCCTAAACTGCTGCCAACCAAATGCCCTAATGACCCTAAAAGAATATTTATTAGACTACGGCTCAGACTTTTCAAAAGACCTAGGCCAAAAACTAATAGATGAAGAGCTTGAAAAAATTCCTAATGAAACAGTAAAAGCCAAGGCCAAAAAATATATTGAAGAAATGGAAACAGTAGGAAAGAGAGACTTTAGATTTTAATGGATTTAAACAAGACAAATTCTGGAAACAGAGTTCACATAGGATTTTTCGGCAGGGTCAACGCAGGGAAAAGCTCCCTTATAAACGCCTTTGCCAACAGAGAAATCTCAATTGTATCAGACCAACCTGGCACTACAACAGACCCAGTTTATAAGTCAATAGAATTAAAAAACCTAGGCCCATCCCTTTTAATGGACACAGCAGGCCTAGTAGATCAAACAAATCTTGGCGTAGTAAGAACAAAAAGAACCAAGGAAGTTTTAGAAAAAACTGACCTGGCAATAATTGTAGTTGCTGGAGCTGACCTAGATGTAGAAAAAGACCTGATAAAATCCTTAAAGGACACTCCTAGAATAATCGCCATTAATAAAATTGACATCTTATCTACTGATGAAATTCAAAAGATAAAAAGTGAACTTCCAGGAGAAACTATTGTTGAAGTTTCTGCCAAGGAAAAAACTTCTATAGACAAACTTCTTGATGAGATCTTAAAATTTGCTCCAAAATCTGACGACCAGCTTTTTGAAAATATGGTTGAAGAAAAAGATTTAGTTTTTTTAGTTGTGCCCCAAGATATAGCCGCACCAAAAAACAGGCTTATCCTACCTCAGGTCCAAGCCTTGAGAGAGCTTTTAGATAGAAATTGTATAAGCCTAATGATAAAGTTAGAAGAATTCGAAACTGCCCTAAGGCTAGTAAATAAAAAACCTGACCTTATAGTTGCAGACTCTTCAGTTTTTTTACAAGTCTACGAAAAAAAGCCAGCTAATGTAAGGCTAACATCATTTTCAGTTTTATTTGCAAAACTTAAAGGAGACATTGATGAATATGTAAAAGGAGCTAGGGCCTTTAAAAATATAAATTCAAATTCGAGAATTTTAATAGCAGAATCTTGTGCCCATGCTCCAACAGAAGAAGACATTGGCAGGGTTAAAATTCCAAATATGATCAGGAAGAAGTTTGGCGACGAGATTATAATTGATAACACATCAGGTCCAGTCCTTCCAGAAAACCTAGAAACCTACGACCTAATAATCCAATGTGGTGGCTGTATGCAAAACAAAAAAAGCATCCAAGGAAGAATTAAAAAAGCCCAAGAAAAAAATATCCCCATAACAAACTACGGCATAGCCATAGCCTATTTTATGGGAATATTAGATAAAATAACTTACTAAGAACCAGCACAAGCTGGTTTTTTCAATATTGGGGACATTCCTTTAGGTGTGTCCCCTCTTTCTTGGTGTATACCCTTTTTTCTTTTTGCGTCCCATTTCCTTCCTCACCTTTTCTCTCACTCAAATTTCTTTCTTCTTTCCCCAGGGACAATCCCCTAGCTCTTTCTCATCTTCCACATTTTCCCCCAAAAAAGAACGAGAGAAATATTCTCCCGTCCAAAAATATTTTTCTTCAGTTAATAAAATTTCGCTGTCACTAACTTTTATTTTTCCATTTTAATAAGAATTAGCTGCTGCCATAATGTCCTTATAGGCCCAATGCTTTGAATTTAAATCTGTAAATTTCTTTACGTCTTTAGATCTTTCTAACTTTTCAAGACCCTTATCGTCAAGTTTTATATTATAAAGACGGTTGACCATAGCTGTAACTTCTGCCCTTGTTATGGCTGCATCTGGTCTAAAAGTACCATCTGGATAGCCTAAAATTCTTCCATTGGCGTAGGCTTTATTAATATAGGACTCATACTTGTGGCCTTTTGTATCTGCAAAAGGTGCAATGGCGTCTGACTTCTTATCAATAACAGAAATTAATCTAGCCAATTCTCCTCTAGTAATAGGATCGTTTGGTCTAAAGTTTTCGCCAATCTTTTCTTCTAAAATACCTTCTTCGTAGGCTGAATTAATAAATTCATTATACCAAGCCCCGTTTTTAGTATCGGAGAAATTCCCCTTATCTGAACTTGACTTAAGACCTTCAAGTTTTGCAATAATTGCAAGAGCTTCTGCCCTTGTCATCATTCCTTCTGGCCTAAAGTCACCTTGAGGATAGCCACTTATATAGGCCTGGTGACTTACTTCTTTTGTAGGTTTTTGAAGTCTTTGACTTGGCCTAGCTACTTGACTTGGTCCAAATATAAAATCAAGTGGAATATAAGAATAAGCTGGTCTTTGGTCTGGTCTTGGATTTATTTTTTCCTTATCATTATTATCTGCTGGAACTTCAGGTTTTTTCTCTTTTTCTCTTACTATCTTTTCAGCTGGAATTTCATTTATTGACCCATCTGCATATATAAGACTTCCATTTCCTTGGTCATCAACTTTCACTTCTTTGGTTAATGGGTTTTTGTCCTTAATCTTCTTTATTATTTCTGCTTTTTCTTCATCTCTTAACTTATCTTTATTGTCAATTTCTGTTATATCTGGATAAACTAAAGGATTATTTTCTGCATCAGATGCTTTTACTGTTACTTTTACTTCTACTATTCTCGTCGACCCATTTTTGAAAGTGATTTTTATTTTTCCTGTGTAAGAGCCAGACTTTTTATTATCAATTACTCCATCTTCTGTTAGGTCCTCGACTTTCGAACCTTCTGGCAGGTTTTTGATGTTATCTGTTAGGTCGTAGTCTTTTCCCCAGTTTACAATTTCTTCTTCTACATCTACTTCTGGAATTGGCCAAATTATGCCAGCTTCTTTTTCTACTTTAATTTTTACTAAAGCTTCTTCACTTGATCTATCTGGATAAGTTATTAAAACTAGCGCATCTACATTTCCTGCTTTAGCAGTATCTGGATTTTCTTTCCACTGGTATTTCGTATTTTCTGGCAAGTCGTCCTTGTTTTTAATGGCATCTTCTGCCTTTGGATTTTCGCCTTCTTTTATTGTAAGGTCTTGAGTTTCTGGAGTATATTTTTCTGCGTCAGATGCTTTTACTGTTACTCCTACTATTCTTGTTGATCCGTCTTTGAAAGTTATTTTTATTTTTCCTATATATGTGCCAGATTTTCTATTATCAATTGCTCCATCTTCTGTTAGGTCTTCGACTTTCGCACCCTCTGGCAGGTCTTTGATGTTATCTGTTAGGTCGTAGTCTTCGCCCCAGTTTATAATTTCTTCTTCTAACTCTACTTCTGGTATTGGTGTGATTAAACCAGCTTCTTTTTGTATTTTTATTTTCACTAAAACTTCTTCACTTGATCCATCTGGATAAGTTATTAAAACTAGCGCATCTACATTTCCTGCTTTAGAAGTATCTGGATTTTCTTTCCACTGGTATTTCGTATTTTCTGGCAAGTCGTCCTTGTTTTTAATTGCATCCTCTGCCTTTGGATTTTCGCCTTCTTTTATTGTAAGGTTTTGATCTTCTGGAGTATATTTTTCTGCTTCTGTAAAATCGACTACAGTAATTTCAACGGTTGAAGTTTGAATTGTATTTACTATACGAGGATATTTAATATTAATTGTAGCCTTTATTGGTTGACCATTAGTAGGCTTGCTTACGTCTGGTTCTTTTATCCATTCAAATATTATTTCGTCTAAGAGTTCTTTCTTATTTGCAATTGCATCTTCAGGCTTTGGAACTTTCCCAATAGTTGTAGTTATATTTTGGACTATGGCTTCTATATGTGAATACTTAGCAATATTTTCTACAAAATCACTATACATATAAGTTAATGGAAATTTCCATCCTGTGTGCTTCCAGCCCTTTTTGGCTATTACTTTTGGTGGTGTTAAGGTCACTTTTTTTCTAGGCTTTACCCAATAAATAGTTGTTTCTGTAGCTGGAATTTTTCCATGTTGACCTTTCGAAAATGTCACTTTGTTATATCCCATTGGAACATCTGGTCTTTTACTTCCAATTTGTGGAACTACATCTTTTACATAAGTTGCTACAAATCTGCTTGTCTCAACTTGACCTTGTTTTTCTGTTAGCCTTGTTCCTTGTCCACCATTATCTCTCCAAACGAAGAAGTTTTCATCATCGCTAACAGGTTCTGGATCTTCTGGCTTTATTTGAGTTTCTACTTCTGCCCAAGTTGCTTTATCAAATACATCAAAGATTTTTACTTGAGAATCTTTGGCCTTACTTGTTGGATCAAAAGTTATTCTAACATAGCCTTCTTTTGGTTTTTCTGTTTGTGGATTTTCAATTATCATGGGAGCTTCTGCTAATGGCTGCTTATCTAAGTTTTCATCAGCCCTACTGGTTCTTATTATGTAGTTATCAGTATCATCTACTAAACTAAGTTCATCTGCTCTAGCTTGATTGTTTTCTGATTCTGGTCTAAGTCCACTTGCTAAGGCTGGATTTGCTGTGCTAAAAATTATTATTAAGGCTAGCACAAGCGAAGTTATTTTTCTTTTCATAATCTTCCTCCTAATACGTTTTCCTACTAGCGATTTCAAGTTCTCTTATAATTATTCTCCATATAATTTATTGTAAGGTTTTTATATATGTTTTTCAAGCTGGTTATTGATTTTTAATATTCTTTTAATAAAAGACTACTGTTTTTATTGTTTGGGTTTTAGCCTAAAAGCAAAGTAGGTTAAAATAATTAGTTAGAAAAATTATTCTCTTGCTCTTAAAATTATTTTCCATGCTTAAAGCTAATGGGACGCACATAAATGAATGTCTCTTAAACTCACAAAGCAATGTCCACTTGCTTAGAATGTCCCTCCCAAAAAACAAAAACAAAAATGAGCGAAAGATTTTTCTCTCGCTCAAAAAATTATTTTTTATTCAATCTTTTCTACTAGAATTCTCTTCCAGTTTTCGACAATCATATCATCTACATAGTTTCGTCTTTCATATCTGTGGGAGTTTGCTGCTTCCATAACATCATAATAGGCCCAGTGACTTGGATTCATATCAGTAAACTTCTTCAAGTCATAGTGATTTGCTAAATAATCAAAGGACTTGTCGTCAGCTTTTCTGTCGTATAGACGGTTTATCATAGCTGTAACTTCTGCCCTAGTTATATCTGCATCTGGTCTGAAAGTACCATCTGGATAACCTAAAATTCTCTTGTTGCCATAGGCTTGGTTAATATATCTTTCGTACTTGTGACCTTTTACATCGGCAAAAGGTGCAATGGCATCTGACCTCTTATCAATAACAGAAATTAGTCTGGCTAATTCTCCTCTAGTAATTGGGTCATTTGGCCTAAACTTTTCTCCTGATTTTTCTTCTAAGATGCCCTTGTTATAGGCTGCATTTATAAATTTATTAAACCAGTCTTGCTTCTTAGTATCAGAGAAAATTCCCTCGTCTGAACCAAGAATATAATTTTCAAGTCTAACAATTATTGTAACTGCCTCTGCTCTAGTCATCTTGCCTTCAGGTTTAAAGTCTCCTTCAGGATAGCCCTTTACATAGGCCTTGTGAGGCTTTTCTTCAAGAACTTTTGGTTTTTTTGGTTCAACTGGCCTAAATATTGAGCCTAGTGTAAAACCAGGAATTTCTGGTCTTTCAACTTCAGGTTTTTCTTTTTCAGCTTTTTCAAACATAGCTACATAAACTTCTGAAGTTGGAGAGATTTCTTTAATAGTAGCTTCTCTTGAAACTTCCTTGCCCTTCTTATCAATCCATTTTACAAATCTATAACCAGCTTTTGCTGTAGCTGTTGATCCTTGAACATTATTAGCATTTGTAAGCTGTTCATAAGATGTGCTTACTGCTCCCATGTTTTCATCTGCTGGAATATAAAGAATTTGGATATTGTCATCAGCTTCTACATAAGTTGCAGTAATTGTGGTATCTTCTATAAATTGTTTTCCAACTTTTGGATCATAACTTTCTCCAGTTATTGGATCTCCAATTTTCCATTCGTTAAATACCCATCTATTTTTTCCACTTGGATCTTCAACTGGAATAGTTACTTCTTTTTTTGGATTTACCCAGAAAATCCTATTGGCTTTTGTCTCATCTGTTGCCTTGTCTGTTGGAACAAAGGTTACTTGAACAAAATTATTTGGCACATCAGGCTTCTTATTTGGATCAGTTTGTTCAACATAATCTGGAAGGACTTTTACTATAACTACAACTTCTTCTGTTTTTCCGTCATCATAAATAACTTCTATCTTAGCAGGACTGTAGCCTTCTTCACTTGTATCTGCATCTTCAAGTACTTTTATAGCTTTTACATCAACTAGTGGTTTTCCTTCAGAATCTTCTAGGATTATTAAAGCATCTTCATATTCTTGAACAGAAACTTTATCTCCTATATTTTTAATAATCTCATTGCTTTCAAAGCCTATTTGAATTTCAGGGTCTCCATTTTTTTCATAGAAGGCATAGATTTCTGTGTCAACTGTAAATTGATAGTCTTTTGTAAAGTCATAAATTCCATCATTATTTGATGAGTTTATTTCTTTGTTATTTGTTGTCCATTTCTTAAATCCATATTCTTCTTTGTCTGCTTCCTTTATTGAAATTTCAGGAATTGTAACTTTTGCCAATGGATTTACATAGTAAACTTTGATTTTTTGTTCGTCTTCATCATAAGCTTTAGGATTTACAGTAATTTTTACATAATTATCTGGTGTTTCAGAAGTCTTGTCACCATTTGTATCACCAGGATAAATGTTGTCATATACTTTAACTGGAACTGTAATTTCTTTTACTTGTCCATTGTTAAATTCTACCTTGACCTTTGCCTCAGTCATGCCTGGCTTACTTACATTAGGATCTTTTGTTATTTCAAAACTTGAAACATTTTCATCAAAGGATAAATCTGTTTCTCCAAGTATCATCTTTAAAGCCTTTTCATAATCTGAAAGTTCAGGTTCTCTTCCAACATAAGTTTCAACAAGACTTGCATCAAATATAGGTTCTGGAATAGTCTTTTCATACTTAGCAGTAATTATAGTTTCTTCTGTAAAATTAGCTGTTAAAGAACTTGACCATTCTTTAAATTCCCATTTAACTTCATTACCTGCAGCATCTGTTACTATATTGCCAAATTCGTCTTTAACTACATCACCTGTTGGTTCACTAACTGGGATAGTTACTACTTTTGTTGGATTAACCCAGAAAGTTCTTTCAAATCTTGTGTCTTCTGTAGCTTTTTCGATATCATCTTCTGTTGTCTTAACAATAACTTTTACAAAATTATCTGGTACATCAGGTTTATTATTTGGATCTTCTTGTTCAACAATGTCTCCAGTTACATTATATTTTACTGTAACTTCTTTTTCTTCTCCGTTAGGATAAATAACTCTAATTGTTGTTTCTTTGTTTGTTCCTGGTGTTTGAGTGTCAGGTTCTTCTCCTGGAACAAATTCAAACTTTGTTCCTGGTGGAAGATTATCTGGATTGTTTGGATCGTTATCGTCATAAGGATTTTTTATAAAATCTTTTGGCGATGGATCTGATCCTTGTGGTATCCACTCGTTATCTTTTCCTATAGGTTCAACATTGTCATCATACTTGTAAGTTGCTTCTATATAAGTTTCTTCACTAAAGGTATCAAAGATAGTTTCTGAATAAGTTTTACTATCATCTGGTTTAGTTGTCTTCCATCCACTAAACTTAAATTCTCTAAAGATTCCATCTACAAGTTTACTTGCGCCTGTAGGTGTATTCACTGCTAACCAAACTTCTTTTTCAGGATTTACCCAGAAAGTCCTTACAAAATAAGTGTTGTCAGTTGATAGTTCAGTTGTATCTACAGTTACTTTTACATAATTTTCAGGAACATTAGGTTTGTCTTTGCCCTTTTGTTCAATGACATCATCATTTTTACCTAGAGTTATAACAGTGTTTTTAGTAAATTTATGGCGTTTATTGAAGTCAAAAGCTCCATCCTCATTTTGATTTGTATCATCTGCGCTCCAATAAGTGCTTCCAAGAATTTCTTTGTCAGCATCACTTATAATTATCTCAGGAATATCTACCCAAGCTTTAGGATTTACATAATAAACTTTTGAATCCTTGTTTTGTGGCTCACCAGTTGGATTTACTGTTACCTTTACATATGGTCCTGTTATTTTGAATAATTCTCCATCTGGATCTTTTAAAGCATCATTTAATAATTTTTGTTCAGCTTCACTTGTAAGTCCTTCGTAAACATTTTTGTAAATTTTTACTGGAATTTCAATATCTTGTACAGAATTGTCTGCAAATTTAACCTTGGCCTTAAAGATTTCTGTTCTGACAAGTTCATCCTTGTCTAGCTTATTCTTTTCTTTTACTTTTTCATAGATGTCTTCTTGACTAAGTGAATTTCCAGCTTCATCAACGATTGTTATTTCAGCACCTGCTGGCAAGTCACTTTCAACATCATCTTTATTAACCCACTTAACTTGTGCTTTTAATTCATCAATTTTTGGAACAAAATCATTGGTCCAAATTCTCTCAGGATCTTTATAGGATTCTGTTTTTACAAGTTCATTTACCTTTACTCCTGACCAATCGAAATAAGCGGTAAAAGTGTAGTCCCTGTCTATGACAGTGTTGCTATTTAAAAGTTTTTCCTTGTCCCACTTGATAAATTTCTTACCAGCATCAGGAGTGATATAATACTTGCCTTCTTCTTTTGTTTGGCCTTCTTCCAATTTTTCTGGAACTGGAAGATTATCTGATTTTAGTCCAACTATTACATCGTAGTAAAGTTCCTTAACTGGATTGTCATTATCATCTGTAAAGTTTCCGCCATCATCTGCAATAAAAGTTACTCTCTTATATCCATCTGGCACTGGATCATCAGGCTCTTTTACTTCAATAACTCTTACATCCTTGTAGAAGAAGTTAATTTCATCAAGTCCACTTTCATTTATACCTGCAAAAGTATCTGTATCTTCATAAATATCAAAGAATAATTGTTGTTGAGGCTTGTCATTTAGAACCCAACCAGGAATTTCTCTGTAATTTCTAGCATCGTAATGACGCTTGCCGTTTACTACTGTTTCGTTAGGAACAATGGCATATTCTTTTTTTATATTTGCAAATTCTTCTTTATTCTTTGCAAGAAGTTCTTTATATGCAGCACTCTTTTCTTCAGAACTCATTTGAGTATTATCTTTTATAGCTTTATAAGCAGCTTTAGCCTTTTCCATAAAGGCTTCAACTTCTGTTTTACCTCTTTCATCAAGATAATTTACATCATAGACTCTTTCTTTAAATGGCTTGTAGAAAAATTCAAAGCGATTGTTCTTTGCCTTAGGATTATCTACTAAACCGCCTGTGTCAGGGTCATGAACTTTTTCTGGCTCAACTCTTAAAATTTGGTTGTAGGAGTTTTCTCTACCTGTTTCATCCTTATAAGTTTGATAATCAGTATTTGCATTGTAAAGGGCATCCCACTCAGCTTGAGGAACTAACAAGTACTTGTCCCCTTGTCTACCTCCAAGGCCTGTTGTATAGGATCCAACTCTTCTGTTATAAAGATTTTGTAATTCCTTAGATGTTTCCTTATAACCTGCATATAAGAAGTGGTGGATAGCCTTAACTGTAATTAGGTCTTGTTTGTTCCAAATTGCTCTAAGATAGACATTTCCTACAACTTTGTTGCCAAAGTGATACATTTCAGGAACCTTATACAAGTCCTTGTAACTTGTATCTTCGATTTCAGTGTCATTGCCATTTTCATCTTTTGTATATCTTACAAATTCCCAACCAGCAAAGTTGTAGCCAGGTCTTGTTGGTTCAATAGTATTCTTAATTCCATCTTCAGGTTCTTTAAGAATCATCTTGTGGACAAAATTAAAGGTGTTAGGTTCTCCAGCTACTTTTTCTGGATAAGTGTGAACTTCGCCATCTATTTCAAGTTTTTTACTTTCATCGGAAATATTTTCTGGGCTTAAGTTTCTTAAATTTCCACCATTTGGATCAAACTTTACCTTCCAAATTGTCTCTGGTTCTCCCCACTTAGCATAGAGAACTTGGTCGTAGTGAAGTTTGGTTTCTTTGCCGTCTTTTACCAGATTTTCGCCGGCAGGATCCAGTGCCCAGCCTAAGAAGCTCCAATCATCTGGTACCCAAGCTGGTCTAGTAGGTACATATTTTGTATCTAACTCTAAATCCTTTAATGGAAATTCATAAGGCACATCTAAAATATTACCCTCACCATATTCATTGTCATTTTTTACGGTCTTAGGGTCGTTGTTTAATTTTAATTTGTACTTGTTGCGAGAATAATTTGCAAAATTGTAGGCATTTCTACCTTCAAAGGATTTTGTACCCCAAGGAAATTTATCGATGTATTCAATCTTGTCGGTCTCGCTTCTAAAAGGCGTCTTTTCATTTCTCTCTGCATTTAATTCATCAAAAGATTTATCAAATCTACCTTTTGGATTAACAAATATCCATTCTGCTTCTCTTGTTTCTTCTTTTAGGGTAAAGCCTTGAAGATTAGGCAAAATGAAGGCATAGTTTGCATTCGTGTCGCTCTTCCAATAGGAAAGGTCATAATCTATTTGCTCATTGCCATCGAAATCGTCTTTTATAATATCAATGTGGTGGACAACGGATTCGACCCAGGATGTCGATCCAAGGGAAATCTCATATTTATCCCTAGCTTTTGTTTCATTTTCTCCTATAGGTATTTGATCTCCGTGACCAAATCCGTAATCCTTTACATCATCACTGTCGATAAAATCTTCTGCACTCAAACGATAAGGCGGTGTGTCACGAAAAATTAGTTCTCCTGGTTCATTAACGTTAATTGTCCATCCTATAGGACCCATGTCTCCATCCGGTGAACTACTGGCAGGCGGAAGTCCTGAGAGCTCCTCATCCCTTGGCCATATTTTATCTAAACTTTGGTTAAAGCGAGCCTCTACTTTATAAGGAGATCCTTTTGTCCCTATGACTTTTCCATTTCTTGTTATAGTAGGCCAATAGCTAGACGATGGATCCCATCCCTCTTCATTAGGGGCCGTAAAGTAAAGAGTATAGACTCTGCGGTCGTAGTAGACATTGTAGACAGTTTCTCCTGTTGCTAAGACTTCTTTTTGAACATTAGGATCCTCTTTTGAAGCATTTTGCTCTTTTGTCAATTTTTCATTTAAGAAATAATATCTTTCGAATTCTTCTTTGTCTTCTTGAGCTTTTTCCAAACGTCCGTCATTTAAGTCTGGGAAGGTAATACCATGGATATCTAAATCAGTAAGCTCTGGAGTTGAACCCGTATCAGCATTGTCTATCCTTCTTGCGCCGATAAAGTCGTAGCGGTCACGTAAAGGAAGGGTGTCGTCTTGGTCATTATAATCTGGTTTTTCAGTCCAAAATTGGATGACGTAGTCTGCCTTATCATTTTCAGTCCACTGTGCAGTAAAAGTAAGGCTTTCTGCTGACATGGCATTTTTTATACCGTCTTGGAACTTTCCACCTACTTCAAAGTCTGCTTTGGTAATTAAATCATCTGTAGAAAGAGTTTTTTTATTGCCATCAGCATCAACATAGTTTATATCTTTATTTACCTTCCAGCCTTGTAAGGTCGCTCCCAATTTTTTAATATCAAAATTTAATTTTGGAATAGTTTGTCCATAGATAAGAGTCATTCCTGGCAGTTCAGTTCCGCCTGCAGAATCAAAATTCACATCATAAATAGCACGGTTGTAACGCATTTCTATTTCAAAGTCAGCTGAATTTTGTGGCACTTGGGTTGTTAGAACATTGACTTCAGGCTCATATCCTTTGATTTTTTCTCCATCTAGAGCCTTTATAGTAACAGATGTTCCTGTAACACCAGTTTGAGATGTATAAATAAAGTTAGTATCTCCATCCCTATGACCATACTCATCACGATTTTCCAATTTTTGGAAAGTGTGTTTTATCTTTATTGTTCCTTGTTTTGCCTTATAAAGATATGGGTGCTCTCTCTTATATTCATTGCCATCCCAGTATCCTTCTCCATCATTTTTTTTAATGTAGTCATAATTTACAGTAAAGCTTTTTGTAGGCGAAGTATAGCCATCAATGTCTGGCAAGTCTATAGTCTTATTAATCTTTAATTTTTCTTCGTCTGTTAGAACTTTTTCGTCACCAACTGTTGCTATATAAGGCTGATAACCAATAACCTCTTCATCATTTCTTGGCAGCTTATAGTCTGCACGCATGGTGTAAAGCTTTGGCATGTCCGGATTTTTTATAATTTCCTCTGCAGCTTTGCCATTTGTCTTTGCTACTTCTACAGGCAGCTTTTCATTGTTAACAATGTTTGCCTTGTTACTTTTTAAGTTTTCATAGTTATAAGTAACTTGGGCAAAGGCCTGTACTGGTACTGATATTAGCATTAGTATTGCTAATATAAATGTTGTGATTCTTCTTGAAAAGTTGTTCATAATTACCCTCCTGTTGATTAACTTTTCTCTTTATATTTTTGTGTTTAGTTCTTTTATTATTGACCTTCAGCTATGGAATATAAATTATATATATAATGGTAATGTTTTCATGGTTTTTAATTTTCTCACTTATATTAGGTTATTAGGTCGATTTTACATTGAAAAGTTTTGATTTTTATAATCTTTCTATTTGAGTCTTTAAAAAAATTTGTTTGTTCTTTTGTGTAATAAATTTATCTTAATTATAAACGTTTTTTCGCTAAAATACAAATGTTTATGGGGTCTAGTTTTGTTTTTATTCTTGATTTTTTATTTTTATATTTTTCGATTGCAAAGAGGATAAAGTTAGTTGAGAAATTGTTTTAAGATAATAAAGCAGACAAGTTCTAAAAAATGTCTTCTTGCTTAAATGAAAATTAGGTCTCGTTTATAAAAATTTTTCTTCGTTTCATCGGGGACAGGCCACAAGGGACAGTCCCCTAACTTTTGGACTAGGGCTTCAAATGTCACCCAAAACAAAACATCTCCCAAATAATAAAAAATGAGCGAAAGTTTTTTCTCTCGCTCACAGTTTTTATTTTACTTGTAGAAATTCGTCCATTAGGGCTTGGTCTTTGTATATATATTTTATTGGTGTTAGGGTGATGTAGCCTTGGCTTAAAAGTTTTTGGTCGGCGCCGTCTTTTAGGTCTATCATCTTCCTGTCTTTTAAGAAGACATGGCTGATTTCTTCTGATATTATTTCTTGTCTAAATCTGTCGTGGACAAGGTCGCCAAGTTCACAAACTTTTATACCCTTGATTTCTTCTTCTGGAAGTTTTGGCACATTGATATTTAAAACAATAGGACCTGCTAAAACCAAATCTTGGTATTTTTGAAATATTCCTGGGACAAAACTGGCTGCTGTTTTAAAGTCGCTAGACCCGTCTTTGAATTCTGCTGATACTGCTACTCCTGGCAGGTTGTGAAGGTTGGCTTCTGCGCAGGCTGCTACTGTTCCTGAATATTTTATATCTCCTCCTGCATTGTAGCCTCTGTTGATGCCAGAAAAAATTAGGTCTACGTCTTCGTGTAATAGAGCCAGGCCAATTCTAACACAGTCTGCTGGCGTTCCACTTACTGAATAAGATGGATTTTTTAAGCCTTCAAGCTTTACTTTTTTTATTTCTAAGTGACTTCTTAGGGTTACTGCATGAGATGTGGCAGATTTTTCTGAGTCTGGTGCAACTACATAGACTTCATAATATTTTTCGAGTTCTAAGGCCAGAAGTCTAAGGCCTTCTGAATTAATTCCGTCATCGTTGGTTACTAATATTTTCATTTTTTCTCCTTTAGGTCGTATAGTCTTGATGGTTCAAATCTAGTGGCAATGTCTAAGTCAACTACTGACTTTTCGACTTTTAAATTCATTTTTTCTATTGTATCTTCCATATTCTTATAGGCCAGATGAGTGGTATTATTTTCTATTGATAGATGAGACAAAACCAAGGCCTCGCCATTTCCCTTTAATATTTCTCTGGCAACTTCTGAGCAGTTTTCGTTTGATAAATGACCTTGGGTTGATAAAACTCTTTGTTTTAATGGCCAAGAATATGGTCCGTTTTTTAGCATTTCTATGTCGTAGTTAGATTCTAAAAAGTAAAGGTCTGAGTCTCTTATGGCGTCGATTATCTCCTGACTGACCCAGCCTGTGTCTGTTATTAGAGAAACTTTCGATTTTTCGTCTGAAATTGTGTAGCCATTTGGATTTACTGCATCGTGAAAGGTTGGCACTGGAGTGATAAACATATCTTTAAAGTAAAAGCCCTTTTCATTTGAAAATTTTTTTATGTTTTTCATCTCAAGTTTTCCAAGTGATTCTTCCATGGCCTCCCAGGTTTTATAATTTGCATATATTGGCAGGTCAAGTTTTCTTGAAAGAATTCCAACTCCGTGAATGTGGTCTCTGTGTTCGTGGGTGACAAAAATTGCATCTAGGTCTTCTGGTCTTAGGTCAATTGTTTTTAAAAGACTGAAAATCTTTTTTGCTGACAGGCCTCCATCTATTAAAATTTTTCCTTTTTCCGATTCAATATACTGGCAGTTGCCTGATGAGCCACTGGCCAGTGAACAAAATTTAATTTTAACCAGCTCCTTTTTTAAATAACTATTCCCTTACTTTGCCACCTGTTTGACTTGTATCTAATAAAGACATAAAGAAATCCTAGAACCCAGCCGATAGCAGATCCGAACCAAACACTTCTTATTTGTAAAAGTGGATTTAGGCTGTAGGCAAAGATAACCCTGGCTCCAATTGAAACCAGCGACCCATAAAGGGAGTGCATGTTGTCTCCTGCTCCTCTTAATAAGCCTGAAATATTATTTAAAAGGCCTAGGAAAATATAAAATGGAACTAGGTCCCTAAGCATTAGGGCTCCAACTGCAATTGATTCTCCTGTTTGTGTCTTTAAAAATATTGCCACCAAATCTTCTGCAAAAATCCAGGCTATTGGCAGGGTGATAATTGAAATTACAAGTAATATTTTTGCTGCTGCCCTTAGGCCTTCTTTAACTCTCTCAAATTCTTTGGCTCCAATGTTTTGGCCAGAATAATTTGATAGGGCAACTCCTACGTTCATATATGGAAGAACTATAAAGGAGTCTATTCTAATTCCTGATGAATAGCCTGCTGCTGATGCAACTCCATAGCCGTTAATTAGCCTTTGGACTAAAATATTTCCTATGGCAATTACTGACATTTGGAAGGCTGATGGCAGGCCAAATCTTAAGATTATTTTAAACTTGTGAGAATCAAACTTGTAGTCTGATTTTTTTAGGTGTAAAAGTGGCAGTCTCTTTCTAATATAAACCATACAAAACAGAGATGATACCCCTTGGGATATTATTGTTGCCAAGGCTGCTCCCATTGTCCCCATAGAAAGATTAATTATAAAGACCAGGTCTAAAATTACATTTAGAAAAGCTGCTATGGCTAAAAATAAAAGGGGACTTTTTGTATCTCCTACTGCCCTTAGTATTGCTGAATACAAGTTAAACATCAAAGTAAAAATTGTTCCAGCCAAATAAATTTTTAAATAAATAGACGCATGGTCAAAGGCCTCAACTGGTGTGTCAATGACCTTTAAAATTTTATCTGTAGCTAGTATTCCTATAATGCTCACTACAATAGTTATCACTGCCAAACTTACAATTGTCGTTCCAATTGACTTGGCCATATTATCATAGTCCTTGGCACCAAAATACTGGCTGACTACAATTGATAGGCCGACAGAAATTCCCATTACTACAGAAGATAGGAAAAAAATTATTGGCATCGATATACCAACTCCTGCAAGGCCAGCTTCGCCAACGTAGTTTCCTACAATAAGTGCATCTACTGTGTTATATAATAATTGTAATATTGCTGATAGTATTTGGGGAATGGCTAGAGCCACAAGGAGCTTTAATGGATCTCCCTTGGTTAAATCTTTTTGCATATAAGTCCTTTCTAATTTATCATCACTATCTTATTATAAGGCAAAATTTTTCTAAATAACATAATGAATTATTTTTTCACAAAAAAATAGAGCAACTATGCCCTATTCATAAAGTCCCCTTGGTCCAAATTTAATTTCTGAATCTACTAAATATGTGGCCTTGGTTTCTTTTAACTTGTCCATGCTTAAATATAAAATTTTACATACCTCGCCTCTGGTAATTTCTTTTTTCGGATAGAAATTTCCATCTTGGTAGCCTTCTATAATTTTTAAATCAACTAAAGCACCAACATAGCCTAAGGTATCTTCTTTAATTTCGCCTTTGTCTAAAAAATCCTTGGCCTTGTCTGGAAGTTCGTCTAGTTTATAAACTTGGCCTAAAATTTTTACTACCTCCTGCCTGGTTATTGGCCTATTTGGGTGGAGGTTACCTGTTGTTGGTATAATGTAGCCAGCTTTGATTCCCCTTGCTACCTCATCATAATACCAATCACTTTTCTTTACGTCAGAAAAAGAGACAGCATAGCTTTTGTTGTAGCCTACTAGAGAATTTATTATTTTATAAAATTCTGCCCTAGTAATATTGTCATCTGGCTTAAAGCTTCCGTCTTTATATCCTGTTAACAGTTTTTTCTCTGCAAGAAAATCCACATACTCAGCTGACCAATGTTTATCTGTATCTGTAAAAGCATAGGTCTTAATAGGCTTTATAGTTATTAATGCAAGTAACAATAGAAAAATCAAAGGCAATTTTTTTCTTTGCATAATATCACCCTTGTTAGTCTTTGCTAACTTAATTATAACCCATATAAAAAAAGAATTTTTACTATAATATTACATTTTTAAAAATACTTAGGGAAAATAAAAACCCAAAAGCCTAAAGAGGTTTTTGAGTTTTAATCTTAGTTTTCTTATTTAATTTTTCTTTGGAAAAAGTCGCTCAATGCCTTAAGTCTTTCTATTCTTTGCTTAGGTCTGCCCTCTCTTGAAAGGTTGTGGTTTTCTCCTCTAATCATTAGCATTTCAGCATCGACTCCAAAGTACTTTAAGGCTGTGAAAAATTGGTAGCCTTGGTCTACGTCGCAGCGGAAGTCGTCTTCTGAATGGATAATAAGTGTAGGAGTCTCAACTTGGTCGGCGTATTTTAATGGCGAGTTGTCCCAAAGTTTTTCCATGTCTTCCCATGGGGTCACTCCAACTTGGTCTTTGACAAAGTAGTAGCCAATGTCTGTTGTATTAAATTTCGATGTCCAGTTGGAAATACACCTTTGAGTTACTGCTGCCTTGAAAATATTTGTGTGACCTACAATCCAGTTGGTCATATAGCCGCCATAGGATCCTCCAGTTACTCCTAATCTTTCTTCATCTATAAAGTCGTATTTTTCTATCATTTCATTGGTAAAGTACATAAGGTCATCGTAGTCAATTGAGCCGTATTTGCCTCTAATATCTGAAAAATCAAAACCTCTGCCATCTGATCCCCTTGGATTTGTATAAATTACAACATAACCAAGGTTAGCTAGGTATTGCATTTCTGAAAAGAATATTGACCCAAAGGCAGTTTTTGGTCCGCCGTGAATTTCTAAAATAGTCTTGTACTTTTTGTCTTCTTCAAAGTCAATTGGCTTCATTATATATGATTGAAGGAGGACGCCATTGTGGTCTACTTCTACATATTCTGGACTTGAAATTTTGTACTTTTCTAAAATATGGTCGTTAAAGGAAGTTAGTTTTTCTTCTACGCCATCCTTGTAGGAATATAGTTCTTGTAATCTATTTTCTCTAAAGGCAACAGTATAAAATTCTCCATTCTTTCCAATGTCAAAGCCGTCAGTTGATCCTGGAATATCCATTTCTAGGCGGTAGTCTCCGTCCTTGTCTATGGAATAAATTTTTGCATCTACTCCTTGGACTGAAGTAAAGTAAAACCTGTCCTTGTAGATCTTTTTATTTGTTGATCCATAAAGTCTGGCGTCTGAATTTATGTCAGAGCAAATTGAAATGTCTAGGCCTTCTGGATTTATATTTTTAAGGCTGCCGTCTTTTAGGATATAGAAGTTTATGGACCCGTTTATGCCTTGGTCACTTAGGTCTCCTCCTACTAAAAATATTTCTCCACCTAGTTCATTTACATAAAATGTAGAAATGTTTTCGTCACAGAAGAGATGGTTAAATGATAAGTCTTTTCTATCATAATAGCCGACTTTGTTATAAAGTTTCATTACTGGACTTAGGTCTTCATAAGTTACATAGATCCTAGAGTCAGTAAGTTCAAAGCTGGAAATTTCTATATTGTCAGCAGAAAGTTTTTCTGTTTTTCCTGTTGATATTTTATAGATGTAAAGACCGCTTACATCTCCATCTGTAAAGCCTGATCCATTAAACCAAAATGGAATTTGGCTTAGTCTTTCGTAGCCCTTTTCTTCTTCTAGGGTCTTTGCAAAGGCAGAAATTTTTTTATCTCTTTCTTCCCCTTCTAGGTCTTGGATGTCAAAGAGAGATAGTTTTTTTGCATTATAGGTCCCTGTGAAAATATAAGTGTCTGCATCTAATTTTTCTATCTTACCAATATCAAGGGGCAGGCTAAAAAGTTTTTTTGCCTCTCCGCCATCTAGGCTTAGGCTATAAAGATTGCTAGCCTTTAGGCCCTTGTCATTTAAGTCTTTTTCTTCTTTGGTCCTTGTGGCCTTAAAAACTAGGTCGTCATCTAGTAGATAAAATGAACTAACCTTGTTGTCAAAGGTCATTTGTTTTAAGGTCTTATCTTCTAAGTTATAGGTAAATATATTTGAGTCGTAGGAATTTTCGTCTTCGTTGGCTTGAGATACAACAAAGGCTAGGGTCTTTCTAGCTTCAATATATTTTAAGTTTGAAAGATACTTGTATTCTAAAAATGTTTTTAAATTTATTCCAGTCATTTTTCTCTCCTTATTTTTCTAGTTGGTTTGGATATCCCTTTATTTCTCCTAGGTCAAAAACTATTTTATAGCCTAGGTCTCTTAAGGCTCTGGCTCCGTCTCTTGCTTGCCTTTGACTTTTCCCATAGACGAAAACCATTTGGTCTTTTCTGTCTAGGTCTTCTAAAGATTCTCCTGCTTCTACTTCATTTAGGCTAATATTTATTGCCCCTGGCACATGGCCTTCTTTATATTCTTCTGAAGATCTTAGGTCTACTAAATAATATTTATCTGCATAGACTCCCATTATTGAAGAAGCCTTTACAAAGGACATATATAAATATTCGAACCTGCCTAGGTCTTCTGAAATTGATTTAATCTTAAAGGACGGCGGAGTTATTGTTGGCAGCTCTTCATCAACTAAAATCGAATAATTTTGCCCAAAGATTAGGCCGTCTTGGTCAGTTTTGTTAGAGGCGATAATTAAATCACCTGGCACAAAGTTTTCAGATTTTTTGCTGACGACAAAGCCTCCATCTCCAATATAATAGCCTTCAATTCTTCCTGACTCTGTTGCATTTATACAGGCTACTAGGAAGATCATTATAAAAAGTCCTAGGACCATAATTTTTCCAAATTTGTTTTTCATAGTTCACCTTTTCTTTCCTAACTATAATACAGCAAAAAGGTTCTTTTGTTAAGACAAATTCAAAAAGATAGGAAAATGAACTGAACCCGTAAACACAGAACAAATTTAATGTTATTTTACGTTGAATATAACTTATAGCTTATAAGGGACATTCCTTTTAATTTTGTTCTAATGCTATCATTATTGTACCATTCAATATATCTTTCTATTTCTTTTATCAATTATTTGTAGCTTTTAAACTCTAAGCCCTAGAGTATTTTCTGTTATAGTGTTCCAATGAAATTTTCTATAGGAGACTTATCTAAACAATTTCCTTTTCCAGATATACTTTATGTTATTTTATTTGCTTCTAGTTTAGTAGACCAAGATGTGTGTTGATTGTAGAAGCCTTGCTCTGAGTGTATTATTAATTTATCTTTATCTGCATCAGTTGTTTTTT
Organism: Neofamilia massiliensis; assembly: GCF_001299475.1. GTDB lineage: Bacteria > Bacillota > Clostridia > Tissierellales > Peptoniphilaceae > Neofamilia > Neofamilia massiliensis. The sequence continues at coordinate 945,195 of NZ_CYUJ01000003.1, read as the reverse complement.
AAACGCCTTATCAAGCATTGAGTTAGTAAGTTCTATGTTGGATGATAGATTGTTTTTTAGCTTATTATTTCGCCATTGTATACGTCTAATATCGGTTATAGGTATATCTCCTTTTCTTTTTCTTTTCCTTTTATTCTAAATTCTGTTATATCTGTTTGCCATAATCTATTTGGATTATTTGCTACAAACTTTCTATTTACTATGTTAGGAGCAACTTTTCCAACTTGGCCTTTGTATGATGAGTGTTTTCTTGTCCTTCTTTGAAATTTGCTACAGAGGATATTCTCTTCTCCCTTATCTTTAATACTTTTTATGGTTAATCTTAAATCCTCTTTCTTTTAATTTAGTCTTTTATTTCTTTATCTTTATAAATATGACTTTCTAACTTATTTTCACTCTTAGAATGATAAATTAGAAATATTAGTTATATTTAGCCAGTTATTAATTTTCGTTTCAGGATATTTTTCTATTCGATTTAAAATTACTTCTATTTTAGCCTTGTTTCTGCTTCCTGTTCCATCAACAAGACTTGTAGATTTTTTTCGTATATTATTTTCATTTTTAGAAGTTTGTTTTCTTTTCTAAGTCTTATTAATTCTTCTGTTTCAGACTCATTTATTGGTTTATTAAACTTAGATTTATTATATGATTTTCCATATCTTTATTAGACATTCCTATCTTATTTTCTAAGTCAGATAAACCACGCTCTTTATACGCTTTCTTCTTTATTTCATTTGAGACTTGATTCTAAGTGTTTCTCACTATGTTAATGTGGCAATTGAGATTTATAGGAGAAGTGAGGAGTTTATTTTAAATGCTTGTAAATACAATCTTTCTAATGGGCCTTTAGAAGGTAAAATTACCAAGATTAAGCTTATTAAGAGAACTGCTTTTGGTAATAGAAATTTCTATAACTACAAGAAAAGAACAATTTTAGTCTTTGAAAAGTCTCAATATATTGAAAATGACCCAGACATTTCTGTCTGAGTCATTTGATAGTTACTTTTCTCTTCATCAACACTATTTGACAAAGAGACAATCAAATTTCCTGGGTCATATAATTTAGAATTTGTCTTAAAATATAATAATTAATACTAACTTATATATTTGCAGTCTGTTTCATATCACACAATATTGTTTAATTAGATATTATTATTTTTTATATCATCCCATCAAATGATATTCAAGTAATTGTTTTATATCAAAGTTTTGTAATCTTAAATAAAACTTTAAACTATCTATAATATAATCTAATTTTACAGGTCCCACAAGTTCTGATCCTGTAACCATTACGCCATAAGCTTCTGCTTCTTTTTTAACAAATTCAAATGCTCTATATATTGGTGTATTGACACAATCAAACATATTCATTGAAACAACAACACCATCTCTTTCTGGAAATTTTATACCAACCGATCTTATTGTTGAAAAACCACCAGAGGGTCCTCTCAAAGCACTAGAAATTTTTTTAGCAATATTTAAATCTTCAGTATCCAAAAAAATATTATATGCAGTTAGTCCTTCATAGTCTGAAGAAACTATTGTAGCACCTAGTTTTTCACTTAATTTTCCGTCTACTGAAAGATCTGGTTTCCTACTTTCGAAGTCTGCATTTGATGAGTCTTTTAAAAGCTCTTTTAATCCTTCATATTGACCTTTTCTTATGAAAGATATCGATCTTTTTTCTTCGGACCTTGCATTTTTACCAGAAAAGTATATAGGTACTTTAAACTGATTAAATAATTCCATTCCAATTTCTTCTGCTATATTTGTTACTTCTTCTAATTCAATATTATATAATGGAAATAGTGGTATTGTATCTTGAGAGCCAATTCTAGGATGTGTCCCTTTTTGATTTCTCATATCAATATTTTCATAGGATTCTTTTGCCATTTCTATTAAAGCTTCTTTTAAAGGTTCAGGTTCACCGATTATAGTTAAAACCGTACGATTAAAATCGTATTCTGGTTCACACTTTATTAGCTTTACTCCCTCTTTATTTTTTATTGTGTTAGAAATTTTTTCGATTACATCTGGTCGCCTACCTTCGCTGAAGTTTGGTACAGCTAGAATATATTTTTTCATCTTTTACCTCCCGTCTTAATTCCAAAGTCATATACTATTTACTATTTTCAATAAGTTTTCATATTTTTTATTTTTAGATATTGATTATATGTTATTATATATATTTTTTGCTATTATGAAATCATTTCTTCTATAAAAAACAATTTTTATCTGAACTCTTAAACTAACGTTCTATAATAGCAACTGCCCTAATTGGCGAACCACTTCCATTTCTTATTCTAAGTGGTAATCCCATATATAAAAATCTTTTCCCTGCAACCATATGAAGATTCATCAAATTTTCGGTATTTGTAATTCCATATTGACCACACACCAGATGTCCTGAATAATTCAAATCATCTGGTGTAAGATCTATTGCAGGTGCATCACAACCAATATTAACAACACCTTGTTCAGCTAACCATTTTGCTGCTTCATATGAAAGGCCAGTATGTTTACTGTATAAACCACCATAATTTAATAAATCAACTTCGTCATCCTCAGAATGTATTGTAGGATGAGTCCTCTCATAATGTCCAGTATAAATAAGAAAAATGTCACCTTTTCTAATGTTAAGATTCGCTTTCTCTAAAGCCTTCTGTAAATCCCTTATTTCTATATAATCAGGATATCTTATATGTGTCAAATCTACACATATTGCATCTCCATAAAACAAACGCAAATCCATATTATCAATAGTTGGACCTGATGGCAAAAATTCCCATACAGCGTCACTGTGAGTAGGGCCATGTTCGCTTATTAATAAATTCCTCGCTGAAAACCCAAGTGTTTTTGAACCTGTATTTTTCATGTTTTGTTCATGTGTTTGATTTTTCATAATAAATGTCTTTTGGTGCATTCCAAATACTGGCATTCCTTCATATATTTCTTGAGTCAAATCTATTAATATATATCTTTCATTCCAATTCAAAATATCTCTCCTTTAAAAAATAGCTTTAATTCTGTAAAATTTATTTTAATATAATTGTCAAAGACTTTTTTAATCAAACAGCACCCTAATATTACAGATGATTCGCTTTAGTAAAAGGGTGCTGTGTAGTTCATCGATACTTATTTCTTATTATTTTTAAGTTTTAATAATACTTCTAAATATAGATAATAATTTTAAATCATAATTAAGAAAGGAAAAGTCCCGCACCTGGTCCTAATGGTAAGTTAAGTCCATACCACGCAAACAATAATAATACCCACGATAATAAGAATCCACCAGCAAGAGGAAGCATCATAGAAACAACTGTTCCTAATCCTGAATCTTCATCATATTTCTTGCATAAAATTATTATAAAAGGCATAAATGGTTCAAGTGGGGAAATACAGTTTGTTACTGAATCAGCAATTCTATATGCTACTTGTATTAATGCTGGCGAAAAGTTTACTTGCATAAACATTGGTACAAATATAGGTGCTAAAAGCGCCCATTTTGCTGATGAACTTCCTATTAGGAAATTAATTAACGATGTAAAAATAATAAATATTAATAATAATGGAATTCCAACAAGCCCTGTACTCTCTAGACGAACAGCTCCTCTAACTGAAAGTAATAAACCTAAATTACTATAGGCAAAAAACTCAACAAATTGAGCTGCAAAAAAACAAAGAACAATAAATCCAGCAAATCCTTTCATAGATTTTGTCATGTATCTTTCAATGTCTGATGAATTTTTAATACTCTTTGTTGTTATACCATATACTACAGCTATTGCAATAAACCAAACTAGCAAAATTGTTATCATACCTTTTAAAAATGGAGATGGAACAATAGTACCCTTTTCTGGATCCCTAAGTATTCCGTTAGATGGTATCAGCATAAATAATATAATTATTATATATATTATTGTCGTAATCAGAACGTTTCTTAGCCCTTTTTTCTCTTCTGGCTTAATTACACTTAAGTCTTCTCCATTTAAAGTTTCGTCAACATTATTCATTTTTACTTTTCCAAGCCTAGGTTCTACAACTTTCTCTATTATAATAGTACCTACAATTGAAAGAACAAAAGTTGAAATGAACATAAAGTACCAATTTACTGCAGGATGAACTTCAAATCCTGGCGAAACTATTTGCGCCGCTTTCTCTGTTATTCCCGAAGTTAATACATCTGTTGGTGTAATCAATAAATTTGCACTTAATCCCGCAGCAACTCCTGCAAATCCTGCAGCAACTCCTGCTAATGGATTCCTATCTAATGCTCTAAACACTAAAGCTCCTAGTGGAGGAATTACTACAAATGTTGAACTTCCAGCTATATTTCCCATAACTCCAGCAAAAACTATGATAAAAGTAACTAGTGATTTTGAAGATCCCACAATAAAACTCTTTAAGAAAGTTCTCAACAATCCTGTTTCTTCAGCAAGCCCGAGTCCAATCATCATAACAAGTACCATGCCTAAAGGTGGAAAATTTGAAAAGTTTTTTACTATGTTAGTTACAATCCATCGGATACCTTCACCTGAAAGAAGACTGTTAATGGTTTCAGTCTCACCAGTACCAGGATGTTTAAATGTATATCCTGATAGTAAAGCTGAGATAATCATGACAATTAAAGTGAGTATCATAAAAATATAAATTGGATGTGGTAATTTATTGCCAACACGCTCTATTGCATTTAAAAATCCTTTATTTTTCTTTTTTTCAGTCATTTTTATTCCTCCAGTTTTCTACTTGACTAATTTTTTAAATTCTTCATTCACTTTTTCTTGAATTTCTTTAGATTCCAAATAATCCACAGCTGTAGATGCCATAGCTTTTGCACCGATCATTAAACCGTTGAATCCCGCTTCTGAATGAGAGGCTTCTAAAAACTCATCTGAGTGACAAAGTATCCCATCTGGTCCTATTTTAATATAAGGACATAATGTTGGTACTCTGTAACTAACATTACCTACGTCCCATGCAAAACTAGCTGTATTCTCATAAGTATATTCAACTCCTAGTTCTTCCAAAGAATTTGAAAATAACTTAGCTAAGACATCATTCGGTCTAGTGTCATAGTATGTGTGTTTTTGTCTTGTTATCTCGTACTCGCATCCTGTTGTTAATGATGCAGCTTTTATACAATTCTCCACTCTTGACATTAGTTCCTCTAACTCTCTTTTGTTTGTGGCTCTAATAGTAAACCTTAGCTCTGATAAGTTAGGTATTGTATTAGGCAGCACACCACCATTGGTAATAATAGGATTAACTACTGCATTCGTAAAAAAATGTTGTCTTATTGCATTGATATTATTAATCGTCAATATAGCTGCAGTAAGTGCATTTTTACCATTAGTTACATCCCCACCTGCATGAATTGCAGTACCATAAAATTTTACTTTTAAGTTAGTAGATGCAACTAAATATCTTTTTACATATGTTGTGTTGTCACCATGACACATCATTGCTATATCAAGATTATCAAAAACTCCTTCTCTTGCCATTGGTACTTTCCCACCAGCATTTTCATTTGTTACTTCTTCACAAGGCGTTCCGATAACAACAACTTTGCCGCCACTCTTATCAACTTCTTCTTTTAAAGCCACGGCAGCTCCACAAGCAGCAACAGAAAATAGGTTGTGACCACAAGCATGTCCAATTTCAGGTAAAGCATCATACTCTGCAATCAATCCAATAGCTCTACCCTCTTTCAAAGAATCATAAGTGGCTATAAAAGATGTATCCATATTCAAAATTCCTAAGTCGATTTCAAAGCCGTTCTTTTTTAAAAATTCTGTTAATAATTTGCAAGAATTGTATTCCTTGTAACCTAGCTCTGGATTATTAAATATTTCAAGTGAAATTGATACCAATTCATTTCGCATATCTTCTATATTTTTGTATACGTTTTCGTGTTTGTTATACATATATATCTTCTCCTCTATAAATTTGATTATTAATAATTATAATTATGTTGCACTATTGGGTCTAACAACTCATACGTATCCACATCAAATAACCCTTTATTTGTCAATTTCCACTTTGGACTGGTGGATAGAGATAAAAATGACAGATGCATAAATGGAGCATGTACAGTACAACCTAAATCCCTTGTCACCGAACTTTGCAATTCATTTATTTTTTTAGTTAGTTCAATTCCAGTCAATTCATCTGTTATTAGTCCACCGACTTTTAAAGGCAAGTCATCTATTATTTCCTTATTTTGAGCTATTGCAATACCTCCTTGATTCTCAATTACTCTATTAATGGCCACTAAGGCATCTTCATAATTTGTTGACAACACCATTATATTATGAGTGTCATGACCTATAGATTCGGCTATTGCACCTTTTTTCATTTCAAATCCAGTCACAAAACATTTACCGATTTCGTTGGTCCTACCGTATCTCTCAACATTTAATAAAATTAGCACATCTTTCTCAACTGATGGATTCACAATTCCTAATTGATTATTAATTTTTACAGTTGTTTGTCCTGTTAGATTTTGATTTTGAATTAGTTCAATGCATCTTACTTCAGGGTTTTTATCTTCAGATTTAATATAAAGTTCTTCAATTGATAAAGGTTGTCTTTTTATTGATTTTTTTAAAATATCAGGATATTTATATTTTGGAATATCTATTAACAACTTATTTTCGTAAGCAACTAATTTTCCATCGATAAATACTCCATCAACTTTCATCGACTTCAGATCACTAATTATTGCTAAATCAGCATTTTTCCCAGGAGCTATTACACCAACATTTTCAAATCCAAAGTATGTCGATGGATTAATTGTGGCCATTTGGATTGCTTCTATTGGGTCAACCCCTTCTGCAATTGTCCTTTTGATTATCTCATTCATATGACCTAGTTCGTATAAATCACTTGCTACCATATCGTCTGTCGCAAGTATACATCTACGCGAGTCTAGTTTTTCCTCGGTAATAGCTTTAATACATTCAGACATGTTTCTTTGGGTTGAGCCTTCTCTCATAAATACATAAACACCTTGTCTTAATTTCTCTACACACTCTTCTTTAGTGGTTGTTTCATGACAAGAACATTCACCTCCTGTTGTTAGTATGTGTGCAGCTAATTCTCTACCAAATAAATCTGGAGCATTACCATCAACTACCATACCTTTACTTCTAGCAAATATGGTAGAAGATAGTAAATCATTGTATACTTCAGGTGTGTTATTATAGACATGTTTTGAAAGACTAACTCCCTGCAATTCCCCAATTCCTATAATATTTTTATAATCTAATAAATCTTCCATATCATTAGAGCTTATATTTGCTCCTGATGTTTCATATCCTGGGCAATCTGGTACTAAAGCCGGAACAACTAGGTGCACTTTATTAGGAACATTGTCAATCTCATCTGCCATAGCTTTCATACCAACGGATCCAAGTGCATTTCCAATTTCATGGGGATCTGCAACCAAGGTAGTCGTCCCTGATACAATTGAGAGTCTCGAAAATTCCGTAATTGTTAACATACTAGATTCAAAATGCATATGTGAGTCAATAAATCCAGGCGATATATATTTACCGTCTACGTCTATAACCTTTGTTTTAGAACCAATTAATTCCTTACAGTCTCCTATCATCAAAATGTATTTCCCTTTTATAGCAAGACTACATTCCTGAACCTCTCTAGTGATTACGTTTATTATCTTTCCATTTTCTAAAACAATATCTGCAGAATCATCACCTAAGAGAACATCTATTAATTTCCTATATTCGATACCTTTCTTAATATCAATAGTTTGCAAATAATTCACCTCATTTAATTTATGTCATCTACTATTCCCACTATTGCAGCATCAATCGGAGTTTGATTGTCAGCACAAGCGAACCTAGCAGCAGTACCACAACTTAATATAACGACCTCACCTATTCCTGATCCAACGGTATCAACACAAACTATAGCATTACCTTCTTCGTTATATTTTTGATTTATAGGCTGCACAATCATTAGCTTATATCCAACCAATTTTTCATCTTTTTTTGTAGCTACTATAGTTCCCTTTATTATCCCTAATTTCATAATACATCACCTAGTTTCTGTATATTACTTTAATAGAACTTGATTTTAAATAGTCTTTAGCTAAAGGAGTGAACTTGGTATCTGGGCTTATTACTATAGAATCTCCTTCTAATTTTTCTTTTATATCTGAATACGTAATATAAATAACCTGGTCATCCTTACTATTTTCAGAGTATTGCATATTTGTCTTTGTTACATAATCTTTAATATCTATTGCTCCGTAATTTTGGAGTTGTTGCCTTATCACTTTTATCTTTGCTAATAAATACTTATTCTTAATTTGTATTAAAGATTTATCTATTTTAGAATAATCTATGAGCAACTCTTTTTCTTTTAACAAATGTTCTACTATAACTTCCTCTAACTTATTTGTTGCCAATAAATTTGAAACATTTGATAGAACTGCAGTTGATGAATTTATGATCAAAATTGAATTGTAACTTTTTCTAAGATTTTGATTAAAATATATTGAGTTACTTCTATTACCATTAATATAATCAACCTGTTCTATGTTCCATAGTATCTTTTCAATTTGAGTATAACCTTCTGATATATCATTAAAATCAGCAACAAGTATTCTTTGCATTATTATCCTCGTTTCATTTTTTTAGCAAATTATTTATATTTTTCTAATATTTTTTTCTCTACTTCCATATGCGGTCTAGGTATTACATGAACTGAATGTAGTTCTCCAGTAGTCCTAGCTGCTTCAGCACCTGCTTCAACTGCTGCTTTGACTGCCCCAACATCTCCTCTTACCATTACAGTAACTAAACCATATCCTATTTTTTCATAACCTACTAAATTTACACTTGCTGCTTTTACCATAGCATCAGCAGCTTCAATAGCTCCTACTAACCCCTTTGTTTCTACTAATCCTAATGCTTGTCCCATAATAATCCTCCTGCAAATTAATTGTTTTTTATTATTTTGTTGTTTCAATCTCTTTTATATTTTCTTTTTGTTCTTCTGAATTTTCTAAACTAGTTGGTTTTAGATTTTCTTGAAATTTTGTTAATAGTTTATCAATCTCGTCATTTGGCCTCGGAATAACCGCGCTATAAAGTACAGTACCAAACCTGTTAACTGAGTCTCTAGCAGCGTCTACTGCTGCTTGTACTGCAGCAACCTCACCTGCAATTTGAATATTTACCCCTACTACACCTCCACTTCCTATGATGTTTTCAATCCCAAGTAAATAAACATCCGCAGTTTTACAAGCAGCATCTACTGCACCTACTGCAGCTGCTTTCCCGACCACCTCTAATACTCCCAAAGCTTGTTTCATTTTACCTCCTTATAGTTTTACTAAGGTCTTCTAAAGACAACCTTTTATTTCTTATTGATTCTGAAGAATTATATACATCACTATTGATAGAATTTATCTCTTTACACGCTTTATTTTCTGTTAAGTTTAATTTATCATAGTTTTCAAACTCATAGCTCATATCATCCTCTCCAAATATTCTTTTTAAGACGTTTATCGCTAATTCGCTGGGCATGAATTCACCTCCTAATATAATTTGTTCACTTCTGAATGTGGTCTAGGAATAACATTGGCAGATATAACCTCACCAATTAATTTGGCATCTTCACTCCCTGCTAATACAGCAGCTTTTACTGCCGCTACATCTCCCTCTACGCTTATTGCCACCACACCCGATCCAATAAAATCTACTGCCATTAAGCTAACGTTTGCTGTTTTTAACATAGTATCTGCGGCTTTTACTGCTGAAACTAGTGATCTGGTTTCTACAACTCCTAAAGCTTCATTTATCATTCAATTCCTCCATATTTCTTATCTATAATCGCACGATTAAATAGTTCTGTTTTCTTATCTGGAATAGTTGCATCTATTCCCAATTTATCAGACTTTTTATAGTACACATGAGATGGATCAAGGGTAGATCCTTTTGCATTTTCTATAATTACAAAATCCTTCCCAGCTTGACTCCTTGTTGTTATTGCCCATTCAACATCAGAACTGGAGAAAATATTAACATCTTCATCTACAATAACTACATTTTTTATGTCACTGAATGTTCCAAAAGTTCCAAGTATAGCTGTTTTTCCTTCTCCATGTTCACCATTTTCAATACTGACAACTGCATTAAATCTATATCCGCCCCCTTCAGTAATATACACATCCTTCACGTTTACAATTCTTTCAAGATTCGAGAATAGCTCAACTTCTCTAGTTAAACCATTGGTCAAGTGTTCCTCTCTGCAAGGAAAAGCGACTTGATATATCGGGTTGTTTCTATGCATTACTGCATCTATTTCTATTATAGGATGTAATGCCCTTTCGCCATAGTATCCCATAAGTTCCCCAAAAGGGCCCTCATATTCAAATTTACCAGCCGGTACTCTTCCTTCTAAAACAATTTCACTATAAGCTGGCACTAACAAGTCTTTCGTTTTACATCTTACTAGTTTTAATGGTTCTCCTCTAAGTGCTGAATCCAAAGTATATTTATCTACGTCGTATACATTAGAATTAATCTGACTAGCTAAAATAGCTTCAGCATCATATCCTAAGAATATTGCAACTTCTAGGTCTTGCCCATTATTGTTACATTTCTCTAGTATCCTATTAAACCTAGGAGAGGCTACCAACAAACTGAGACAGTTTCCTCCATTATATTGAAGCCTTCTTATTGAGGTTAAATATTTTCCTGATTCAGGCTCCTTTATAACTAAAATTCCTGCTGTAATAAATGGTCCTGAATCTTTTTCGTGAAATTTAGTGAATGGAATTATATCATCCAAATAAATTTTATTAGTTATAATATTTTCATATATTGGACCATTTTCTAATACCTGATAAGGTTTCGGGTTTATTATCGCTTTTGATATCTGCTTAATACGTTCACAATGTTCAAATTTAAGTAGAGAGAAAAATAATTCTCTATTTCCAAACAATCCACCTACCACAGCATTTCTGTGATTGACGTTTTTGAAAATTGTCGGCACTTTATTATTGTTCTCTTTTAAAATAGCTCCTAATTGAAAATCCTTATCCACTTTCTCAAAGACTGTTCTTAGATGCCCTTCTGACTCAAGGTTTTTTAATAAACACCTAAGCATTTGAGTTTCCATATAATACCTCCTTTATAGCTTCTGGCCCCATACTTCTGTAAGTTCATTGTTAACCCCTATGACATCTAATATTCTCCCCGTAGTATTTACTATTGCTTCTTCAAGATTATTAGGCCTATTATAATAACTTGGTATTGGTGGAAATATTGTTACGCCCATTTGGGATAAGTCCAGCATATTTTTTAAATGAATTGAATTAAAAGGAGTCTCTCTAACGACTAAAGTTAACTTTTTCTTTTCTTTTAATACTACATCTGCAGCTCTTGTTATCAAGTTATCAGATAGACCATTACTAATTGCTGCAACAGTGCGCATTGAACAAGGGACCACAACCATACCATTAGTCTTAAAGGAACCACTTGCAATAGGTGCGCAAAAATTGTTTGCATCATATACATAATCTGCTAATCTTGATATTTCATTTAAGTCCATATCAAGTTCTTGCTTTAGAACAATTTCTCCCATTTTACTAGCAACAAAATGAGTTTCAATGTTTTTCTTTTTTAAAGCAGCTAATAAAGATACGGTAAATATTGAACCACTACCACCCGTCATTCCTACAATAAGTTTCATAACGACCTCCTTTTATTAACTATGTATATTTAAAGCAAATTTCGTGCCAATATTTGAATCAGGTCTTAATATTAACTATATTTTTTCAATTTTTAAGTTTTGCCTTTAATACTCTCTTATTTAGCTTTTTAATCTTTAAATTTATTAAATCTAAGATAGTGGGAGTATTTTTTTACTAAAATATTTTTAGAATAAGTTTTTTTATCGGAATTTTTTTCCATTTATCGGAATTATTTTCATAGCTATTTGATTAAAACATTGCTTTATCTTATTTTAAGTTTATTTTATTTATTAATAATCTTTTTCAATGGTAGGTTTAAAATCATTGAAACTAATCAACTTTTTGTTATGTACAACTTCAAATGCTAGCAAATCTATTGTTTGTATGTTAAAATTTTAAACAAGGACGCAACTAAATATATTTTTTTGAGTGAATTATTTGCTATTGTATAGTTTGCTTTAAGTTTTTATATAGTAATTTTTTGTTTTTCAGGGCGTTTTAAAAATTTATTGCTTTATAATTACTGTATTTATATGAGGAGATCTTATGATATATAAATTTATCGGAGAAAAAAATTACCCTCCATTTGATTTTATTGTTGAAAATAAAGCTACTGGTTTTAATGTTGATATTACAAATGCTATTTGTAAAAGTTTGAATATCCAACATGATATTAATTTGAAAGAATGGGCGAAATTAATAGATGATACCAAGACTGATAATGGTTACATATATCAAGGTATCTTTAAATCTCAAGAGCGAAGTAAATATCTACATTTTTCTAATAGTTATTTGACTGTTTCACATTCATTTTTAGTAGATAAGTCGAAAAATAGTTTAGAAAACAAACAACTTAACGAAATGATTGTTGGAGTACAACGTGATTCTGTAACTCATGATTTTTTGAAAGAAAAAAGAAATCAAGTTGTTTTACGAGAATTAAGATTGTTTAATAATCATACAGAAATACTAAAAGAATTATTCAAAGGTAACTTAGATGCTATTGCTGGAAATCGAATGACGATATTATACCTAGTAAACAAGTACTTTAAAGATAAAGAGCTTATTACAGTTGGAAATCCAATAGAAATGTCCTCACTTTGTTATGCAGGTTCACATAATTCAAAAGAAATGATGGATAAAATTAATTTAGGTCTAAAAATTATTAAGGAAAACGGAATTTATGATTTAATTTATCAAAAGTGGTTCGGGGCAATCATTAGTAAATTCAACGACTATTTTGTTGATAATGTTGATACAGCTGTAATCTATATTGATTCTCTAGGTAAAATTGTACGTATCAATAAAGTTGCCAATGAACTTTTAAATAATTATGATTTAATAGGAAAAAATATATTCTCTTTTGGAATAAATAGCATACTGCCAATAGGTACTATAAGAAAAGTTATGGATGGACATGAAGAAAGTATTTTTGATAATGTTAAGTGTGAAATTAATAATTCAATCGCTTATTTATCTTACTGTGCGACACCAGTGCATGATAGTTTAGGTAACGTTAACGGTGCAGTAATAAGTATCAAAAATGAAACTAAAGACATAATTGCAAATAAAAAATTGGTAAACTATGATAAGCTAAAATCACTAAGTAGAATTGTCGGAGGAGTTGCTCATGAAATAAGAAATCCTCTTACTTCAATAAAAAATTATATCGATCTATTACCTAGGCTATATGATGACCCTGAGTTTAGATTATCAATAATAAAAAATTTACCTCAACAAATAGAAATTATTGATGAGTTAGTGAATGAACTCTTACAGTATACAAAGCCGCAAAAACCTTGCATGGAAGTATTAGATTGTAAGAATATTATCGATATAACTATAAGATTAACTAAATTCAATAAAAACTTAAACATAATAAATAATGTTCCAGAAAACGTTTTTGTTTTAGTTGATAAAAAATATTTGATGCAAGTTATTACTAATATTTTAATAAATTCTGTTGATGCTTCAAATGATGGTGATAATATTGTAATAAATGGATACCTGAATAAAAATAAGGATTATTATAACATTGAGATTTTAGATAATGGAATTGGTATAGAGAAAGAAAAATTAGATTATGTTTTTGAACCTTTTTTTACTGATAAAACTTCTGGAACTGGCTTAGGTTTATATATTTGTCATCAGTTAATGAGAGAAAACAATGGATCAATAGATATTGAAAGTAGTATAAGTAAAGGCACAAAAGTCACTTTAAGCGTGATTAAGTATAAAGGAGAACTGAATGGAAAGTATATTGATTGTTGATGATGATATTCTAATCTGCGAAACTCTTAGATTTACCTTAAAAGACAAATATGTTATTTTCACTGCTAAAAATATTGAAGATGCATTATATATTTATAACACAAATAATATTCAACTAGTAATAACTGATTTGAAGCTTGGGCAAGAGTCCGGAATGGATCTGTATAAAAAAATTAAGTATTTAGACCCTAAGAATGTAGTAATATTAATGACTGCTTATGGTAGCACTGAATTAGTTATCAAAGCAATTAAAGATGGAGTCTTTTACTATATTAATAAGCCTATAGACCTACACCAACTTGAACTTATTATTGAGCAGGGTATTAAATTTAAAAATCTTTATAAAGAAATTGAATATTTAAATAACCAGTTAAGTGCAAAATATTCTGACTTTGGAATAATCGCTGACTCCCACGCAATGAAGAAAGTAATAAATACTATTGAAAAAGTTAAAAACATTAATTCAACTATACTTTTAACAGGAGAGAGTGGTACTGGAAAAACTATGTTAGCAAAATATATTCACTATCATGGTAATAGAAGAACTAAGCATTTTGGAGTAATAAACTGTGCAGCTATTCCATCTAATTTGTTAGAATCTGAGCTATTTGGATATAAAAAAGGTGCTTTCACAGGAGCTTTAAAAGACAAACCTGGAATGATTGAGTTAGCTAATGGAGGTACGTTTTTATTTGATGAGATAGGAGAGTTAGACCTTGCTCTCCAAACAAAACTTCTCAGAGTAATTCAGGAAAAAGAAGTTTTTCCTATAGGAGGATCTCAACCTAAAAAGATTGATATAAGAATAATCGCCGCAACAAATAGAAATTTGGTTGATTTGATCAACGAGGGCAAATTTAGAGAAGATCTTTATTATAGACTTAATGTAATAAATATTCATGTTCCTCCACTTAGAGAAAGAAAAGAAGAAATATTTAAATTAGTCGAGTTATTTATCACTAGATACAGCACTCTTCTTGACAAAAAAATAGACCTTATTAGTAATGATTTTTGCAAAACTCTTTTAGACTATAGTTTCCCAGGGAATATTAGAGAACTTGAAAATATAATTGAAAGAGCAGTTGCTTTATCAACTGATGGAGTATTAGATACCATAGACATTGAAAATAATATTTTAAGTTATGAATCTATTGAAAATAGTAAACCTTCAAAGCTAATACCAATATTCTTAGGCGAAAGCTTAATAAACGCAGAAAAAAAAATTATTCTAGAAACTCTAAAACAGTGTAGCTATAATAAATCTGAAGCAGCAAAAATACTTGGAATTACAGAAAGGACCATAAGAAATAAATTAAAAACATACAAGAGTGATCTAATCATTGATTAAAACTTATGTCTTTATTGCTTACTATAATTTCAACATGTTATAATGATAAGTTTTGTAAGTATATTATATTGAAGAGGTATTAAAGCCATGTAAAAGTTTTAATAAGAAAATAATAAACGCTTAAAAAATCGAGTAGGGGCTAATTTATAGCCCCTCTCACACCACCCGTACGTACCGTTCGGTATACGGCGGTTCAATATTTTCTTGTATCATATTATTTATTACTGATGTATCTATTTAACTTTATTCTTTTTGTATCCGAACCTTGAGAAATAAATACGTCATTTCTTGTGTTCCATCAAGTCATAGTACATCCTTTTCAAATATTACAATAAATATCGTTCCTCCCTTCGCTCCATTTCCATTACAGAAACTTCTTCGCTACTATGGATTCTGCTGACTTCTCACTATTCGTTGTTACTACTATTCCGCTAGTGAGACCTCACGGGATAAGCCCTAATACTTTCATCGTTTACTTGCAGAATTTACGCTTTGGGTTTACGGTTACCTTTTGGGTCTTTGCTATCTTTGGCTAGCTTGCCCACCTGTCACGCCTTATATTCTGTTCCTGTTCGTAAAGCCACGATTTCGCTATTGCTTCTTCTCTCCTAGATGTCGCCATCTAAAACTTGCAAGTCGCTATTAGATTCGTCAGTAACTACGCTCCGTAGGGATTTTCACACCAGCATTAGAACATAACCCTCATACTAAAAAATAGGCCCAAGGTCTCCCTTAAGCCTAAATACTGGTCTTCTTCGTAAACTGTATGAATAATTTTATTAGATAAAAGAGGATTTCTGCTAGCTTTCCAGCGTTCCTGTAGGCCAGGTAGAGATTTTTCCACTGGGGCTTAAACTTTTCCTTGTAGGCTTCTTAGGTCTATTAAATAATACTTGTCTACATAGACTCCCATTATTGAAGCAGCCTTTACAAAGGACATATATAAATATTCGAACCTGCCTAGGTCCTCTGAAATTGATTTTATTTTAAAGGATGGTGGAGTTATTGTTGGCAGCTCTTCATCAACTAAAATCGAATAATTTTGGCCAAAGATTAGGCCTTCTTGGTCAGTTTTATTAGAGGCGATAATTAAATCCCCTGGCACAAAGTTTTCAGATTTTTTGCTGACGACAAAGCCTCCATCTCCAATATAATAGCCTTCAATTCTTCCTGACTCTGTTGCATTTATACAGGCTACTAGGAAGATCATTATAAAAAGTCCTAGGACCATAATTTTTCCAAATTTGTTTTTCATAGTTCACCTTTTCTTTCCTAGACTATAATACAGCATTTTTGTAGATTTGTCTTAGCTTTTTATAAAATTCATCTTTGAAAAATCAAAGAGAAACTTTTTATAAAAAAACAAGCCCTCTTTTGGGCCTGTCTTTCTTTGGATCTTTAATTGATCTTGTCGCTTGTCTTAGGTTTGGAAACAATAAAGATTATAATAAAGGCCAGGGCGTAGGCTAAAATTATAAATAGGTTAGTCTTTATTGTTTCAATTGACGGATTTTCTTCTAAGAGATTGTTGTTTTTAATATAGTAGTAGCTTGGAAAAATTTTGCCGATTTTTAAGGCAGTTGATCCAAGAAACTTTTGAGGCACAAAGGCTCCGCACAAAAATGACGAGCCAAGGGCCAGGACATTAGTAAGACCTTGGACTGCATTGTCGTTTTTAATTAGGCTGGTAAACATGACAGCCATTGCCACAACTGCCAGGGCAAAGACCAGGGAGTTTACCATCATTAGGTTGATGTCTGTCCTAGTAAAATCGTACTTGTACAAAATTACAAAAATTAACATATACAAAAACCAAACTCCTAGGCCTGTTGTTATATGGCCTAGCATTAGCTGAAAATTCATTTTGCTTTTAGGCAAAGGAGAGACTAGGTTTCTCATTGCCACAGTTTTTTTCTTGTAGACTTTTACAATAATAGCAACTATTAACATAACTTGAGACAAAAGCAGGTAGTTTAAAAAATTAAAGTAAAAGGCAGAGTGGTCCTCAGTTTTCACTCCAGCTGCAGACCTTATAGCAACTACAAATTTTTCTTCTAGGTCCTCATTTGTGTTTGAAATAGCTTGATCCATAGAAAAACCTGCTAGCAAATAGCTTTCAACTTGGCTTAGGTATTTATTTACTTCTTCCTTTATTTTCATGCCCCCTATGTCTCCAGGGGCTGCCTTGTATAAAACTTTTTTCTCCTCAGCAAAGTCCTTTGGAATTTCCAAAGCCACGTTGATATTTTGGTAAAAGAGTTTGTCTTCTACTAGGTCCCTGTCTATGTCTTTTATTTTATTGGCCTTGCCTAGGTAGGCTACAAGAGCTTTAGACAGGTCTGTCTGGGCCTCATCGTCTACATAAATATTTATAGCAACACTTTCATAGCCCTGGGCCTCTTCGCTTCGTGTAAAAAACATTAAAAGGACTAAGAAAATTACAGTGTATAAGATTATTGGGACCTTGTGGGTCCAAAGGATTTTGAAATAGTTTTTATAGACTTTCATATTCTTTACCTCTCATAAAGTACAAGGACAAGGCTCCAAGGACTAGGGTTATTAAAGATAAATAGAAAATATTTTCCATAAATCTCTGACTTGACTCGTAATAATAAAGGGAATAAACTGCGTCGGTAATTAAGGTGACTGGATTTATTTTCCCAAGTAGGGGCAGGCGTTCAGCAATTAGTATTTTCATATCTGGAACCATCATCCCTGCTAAAAATGACATAAACATAGTAGTTGCTATGCCCAGGCCTTGTTTAATATTGAGGCTTAGTTTGTTTGAAACTCCAAGGAAGATTCCATAGACAACTCCAGTTAGAGATGAAAGGGCAGACAGTAAAATTATAAGGGAAAACTTGTCCCCAAAGTCCACAGCTAAAATTTCCTTTAAATAAAAAATAAAAATCAAATTAATAGAAAAGTTTATTAGCCAGCTGGCAAGAATGGCTGCACTTAGGGTCAGGCGTTTTTTAGTCGGCGCCACTGTATTTCTCTTTGCATTTACAGAAAGGTTGGCCTCGTATTGGTAAATTACATACATGCCCCACATGTAGCCATAAATTGTGGTCATGCCTAAGAGGGTGTAGAAAAATGTATTTACTGGATCCATATTCTTTCTAGAGACGTCTTCTATGTGATCTTCAATGTCTAAAAATTTTGTCAGATCAGTAGTCGGATCTTTTGCCATAAGCCTGCCTATAAGAGAACTTTTTTGCAAGTAAACATTCATTATTGTCTCTACAATAGACTCATCTATGCCTGATTTTTTGGTATAAATTTTGTCCATAGAGGCGATGTAGGCTTTTACATCAGAGTCTCTAACTAAAATATTTTCATCACTGGTCTTTGTCAGCTTAAAATATTTTTCCTCTTCCATTTCCTCTAAGAAGCTTTTAAAGTATTGGTCTTCAAGGAGGTCTTCGTTTACAGCTACATTTATAGTCTCAAACTTAGAATCTGCCATTATATTTCCAAAGGCCAGCTTAAAGAAAATTCCTAAAATAATTGGAAAGACCAGGGCCCAAAAGACCATTTCCCTTTGTCTAAGTAAATATTTTAATGTGTTTTTAAATGAGTGCCAAAACATTTTAATCCCTCAAATCCTTGCCAGTTAGGTCTAAGAAGACGTCATTTAAACTTGGCTTTTCTACATTTAATGACTTGTAAGTTACTTTATTTTCGTCAAGAACTTTTATTAGGTCTATTAAATAGCCTTGGCCAGCAGAAAATTTAAGTTTGACTGTCTTGTCATCGTAGGCAAAGTCTATAAGGTTATTTAGGCCCTTAATTTTTTCAACAAGGTCGTCACTTAGATCATTGGCTGTAAAGCTTATTTTTTCATTTACTTCTATCATGTCTTTAAGCTCGTTAGAAGTTCCCTTGGCAACAAGCTTACCCTTGTCAATAATTACTATGTCGTCGCACAAAAAATCTACCTCGTCCATATAGTGGGAGGTATAAATTATTGTGGACCCTTCCTTGTTTAAATTTTTTATGCCTTCTAAAATATTATTTCTAGATTGAGGGTCTACAGCAACAGTAGGCTCGTCTAAAATAATTAATTCTGGTTTGTGGGCTATGCCACAGGCTATGTTAAGTCTTCTAAGTAGGCCGCCAGATAATTTTTTCGGTTTAAACTTTACAAAGTCATTAAGGCTAACTAGGTCTATGGCTCTTTGAACTAATTTTTTTCTCTCGTTTTTATCTCTTATATAGTGGCCGCAAAAATAGTCAATGTTTTCGTAGACATTTAGCTCATCATAGACTCCAACATCTTGGAAGACCACTCCAATTCTAGCCTTAATATCGTAGGCATCTGGAGACATTTCCTTGTCAAAAATTTTTACACTGCCTCCATCTTTTTTTAGGAGAGACAAGATACAATTAATAGTAGTCGACTTGCCAGAACCATTTGGTCCTAGGAGGCCTAGGATTTTTCCCCTTGCAACATCTAGGTCTAGGTTGTTAACTGCAATTAACTCCTTGTATTTTTTTGTAAGCCCTCTTATTTCTATTACATTTTCCATATAAGTCCTCCTTTGCCTTCTATTATTGTATAGCCTTATAAAAGTTCTTGTCAGACTTATGTAAATTTTTTGTAAATTTTTTACTTGTACTTGGACGTAAAAAAAGAAGACAGTTATTAACCATCTTCTCGCTTTTGTCCTTTTAATCTGAATTTGTTCTTTGAAAAAGTTCTAGGTGTATTATAGAAGAAAGGTTTATGGCCTGGACATTGCCCTCACTTCTAAAATAAATTGTGTCCTTATATATTTCTTGGACCCGACCTACAAAGGGATCTTTCCTAAGGTCGGTATAGAGTTTTAAGTCTAAAAAATTTATATAGGCCTGGCCTAGTAAAAGTCTTAAATCTTCTTCAGACATTTTTTTCGAATAGTCTATTGTCTCGTCTTCTGCTTCTAGGGCTGTCCTGTGTTCAGATATAAAAAATCCAATCCACTTGGCCATGCCTCTATCTACGTATTTTCTCGCCGACTTAAAGGGCAAGTAAGACCTGTCAATCATTTTATCCCCTCCATGCCTCCACAGTGGCCGCCAATTAATTTGCTTCTCTCTATGGCCCTGGCTCCTTCTAGGAGAGAGTCTCCCCTTTTAATGGCTAAAAAGCCATAGTCATTTCTAATTTCATCTACAACCAAGTCCAAGGCCTCCATTTTTTCAATTTTTTCTAAGTCATCAAAAAAGCTAAAGGGCCTGTAAGATTTATCTACTAAATTGTCATAGCGAACTCCTAGTCTTCTAACTGCCCCGCCCTCATAGTGTTTTCTAAAAAGTCCTAGGACATAGGACCTTAAAATTTGAGATGCTGCAGTTGGCATAATTTTTTCTTGGACATTAATAGATTTTAAATTTTCCTTGTAGGAGTAGCCAACATAAATTGAAACTACTCCAGCTAATTTTCCTATAGACCTTATCCGTCTAGCTACTTGGTCGGCCATTTCTCCAAGGACTAGTTCAATTTGTCCCTGGTCTGTGTAATCGTGGGGAAGGATTTGAGAATTTCCTAATCCCTTAGACTTTGGAATGTAGGGGACTTTTACATTGGACTCGTCTACTCCATTGGCGTGAAACCAAAGTTGGAGGCCGATTATGCCAAATTCTTTTTCTAGCCTGTCAGGATTTGCATTGGCCAAGTCTCTTATAGAAAAAATTCTAAGTTTATTTAATCTCCTTGCAGTCCTATCTCCTATGCCCCAAAAGTCTGTCAAATTTTTTATGGTCCAAACTTTTGTCTCTACATCTTCGTAAGACCAGTTGGCCCTCATGGTCTTAGTTTTTTTCGCCTCGTTGTCTAAGCAGAGTTTTGCAAGTAATGGATTTGCATTAGACATGCCTACAGTTGAATAAATTCCCGTGGCTTTTAAAATATCTTTTTGAATTTTTAAGGAGACTTGGTCTAGTTTGTCTTTTCTACTTAAACTTTTATCTGGCACAAAGTAGTTTAAAGACCTAGTCAAATCAATAAAGCCTTCGTCTATAGAATAGGGATAAATTTCCTCTACTGGCGCATAATTTTTAAAAACCTCTTGGATCTTTAAGTTCTCTTCTATATATAAGGCCATTCGCGGCGGAACAATTAAAGTCCTCTCTGCCCAAGTTTCTATATAGGAAACTAGGTCTTTGGTTATTCTTATGCCCTTGTCCTTAAAGGGATCTACTTTAAATTTTCTGGTCTCTATATCAAAGGGAAGGTCCCTGACCCGACCTACATTTCCCTTGCCAAAAACTTTTTTAAAAGTTGGGGAGGCTGCTAAAATTAAACCTGATGAGTTGTCAGCCCTAGACATTACACAAAGGGAAGTCCTTAAAGGATCAAGGCCTCTCATTACACATTCAACAGAGGCGTAAAAACTTTTCATATCTACAAAGGCTATATCTGATTTTGGTTCTTTTTCATAATCTATATAAGCCATTATGTTTACCTCTTTCCTAAAAAGAATCTTCTCCTGGCTTGTAGGCCTTTAAAAATTGAGAGCCTGGGGTTTCTACTTGGATTTTTTCTATATTTAAAAGTTTTAGCTTGACCATTTCAGCTAGCTTTAAATTTAGTAAATTTATATCTACGCCTAGGGTCCCTGCTAGGTCCCTGTCAGTCATTCCCTCTTTGAGATATTTAAAAATATCTTCGTCTCTTATAAGTAAGTGGGCAGCAAAAATATTGGCCTCAATTTCAAATTCATTTGTCGGATTAAAAATCCTACTTTCTTGAAAGCTGGCTCCGTTTTTACAATAGTCTCGATGAAGTTGGTCGTGGCCTAGTTCGTGGGCTAAAACTGTATTTTTTAAATGGCCCAAGTTTCCTGGGATGAAAATATAGCGGTTTTTTAGAAGAATTTTGTACATACCTAAGAGGCTTTTTGTGTCAGCCGTATATTTTATCTTCACATTAAGTCTGGCTGCTAGTTCTTCTGGGTCTCTGGTCTGGTATTTATCTACCAGGGTCTGAACCCTGTCATAAATCCACTTGTTAGCCATAAAATCAATCCTTTTTCTTGCCGTATTTTTTATTTTCTAATTTGGCCTCCCAGTAGGCCTCTTGAATGGCTTCAAAAAGGGCGTCCTTGTCTTCTTCAGCAAGTTCGCCACCAGCAAATAGTCCAGTCATAGATGACAAAAGTTCTTCTGCCTCTCTGGCTCCTTTAGATCCATAGGTCTTGTGGGCCTTAACTACAAAGGCCGATTCGTTAGTGAGCAGATAGTTAAGGTCTACCTGGAAGAGGTCGGCGATTTTTTCATACATGTCCATGGTCCTTGGCCTGGTGCCTTTAAGTTCGTAATTGCTAATGGCCTTAAGGCTAAGACCAAGGGCATCAGCAAGGTCTGCCTGGGTCATATTATTTTCTTCTCTAAGTTTTCTAAGTTTTGATCCAAAAGTCATAAGGGCCTCCTATTTTGTTTTTTAGAATTTAAACTTTAGTTTTTTTCTTTAATTAGAAGTTTAACTACTTATATTTTAAACTGCTTTTTGCTTTTAGTCAAGATAATTCTGAACATTTGTTTGTTTTTTTATTTCGAATACAAATTTTGAATTTTAAAATGAATTTCCTTGTAAATTTTTAAAACTCATTCTGAATTTTTAATTTTTGCTTTTTGGGTAGAAGAATAGTAAGTAGATTTTAAAAAATATAGGAGGTTATAAGATGGCATTTTCAATGAAAGACAAGAAAGTTATAATCACAGGCGGAGCCAAGGGCATTGGCGCAGGAATTACTGAAGCCTTTTTAGAAGAAGGAGCCAAGGTAGTTTTTACAGGCAGAAACGAAAAAGACGGCCTGGCCTTTGAAGATGAGATGACAAAGAAAAACTATGAAGCCAGCTTTGTAAAGGCAGATGTCTCTTCTGAAAAAGACACAGAAAAACTTTTTAAAGAAGCAAACGACATTTTAAATGGCATTGACATTGTAGTTTTAAATGCAGGTTATTTCCCAGAAGAAAAAACTTCAACTATGACCTTAGACCAATGGGACGAAGTTTTGGATATTAACTTAAAGGGAGTTTTTCTAAATACTAGAGAGGCGATGAAATATTTAAAAGATGGAGGCCGAATAGTTATTACCTCTTCAATAACAGGAAATAGAGTTAGAAACTCAAGCCTTCCTCACTATGCAGCAGCCAAGGCTGGAGTAAATGGTTTTATGAGATCTGTTGCCCTTGAACTGGCAGGAAAAAATATTACCATTAACGCAGTTGAACCTGGAAACATTATGACCCCAGGTATGAGAGAAAACTTAGGAGCAGAATATATTAAAAACCAAGAATCTGTTATTCCAATGGCAGCCCTTGGCGAACCAAAGGACATAGCCTATGCAATAATGTTCTTTGCATCAGATGAGGCAAAATATATTACAGGCCAATCAATAATTGTAGACGGAGGCCAAATTCTTCCAGAGTCTCCATTTGAAATGTAAAAATTTTTTTAAGTCAAGGATTGAGGTCCTTGGCTTTTTTTATTTGCTAAAAAATATTTTTGAAAATAAAAAATTAGTGCCAGAATTTTTTCTAGCACTAACAAATCTATTTTTACTTGTCGATTTTTACTTTTTCTCTGGCAAAGGCCCTGGCCAGTCTGCCTTGGAGCATCTTGTATTCTCTTTGGCTGGCCTGGTTTTTCAAGGCGGCTTTTGCATTTTCTTCTGCCTTCCTCGCCCTGTTTATATCTATTTCTTCTGGCCTTTCAGCAGTTTCAACTAAAACTAGAACGTCACCGTTTTCAATTTTTACTAGGCCATAAGAAACTACGAAGCTTTGTTTTTCATTGCCTAAGTCTATGGTCATTTTCCCTGGCACAATTTCGCTAATTAAATTTCTATGTCTGGCTAAAATTCCATACTGACCTATTTCAATTGGTAGGTTTAAATACTTGGCTGGTCCCTGGTAGACTATATGGTCTGAGGCGTAGACTTCTAAGTTAAAATCTTTTCTATCATTCATTTAAGGACCTGGCCTTTTTTATTACGTCGTCTAGATTTCCAGTATTGAAAAATGCTGCTTCTGGATACTTATCCATTTCTCCACCAACTATGGCAGAAAATCCTTTAATTGTTTCTTCAAGGGGAACGTAGACTCCCTTTTGGCCAGTAAATTTTTCTGCTACTGAAAATGGTTGGGACAAAAATCTTTGAACCTTTCTGGCCCTGTAAACTGTCTTCTTGTCTTCTTCAGCAAGCTCGTCTATACCTAAGATGGCAATAATGTCTTGGAGTTCGTTGTACTTTTGTAAAACTTCTTGGACCTTCCTAGCAACCTTGTAGTGGTTTTCTCCTACAATATCTGCTTCTAGGATTCTTGAAGTTGAAGTTAGGGGATCAACTGCTGGATAAATTCCCTGCTCTGCAATTTTTCTAGACAGTACTGTTGTTGCATCTAGGTGAGAAAAAGTTGTTGATGGAGCTGGGTCTGTTAGGTCGTCAGCTGGAACATAAACTGCTTGGACTGATGTAATTGATCCGTTTTTTGTCGTAGTAATTCTCTCTTGCAAGGCTCCCATTTCTTCTGCCAGAGTTGGTTGATAGCCAACTGCTGATGGCATTCTTCCCAAAAGTGTAGAAACTTCTGACCCTGCTTGGACAAAACGAAAGATGTTGTCTATAAAGAGAAGGACGTCCTTGTGTTCTTGGTCTCTAAAGTATTCAGCCATTGTTAGGCCAGATAGGGCCACTCTCATTCTAACTCCAGGTGGCTCGTTCATTTGGCCAAAGACTAGGGCAGCTTTTTCTAAAACTCCTGACTCTTTCATTTCCATCCAAAGGTCGTTGCCTTCTCTTGACCTTTCACCAACTCCAGTAAAAATTGAATAGCCACCATGTTCAACTGCAACATTGTGAATAAGTTCTTGGATCAAAACTGTTTTACCAACTCCAGCTCCGCCAAAAAGTCCAACCTTGCCGCCTCTTGGATAAGGCTCTAAAAGGTCGATGACTTTTATTCCCGTTTCTAGAATTTGAGATTCTAATGATTGGTCAAAAAATCCTGGTGCCTTTCTGTGAATATTCCATTTTAATGTATCTTTAGGAAGTTTTTCTCCGCCATCAATTTCTTTGCCAAAGACGTTAAACATTCTGCCTAGGACATCTTTTCCTACTGGCACCATAATTTCATTGCCATCTCTTAGGACTTCCATGCCCCTAGCTAGACCTTCAGTTTCTGACATCATTATACATCTAACTACATTGCCTTCTTCATGGCGGGCAACTTCCATTATTTTTTCTTCTCCATCTACCAAAACTTTTAAGGCCTCTCTCAGTCTTGGGAGATTATTTTTTTCAAAGGCCACATCAACTATTGAACCTGATATGGCTGTAATTTTTCCACTTGCTAACAAATTTTTCCCTCCCTATTTTTTCTGTGCCTGGGCTCCAGCAGAAATTTCTATAATCTCTTCTGTAATTTGTCCCTGTCTTAGTCTGTTGTATTGGATTTGTAAGTTTCCAAGTAGGTCGTCTGCATTTTCTATGGCAGAACTCATGGCATTCATCCTAGCATTTTGTTCAGCTGAATACGAATCAACTAGGGCCCCATAAATTATTCCAACAATATAGGAAGTAATTAGCGGCTCTAAAATTTCATCAAGGCTAGGATAAAAAGTAAATTCGTTTTTTATAGTCTTTTCTTCCTCGAACTTTTTGTCGTCAAAGTAGTCCCTGTGAAAGGGAAATAGTCTCATTGAAACAGCCTGGCTTGAAAAGCTATTGACCATGTTGGTATAAATTAAAAATATTTTCTTAAGTTTTCCCCTATCGTATTCTTCTAAAATATTTGTGGCAATTTCTCTGGCCTCGTCTAGACTAGGGTCTTCAGCTGAAAAGACAAAGTTCTTTTCTACAGGAATATTTCTCTTAGCAAAATAATTTTTCCCAAAAGATCCTATAGCAAAGAGCTTGCAGTCCTTGTGGTCTTCTAAAATTTTTACAGCTTCTTTAACGACGTTGAGGTTATAAGATCCAGCTAGGCCCTTGTCTGATGTTATTACTATTAGGCCGTAGGTTCCATTTTCAAAGTCCTTCATATCTTCTGGATAAATATATTTTGAATCAAAGGTCTTTAAAGTTCTAATAACTCTTTTTATTTCCACTTTTAAATTATCAAAATAAGGCCTAGTGTTTTCTAGACTTTCTTTGGCCTTTCTCATCTTTGTAGATGAAATTAAATACATGGCCTTGGTTATTTTTCTTGTATCTTTAATTGATCTAATTCTGTCCTTGAGCTCTTTTGAACTAGGCATACAATCACCCTTTTATTTGCTTGAATCTAAATAGGCCTGAGCTAGGCTAATAATTTTTTCCCTGCTGGCATCTGTAAGGTCCTTGGTCCTTTCAATTTCTTCAATTAAGGCTGGGTCTTCACTTTCAATATGAGAAATTATATTTTTTAAAGTTTCTTTGATTTTCTTTTTGTCTAAGTCTATTAAAAGTTTAGCAAGAGCAACTACTAGGATAATAACTTCTTCATAGTGCTTAAGGGGAGAAAATTGATTTTGCTTTAAAATTTCCATTAGCCCTGACCCGTAAACTAGTTGTCTCTTAGTGTTTTCATCAAGGTCTGAGGCAAATTGGGTAAAGATTTCCATTTCCCTATATTGGGCTAGACTTAGTCTTAGGGACGCAGCTGCCTTTTTTATGGCCTTGGTTTGGGCAGCGCCGCCAACTCTTGATACTGAAAGGCCAACATTTATAGCAGGTCTTTGGCCAGCAAAAAACAAGTCTGACTCTAAAAATATTTGTCCGTCTGTAATTGAAATAATATTTGTCGGTATATAGGCTGAAATATCTCCTGCCTGAGTTTCTACAATTGGCAGTGATGTAATTGAGCCGCCACCTAGTTTTTCAGAAAGCTGGGCTGACCTTTCTAAAAGTCTAGAGTGGAGATAAAATACATCCCCTGGATATGCCTCCCTGCCTGGTGACCTTTCAAGTAAAAGTGAAATTGACCTGTAGGCTACAGCGTGTTTAGACAAGTCGTCATAAATTATTAGGACGTCCTTGCCTTGGTCCATAAAGTATTCGCCAATGGCAGTTGCTGAATAAGGGGCGATGTATTGAAAGGCAGCTGAGTCTGCTGCAGTTGCTGCAACAACTATACAATTATCAAAGGCGTTTTTCTTTTTTAAGTTTTCTACAAGCAAGGCTAGAGATGAAGCCTTTTGACCAATAGCTGCGTAAATGCAAATTAGGTCCTCGTCTTTTTGTTTTAAAATTGTATCTAAGGCTATGGCAGTTTTACCTGTTTGTCTGTCGCCAATTATAAGTTCTCTTTGCCCCTTGCCAATTGGAAACATTGAATCTATTGCTAAAATTCCAGTTTCAAGAGGCCTATAAACAGACTGCCTGTCAATAATTTCTGGCGCTTCTTTTTCGATTTTGTAGTAGGCTATAGGAGAAATTTTTCCCTGGCCATCTATTGGTTCACCTAGAGGATTTACAACCCTGCCTAAGAGGTCAGGGCCAACTGGAATGCCAGCTGTCTTTTTGGTCCTAAAAACTTGGGACCCTTCTGAAATGTCTTTGTCTTCGCCAAAGATAATACAGCCTAGGTAGTCTTTTTTTAAGTCTAAGACCATGCCCTTTACTCCAGTTTCAAAGACTACAATTTCTCCGTAGGAGGCAGATTCTAAACCAGTAAGTTTGGCAATGCCATCTCCAATTGATAGGACCCTGCCAATTTCTTCTCCCTTGGTCCTTGGTCTAAATTCTTTGAGCTTGTCTGTTAAAAGACTTAGATAATTAGATGAATCTGTATCGATGTTTTCTATGGACCTAGCAAGGTCTTCAAGTCTAGAGGCCTTTGTCCACTTATAGGTTTTTGAGCCAATCGTTAGGACAAAACCATCTGAAATAGATTCATCTTTAGACCATCTTAGGTCCAGGTCTAAAGATTTTTCATTTTTAAAAAAACTTTTTAGCTTTTCTTCTTGGTCTGCCCTTGGTTTTTCTTTAGATCTAATAATAGCTTGAACTTTTTCCATCCTAGTCCTCTTTTCCAAAAGCGTGAATAAAGGCGTCATAAGGGTCTTGGTCATCGTTTACAGATTTTTCAATAGCCTTAACAAGAAGGTCTTTGACCTCTTCCTTGCCTTCTTTTATTAGTTTTTCTCTTTCAAAGTCGGCAGATGCTTTGGCTTTTAATAGAATGTTTTCTTCTTCTTTTTTAGCCTTAGCTATAATTTCGTCAGCTTCTTTTCTAGCTTGAGCCTCAGCCTCAGCCTTAAGGTCTTCTTTTTCTTTTCGAAAGTTTTCTAATTTTTCTTCATGGTCTTTAAAAAGATTTTCGGCATCTTTTAAATTTTCCTTGGCCTTTTTGTCCATATCTTCGTAGTAGGCCTTTCTCTTGTCCATAAAATTTACAACTGGCTTGTAAAGTAAAATATAAAGACCTAGACCTAAAATCGAAAAGTTGAAAATGTGATAGATAATTTGTAAAAAATTAATTCCTAAAATAGGATTCATTGCTGCCTCCTATAGTACAAATATAATTAGTATGGCTACAATTAGTGCATAAATAACTAAAGTTTCAATAAATACAAGTCCTAACATTAAGGTTGTTCTAATTGAGCCTTCAGCTTCAGGTTGTCTAGAAATACTATCAGTTGCCTTATAAATTGCAAGGCCCATGGCTATAGCAGCTGGGGCTGCAGCAAGACCTATGGCAAGAGCTGATGGTAAAGCCTTGGCTTCAGCTATAGTTTGTGCTTGATTGCTAGAATCTTCTTGGGCAAAGGCTACATTTGTTGAAAATACACAAACAACTAAGACGATGGCGACAATAACTAATAATTTCTTTTGATTTTTCATAATTCCTCCAAAATTTAAAATAGATTTTTTATTTTTTTAACTCTCCATGCTTTTCACTGACTTCTCCATAAAAAAGTGAAGTTAAAATTGTCAGTACATAGGCTTGGATAACAGCGTGAAGCAAGGTAAAGACAATTGCAACCACAACTGGCAAGCCATAGGAAAGATATACATAGTGATAGATTAACTCATTTACTAAAAGGCCACTTAACAAGGCTCCAAAAAGTCTAAAGGACATAGACAGTGGTAGAGAAAAATCCTTGAGTCCCTTTAAAAGTCCTTTCGGTCCGTTAGCAACTAGTCCTCCTCCTAAAATTACCAAATAAGAAAGACCGCCTAAGGCAATAGCTCCGTTTATATCAGAAAGAGGAGCAGGCAATGCCAGTGACCTAGAAGTTGTCGTCAAAGCCTGGATGCCAAAAAGTTCAAAGATGGTGCCGACAAAAACGTAAAGACCTGCTGCAAAAATATAGGCTCCTAAAAACTTATTTCTGTCAGGACTGTTGGACTTGGCTAAATTGTTAAAATATCCAACTATCTCTTCAATAATAATTTGTCCCTTAGATGGCACATAAGAAAATCTTGGAATAAAAAATATTCTAATAATAAGAGCCCCAAGGAGAATTATCCCACTGACAGTTACAGCAGATACAAGTCCTGGATTGACTTCCCTTCCTAGAAATAAAATTTTGTTTTCATTGTGAACTACAGCATCTTTCATAGCCTGGCTTATTGGCTCAGCTTCAATTTGAGGAGCCTTTATAATAAAGCTTAGGACAAAAGATGCTATAATTAAAGCTGCAAAAACATAAATTGGCTTTTTCTTCATTAATAACCTCCAATCTTAAAAACACAAAGGACCTTCAATCATTCGATTAAGGCCCTGGGTCTTAAAAAATATTTACTTACATATTCTACTCTTAATTTTTCAAAAAGCAAGAAAGATTTATTTAGAAAATAATTTTTGTCTCTCTATAATACTTATACCACTAAAAATAACTTTCCTACAAATTTTTTTAAAAAAAAATTTTTTTCAAGAAAAAAAGACAGCCTCTTGGACTGTCTCGTTTTTAAAAATCTTCTGGATTTCCTCCAGCTTGTCTAATTGTATCTCTGGCTCCTTTAATTATGGCGTCAGATGTTTCTGTTGCTCCAGAAACTCCGTCAACGTTAGGAGACTTATTTTTTAATATTTCATAGGACACATCTGTTAGGGCTGTTTTGGCAATTTGGGTAGTTTCGTTGTGGTCTACAACTTTAAAGTCAGATATCCTGCCGTTTTGTACAGTAAGTTCTACTGTAATTGGAGATATAAAACCGTCGTTAGTTGACTTATAAACTCCATCTCTTAGGTTTGTTTCGCTAGTAGTATAAAATTCTTCGTTGTTTGAAATTTCAGTAGCAACTGCCCCTTGAGGGGTTTCGTCTTTTAAAGTGCTTACTAAAATCATCAAAGCCATCAACAAGGAAGTTAAAAATAAAATCCTTCTCTTCTTTCTATCCATTAAAACTGCTCCTTTAAGCCACTTGTCCTTTAGTAATTTTTTCATCTACTAATATAATATAATAAGCAGAAAATTATATCAACTTGTAAAGTGTGTTATTTTTATTAAATTTTGAAGACAAAGATTTACAGGTTACTTTTTTATTTGCTTTATTTCTTAGTTTAGCCAGTCTATAGCGGCTTGGTAAGGATCTTCAGTAACTAAATCTGGACTTAGGCTTTCTTCTCCATAAATATTTCCTTGTCTGTCTTTAAAAAATCCAACAGTTAGATTTAGCATAATATTTTCCCACAAGGGAAAACTTTGGTTGACAGAAAGATAGCCTGCTGTATCTGTTCCAAAGGTCCTGACATTTTCTAAGCCTTTAAAAGCAAGTAAGGTCGCTTCTCCAGATGAACCTGTATTAGGTCCAATTAAAACTGCAATTTTTGTATCTGTCAGTTTATTCTTATTAGAAACTTCCAATCCATGATATGATTTTATCTTTCCATTTTCTAGGTCTATAGTCAAGGTCTCTTTGTTGTTTTTATCTACAAGAGAAAATATTCGTCCATCTGGAAAAAGAGGAGATAAGCCAAGAAGCATTGGATACATAGATCCACCTGGATTGTCTCTTAGGTCAACTATTACTTTTTTTATTTGACCGCCTTCAAGGGCTGCTGAAATTTTATTTGCATAGGCTTCTTCCCTTTCACTAGTAGAAACAAATTCTGGGACCTTAATGTAGACTAAGTCTCCTTGTCTTTTTATGCTAGGTTCAATGTAAGACTTTTCTCTTTCTTCTTCTGTTTGCAAAGTAAAGGCTGCAGAATGCTTTCCTCCAGCTATTTTAGCTGCGTCATTTAATAGTTTTACTAGGTCTTTCTCGCTTTCAATAGCTTTAACCTTGTCTAAGTAGGAAGTCTTAGCTGCTGTCCACTGGCTAGTAGAAGAATAAATTCCAAATTTGTCCATTTTATTTATTCCATCTCTTCCTAATCTTTCTAAACTTGGTGGAAGAACATAAAAATTATAGCCTAGACTAGAAAAAATAGCTGGCAGCAACAGACCTAGGCCTAAGCAAATTAATATTAATATTCCTATAACTTTAGTAAGCTTTTTCATTTTTTCACCTCATAAATTGAGTATAAGTCTTTTAAAACCTTAAGTCCTTTTGAATAAATAAAGAATTTCTTAAAAAACTATAAAGAAAAAAGGGCCTCAGCCCTTAAATCTATTTATCAAGTAGATAATCTATAATTTTTACAGGTCTCCCATCTTTAATATAGACCCTTGGAACCCTATGAGAAATTGAAGAAATAATATCGATTTTACATGTGTTAGACCAGCCTGCAACATCTCCAATTACAGGGGCATTTTCTTCATAGCCAAAGACTATAACCTCATCTCCAACTTGGCAGTCAATATCTGTAACGTCGACCATAAATTGGTCCATACAAATTTTCCCACGGATTTTGGCCCTCTTTCCCTTAATTAAAACTTCGCCAACATTGGCCATTTGTCTTTTTATTCCGTCGGCATAGCCTAGGGCAAGGGTGGCGATTTTTGTCCCGTCTTTTTCAACTGTGTAGGTGCCGTTATAGGAAATTTTTGTTCCCTTGTCGACAGTTCTGATCCTGACAATTTTCGTTTTCAATTGACAAGTTGGAAGAACTGGAAGATTTGAATATTTTTCAGGCTCTTCTACTAGGCCCATAACTGATGACCCAGGTCTAACTAGGTTGTGATTGTACTCAGGTAGGGATACAACAGCACCAGAGTTAGAAGTGTGTTTAAGACCTAGGTCCACTCCCCTAGCTTCAAGTTTATTTATAAAATCTAAATAAGCCTTTGCCTGTTTATAAGATGTTTCCTTGTCCCTTTCTTCAGAAGAAGTAAAGTGGGTAAAGATTCCTCCGATTTTAAGGCCCCTTAGTTTAGAAATTTTTTCAATATCAGCTAGCGACTGGTCAGAAAGGTCAAAACCAATTCTAGTCATGCCAGTGTCTAAGGCTAGATGAATGGTGTGAACCTTATTTCTCTCTTCAGCTAGGTCTGAAAGAACCTTAGCATCTTCGTAAGAAAAAATACTTGGCATAAGATTATAGTCTAGTAGATACTTGTACTGACTTCTTGGCGTATAGGATAAGAGTAAAATTTCCTTAGTCGATCCTAGCCGTCTAACTTCAAGAGCTTCGGAAACTAAGGCCAAGGCATAGTAGTCAACTTGGTCATCAATAAGGGGAAGCAGTCCCCTCACTCCCAGACCATAAAAATTTCCCTTAACAGGAACCATTAACTTAACATCTGGCCCCAAACGCTTTCTTATTAATCTTATATTTTCTAAAACCCTGTCTACATCAACTTCTAAATAGCCAGGACGAATATCGGATAGTTCTAGCACGCTTACACTCCTAAAAAATCATTTCCTATTATTATAGCACAAATTACTTGAAAATATTAAGTCTGGCTAAAATTATTAAAAAAAGACCTAAGAATTTTTATCTTAGATCTTTGGTTTTTATATTTGGTTTTATTTTGCTTCAAGAAGGTATAAGAAAATTAACTACAAGCTAGCAGCATAATTCTATAAATATGGTCTTAGTCTTCTTGCTTTTCTTCGTTAGTCTTTTCATTGATCTTATCAATTTTCTTTGAAAGATGTGATGCTAATAAGCCCATAGTAACAATTACCCCAGCACTTCCTTGTATCTTCCCATTTGACAAAAATAGAATAATATACTGGACAGCCAAACCTGCTAGCACTGATAAAAATATATACACTATAGAATCCTCCCACTCATTTTTCAAATTTTATTTTCTAATAGCCATATTCTTTTATATAATTATAACACATCCCTATAATAAAAAATCTCTTTCTTCCTCTTCTCCTTCACCTTCCCTTTTTATTTGCAAATAGCTAAGAAGGAAAAGTAAAAAGAATGAAATAGAGATAGCTGTTTGAAGGATAAAGTCTACTAGAGGTTTGTCCAAGGCCCTGCTTGCAAAATTATCTCCACCACTTCCCATCATTGCAAAAATAAAGATGCACACTAAAGGGATTATGAAAAACCACTTATGCTTGTATTTTGAAATCTTATAAAATGGGCTATAGTATTGCAAAATTAAATAAGCTGCAATAAAGTACATAAACGGCTTATGCTTCCACCAAGCATAAACATAAGAATCATCGACAAAGTCATAGATAAATGTTGCTACTATTGTTATTAGGCATACTAAAGTAGCTAGACCTAATTGGATTTTGTAAGATGTTTTCATCTTTTCCATTTTCTCACCTCCTCTACACTACTAACGTTATAAGGAGTAAAAAGGGGACAAAAATTTTTATTTTTTTGAAATATTTTCTCCTATTTTTATTATTTCTTCTCTGGAGATACTTCCAGAGATAAAACACTCAATTCCATTTTGCTGCCATAGAAGATAATTTCCATCTTCTCTTTCCCAATAGTATCCATCATGCCCAGCAATTATTATGTCTTTTATTTTTGCATCTTCTGTATTGTAATAATTTGTTCCATTATCTATAATCTCAGAAAAATAAATAACTAAATTATTGTTCTTATAATCTGCATATTGATATATTCTTTCTTCGTTCCCTCCTTGAATTTCTAAAAGTTCAAATCCTTGAGGAATATAATTTATTTTCAAGTCATCAATATCTAAAATTTCTTCCTCAATTGCTGGTTTTTCTGCTTTGAATATGCTATAGGTTCCGCGGTCTTCAATTATCCAGGAATAAATTTTGTCTCTGGCTTCGGCGTTAGTTGCTAAAAACATTCCAGCTATTGAGCTGAGAATTAAAATAATTGCTGCTGCTTTTTTTATTACTCGTCTTGCCTGTCTGCCAGTGTCTATGCTTAGGTCTTTTATTTGTTTCTTAAGAGTCTTTGATGGTTTTTTATTTTCTGCTCCTTGGATTTCTTCTACCTGGTCTCCTAGGACTAGCCTTGCTGCTGTTTCTAAATCTTCATCTGAAATTTGTTTTTCTTCTTCTAGGCCTAGGGCTCTAGATAGAATGTATCTTATATATAAAAATTCGTCTTCTGCATCTTCTATGGAAAATATTTCTTCTAGGGCTTCTGGTCCTGTTTTATAAATGTACTTGTCCATTAATATAGTCGAGTCTTCAAAGGATAGGGCCTTAATTAGGTCTTTAAGTTTTTTTATTTGATCTAACTTTAAGTCTGTGTATTTAATTTTTTGCTCTTTTAAATCTAGGATTTTTAAATCTCTAGCTAGATCTCTATTTATGTCAAAGCTATCTTTCATCTTGGCCCTCCTCTCTGTATTTATCTCTTAGTTTTTTTAGGATTCTTTGGCCTCTCTTTTTTGCTGCTTCTTCGCTTATTGAAAGGATTTTTCCAATTTCCTTGTAGGTCATGTTTTCTTGGTACTTATATATTAGTAGGAGCTTGTCTTCCTGGTCTAGGTCTTTTATCTTTTCTCTTAAAGAGGTCTTCTCTAGTTCTTCTATTACTTGAGCTTCTACTTGGCTTAGTGAACTTTTTTCTTGGTAGCTGTCTAAGTTTTCTGTGGCCTGGTAGTTTTTTTCTCTTCTTAGGATATTAATT
Organism: Neofamilia massiliensis; assembly: GCF_001299475.1. Taxonomy (GTDB): domain Bacteria; phylum Bacillota; class Clostridia; order Tissierellales; family Peptoniphilaceae; genus Neofamilia; species Neofamilia massiliensis. Next base: position 909,961 of record NZ_CYUJ01000003.1, on the reverse strand, counting down.
GTTTCATTCTTTAATATACTAACGCAGTAGGCCTGTCTTTGGGGACAGGGAATTTTAGAAATTTTTTCTATGTGGTCAATTATTTTTACAAAAGTGTTGGCCACTGCTTCTTCTGCCTGGTAGGGGTCCTTTAAAAGACCTAGGGCCATAGCTTTCATCTGGCCACTTAGGTCTTTATAAAGGTCGTTTATTAAGTCTTTGTATTTTGGGTCTAGGTTTTTTTCTAGGCTTGGCATAGGGACTCCTTGAGATTTTTTCTACTTATAAAAATACCTCCAAAATTTTGTCCACAGACCAGTATCTTGGAGATATGAGTTTTTTATTTTATTTTTCTTGATCAAGGGCAAAGGCAAGTTCTGTGTCCAGTGGAAATTCGTAGTCGTAGTCGCATATATAGGCCCTTAGGTATTTTTGGCCAGAGACTTTTCTCATGTTTAAGCCCTTGGGAAAGGAGTGTTCTTCTCTTATTGGATCTGATATTATTGTTATTGAACAGTCTGAGTCTGACTTTCCATAGGGGCTTGAGGTTGAGTCTTCTTGGTTTTTATAGTCTAGGCGAAGATAGAAACCATCTGCTGGGTGGCAGGGTTTGTAGCCCTTATCTTTTGCTTTTTCAATTATTTCTTTTAAAGATGCTGGCTCTTTAAATCCAAGTTCTTCTAGCTTTAAAATAACCAGGGTCTTTTCGCCTTCTTGGCTAAAGCTAACTTTTTCATCTGCAATAAAGTTATCAAAGGACTGGTTTGTTAATACTCTTTCCCTTTGTAAGATGTTATATAGGTCGGCTTTGGTAGTTTTAAATTTATTTATTTTAATTTTTTTCATTTCTAGTCACAAGTCTCCTTATGTATTTATACTTTTATTATAACAGAAAAAAGCCCTTCCTTTAAGAAGAGCTTTGATTTTTATTTTTATTTGTTTGCTTGCTTTAGATTAAATTTTTCTAACAAGACCTTTGCAATATTTGTGCTGTCGTTTCTAATATATTCTAGTTCAATTGTGTCTCCAAATTTGTACTTGTAAAGGATCTTTTGGATGTCCATTACATTTGTAATTTCTTGACCATCAACTTTTGTTATTATGTCGAGTTTTTCAAGACCTGCTTTTTCTATTGGAGATCCTGGCATTACTTTTAGAAGAACTACTCCACTTTCTACTCCTGTATCAATTTGGAAGGCATTTTCGTAAGTTCTTACATCTGTGCCTGAAAATCCTAGGGCCACCTTGTGGTATTCTCCTGTTTCAATAATTTGGTTTATTATTGGTTTAGCTACATTTATTGGAATTGAAAATCCTAGACCTTCTGCTGAGGAAATTTTCATTGTGTTTACTCCAATAACTTCTCCATTTTGGTTAAATAGTGGGCCACCAGAGTTTCCTGGATTTATTGAGGCATCTGTTTGAATTAGGTTCATTGATGATCCGTCTGCTTCTGTTATAATTCTATCTTTTCCTGAAATGTATCCTGCTGTAACTGTGCCGTGAAATTCTAGGGAAAGTGGATTTCCTATTGCTATTGCTGGCTCGCCAATTACTAACTTGTCAGAGTCGCCTAGACTTACTGGCTTTAATTCCTGGTCTGTGTCAATTTTTAAAACTGCTAAATCTAAGGTCTTGTCTGCCCAAACAACTTCAGCTGGAACTTGGGCTCCATTATTTAATAAAACTGCAATTTCATCTGCGTAGGCTTTTTCCTCACTTTGGTTTGGCATTTGATTGCCAAAAAATCCTCCAAAGCCTCCCATATTGTCTTGTTTCAAAGATTCGATTACGTGATTGTTAGTAACTATATAACCTCTCTTGTCTACTATAAAGCCTGAGCCCATAGCCTCGCTGGCATAGTCTTGGTTAAAGATATTTTTTAAAATAGTCTTTGTTGTTATACCGACTACTGATTCTAAATTTGTTTGAGCTACTGCTGCAACTGTGTTTATGTTGTCAGTTGGGTTTAAAGTATAAGATGGTTGGGCCTGACTTGGTGCTGGCATAGATTCAAACTTTTCATAGGCTTTATTAAAACCAATATTTGCTCCTACTAGAGATCCTAAAAGTGAAAATACCAAGGCTAAAATTACAAATTTAAAGGCTCCTGATTTTTTCTTTTTTGGTTTTTTGTTTTGCTCTCTTTTTAAGTCTTCATAGGCCTTGTATTCTTCCCAAGTTCTTGTATCTCTATTTTTTTCTTCGTATATTTCTTGATTTTCATCAAAATTGTCCATAAGATTACCTCCTTTATGCTTTGTAAATTTAAAGAATATTTTTCTAATATTCCCCTCTTTTTCTAATTTTAACTATACCCATTTTTAATGGATTAATGATGAAAATCCAATGTGTTTTTGTTATAATCTTTGTTAAGGGAGTTGAAAAAAATGAAAGTTACAGTTAAATTTCTAAGTCACTCAGGATATTTTGTAGAGACTGACAACCACATACTTGTTTTTGATTATATAAAAGGCGACTTGCCAAAATTTAATAAGCCTTGCCTCTTTATAGCGACCCATTCTCACAAGGACCATTTTTCTAAAGACATTTTAGATATAAAGGGAGATGTTCGCTTTTTACTTTCTTCTGATATTAAAGAAGATGAAAAGTTAGATTTTCAAGATAATGTCTATTACATTGGCCCTAATGCCAAGAGAATTGTCGGCGATATTCAAATAAATACCTTTGGCTCTACTGACAAGGGGATTTCTGTCTTTGCCTTTGTAGATAATGTTGGAATTTTCCACGCTGGAGATTTAAATCTTTGGATTTGGGATGAAGACAGCGAAGAGGAAAGACTAGAAATGACCAAGGCCTTTAGGGAAGAAATTAAAAAGGTCCAACTAAAAAATGTAGACCTGGCTATGTTCCCCCTTGATCCAAGACTAGGAGCTTACGCCAGCTCTGGCATCGATTATTTTATAGATTTAATTAGGCCAAGGTATATTTTCCCTATGCACATGTGGGATGACTTTTCCATTGCCAAGTCCTATGCAGAAGATTTTTCTTCGCCTTTTACAAAATTTATAGAAGTTGAAAAAGACAACCAAGTCTTTACTTTAGACTTATAAGTTTTATAAGATTAAAAAACCAGCCTCTTTTAAAGGCTGGAATTTTTATGCGTATTTATTTTATTTTTCAAAGGCAATTACTATGCCCTTGTCTGAGGCGTAGGCTGATGATAGGCCCCTAGTTTGGGTTACTTCTATTCTTGCAAAGTCGTAGAGTTTTTTTACTCCGTCTAGGATTTTTTCTACACTTTCTGGTGCCCTAACTGCTGAGATTACTAGGGTCTTATTTTTTGTATCTTCAACAAAGTCGCCAATGGATTTTACTAACTTGTTTAAAGATGAGTTCATGCCTCTGGCGATTTCGTGAAGTTCTATTTCTCCGTCAACAGACTTCATAACTGGTTTTATGTGAAGAAAGTTTGCTAGCATTCCTGCTGGCTTGTTCATTCTGCCGTTTTTTATTAGGTTGGATAGGTCATCTAAGACGAATAGTGTTTGGGTATTATCTACTAGGTCTGTGATTTTCTTTACTATTTCGTCAAAGACCAGGTTTTCTTTTAGGATATCAACTAGTTTTGTATAAACTAGTGTTTCTCCTGAAACTGCAGACTTTGAATCGATTACATGAACTTTTTTGTCTTTGTGGTCTTCTAAAAACATATCTCTAGCTATGCAGGCCGAGTGATAAGACCCTGAAAGTTTTGAAGATATTGTTATTACAAAAATCTCCTCTGCATCTGCATTTTTTTCTAGAGCCTCTTGGTAGTCGCCAGGTGAAGGACAGGCAGTCTTTACTGGATTTGGAGATTCTAGCATAGTGTCTATAAAGTTATCTACATCTAAGTTTTCATCGTCGACAAAGTTTTGGTTGTCAATGTCGATTTTAAAGGGAACAAAGTCTATTTTAAAATCTTTTTCCATTTCTTCAGTTATTTCACATGATGTGTCTGCAACTATTGCATATTTTCTCATAACTTACTCCTGTCTACTTATTTTAATTGGTCCTCAATTGTGGCTGCTAGTTTTTTTGCCACTTGGTCAATTAGGTCTTGGTCCTTGCCTTCGATCATTACTCTAACTAGAGGCTCTGTTCCTGATGGACGAATTACTACCCTGCCAGTTTGGCCAAAGTCTCTCTCAATTTTTTCAATTTCTCTTCTTATTATATCATTTTCCATGTAGGAATATTTTTTCTTGTTGTCTATATGGGCGTTAACTAAAACTTGAGGATATCTCTTTACCATGTCGTTTAGGACAGATGGTTTTTCCCCTGAGCTTAAAATGGCATTTACTAAATGAACTCCAGTAGCTAGGCCGTCACCAGTTGTATTGTAGTCTAAAAATATTATATGGCCAGACTGTTCGCCGCCAATTGAGTCCTTTCCTCTTAGCATTTCTTCTAGGACATACCTATCTCCAACTTGGCTTCTTACAACTTCCATGCCTAGGTCTCTTAGATAATCGTCTAGGCCCATGTTGGTCATTACTGTGCCAATAACCCTCTTTGAAGAAAGTCTTTCGTTTGTCATTAAGTCTTTAGCAAAAATTGCCAGCATGTGGTCGCCGTCTATGACCCTGCCTTTTTCGTCAACTGCTATTAGTCTGTCAGCATCTCCGTCAAAGGAAAATCCTAGGTCACAGCTTTCTTCAACAACTAGCTTTGAAATTAGATCTGGATTTGTCGACCCACAAGAGGCGTTTATATTTTTTCCATCTGGATCTGTATTAATAGCTACAACTTCTGCTCCTAGGTCTTTTAATATTTCTGGAGCCATTTTGTAGGTAGCTCCATTGCCACAGTCAACTCCAATTTTTAGGCCTTTAAAACTAGTCCTTGCTAGGCTTCTCATATAAGCTTCATAGGCATGTACTAAATCTTCGCCGTCAATGAGACTGCCGATTTTGTCAAAGGTATTTTTCTCTAAGACTAAGTCCTCGTCAATCATCTTTTGGATTTGATCTTCTTCGTCATCTGTTAGCTTAAAGCCATCTGTGTCAAAAAACTTTATGCCGTTGTATTCGTAAGGATTGTGAGAGGCAGATATTACTGCTCCGCCTGAAAAGTTTCCTTCCATTACTAGGTAGGCAACAAGGGGAGTTGAAACAATGCCTAGGTCAATAACATTTAGGCCTGCTGCCATTAGCCCTGCTGCCAGTGAAGACTTTAGCATTTGGCCTGAAAGTCTAGTGTCCCTGCCTAATAAAAACTCTCCATTTCCTGTTTTTTTAAAAATTTCTCCTCCGTAAAGGCCTAATTTAAAGGCCAACTCTGGACTTAGGTCTGTGTTTGCCAGTCCCCTAACTCCGTCTGTTCCAAATAGTCTATTCATCTATCTTCTCCTGTATTTGTCTAGCCAGGTCAAGGAGTGCCTCCCTGTCGTTGGCAATTTTTTCATCTATAACTTGGTCTGTTAAATAATCTAAGGTCTGACCTAAGAATTTTCCTTCTTTATAGCCTAGGTCTAGTAGGTCCCTGCCTGAAATAGCCAGAGATTTTTTGTCTATAAGGGTTTTTGAATCTAGGATTTCTTGGATTTCTTTTTTTCTCTCTAAGAGAAAGCTAGGGTCCCTGTCTTTTTTTGTAGCCAGTAGGTCTGCTATCATCAGGTCCATTAAATCAAAAATCAAATCTTCTCCAACAAGTCTTATCATTCTCTTTAAGCCTTTTTTGCCCATTTGTGGACTGGCCTTCATATGTCTGTCAATAAGTAGAGACACACTTTCTATGGTCTTCTTGTCATAGCGGAGCCTTTTTAAAATTTCCCTAGCCATAGCTGCTCCAAGTTTATCGTGGCCGTAAAAGTGGCCCACTCCATTTTCATCCACAGACATGGTAGAAACTTTTCCTATGTCGTGTAATAGGGCTGCCAGTCTTATATGGAGTTTCTTTGGCGTCCTGTCTACTGTTTCAAGGATGTGGTCAAAAAGGTCCTTGTCGTGGTAGGGAGACAGCTGAACAAAACCTACTGTTGGTATAAGTTCAGGGATGATTTGTCCTAAAATCCCAGTCTGATCTAATAAATATATGCCCTTTGATGGACAGTCTAATAAGAGAATTTTATTTAACTCATCTCTTATTCTCTCCTTAGACACTTGGTTTATGTCCTTGGATTTTTCTTTAATGGCTTCCAAGGTTTTTTCTTCTATAGTAAAGTCATAAGTGGCAGCAAAGCGAACTGCCCTAAGGATTCTCAGTTTGTCCTCTTCAAAGCGGATAAATGGATCTCCTACTGCCCTTATTAACTTGTTTTCTAAGTCAACTTGGCCACCATAGGGGTCATAAAGATTCCCTTCTAGGTCCATGGCCATGGCATTTATAGTAAAGTCTCGTCTCTTTAGGTCTTCTTCTAAGCTGTCTGAAAATCTAATTTCTTCTGGCCTTCTACCATCTTTATAAGTTCCATCTGCCCTAAAAGTTGTAGTCTCAATTAACTCGCCATTTACTAAAATTCCAACTGTTCCAAAAGCCTTGCCTAAGAGAATTAGCTTTTTGTCAGCAAATATTTCTTCTAATTCTTCAGGTCTGGCTGATGTTGTTAGGTCAAAGTCTTTAGGTTTACGATTAAGTAATAAATCTCTTACACAGCCGCCAACTAAATAACCTTCTTGGCCACTTTTTCTAAGCCTTTCTAAGACAAAATTTGCCCCGGCTGATATCTTATAACTTTTCATAGTTTGATTATAACATAAGTAGAAAAACTACAGTAGTTTTTTATTTTTTACTAAAATTTCTCGTCTCTTCTTTTAATTTTTTAAAATTTGGTCGGCAGATGTAATTTGACCCCTGTCGCACCTGTTGCCCCAAGAGTCAATTAGTACATCTTCTCTAAGGACGCACATTATTTCACAGTGGTTTGGGCACTTGTTACACTCATGGCCTAGGGTTTTAAATTCTATATCTGTAATTTCAAAGTTAAAGTCCCTGTGGTCGCCCATTTTGTTGGCTAAAATTGCAATGCCAATTGCACCTGCTAGGTGGCCAACATCGTCTACAATAATTTCTTCTCCTAAGGCCTCTTGGAAAAACTTTGTCACTCCTTTGTTTTTACTAACACCACCTTGGAAGACAATTGGACTTTTTATAGTCTTGCCCCTGCCTACGTTGTTTAGATAGTTGTTTACTATTGACTTGCAAAGGCCAGCTATAATGTCGTCAATTTCGTAACCCATTTGGGCCTTGTGGACCAAGTCTGATTCTGCAAAAACTGTACACCTGGCTGCTATTGGCGTTGGGTTTTTAGAATTTACTGCTATGTCGCCAAAGTCTTCTACTGGAACTCCTAGTCTTGCAGCTTGGGAAGATAAAAAAGCTCCAGTTCCTGCTGCGCAAAGGGTGTTCATTGCATAGTCAACTACAACTCCGTCGTCTATAAGGATAATCTTTGAGTCTTGGCCGCCAATTTCTAAAATCGTCCTTACATCTGGGTGGATGGAAATTGTCCCAATGGCGTGGGCTGTAATTTCATTTCTCACTATTGATGCATTTACAATTGAGCCAACAAGTTTTCTTGCTGACCCTGTTGTTCCAACTGCCCTGACCTGATAATTGTCTTTGTCAAATTGGTCTTCCAAAGACTTGGTAAGTCTTTTTACTGCATCAATTGGATTGCCGTGGGTCATTAAATAATCCTGGGCCAAGATATTGTTGTCTTCATCTATAATTACTCCCTTGGTGGAAATACTGCCAATGTCTATTCCATAAAAAGCGTCTTTCATCTCATCCCTCTTTTAAAAAATTCTTTCTTTTCTCATCATTATCATATCGTAAAAGGCTTCCATCCTAGTTTGTAGGCCTAGGTCAGATGTTTGTGAATCAAAGGATATATACAAAATTGGAATTTTATAGTCCTTGCTAATATTTTGTAAAACAGCCATTGAATCAATTTCTGGCATACAGCCTGCTGACTTTATGTGGATAATTCCATCGAAACCTGCCTTGGCACAGTGGAGGGCCCGATCAATTGTGTACATAGATGTGGCTCCCATGTCATAGGAGGCGTATGGTTTTATGTGTTTTTTTACTTCTTTTTCTGGCCTGTCTATTATTGTATTTGTTAGGTTCATCCATCTTTCAACTTCAATGCCCTTTGAGGCCAGCCAGTTTTCCATATAGTGGTTGGAAAAAGGTTCCATAATTGTATAATACTCTCCAACAAGGGCCACCTTAAGTGGATTTTTAGGTTTATTAGTTGGAAGGTTTTTAAAGGCCTTGCTATAAGAGTCTTGAAGTGCTTTTAGGTCTTTTACGGATTCAATTTGTCTTAAGTCACTTAAGTATTTTTTATAGAGCCTATCAAAGGACCCTTTTTCAATTTCAAAGCCTGCGTTTTTTCTTATATAGTCGTCTGTCTCGTCTAGGTACTCAACCATTTTTAAAAAAATTGGCATAACTTCTCCAATTTTAATTAGAGACATATTTGGATTTAAGGCCTTAAATTTTTCATACCAAGATGAAGGCCTCCTAACTTTTGATTGGGCAAAGTTTACAAAGTCTACGTCATAGCCTAGGTCTCTAATAATTTGCTCGTGAAGTTCACCATAAAAGCCTAGCCTACAAAGGCCGCCAACAGAAACTAAAACTTCTGCCCCTTTTTCAATGGCTTCAATATAGTTGCCAAGCATAAATTTAAAGGGAGCACAAACTGAATCTGGGCTGTACTTGGACCCAATTTCTAGGGTCTTGTTAGTAATTTCTGGCGGCTTTATATAATCAACTTCTAAGCCTCTTTCAAAAACCATTTCTATGGGAACATTGTAATTTCCAAGTTGGGGAAAAGTAACTTTTCTAGTCATCTAAAAGCCTCCTCTTCTTAAATAAAATAATATCTACAAAACTTTCTAACCTAGTTTCAAGGCCGGCAATTCCCTCTTGGCCATCGACTACCAGATTTAAAATAGGCACATTGGTAATTTTTCTAATGACCATTTCGTTAGACATTGAATCTGGTCCACAGTCAAAGGAAGAAAGTAGTATTATTCCTTCAACTTCGTGGCTAAGGGCATTTATAGACCCAAGTAATTCCCTGTTTAAGGTCCAAGGCATAGTTGATGTCAATTCTTTAGACTGGCTCTCTGCGTAGTTGTCGTCAATGTCAGTTGCTAGGATCACATCTACACCTAGTTTTTCTAGACTGGCAATTAAAGGCCTGCCAATATATTCGTCCATGGTGTTGTACTTGTGACCGACAAGTAAAATTTTGGTCGTCGGTTTTTTTAAGGCCAGTTTTAAATTGTTTTTTCTAATTTGCTTGTCAGTGTTTTCTGCCTGTCTGGCAATTATATAGGCCCTAAGGATGTCTCTCTTTTTCTTCTTCAAGGTCTTTCCAATTTTTATACAAGATGCCAGCTCTGTGTCCCTAGAACTATAGTCAACATTAAAGGGCAAAACTTTTATATGATCATCTCTAAAAGTATTAGAAACTACATCTACTGTAGACAAATACCTGGTGCACATTCTGTCATAGAAACCAAAGCCTCCAATTCTTGGGACTAAAATATAGTCACACTTGCCAATTAAAGCATCAACATGGCCTAAAAATATTTTATAAGGCAAACAAGCCTCATGCAGGGCTAGGTTTCTGCCCCTGTCATAAATTTCCTTGTTGGTCTTAGGACTAATTATATATTCAATTTCTAGTTCATCAAAAAAACTCAGCCACATTGGTGCAAATTCATAGTAAAGTAAGGCTCTGGGTATTCCAACTTTCATTATTTCCTCCACATATATAGGTTAAAATTATTTATTTAAAATTAAAAATTTTATACATTACAACTTCTATTGTAACAAAAAACCTATAACAATTTCAACAAGACTTATGTAAAAAGTTTTTCACCTGCTTTTAATAAAAAAACTCCTTGTAAGTTTCTGGTCTTACAAGGAGCTTGTGGCTTATATAAATTTTAGCTGTTGAATATTTTAAAAAGTGACATGTAAAGGCTGGCGTAAAGGCCTTGGATTTTTCTCAGGATAGAAGCCTCTAAGACGTCTTGTTTTATTATTAAATCTGTTGTGAAAACTTCCTCTCCATTTAGATAGTAGCTTATAGTTCCAACTGTTTGACCTGCCTTTAGGGGTGGCTCTAACTCTTCTATAGTATTAGTTGAGTTAGTAAAGTCAGATTTTTTTCTAAGGAGGGAAAATTCTTCTTTGGGATAAATATTTACTTCTTTAGGGTCTAACTTGTCGTCTTCTATGCTTGCTATTAGAGTGTTTGGATTAGATAGGCTTTCGTAAACATAGGTGTCCAAGGATTTTTTTAAAAGTTTTTTCGCTGCCACATAGCGGGCTGCGTCTGAATTTGAACCCATGGTTATAGAAATTAATCTTAGGTCCTTGGTTTTTTCTCCATCTCCCTTGACTAAGGCTGTAGCAACTAAGCACCTGCCAGCTAGGCCTGTGTAACCTGTTTTTAGGCCGTCAACTTGGGGAAACTCTCCTAGTAGTGGGTTGGTGTTTTCTTCTTTAAAATCCCTTTCTAGATTTACCAGTTCTTTCATAGAAGTTATTTTTAGCATTTCAGGATAGTCTTTTATAAAGGCCCTAGATAGATAAAACAAGTCTCTTGTTGTCAGCATATTTTGCTTGTCTATATTGTAGTTAGGTAGGCCTGATGAATTTATTATTTGGTAGTTTGTAATATTTAATTCTTCTAACTTGGCTTTCATTTTTTCTACAAAGGCCTCTTCAGAGCCTGCAACGTATTTGGCCAAGGCCTTGGTTGCGTCGTTTCCTGAAACTATTAGGGCTGCCTTAATTAAATCTTCTACTGGAATTTCTTCTCCTTCTTTTAGCTTATAGGAAGAGCCTCCTAGCCTGCTAATTTCTTTGTCTATGTAGACCTTGTCATCTAGGGAAATATGACCTGCCTTTATCTCATCTAAGACTACATAAATTGAAAGGATTTTTGTAGTTGAAGCTATGGCAACTAAGTCATCAATGTTTTTTTCTTCTAAAATCTCTCCGCTGGCATAATCTCCAACTAGGTAGGCAGTTGTAAGTTGGTCTGGGTCCTTGTTTATATATTTTTTTACCTGTCTTTCCCACTCGGCTTTTATTTCGGCCTGTCTCTTGGCTTCTAATTCTTCTTCAGTAAGCTCTACTTCTTCTCCTTCTGCTGGAACTTCAGAATCTGCTGCAAGGGTTTTTAATGGAGCAAAAGTTCCTAGGAGAAAAATTATGGCCAGGGCTAAAGCGTATATTTTTTTAAGATTTTTCTTCATTGTCTCACCTTGTTTTATCATCTTATCATCTTAGTATAGCACAAATCTTCTTTGATAAGTCTTTTAAAGTTGAGAATTTATTTGTTTTCCATTGAATTTTTAGGCTCTTTTAGATATGATTTAAGAAAAAATCGAGGAGAACAAATGAAAGAATTTTTAAAAAGAAAAAATATTAATCTGTCAGCTTCTACTTATTTTATTAAGGCCCTTGGCGCCATGGCCTATGGACTCTTTGCCTCTCTTTTAGTTGGGACAATTTTAAATACCATTGGCAAGGAGTTTGGCATCAGCTTTTTAACTGAGGTCCTTTGGCCTATAGCAGTAAAGGCCACTGGTCCTGCAATTGCAGTTTCCATTGCCTATGCCTTAGAGGCTCCAGATTTAGTATTATTTGCATCAACCTTAGTCGGCCTTGGTGCCAATGATTTAGGCGGCCCTGTTGGCGTCTACATAGCCACAATTTTTGCCGTTGAATTTGGAAAAATTGTTTCTAAGGAAACAAAGCTTGACATTATTCTAACTCCAACTGTAACAGTTTTAGTTGGTCTTGGAGTTGCAGGCCTAGTTGGTCAGCCTATTGAAAACTTTATGACCTTTGTTGGCCAGTTAATTATGGTTTCAACTACAAAGGAGCCTTTTTTAATGGGAGCCTTGGTTTCATTAATTGTGGGTCTAGCTTTGACTCTGCCAATTTCATCTGCTGCAATTTGTATGATGCTATCTCTATCAGGTCTTGCTGGTGGAGCTGCAACTGTTGGCTGCTGCTGTCAAATGGTTGGCTTTGCTGTAATTTCCTTTAGGGATAATGGCCTTCAAGGACTTTTAGCCCAAGGCTTGGGAACTTCAATGCTCCAAATGCCTAACATTGTTAAAAATCCAAAAATTTGGCTGCCTCCAACTCTGGCGTCAATAATTTTAGGGCCACTGGCAACTGTCGCCTTTAAAATGGAAAACACTCCTTTAGGATCAGGCATGGGAACTTCTGGCCTTGTTGGACAAATTTCTACCTTTGATGCCATGGGTGGTTTTTCATCAGATGTTTTTATAAAAATCATTCTTTTACAAGTTCTTCTTCCAGCCTTGGTTTCCTATATTATTTATAGGCTTATGAGGGCCAAGGGTCTAATTAAAGATGGGGACATGAAATTAAACTTTTAAATTTTCCAGTACTTTTTTATTTTATCTAGAAGTCTTAAGAAAAAATTAAGCTAGATAGATTTTTTCTACCTAGCTTTTTTGTGCAAATTATTAACTTTAATGGCTTACTTGCCAATAAAATATCCTAGGGACAGGACAAGTGACGAAAGGCCAATTAAAAGGCCTGCTATAAATAAGATTAGATTTTCTATAGACTTGTCCTCTTTATAGTCCCTTAGTCTTTGGGGGCTGGTTAGCAAATACCCTAGGCCAAATAATAAAAACCCTAGAGCTCTTAACATTTACTTTTTTCTCCTTATAGCACTGCCAATAGCCATACCAAGGACCATGCCAAGGGCGGCAAAGGTCCCGATTTTTTCTCTAGCAAAAATTGAAGCCAAAGCTGCGCCAAAGATCATTCCCAGGCTTAGGCCTTCTTCCATATAGTCTGTCTTTTCTTCGCTCGACTTGTCCTTGTTTCTCTTTATTATCCTTATAAGCAGGACCACAAAGCCTCCAATTATCCCTAGAGGCAAAATTATTTTTAAAATTTCTAAAAAACTGTTCATAGGTCCTCCTTAGATTAAATGATCTTGAAAAATTTCTACGATTTGAACAAATTCTTCTTGGTCGTCTTTAGTAAACCTAGCTGGCTTTGGCGAGTCTAGGTCTAAGACTCCGTAAACTTGTCCATCTTTTATTAGAGGAATGACTAGTTCAGAATTAGATGCCGAGTCGCAGGCAACGTGGCCTGGAAAGGCGTGGACGTCCTCAACTAAAACTGGCTCTTTGTCCCTCCAAGCCTTGGCACAAACTCCCTTGTCATAGTCTAATCTTGTACAAGCTGGCAACCCTTGAAAGGGGCCGAGGACTAACTGGTCTCCTTGGACCAGGTAAAATCCTGCCCAGTTTAGGTCAGATACAAGAGCCATAATTATTGCTGAAATATTTGCCATTAGGGCTAGGGAGTCACTTTCATCTCTAACCTGGCCCTTAATAAATAATTTTATAAAATCATATTTTTCCTTGACAGATAGGTTTTCTGTTCCCTTTAATGTAAATGACATTTGTTCTCCTTTAAATTTTTTTATCCTGAAAGCTATTATACAAATAATTTTTTACTGGGACAAGTTCATTATACAAAACGGGGACACAGCTGAAGGAATGTCCCCTAATAACACAGAAAGAATTTCCCTTGATATCACACCAAGAAAAACGGGGACAAACTTGAAAGAATGTCCCTGATTAATAAAAATGGAGATATATACAAAACGGGGACACAGCTAAAGCAATGTCCCCTAATTGATTAATCTCTTATTTTACTTATTAACTTTATCCACAATCCTCTTGCCACAGTCTTCTAGGCCGTCAAAGTAAATTTGTTCAATGGATCCCATATCTACTGCCTCGGCAATGTTAGGATCTATTGGAAGTTTGGCTAAAACATCTAAGTCTAACTCTTTGGCAATTTGGTCTATTTTTGACTTGCCAAAGATTTCGTAGTTTTTTCCATTGTCTGGGCAGGTAAAGTAGGACATATTTTCTACTAGGCCGAGAATTGGTATTCTCATAATGTTGGCCATTTTTACTGCCTTTAGAACAATCATAGAAACTAGGTCTTGAGGTGATGTTACTATAATTATTCCATCAAGAGGCAGGGACTGAAAAACTGTTAGGGCAACGTCACCTGTTCCTGGTGGCATGTCAACAAACATATAATCAACATCTTCCCAAATAACATCTGTCCAAAATTGTTTTACTGTTGAGGCTATTACTGGCCCCCTCCAAACAACTGGGTCGGTCTCCTTGTTTAAAAGTAGGTTTATACTCATTAGCTCTATGCCAGTGGAAGTTTTTACTGGCAAAATCCCGTCCTTGTTGGCAACAGCCTTGGTGTGGACGCCAAAGGCCCTAGGAATTGATGGCCCTGTAATGTCTGCGTCTAAAATTGCGACCTTGTGGCCCTGTCTCCTAAGCTCAACTGCAAATAATGAAGTCACTAGGGACTTGCCAACTCCACCTTTTCCTGAAAGGACTCCTATAACTTTTTTTATTTTAGATTTTTTATTGGCTTCAAGTCTAAAGGCTGTGTTAGGTCCAGTCTTTTTTCTTATTGTATCTGTAGATTTTTCTGTCATTTTTCTCCTCACTTTTTAAGGCAAAATTCTTTGTCTTTTTTCTATTTTATCTTATAACCATCTTTATTTTTATAAAACTATTTGTCCAAGTCTTCTCTTAGAATTTTTTCCCTCAGGTCTTTAAGGCTCAGGTCATTTTCTAAGCTTAAGTCCCTTAGGTCTTCGTATTCGTATTTAAATTTTTCTGTGCCAAAACCCTTAGAAACTTTTTTCCTAACCCTGCCAAAACTAGTTTCTACTAGGACTTCTTGTCTGTCTAGTTTGTGCCTTTTTAGGGCAAATTCTTTGACTCCTATAGTTGGGCTGTGTTTAAAAATTTCTCTTAAAATCAAGTCCTTCTTGTCTTCTTCAACTAAAACTGTTAGTAGGATTCCTGGTCTAGATTTTTTCATTAAAATATTTGTGCTGTAGACTTCTAAGGCGCCTTTAGAAAAAAGAACCTCGTATAAGAAGCCAACTTCTTCTCCTGTTATATCGTCAAGGGATGTTTCTAGCTGGACTAATTTTTCTCCATCACTTTCATCTTCGCCGGTACCAAGTAGGGCCCTAATGGCGTTAGCTGCTTCAAAGTTTTTGGTCCCCATGCCGTAGCCGATTTTTTCGATTTCCATCATAGGCATTGGTCCAAAACCGTCTACAAAGTATTTTACTAAGGCTGCCCCTGTTGGGGTGCAAAGTTCTCCTTGGATAGACCCTTGGTAAACTGGAAGACCCTTTAGGATATTTGCTGTAGCTGGTGCTGGCACAGGCATTAGGCCGTGGGCGCACTTTACAAAACCTGATCCTAAATGGATTGGAGATGCCAAAATTTTATCTAAACCTAGACTGTTTATTAAAAGACAAACTCCAACTATATCGTAAATGGCATCTAGGCTGCCAACTTCGTGGAAGTGGACCTGGTCTACTGGCATATTGTGGGCCTGAGCTTCTGCCTGAGCAAGAATTTCATAAACTCCAATGGCGTCAGCTTTAACTTTTTCGTCTAAGTCCATGGACCTAATAATTTCGCTAACTGATCCTAAAGTTGAGTGATGGTGGTGGCCGTGAAGATGATCGTGGTCATGGTCGTGATCGTGATTGTGATCGTGGTCGTGGTGGTGATGAGTTCTAATGTCTACGTCAATAGACTCTTCTTCATGGCCGTGAATAAGGACGTCCATTTTTGTCCCAGCAATGCCTGCTTTGATATCAGGTCTGGCCTTTACTACAACTCCTAGGTCTTTGAGAGAATTTATTTTTTCTAAAAAACCAGCCTGGTCTTCTATAAGTTCGTAAAGGGCTCCCATTAACATGTCTCCACTGGCGCCCATATTTAAATCTAAATAAAGTGTTTTCATTTTTGTCCCCTGCTCCTTATTTTATTTGGTTGATCATTGAGGCCAAGTAGCCTGCCCCAAAGCCGTTGTCAATATTTACTACAGAAACTCCTGAGGCACAGGAATTTAACATAGAAAGAAGAGCGGCTAAACCAGAAAAGTTTGCCCCGTAGCCAATAGATGTAGGCACGGCAATAACTGGACAAGATGCAAGGCCGCCAATAACAGAGGCCAAGGCTCCTTCCATGCCAGCTATGGCAATAATTACCCGCGCTTCCGAAATTTCATCCATGTGGCTAAGGAGCCTGTGGATACCTGCAACTCCAACATCATAAAGTCTGACGACCTTATTTCCTAAAAATTCTGCAGTTAAAGCTGCCTCTTCTGCTACCTTCATATCAGAGGTCCCTCCAGTTGCCACTAGGATTTTCCCATCTGTCTTTAGGTCTGCCATCTGCCCATAAAGGCCAAGTTCTGCTAGGTCATAGTATTTTAGGTCGATTTCTTTTTTAACTAAGTCGGCCTTGTCCTTGCTTAGTCTGGTTATTAAAACTCCATCTTGGGTCTTTAATAGGCTTTTGGAAATTTCTATAATTTGGTCCGGGGTCTTGCCCTGGCCGAAAATAACTTCTCCTGCCCCTTGGCGCAAGGCCCTATGGCTGTCAACTTTAGCAAAGCCTAGGTCTTCAAAGGGATCTTTTTTTAATTTATTAACTGCCTGGTCTATGGAAAGGTCGCCAGATTTTACCTGGAGTAAAAATTCTTCCATTTGTCTTCTATCCATTATCTCACCTCTAGATCTAAGACTACTACTGGGCTTAGGGTCTTTAACTTCTCAAGAATTTCCAGCCTGTGGTCTAGTATTTTTTCTAGGTCTTTCTCCCTAACTTGGATTTTAAAAGTTCCATCTATTAGTCTGGCCCTAAAGTCTTTAAAGCCAAGACTAAAGAGAAAATCTTCTGCCTCTTCAACTTTTGTAAGTTTGGCCTTGCTTATTTCTTCTCCACTTGGAATCCTAGTTGCCAAACAGGAATAAGAGTCCTTGTCCCATGTAAAAAGTCCTGCTTCCTTGGATTTTTTTCTAATTTGGTCTTTGCTAAGGCCTGCCAGTCTTAGTGGCGATAGGACCTTTAATTCTTCTAGGGCCTTCATGCCTGGACGATCGTCATAGGAGTCTGAGGCATTGGTCCCGTCAACTAAAACACTGTATCCATCTGCCTTGGCTCTTTCAATTATTGTAGAAAAGATTTTGTTTTTGCAGTAGTAACATCTTTTAGCTGGGTTTGATCTCACATTCTCCTCTGCCAGCACATCTATTTCAATTATTTCCATGTTTGCCTTTAATTCATCAGCCAGCCTTTTGGCATCTGCTAGTTCAAAATCAGCTTGAAAGTCTGACTTTACATAGTAGGCCTTAATGTCAGCTCCAGCCTCAAGTCCTGCATAGAGTAGGTAGGCCGAATCTACTCCGCCAGAAAAGGCCAGGGCCAGTTTATTGTGGTCTTTAAAAAATTCATCTAAGGATTTGTATTCCATGTCTCCCCCGTTTTTAAATTTATATCTTATAGTCTTTATAGCCATTAATAATCTACTTATTTCATATCTTTAAATTTATCATATTTTAAAAAGTCGGTCAATTTGTGACCAAATTTCTAGAAAATTTTGGCCTTTACTTTTTTTCTCAAAATCTTTATAATTTCTTAAGAAATTTTTTACTCTTTTCTTATAGCTTTGTAACCACTTGTAAACCTTTTGTTGACCTAGAAGTATATAATTGCAATACGAAAACGAAATTTAAGAAAAATAGAAATAAAGGTGACTTATGAAAATATTAATGCTAACAGCAAAATGTGGTATGGGCCATTACAAATGTGCCTCGGCCATTGAAGAAAAAATTAAAACTGCTTTTCCTCATGCAGAAATTTCTTGCATAGATATTTACGAAGAACAATTTACCTGGGCAGTTCCTTATTTTTATAAGGTCTACAACTTAATAGTCAACCACGGCAACTACCTTTATAACTTGGCTTACAAAAAAGTTTTAAGGTCTTCTGACAAACAAGGCCCTCTAAAGTTTTTATCTAGGCTCTTACTAAGGGACTTTCCTGAAATGATAGATAGGGAAAAACCAGACCTGGTAATTTCCACCTACTCTTTTACATCAGAGTTAATGTCCTATTATAAGGAAAAGTCTAGGTCAGACATTCCCCTTCTTACTTGGATTACCGACCTAAGGCCCCACTACGGCTGGGTCAACCCAAACACCGACTGCTATATAGTTGCTGACTCTTCTACAAAAAGGGACCTAAGGCTAATGGGAGTTTCTGAGGACCAAATAAAAATTGGCGGCATTCCAGTTTTAGAAAAATTTGAAAATGCCAAACACATAAATCACTCTGAAGAAAAACAAGTTCTCTTAATGGGCGGAGGCCTAGGCATGCTTCCACGTGACATGGACTTTTATAGGGGCCTAGTTAATATTCCGTCAGTTAAACTGACAGTTGTAACAGGAAAAAATAAAAGCCTCTACAAAAAGCTAAAAAGAGAATTTCCAGCTATAAATGTCCTAGGATATGTCGATGATATAGACAGGCTTATGGCTCATTCAGACCTTTTAATTACCAAGGCAGGAGGCATTACCACCTTTGAAGCCATAGAGAGCCAAACTCCAATGATAGTCTTTAAGCCATTTTTGGACCAAGAACTTTCCAATGCCAACTACATTTCCAACAAGGAAATTGGCATAGTTCTTCCATCGAAGATGTCTAAGTCTACAAAGGACCTAGGCCTAATTTATGGAGTTCTTAAAAACGACAATCTTTTAAGGGACATGACAGCCAATATGGGAAAAATCAAGGCTTCTCTTAATCCTTATATAATTAACGACCTTGTGGGAGGCGCACTTTAATGGTCATAAAAATATTTCTAGGACTTGTCCTTGCCTACACAATTTATTCCCTGCTACCAACAATTTATTACAAGTATATTTATGTAGAAGACCATGAAGAGGGCAAGCTAACCTTGTCCTTTGACGATGGGCCAAATCCCCTTTATACCTTAAAAATAAAAGACATCTTAGACGCAAATGGTGTACAGGCATATTTTTTCCAAGTTGGGGAAAAAGTTCAGGCCTATCCAGAATTAACTAAAGAATTAGTAGCAAGTGGCCATCATCTTGGCCTCCACTGTTACAAGCACTCTAACCCTGCCCTTTGGGGCCCAATAAAAACCTACAAGGATATGAAGGCGGCCTTGGATGTCTTCGAAGCCCAAGACCTTAGGCCAAATTACTACAGGCCTCCTCATGGCTGGGTCAATCTTTCCATGATCTATTTAATAAAAAAATGGAATTTAGAATTAAAACTTTGGACCTGCCTGCCAGGAGACTGGAAGGAAGACCTGGCTTGGGAAAAAATTTATGGTGATTTAGAAAAAGAAAAGAAAAAAGGCGGCCTAGTTTGCCTTCACGATTCTAACCACTCTATTAATTCAAAATCTCAGGCTCCAAAAAATACCATCAGGGCCCTAGAAGAATATTTTAAAAAGTGAGGTTTTTGTCATAAGTAAGGATTCTTCATCTTATTTAAAAAAATACTGGAAAAACTTAATATTTATTCTGGCAGTCCTTGGCCTAACTTTTTATTTTGCCATTGACCTTGAGGATATAAAAAACCTGCCTAGGATTTTAGGCCGGGTAAATAAAATTTACCTTCTCTTGGCTTTTTTTACTATGCTGGCATTTTTCTTTGTCCAAGCCTTTGTCATAAAAAAGCTGCTTTATTCTCTTGGCTACTCAGTTTCTTCCAAGGCTACTTACAAGTACACCCTTATAGACTACTTTTTTTCCCAAATTACTCCAGGTGCATCAGGTGGCCAGCCTGCAGAAATCTACTTTATGAAGAGAGATGGCATTGCCCTTGGCGACTCGTCTTTGACCATGCTAATTTTTAACGGCTTTTACCATTTGGCAGTTGTTTTTGTAGTCTTTTTAACAGGCTTTGGCAGAATTAAAGAAATTCTAGGCCACAGTCCTGTCTTTTACAGGCTCTTTGTCTTTGGCATTTGTGTTCAAGTAATTCTTGCCATAGGTTTTTTCTTTTTAATTTTTTCTAAGTCCCTGGTCTACAAACTTTTCAGTGGAATTTTTAAGGTCTTAGAATTTTTTAACTATAAAAAGCTAGATGCTTTTAAGAAAAAAGTCTCCAAGGTCCTAGACGAATACAAGGAAGGGGCAGCTTGGATCAAGGCTAACAAGCTGGCAGTTTTAAAACTCTTTCCCCTTGTAATAATCCACCTAGGTCTTTATTATTCTATGTCCTATTGGATTTTAAAGGCCTTTGGCATAGGTAACCTAGGATTTTTTCAAATGATAGCCTACCAGGGAGTTTTTACTATGACCTTTGAGTCGCTCCCACTTCCAGGAGGAGTTGGCCTGGCAGAAGCAGGATTTTTAAATATTTTTACAAGGATCTATCCAGGAGAAATTCTTCCAGCTGCAATGCTTTTAACTAGAGGAGTCTCCTATTATCTCTTTATTATAATCGGCTGCCTAGTCACATTTTTTTCAAAGGCCCAGCCAGTTGAAAAGAGACTTACAAGTAAATAAAGCTATAAAAATAGAGATAGGGAAAAACTTCCTTATCTCTTTTTGCTTGCTTATATTTTATAAAAACCTGCGCAGTTCTACTGCCTTGGCTAGAATCCTAATATTTTTCTCTTCAAGGTCGGCCTTAGAAAAATACAAGGGCTGGTTTATACTTCTAGGGCCAGATATAATAATCCCTTCTGGAGTATTTTTGTAGTAGCCAAAGACGCTTGTGTGGTTGCCAATGTAAACTAAAACCAGGTCCCCATCCTTGGCTTTTTCGGTATTTTTACAAATTAAAATGTCCCCTTTATTAATAGATGGAAATAGATAATCGTCAGTTATTTTCATGGCAAAATAGTCGTTTTCAGTCTTGTCACAAGACATAATTAGGTCTAGGGACCCAACTGTATTTTTGTCGATTACAACATTTTCGTCTACTAAAATCTTGTCAAAAATTGGAATAGAAACTATCTTGTCTATATTTAAAAGTGAAGTCTGGGTTATTATTGACTTTTGTTTAATAAAGTTGGAAGACCCTAGGAGGTAGTCAGTAGATACATTAAAAAAATTTGCCAGGTGCAAGATTTTTTCAGCTTCTGGAATGACCTTGCCTGCCTCCCAAAGAGAAATTGACGATGCTGAAACCTTAATTTCCTCTGCCAGGTCTACTTGGGACAGGTTTTTTTCCTTTCTCAATATGTAAAGTCTTTTAGAAAATTTCATAATACCACCATTTTTCAATAATTATACTATAATTATAACATTAATTGGCCTAAGATAAAAATAAATAACCTTAAAAACTTCATCTCTTGTGCTATAATAATTTTATAAACAAGGAGGTTTTTTATGGATATTGTTGAAAGATTTTTAAAATACATTGCTATTGATACTAAGTCAGATGAGACCAGCGAAACTTGTCCATCAACACCTGGCCAACTTGAGCTAGGAAAGATCTTAGTAGCAGATATGAAAGAAATTGGCCTTACAGACGTCTTCCAAGACGACAATGGCTATGTCTACGGAACTTTAGAAGGAAATCTTAAGGGACTGCCAGTAATTGGCTTTGTTGCCCACATGGACACTTCACCTGATATGGACGGCAAATGCGTAAACCCACAAATTTTTACCTATCAAGGTGGGGACATAAAATTAAATGACGAATTTTCTATTAAAGAAAGTGAATTTCCATTTATAAAAGACTTTGTTGGCATGGAATTAATTACAACAGACGGTACAACTCTTTTAGGAGCTGACGACAAGGCAGGCGTTGCCGAAATCCTAGATGCCTGTGCCTATTTAGTGGCCCATCCAGAAATTGAAAGAGGAGACATAAAAGTTGCCTTTACTCCAGACGAAGAAATCGGCAGAGGGGCAGATCTTTTTGACGTCAAAGGCTTTGGTGCAGACTTTGCCTATACCCTTGACGGCGGCCCTATTGGCGAATTAGAATTTGAAAACTTTAATGCAGCTTCAGGAAAAGTTTCCATCCAAGGGAAAAACGTCCACCCAGGATCTTCAAAAAACACCATGGTAAACTCCCAAAAAATCGCCATGGAATTTGATGCCATGTTGCCAGCAGACCAAAGGCCAGAATACACTGAAAAGTATGAAGGCTTCTTCCACCTAACAGATATTTCTGGAACAGTAGAAGAAACTACTATGGCCTTTATAATCCGTGACCACTCAAGGGATAAGTTTGAAGAGAAGAAAAAGCTCTTTAGTGAAGTTGGAGACTTTTTAAATAAAAAATACCCAGGCAGGGTTGAAGTTCAAGTAAAAGATTCCTACTACAATATGAGAGAAAAAATTGAAGGCCACATGGAAATAGTAGAACTGGCAAAAAAATCAATGGAAGATTTAGACATTGAGCCAAAGATCCAAGCCATAAGAGGAGGCACAGACGGAGCCAGACTTTCCTTTATGGGTCTACCAACACCAAACATCTTTGCAGGAGGTATGAACTTCCACGGAAGATACGAATTTGTGCCAACAGACTATATGAGAAAGGCCTCAGAATTAATTGTAAAAATTGTAGAAAACCACGGCAAAAACCACAAATAAAATTTTTTAAAGTATCAGCCTTGAGCTGGTACTTTTTTATTTCATTTGCAATCTTAGGGAAAGCTTGTTATAGTGTAATTAAGATTAATAAGTTTTTGTTATTAATCCTATCTTAAAATTGTAATAAAGATTTTATGTAAGTACTTTAAAGGAAAGACGAAAAACTATGAAAGTTAAAGACCTAATAATCGACCACATGACCCTAATTAAATATATGGCAGCAGCCTTTGCAGGCCATGTACTAAACTTTATAACGGCCTATGTCCTCTATCTAGGCCTAGATAAAAATCTAATTTTTTCAAACACCACTGGCCTTATAGTTGGCTTTCTCTTTACCTTTTTGGCCTCAAAAATTGTCTTCCACAAGAACCACAGCTTAAAGGGCTTTTTAGTTTATTTAGGAACCTTTCTCCTAGGCTTGGTCTTAGACAACCTTATAATAAAGCTGGCATCAGGATTTTTTATAAAGTTTTTCGCAAAGAACATATCCTTTTTAATAAGCAAGCTCTTGTCGGGAATTGTGCCCTTTGCAGTTTCCTATATTTTGAGAAAGAAAATTTTTAAGTCTGCCTCTCTTTAAGATTTTAAGAAAAATAAATGCTAAGGATGATTAAATGAAAATAAAAGAATTAATAAAAGACCATTTCACCCTAGTTAAATATATGGTCGCAGCCTTTACAGGATCTCTTTTAAACTTTATAACAGCCTACATCTTCTATATAGTAGTCGACCTAGATATAATTGTGGCTAACTCTATAGGATTAATTGTAGGATTTTTGTGGACCTTTATAGCCTCAAAGCTAGTCTTCCATAAGCAGAGGACCCTAAAGGGTTTTCTCGTCTACCTAGGCACCTTTGTCCTAGGCATGGTTATGGCAAATTTAGTAATAAAGTACGCATCAGAATTTTTTGGAAGGTTTTTATCAAAGAAATTTTCCTTTATGGTTAGCAAGGTCCTGTCAGGAATTTTGCCATTTTTATCTAACTATTTAATCAGAAAAAAAGTCTTTAAAAATGATTTTGTATAAAATTTTAATAATCATCCCCCGGCGTAGCCGGGGGTTTTTCTCATGCGGCCCAAAGGGCCTGTATTACCAGCCACGCCTCAATGGCGTTGGTTAGTCCGCCACTTGCAACTTCTACTTGCTACCCTTTAAAAGGGTCAACTACATCAAATGTTAGTTGTTCGCTTAACTGATCTTGTTTTAATTGGTTTTGGATATATTCTTGGATTGCTTTTGCATTTTTACCTGCTGTGTCTACATAATATCCTCTACACCAAAACTGTCTTCCTCTGTATTTATATTTTAAATTTCCCCATCTTTCATATATCATTATGCTACTCTTTCCTTTTAAAAATCCCATAAAACTTGATACTGATAGTTTTGGTGGTATTTCTACTAACATATGAATATGATCTGGGCATACTTCCGCTTCTATTATGTTTACTTCTTTCCAGCTACATAATTCTCGAAGTATTTGTCCTATTTCTAATCTTTTGCTTCCGTAAAATTCTTTTCTCCTATATTTTGGTGCAAATACTATATGGTATTTACAGTTCCATTTTGTATGTGATAAACTATGTTTGTCATTTATTGATGACATTTTCTTACCTCCTTGATATTTTTTATTGCAGTTGGCGAACTACAATTTAATTATATATCATAGGAGGTTTTTTGTTGGTTTTTCATCGCTAAAGCTATACTGAACCCCCAGTCTAACTGGGGGTTTTCTTCTTACAAAAAAATAGGAGGCCTAAACCTCCTAAAGTAATTTTACAACAAAAGGGGACATTCCTTTAGGTGTGTCCCCATAAAAAATAGTTGGGATATTTGAAGCCCTAGCCAAAATCTTTGATTTTGTTGCAGGTCTCATGCCAAGAATTCCCAAGAAATCGACCGTAGGGAAGATTGATTGGCTAGAATTCGACGGCCTATTTAGCTGTGTCCCCATTGTTTTTCTTATTATTTTTTCCATTTTCCCTAATCATAGACAATTTCTTTTAACTCTCGTGTCTGGTCCTCAGTCAATTTACAAAAATCAGGGTCGTCCATATCAGACCTTACTACCGTGGCCCCACCATCTTCTTCAAACCATATATCAAACCAATAGGAATAGAGTCCCTCATTGTAAATAATGTAGCTAACAAGGTCTGAGCCTTCTAGCTCTCCCTTCCAACCTTGTTGAAAGACAGCTTGGTCAAAAAAGTTTTCAAAGGCAGTAACTTTTTCTGGATCTTTAATTTGTCTGTTAAAATTAACTCCATACTCATCAACCCTCTGGCCTAGGACTAAAATTTTTTCAGGCGCCCTTGCAATTTCTATGCGGTTTTTAACTGGCTTGTATAGAATTCCAAACAAAACAAGACCTGCTAGTATTAGTATTTTTGTCTTTTTCTTCATCGGCTTGGCTCCTCTGTGTTTTTGTAATATCTATGAAACACGTTTGTCTTTTATTAGACTATTAAAGTCCTTAACAACCTTAGTTTCAGCTGTTTCTACTCCTAGGAAAAATGCTAAGATAGTTTTAATTAAAAGGCCAAATGTCAAAAAATAAGTTAGAAAAGAAGCAAAGTTTATAGTGTTTTCATTAATCTCACTATATAGAATTTTAGCAAATAAATCATACTTCCATATAAAAATAAGAAAACCATAGGCAATAATATACCTAGCAAAGAATATCAAAACTTTAATTAATGATAAAAGCTTTTTTACCATTTAATATCCACCAACTTCCACATAGGGACTTTGCTTTCACCCCCATAATCAAAACCAGGGTCGTAATCAGACATTTCCACACATTCATAATAATAAGTTGCTCTGATTATTTTATTTAAGTCTCCATTCTTATATGACATATATAAGTCATATGTTGCTCCCCCCGTTATAGTAGAGCTTAAAAATCCTGGGATAATGCCTGCTAAAGGATTTATAGCTGTGAGCACACCAGTTAATAAGGCTAAAAAAGCAATGTCACTATCTATACCTTTTTTTTGGTAATCTTGCATTTTTAAATCAAACAACGAAATATTAATAGTTCTTGTTCTCGTTTGACCTGGTGTACAAACTGCAAATGGTACAACATAATTTTCATTTTCCACTATTATTCTATACTGATTTTCCTCTATTTGAATGATTTTGTTTTCTAAATTTAAATATGATTCAAGAATTTTATTGTCGCTTAAATTTGTAATTCGAATCAAAATCCATTTATCTGATACTTGTATTGATTCAATTTTATAATTTTTTCCATTAAAAGTTATCTTTACATCAGATTCTTTTCCTTCTGCAGCTAAAGATATACTCGGTGATAGAGTAAGAATAAAAACTAACAATAAAACAATTATTTTTTTCATATTAAACTCCTTTTTAATAAATTTTTTTAAATCTATCTCTTTCATTTTATTTGTTTTGTCACAAATATCCTATAGCCTTACAGAATTTGATGTTGCAGAAATTCTCTCTCCACCTACATCAGCAGATAGTCTTGCCCTATAAAGTTCACCACTTACTCCTTTGTAAGAATCTGATAGTATGGCACTACCTTTTCCCTTTATAACCCAAGATGCCACATTAACCCATCTTCCATTAGTGTATCTTTCTAAATAAACTCCTCCGCTGATAGAAGAACTCACATTATCTACCTTAACAATAGAATCGATATAAATTGTATTGTTTCTTTTTGATAAGCTTATGTTCGTATTGTAATTATTTTCCCATCTCAATACTTCATCATTACTAAATTCTAAAGCTTTAACATTAGAGTTTACTGTAAACAAAATAACTATTAACACCAATGAACTTAATAATAATATTTTTTTCTTCATCTCTCTCACCTCCTATCAAAAAAATTTTAATATAAAAATTGGGTATGATTTTTATCTACTTAGAAATATTTTCTCCAATTTTTATTATTTCATCTTTATTTAAATTACCGTAGACATTACATTCTATAGAATTTTGCTTCCATAGTATTGATGTCAATTCCTTTTTTTGCCAAAAATATCCATCTCTTCCACTTATAATTATATTTTCTAATCTTGTATCTTCAGTATCATAAAATGATTCTGTTGGATTTTCTTCTAAAAGCCTAAAGTGTACAATAAAAAAATTTTCTTTATTTTGCATATTTATAAATTGATAAATAAGATTAATCCTTCCCTCTTGAACTTCTTTTAGGTCAAAACCTTCAGGTATATAATTTATTTTTAAGTCATCTAAACTTAGACTTTCTTCATCTATGCTAGGTTTTTCAGCTGTAAAGCTACTATAGAGTCCAAAGTCTTCAATAATCCAAGAATAAATCCTCTCCCTGGCCTGAGTGTTTGTTCCTAAAAATATTCCAAGTATGGAAGCAGAGACCAAGAAAAACACTGCAACTTTTTTTAAGACAGAACTCAACCTAAATTTTTTCGCATCTTCTTTCCTAAAAAGCTCAGCCATTTTATTTTGAAAGTCTGGAGATGGATTAAATGGACTTTTAGAAGTATTTGCTATTTCGCTGTTAAAGTCTAGACTTAGGGCCTCTTCTAGGAGTCTATCAAATTGTCTATCGCTTATTTTATTCATTGTCTTCTTCACCTGCTTCTAGGATTTTTCTAAGCTTTTTCTTGGCCCTAAAGGCCTTGGTTTGGGCTGTTCTTACTTCTATATTTAGGATTTTTGAAATTTCCACATAGGACATTTTTTCTAGGTACTTCATTAGGAGTATTTGCTTGGCCTCTGGGTCTATGTATTTTAAAGCCTGGGCCAGGTCTTTTATTTTTTCTTCTTCAATTAGCCTTTCATCTAGGCTGGGACCTGGCGCTGGCAAATAGTTTTCTAGGTCTTCAAGGTCATTTTTTATAAATTTATTTTCTCTTCTTAGGATGTCTATGGACTTGCCTTTAATTATTGTTGTTGTCAGTTTTTTTATTTCTTCTTTATTAGGTCTAAAGTAGTTTTCTGAGTTTTCTAGCAGGTAAAGGAAGGCCTCGTGAACTGCTTCTTGGGCCTGGGTCCTGTCTGATAAAAACTTGTTGGCATAGTTTAGAAAAAAGTTTAGGTTCTCTACATAGACTTTCTCAAAAATACTTTTTTCTTCCTCGCCATCTATCATTCCTAGATATATAACTAACATTTAATCTCCTAAAATTTGTCCCTTCACCTATACATCGTTTGACTTTGGAAAATTACTACAGCTTTTTTCAAAAAAATTTTCTTTTCTTTATTTTATCATAGACTTTTTCACAAAAATAGGAGGCCTAAACCTCCTTAAAAATTCCTATTTCACACTTGGTCCTTGTAGGAAGAGATTCCTCCGCCATCTAATACCACCTTGTAGCCTAGGTCTTTTAAAATTTCACTTGCAGCCTCAGATCTTCTCCCACTTTGGCAGTAGACGACAATAACTTGGTCCAAGTCTTCTCTTATTTCATTTGCAAGGTTGTCTACTGGAATATTAATGGCTCCAGGCAGGTGGCCGCCTTGGTATTCTTCTGGAGTCCTAACGTCTATTATAGTAATCTTGTCAGATAAATATTCTTTAAGGGCCAGGGCCTGGTCTAAGCTTATTTTTTCCTTAGCTATTCCCAGGTCTTCTAAAATTTCCTCCCCTGAACCTTGGTAGGGATAGGATTCTCTTATGCCTTCTGCAATTTTTATCCTATACTTATGGCCAAGACTCATTTCTACATCTTCATCAAAGGAAAGACTTATTAGGTCCCCCTTTTTCAAAGTCCTAGAGTCCTTGGTTAGTAAAAATGTAAAAGCATCATCTAAAAGCAAGGCCTCTATGGCAGAATCGTCAGCCGTCTTACAGGCAACAGATAAAATTGTAAGCCCCAAACCCAGGGCAAGTATTTTTAAAAACTTTTTCATCTTAGCTCCTTTTTTATTTTTATCTTACCCTTTTTGGGAGTTTTATAAGATAAAAAAAGATCCTAGGATTTCTAGGATCTCATACTTCTATTCTTATTTTAAATTTTCCAATAATTTTACTGTAAAGTCAAAGACTCTTTGGGTTGATTTTATTGATATTCTCTCTTTTGGTGAGTGGACGTCCCACATGTTTGGACCAAAGGAGATCATTTCAGTGTCTTTTAGAACTTTTTTTAGTAAGCCACATTCTAGGCCTGCGTGAACTGCTGTATAGGTTGCCTTTTCCTTAAACATATCTTCGTAGGTTTTTAGGGCTATGTCTCTTAGTTTTGAGTCTTCTTCGTATTCCCAAGCTGGGTATCTTTCTACTTCTTCAAAGGTTGCACCTGCTTTATTTGCTAGAATTTCTAAAGTTCTAGCTACCTTGTCTAATTGGGATTCTACTGATGACCTTACTGATGTTATTAGAAGAATTTCATCTTCATGGTCTTCTATTACTGCATTGTTTAGTGATGTTTGGACCAGGCCTTTAATTGAGTTTGAAATAGCTATTACTCCGTCTGGAACTAGGTTGTAGTAGTCAATTATATTGTCTGTAAGATCTTTTGAAAATGCCTTTGCTCCAGATTTTTCTTCTATAGTTAGTGATAGGTCAGGATCAACTGCTGTAAATTCTCCCTTGATTTCTTTAAATAGGTCTTTTATTGCTTCTATGCTAGCTGAATCTTTTACATAAACTTGGGCTTGGGCTGTTGATGGAATGGCGTTGTGTTTGCTACCACCTTTTACTGAGCCAAGTCTAATTTCTCCTTCTTGTCTGGCCCTGTCTAAAAGTCTAAAGAGAATAATATTTGCGTTTCCTCTTTGCTTGTTTATTTCCATACCAGAGTGGCCACCTTCTAGGCCGCCTATTGATATTAAATAGGACTTTGCATCAAAGTCTTGATAGTCCTTTTTAAAAATGGTGTGGACAGTATTTCCACCTGCTGACGATACTAAAAAGATTCCCTCTTCTTCTGAGTCAATGTTTAAAAGTTTTTTGCCTGTAAGCATGCCTTCTTTTATGGCTCCTGCCCCCTTCATAGTTGTTTCTTCTTCAACTGTTATTAGGACTTCTAGGGCTGGGTGCTTGTAGTCGCCGTCTAGAATTGCCAGTGCGTAGGCTACTGCCATGCCGTCATCTCCACCAAGGGTGGTCTTGTTGGCCTTTAATAGGTCGCCGTCTACGAACATATCTATTGGGTCTTTAGAAAAGTCGTGGTCTGAGTCATCTGTTTTTACACAAACCATGTCCATGTGACCTTGGATTATTACTGGGTCTGAATTTTCGTAGCCAGGGCTTGCTGGTTTTTTTATAATTACGTTGTTAACTTCGTCTTGGATGTATTCTAAGTTTCTCTCCTTGGCAAAGTTTACTAAAAAGTCTGATACTCCCTTTTCGTTTCCTGAACATCTTGGTATTTGGTTTATTTCGTAAAACCAAGAAAACACTTCTTTTGGTTCAATATTTAATGGCATTTTGTCCTCCTAAAATATTTTTTTTCATATTTATTCTTTACCCTAAAATTCCTTTTTTATATGTTATTTTCTTTAATTTTCTTCATTTTTTGTTTGTATTTTATCTTCCAGAGTTTTTTATTTACTATTTGGGTATAGTAATACTAAATAAATGAGAAAAAATTTAATTGGAGGTAAAAATTATGACTAATGTTCACATTATAACTGGCGGTTCTAGTGGAATTGGCCTTGAGTGTGCCAAGAGATTTAAAGACGGCAAGGTTTTAATTACTGGTAGGACTGAAGCAAAACTTGTATCTGCTTGTGAAGAATTAAAGGGTCTAGGCGTAGATGCTTTATACAAGACTTCTGACATTTCTGACCAAGCAAGTGTTGATGAACTTTTCGCCTATGGAAAGAGCCTGGGAGATATTAAAACTGTTTTAAACTCAGCTGGCGTTTCTGGTGTCGGCGCTTCTGCTAAAAAGACTTTTGAAATAGACTTACTTGGAACCCTCCACCTAATTGAGTCAGCCAAGAAAAATATTTCTCCAGGAGGAGTTTTAATTTTAATTTCTTCTATGATGGGCCACACTGTTTTAGACAACCCAGCCTATGACGGCCTTTTAGTTGAACCTGATGCTGAAGGCGCCATAGACAAGTTAGTTGAAATTGTTGAAGACAAATCAGATCTTGCCTATAATTTTTCTAAAAAGGCTGTTCAACTAATGGTTAGAAAGTATGCATCTGACTTTGGGGAAGTTGGAGCTAGAATAGTTTCTATTTCTCCTGGAATTATTATGACTCCAATGGCTAGAAAGGCAGCTGAAGAACATGCTGAAAAGATGAAGGCCATGGAAACTGTTACTCCAATAAAGAGACTTGGAGAACCAGAAGATATAGCCAAGGCTGTAAAATTCTTAGCCTCAGATGATGCTTACTTTATAACTGGTACTGACCTACTTGTAGATGGTGGCCTACATTTAAAACTAGCAGAGTTAATGGCTAGAGCCTAAAAATTAAAAACTGAGAATTTGAAAATATTTATGAAAAAAGGGACTAGCTTAGGTCCCTTTTTTCTTTGCTTAAATTATCCTAAAACAGCTGAAACTGCTGCCATAGTTATATAGTTATATGGTTGGTTAAAGTGAGGCATAAAGAATATATCTGTTAAAGCTAGCTCATCTATTGTTACGTCTTTTTGGATGGCTAAAGAAAACATGTGGATACCCATTGAAACGTCATAAGTTGATCCAAGTTGGGCACCAATAATTCTCCTGTCATCTTTTCTGTAGACAATTCTAACCTTAACTTTGGCGTTTTCTACATTTTCCATAAAGGCAGGTTTTTGTAGGTCTTCAAAGTCTGTGTATTCTACGTCTATGCCGTATTTGGCTGCCATGTCTAGAGACATACCAGTCATTACAATTTTGTGGCCGTATATTTGCATACCTGATGAACCTTGAACTCCTGGAGTTTCTAAGTCAAGTCCGCCAGCGTTTAAAGCAGCTACAATACCTGAACGAACTGCGTTAGTTGCTAGGGCTACATATTCTTGAGAGTCAGTTGGTTTGTAATAAATTGTTGCACAATCGCCAATGGCATAAATATCTGGATTTGATGTTCTGAAGTGTTTGTCTACAAGGTAGGCGCCAGTTTTGTCGTGTTTCTTTAAACTTTCTCCCAAGAATACATTAGGAACAAAGCCAATAGAATTAATTACAAGGTCAGCTGGATACTCTCCCTTGTCTGTTTTTACAGCAGTAACTTTTCCATTTTCGCCCTTGTATTCTTTTACATTTTCGCCTAAAACAATTTTAATGCCGTTTTCTACCATGGCATCTTGTAGTGGTTTTGAAAAGTCTTCGTCATAGTAGTTGTGAAGAATTTTTTCAGATCTTGTAACTAAAGTTGTGTTTTTTCCAATTCTTTGGAAGGCTTCTGCTAGCTCAACTCCAATATAGCCAGAGCCAACAACTACAACATTTTTAATTTCATCTCTTAGGCCGATTTCCTTAACTTTTTTCGCGTCTTGGAATAATTTTGCAACTTCTATGTTTTCAAGGTCTTCTCCAGGTATGTTATTTGATCTAGGTCTAGATCCAGTTGCAAGTATAAGTTTGTCATAAGTATCTTCGATTTCTGATCCGTCAGCAAGTCTTACTTTTACAGTTTTTTTGTCTTCATCTATAGAAAGAACTTCAGATTCCATGTGAACCTTGGCGCCTTTCTCTTCAAAAACGTCCTTGCTGCAGTAAAATAGACCATCAGATGTAGAAATTTGTTCCCCAATCCAAAGGGCCATTCCACAACCTAAAAAGGATATGTTGTTGTTTCTGTCATAAATAGTTAAATCAACATCCTTAATGTTGTCAAGTAGTGTGTTAGATGCAGCAGTACCTGCGTGGTTTGCTCCAATTACAATAATTTTTGTCATTTTTTTCCTCCTTGTAAATTTGTTTGTTTAATTAAAAATTTGCCAATATTGGCTTTTTAAAAAATAAAAATTTTTAATCTTCATTAATCTTGTGTACTCCGATTTAAATTATACTCCACTAGTTAAGTTTATGCAAGTAGTATAGTATAATTTGTGAAAAAATATAAAGAAGAACTTTCAAAAGTTAAAGTTGTTTTTTAAGACTAGGTCATAACTTTCCAAATAAAAATGCCAATAGCTGTCTATTAGCATTTTAGGGGATTTTTAATTTTTTTACTAAATTAAGTATGGTTATTCTAAAAAATTATTTTTCCCCTACTTTGATTATTTATTATTGGCCTTTTTATTTAAGAATAAGCTTGTCGGGTATAGGACAATTAGAAATATATACTTTTGCGGAGGACCTTATGATTAATAAAATGAGTAAAATTCAAAAATACCTTTTTATCCTGGCCCTAGCCATGTTAATAATCTGGATAATAAGTAAAAATTATATTGTTAGCCTTGCTTATGGCCTAGGCTTATGTGGATTTTTCTTCTCTAGAGGCTTAGATTATCTAAAGATAAAAGAAAATATTGGAGGCTATGGCTACATAGGTCTAACTATAATCTTGCTTTTATATATAATACTTGCTAAGACCTTTGACCTATCCATTTTTACCCTTATCTTTATAAGTGCTAATGGATTTATTAAAGGAGCCTTGACCTATAAAGAAAATAATAAATCCACAGCCTTTGCAAATTTTTCCGCTGGCCTTTTTGGACTTATAGTCCTTATAATAATTTTAAAAGCTTAGGATTAAATATCTAAAAGGAGTTTATTATGAAGAAAAAGATGCTTTATTTGTTACTTGTCCTTTCCATTTTTGTAAATGTAATTTTTATTGCAAATGTTTTTACTGAAAAGTCCTATGACAAAAATATTATCGGCTACTACAGCTATGAGAATTCTCTGAATTTTAATTTTGAAAAAGATGGGGTCTTGTATGTTGATAATGGAAGGGAATATGTGGAAACGGTTTATGAGAAGATCTATAGGGACCATTACTTCTTTAATCTTGACGGCCAAGATGTCTTATTTATTGTTGACAACAAGGCCTATGTTCTTTATTTTCCCAAGGATAATAAGACTATAAATATAGAAAAAATTTCAAATAAAAATATTACAAATACCCAGCTAGAAAAAGTCCACTCACTGGGAAATCTTTAAAAGAAAAAGTGCTGATAGATTATTCTTCTATTAGCACTTTTCAAATTTCTCTTATTTTATTTTTTTATACTCTAAAAATGTTAGCAAGTGGGTTTTATCGTCTACTGGCCCTTGTTTTTTTACTATTTTCCAGTTATCTAAGTCATCTAAGTTTGGAATTGAGCTGTCGAAGTTTTTAAACTTGTGGTTGATTTTTGTTATATAGGCATAGGTGCAGGAGTCAAAAAGTTGCTTGACTAGGTTTTCTCCACCTATTAAAAATATTTTCTTGTCTGGGTATTTTTCTATTTCTCTTTCCATTTGGTCTAGGGAGTTTACTAGGACTATATTTTCTGCCTGGTAGTTTTCGTCTCTAGATAGGACTATGTTTATCCTGTTTTTTAGGCCCCTGCCTCCTGGTAGGGCTTCTAGGGTTTTTCTGCCCATTAAAAGGACCTGGCCTTCAGTTGTATTTCTAAAGTGGTCTAGGTCTACTTTCGTCTTATAGAGCATATCTCCATTTAGGCCTATGTTCCAGTTTTCGTCTACTATAAAGATTAATTCTAGGTCTCTCATTTGTCCTCCTATTTTTCTATTTTTTCAAAGTTTTTTCCACCGTCTATTGATTGGTAGGTGTAAGTTTTTCCATTTACGTCTATAAATTTAACTTCTATTTTCTCTTCTTTAATTTCTCCAGACTTATAGGCAGGGTAGCCTTTTAATTCTGAAATATAGGAGATTTTTCCATTTTCTTCCTTGCCAAAGTAATAAAAATAAGATGAGCCTAGGGCCTTGTCTACTATGCCTAGGACATAAGGTGATTCTGGGATTTTTATAAGGTCTTCTGGGTCTAAACTATTAAATAGGGCTTCTTTTTCTTCCCTAGTCTGTGCTTCTTGGACACTTTCTTCTACTTCTTGAGTAATTTCTTCTTGGGTCTTATCCACAGTTTCCTCATGACTTGTTGACCCTTCTTTATATTCATAGGTACCCAATATTAATTTTTCTATATTTTCTTCAGTTAGGTCTGGTATAAAATTATAGCTTGGTCCAGTTTTTTCCATTGTTACTGGCCCTGTCTTTTTATAAATTACATAATATGGATCAAAAAAGCTTTCGTCTATTATATAATAAGTCTGGTCCCTATAAGAAACTTTTTCTCCAGTCTTATAGGAAAAAACTCCTAAGATTATATAAAAATATAGGCCTAGACCTATTAGGCCATAATAGAGGCACAAAAGTATTATCTTTATAATTTTTGTGGCCTTTTTTCTCACTTTAATTTTTCCAAAAATATAGCCTAGAAATAAAGTCAAGGCTGCTAGGAGAAAAAATCCTCCTATTAAAAATATATTGTGGACTAAGGGTATCAAATCAAATTTTGCTAAAGAAAAAAATATGCTTCCAAGGATTAAAAGAAGTATTAAAATTATATAAACTTGTTTCTTTTTCATTTTCTCTCCAAGTCAAAAAGTCACCATAAAGGTGACTAGTTTGCAAATATTCTCTCTATTTCATTTTTCATCTTCTCTAGGATCTTCTTTTCCAACCTAGATACTGTCATTTGAGATATGTTTAATTCTTCTGCTATGGCAGACTGGGTTTTTTTGTTAAAATACCTGTCTATTAAAATTTTCTTTTCTGTTTCTGAAAGTATGGACATGGCTTTTTCTATAAAATCGTTGTTTTCGATTTTTTCATAGTACTTGTCTTCTTCGCCTATTAAATCTGCCAGGGAAATATCTGAATCTTCGCCACCGTCATAGGTTAGGTCCAAGGACTGAGGCGAGTAAACCTTTGAGGCTTCCATGGCTTCAAGGATTTCTTCTTCAGTTGATTCTAAATATTCTGCTATGTCCTTTACTGTTGGAGATCTTTGTAATTCTTGGGCTAAGTCGACTTTGGCGTTGTTGATCTTCTTAGATAGTTCTTGAATCCTTCTAGGCACTCTTATAGTCCAGCCCTTGTCTCTAAAGTGTCTTTTTATTTCTCCAATTATCGTTGGCGTTGCAAAGGATGAAAACTGATAGCCTCTATCTACATCAAACCTATCTACTGCATAAATTAGTCCTATTGACGCCACTTGAAAAATATCGTCATAGTCTATGCCCTTGTTGGCATATTTTTTTGCAAGTATTTCTGCTATATAGAGGTTGTCTTCTATAAGCTTGTCCCTAATAGCCTTGTCCTTGGTCTCTTTGTATTCTTTAAAAAGCCTGGTCTGCTCTTCTCTATCTAATTGTTTGTCATTTTTCTTAGTTGTCATAAGGGCTCCTATTAGACAAATAATTTTATCTTAATATATTCTTTTTCAAATTCTATTTCTTCTATTAGAGCTTGAAGTATCATTTTTGATATTTCAAAATTTTCTGCCTGGTCGTCTATTTCTAAGTTGTGAAATTTTATTTCTATAGCATTTTCTTCTCTGTCTAGGCTGTACTCGATTTTAAATAAGTTGTCTTCTTTTGATAGACCAAGGTTACAAAGTTCTGCTACACAAAGTTTTAAATCTTCGATTTGGTCTATGGTAAAGTCTAGCTTTGAGGCTATAGCTGATGTTGTCAGCCTTATTATGGTTATATTTTCACTTAGGGCTGGGATATTAAAGGTAAATACTTCTCTATTCATCTATGCCACCTACAAATATAAACATGTCTTCTAGGGCTGTAATTTTAAATAATTTTCTTATTCTCTCGTTTACATCTTTTAGATAGACTTTTTTGTCTATTTCGCCTGCTTCTTTTACTAAGGCTATTAAAGCTCCTAGACCTGTTGAATCGATATATTCTAATTCTTTTAGGTCCAAGTATAAGTGATCTTTAGTTTTTTCTAATATTTCTAAAACTTCTTCTTTAAAATCGCTAGAAACATAAATATCTAGTTCTCCAAAGAGTTTTATTATTGTCTTGTCTTTTCTTTCTTCAATTTCTTTTCTAAATGCCATTTTATTCTCCTATAAATATTGCCAGTGCAACAACCTTAGAGTTTTTCACATTAATCAGCCTTACTCCTTGGGTATTTCTACCTAGGATTGAGATTTGGTCTGCAGCAATTCTAATTACTGTTCCATCTTCTGATATTATCATAAGTTGGTCTTCTTTGCCAACTACAAAGGATCCTACAACTTTGCCTGTTTTTTCAGTTACCTTATAGGATATTACTCCCTTGCCTCCACGGTTTTGGACATTAAATTCATCAAGGTCAGTAAGTTTTCCATAGCCATTTTCCCCTACAGAAATTAAATACTTGTCTTTTTCTATTCTTGAGAAATTAACTACTTGGTCGTCTTTATTAAGTCTTATGCCTATAACTCCCATTGATGTTCTGCCTGTTGGATTTACGTCAGCTTCTTTAAATCTTATGGCATTGCCATCTTTAGTTGTTAGGATAAGGTCATTTTTACCGTTGGTAATTTCTACTCCTATTAGTTGGTCGCCTTCTCTTAGGTTTATTGCCCTAAGTCCTGATCTCCTAATGTTTTTAAATTCTTCTACACTAGTTCTCTTTATTGATCCTTCTTTAGTAACCATGGTGAAGTATTTTTCTGGATTAAATTCATCTACTGCAAGAACTGTAGATACTTCTTCTCCTGGTCTTAGGTCTAAGAGATTAACTATGGCCATGCCCCTAGCCTGCCTACCTGCTTCTGGAATTTCGTAGCCTACTAGTCTAAAGACATTTCCAAAGTTTGTAAAGAATAGGAGGTTGTCATGGGTGTTTACTATAAACATTTGGCAGACAAAGTCTTCGTCCTTGGTTGTCAAGGCTCTAATACCCTTGCCACCTCTGTTTTGTGGTTTGTAGGCCCCTTCTGGCATCCTCTTTATATAGCCCTTGTTAGTTAAGGTTATTACTACATCTTCCTCTGGAATCATAGAAGCCATGTCAATTTCTTCTGCTGCTGGCATTATTGCCGTTCTTCTCATGTCTCCATATTTTTCTTTTATTTCTATAAGTTCTTGTTTTATTATAGAGTCTCTTATATGAGGGTTGGCTAAAATTTCTTTAAGCCTTGCTATTTCTTTTATTAAATTAGCATATTCTTCGTCTAACTTTTCTCTTTGGAGTCCTGATAGACGTTTTAATTGCATGTCTAATATTGCTTGAGACTGGATGTCTGTAAGGCCATATCTCTTTTCAAATTCTGCCTTTATTTCTGCATCTGAATAGTTGGCCCTAATAATCTTTATTATTTCATCAATATTGTCTATGGCAATTTTTAAGCCTTCTAAAATATGGGCCCTTCTTTCTGCCTTGTTTAGTTCAAATCTAGTTCTTCTTTCTATAACTTCGATTTGGTGGTTTACGTAGTGATAAATTAATTCCTTTAGGCTAAGCTCTTTTGGCTCTCCATTTACTAGGGCTATATTTATTATGCCAAAGGTAGTTTGAAGTTGAGTGTACTTGTAAAGGTTGTTTATTACAACTTCTGGAATTGCATCTCTTTTTAATTCTATTACAATTCTCATTCCAGACCTGTCTGATTCGTCTCTTAGGTCTGAGATACCTTCGATTTTCTTTTCTTGGACATATTCAGCTATTTTTTTAATAAGCCTTGATTTGTTAACTTGGTAAGGAAGTTCTTTTACTATAAGGGAAGTTTTCTTCTTTGTTTCTTCTACTTCTATTACTGCCCTTAAAGTAAGTTTGCCCCTACCTGTTTCATAGGCTTCTTTTATGGCCTTTTTGCCCATAATCATTCCGCCTGTAGGAAAGTCTGGGCCCTTAATGTAGGTCATTAGCTCGTCTGTAGTTATGTCATTATTGTCTATATAGGCAACTACTCCATCTATGGTTTCAGATAAGTTGTGAGGGGCCATATTTGTAGCCATACCTACTGCTATACCTGATGATCCATTTACAAGTAAGTTAGGAAATTTCGATGGTAGGACTGTTGGTTCTTTTTCTGAGTCGTCAAAGTTTGGACCAAAGTCTACTGTGTCCTTGTCAATGTCTCTAAGCATTTCTTGGGCCAGCTTGGTCATTCTAACTTCTGTATAACGCATGGCTGCTGCACCGTCTCCGTCTATAGAACCGAAGTTTCCTTGGCCGTCTGCTAAAGGATACCTAGTAGAGAAGTCTTGGGCCAGTCTTACTACTGCTTCATAAATAGCTGAGTCACCATGAGGGTGGAACCTACCCATTACGTCCCCTACAAGTCTAGCGGATTTTCTATAAGGCTTGTCTGGATATAGAAGGAGCTGGTTCATACCATAGATTATTCTCCTGTGAACTGGTTTTAGCC
Source organism: Neofamilia massiliensis (assembly GCF_001299475.1). Lineage (GTDB taxonomy): Bacteria > Bacillota > Clostridia > Tissierellales > Peptoniphilaceae > Neofamilia > Neofamilia massiliensis. The sequence goes on along the minus strand of NZ_CYUJ01000003.1, from coordinate 871,282 downwards.
CATCTCTAACATCTGGAAGAGCACGAGATACAATGACACTCATTGCATAGTCTAAATATGCCTCTTTCATAGACTTTTTTAAGTCTACATTTACTATTGTCTGTAAGTCTTTATTTTCTTCTGTCATTTTTCCTCCTATGCATCCAGATTCTTAACAAGTTTTGCATTTTCTTCTATAAATTGTCTTCTAGGTTCTACCTTGTCTCCCATTAGGATACTAAAGGTTTCGTCTAAATAAACTTCATCGTCAGAATCGTCAATGGTAACCCTGTGAAGGATTCTGTGGTCTGGGTTCATTGTTGTGTCCCAAAGTTGTTCTGCATTCATTTCCCCAAGACCCTTGTACCTAGAAATTTTTATGTTTTTCATATCGATTTCCTTAGATACTTTTTCTAATTCCTTTTCGTCATAGCAGTATCTTATAACCTTAGTTCCTCTAATTAGGCCATAAAGTGGTGGGTTGGCAACATAGACGTGGCCCTGTCTAATAAGCTCTGGCATATACCTATAGAAGAAAGTAAGTAGCAGGGTCATAATATGGGCGCCGTCAACGTCAGCATCTGTCATTATTATAATTTTTCCATACCTAAGTTTACTTATATCAAAGTCGTCGCCAATTCCTGTTCCAAAGGCAGAAATCATAGAAAGGATTTCTTCATATTCTAAAACCCTAATTAGGTTGGCCTTTTCAACGTTCATTATCTTACCCTTTAGGGGTAGGATAGCTTGGTGGTAGTTGTCCCTGCCCATTTTTGCAGATCCACCAGCAGAGTCCCCTTCCACTAGAAAAATTTCTGTTACTTCCATGTCATTTGACTGGCAGTCAGCTAACTTTCCTGGTAGGGTAGTTTTTTCTAACATTGAAGTCCTTCTTTGGGCTGTTTTTAATTTTCTTACAGCCTCTCTTTCTTCCTTGGACCTAACAACTTTTTCCATTATTGCCTTGGCAGTTTTTGGATTTTCTATTAAATAGGACTTTAAAAGGTCATTTATTATATTTTCAACAATTCCCCTAGTTTCTGAATTTACAAGTTTTCCTTTTGTTTGGCCTTCGTATTGAGGGTTTGGAAGTTTTATGGAAATTATTGCTGTTAGGCCAATTCTTGTATCTTCACCTTGGAAGTTGTCGTCTTTTTCCTTTAGGAAGTTAAATTCTCTGGCATAGTCATTTAAGGTCCTAGTAAGACCTCCCCTAAAGCCTGAGACGTGGGTTCCACCTTCTCCTGTGTTAATGTTGTTGGCAAAGGATAGGACATTTTCGCTGTAGCCGTCTACATATTGGATGGCAATTTGGACATTGTGGCCTTCTTTGTCATCTTCTAAGTAGATAACGTCCTTGTGGAGAGGTTCTTTAGACTTGTTTAGTTCGTCTACAAAAGATTTTATTCCTCCGTTATAATGGAAAGTTTCCTTTTTTCCAGTTCTCTCGTCTTCTAAAATTATTTTTACTTCTTTGGTTAAAAAGGCTGTTTCCTTAAATCTTCTAGCTAAAACTTCGTAATCAAACTCTACAGTTTCTGTAAAAATTTCTGGGTCTGGCTTAAAGCGGACAAAGGTTCCAGTTTTTTTAGCTTCTCCTACAACCTCTAGGTCACCTTGCCTAATTCCCCTTTCAAATCTCTGTTTGTATTTTTTTTCATTTCTAGATACTACAACTTCTAGCCATTCAGACAAGGCGTTTACTACAGAAACACCTACACCGTGAAGACCACCAGAAACCTTGTAAGCTCCAGCGTGAAACTTTCCTCCAGCGTGAAGGATTGTAAGTACTGTTTCTACTGTTGATAGGCCAGTAGACTTGTGAGTTTCTACAGGAATACCTGAACCGTCATCTTCTACAGATATGGACCCGTCCTTGTAAATTTTTACCTTTACTGTTGTGGCCCTACCTGCTAGAACCTCATCTATTGAGTTGTCTAAAACCTCATATACACAGTGGTGGAGGCCCTTAGGACCAGTTGAACCAATGTACATGTGAGGCCTTAGCCTTACTGGAGCCAGACCTTCTAGAACCTCTATATTGTCTGCTCCATAATTTGTATTTTTATTATCCATTAATTTCCTCCGTCTAATAATTTCACTTTACTATTATCAACTAAATATATATTATAAGAAAAACCTTTAAATTCATCTAAATATTTTTTCTCTGCCATAGTTATAAAAGATTGGACATCTAAAAGATTTTCTATTAGCATCCGCCTTCTCTTTTGGTCTAATTCTGAAAAAACATCATCTAATAAAACTATGGGAGCTATATTTCTCCTAGCCTTTATTAAATTAATTTCAACTAGCTTCATAGACAAAACTGCCGATCGTTTTTGTCCTTGAGACCCATAGGTTTTTAAAGAAATATTATTGCTTTCAATGTCAAAATCATCTCTATGGGGACCAAAGGTAGAATATTTTACAAAAAGATCCTTGTCTAAGGCCTCCATCATAGCCTGGTAAAGAGAACTTTCGATTTTTTTAATATTGTCCATGTCCTTAAAGGGATTTTGATAAATTAAGTCTAGGACTTCTTCTCCACTTGTTATAGAAAGGTGGATGTCTTTAATATCCTTGTTTACCTGGTCTAAAAATTCTTTTCTAGCTAGGATTAAGTAGGCTCCTAGGGATGCCAGTTGGACATTGTAGGCTTGAAATAAAAGTTTTGTATCTAGGCCCTTGTTTCTATCTTTTAAGAGACTATTTTTTTCTTTTAAAATCGAATTGTATTTTTTTAAATTGTACCTATAGATAAAGTCTAAATTTGAAATAGCCTGGTCCATGTATTTTCTTCTAAGGGCTGGACCGTCTTTTACAATTTCTAAGTCTTCTGGCACAAAGCTAACCAAGGGGCCTTCCATTCTAAGTTCATTTAAACTTTTTATATTAGATAGGTTTACTTGGTATTTCTTTTTCTTGTTTTTTTCATAAATTAGCTGGTAGTCTTTGTCTAAACCAGATTTTTCTATAAGGGCGAGAATTTCAAAATAGTCTTCGCCGAATTTTAAAATCTCTCTGTCTCTACTAGTTCTAAAAGACCTTGCAGAAATTAATATAGAAATTGCCTCTAAGATATTAGTCTTGCCACTGGCATTTTTTCCAACAAAGACATTTATATTTTTATTTGGTTGTAAAAATAAATCTGAGTAATTTCTAAAATTCTTTATAGAGATTTCTTTTACTTTCATCTATTTTACTTCTATTATTTGTCCTTCTAAGTCTACAAGGTCGCCCTTGTGGATTTTTCTTCCTCTCCTAGTTTCAACCTCACCATTTACTAGGACCTGGCCTTCTTGGATGAGGATTTTTGCCTCTCCGCCAGTTCCTACTAGGTTTGCATATTTTAAAAGTGAGTCTAGTTTTATAAATTCTGTGTCTATTTTTACTTCTCTAACCATCATTAGGCCAACCTCACTGGTAGTACTAGGTAAAGGTAAGAGTCGTTGTCTACTCCTGTTATTATCATAGGATTTACATCGTCTAAGAGACTTAAATTTATTTCTACATCTTCCATATTTTTTATTCCGTCTAAGAGATATCTAGAGTTAAAGGCTATTAGTTGGTCAGTTCCGTCAATGTCAGCTAAAACTTCTTCTTCTACTGATCCAAGTTCTGTATTAGATAGGATTCTAACCATAGAATTTTTAATTTCAAGTTTTACTAAATTTGCCTTTTCTTCTTTAGCTAAAAGTTCTGCCCTTTCTAGGGATTGTTGGAAGGCGTGTCTGTTTACTTTTACTGTAGTTACATGGTCTTTTCTAATAATTTCATCGTATTTGAAAAATTGGCCATCTATTAGTTGGGAATAAAAGGTGGTGTCCTTTAGGTCAAATCTTATATTATTTCTAGAAAAACATACTCTAATATTTTCATCTTCATCTGAAATAGTTCTAGATAACTCTGTCAAAGCCTTGGCTGGAACTATGGCTGTGTATTCTTTTTCAGATGGACTCATATCTGTATAAACTGCTAGCCTATATCCGTCTAAGGCTACAAAATTTATTTGGTCATTTTTTACTTCAAAGAGAACTCCTGTTAGGGCCCTTCTGTTATAGTCTAAAGATACGGCAAAGCTTGTTTGTTTAATGGCTCTTTTTAATGATCCTGTATCTATTATTATAGAATTTTCATCAGTTAACTTTGGAAGAGATGGATAGTCTTTATAATTGTGAGTTAGAAGCTCAAAGTTTGATTTTTGAACTTGGATAAACATCCTATCTCCCTTTACTTCTATTTCTATATCGTCATTTGGAAGCTTTCTTATTATATCTCCAAATAATCTGGCATTTACTAAAGTTGATCCTTCTTCTATAACCTGACAGTCTACATAGGTTTCTATGGATATTATTTCTGCATCTGTTCCTGTAAGTTTTAATTTACTTCCTTCAATTTGTAAAAGAACTCCTTCTAGTTCTTTAGATATAGCCTTAGAAGAAATTGCTCTTTGTACTATAGATATACTTTCATTTAGTTTTTGTTGGTTAATTGTAAATTTCATGGTTTCTCCTTAGTTATATTATATGTTTTAGTAGTAGTAGGACCTGTGAATATGTTGATAAGGTCCCTAAGTCTTAGTATGTCTCAATAAGCTCAATTTATAACTTGTGAACAACTAGTCGCCTTTTACTTTTCTCTTTAAATCTTGGATGGTCTTTTTTGTAGTAGAGTCTGCTTTAATTTCACTTGAAATTTTATCAACTGCGTGAATTACAGTTGTGTGGTCTCTGCCTCCAAAATCAGCTCCTATCTTAGGTAGGGACATATCTGTCATCTCCCTGCACAAGTACATGGCAACTTGTCTAGCATAGGCTATATCTTTTGGTCTTTTTTTAGAATCTAAGTCTTCTACACTTACGCCATAGTGGTCAGAAATAATATTTTTTATCCTATTTGAATCAATAACTATTTTTTTCTTTTGGTCTAGGATACTTCTAAGAACATTTTTTGCCATTTGTAGGTCTACAGTTTTTCCTGTTAAGTTAGAAAAAGCAACGACCCTAAGCAAGGCACCTTCTAACTCTCTAATATTTGAATCTACATTTTCAGCAATGTAGTCTATAACTTCGTCAGAAATTTGGAAATTTTCCTGTTCATTTTTATTTCTCAAAATTGCTATTCTAGTTTCTATATCAGGTTCTAAAATATCTGCAATTAATCCTCCGCCAAGTCTGGTTATAATACGAGACTCAAGGCCCTTTAAGTCCTTGGGAGGTTTATCTGAAGTTACTACAATTTGTTTGTAATTTTGGTGGAGCATGTTAAAGGTGTGGAAAAATTCTTCTTGAATTCGCTCCTTGCCTATTAGAAATTGAATATCGTCTACTAATAAAAGATCTACATTTCTGTATTTGTCCCTAAATTCTGGAGTTGTATCCTTTCTTAGAGCTTCTACCAGCTCATTAGTAAACTGTTCAGAAGATACATAAATTGGTTTTAGGTCGGGATTTTTTTCTAACATATAATTTCCAATTGCAAGCATTAGGTGGGTTTTTCCTAGGCCTGATGATCCATATATAAATAGAGGATTGTTTAAACCTCCAGGATTTTCTGCTACAGATAAAGCAGCAGCATGGGGAAATTCATTAGATTTTCCAACTACAAAATTGTCAAAGGTATACCTAGGATTAATATTAGATTCTGACCTGTAATTTGAGATTGGGTCTACATCATCTACAACAGAACCTTCAGCTATTTGAAAAACTAAATTGTAGTCGTAGTTAGTCACATTTCTAATGGCCTTTTCAACAATAGAATAGTACCTTTTGTTCATCTGGGTGTATGTAAAATTGTTGGGAACATAAATTATAAATTCATCATCAACAACTTTATGAGACACACCTTGAAACCATATATCGTAGTTACTACCAATATTTCTTTCGATTTCGTTTAGGATTCGGATCCAAGTTTCATTGTTATTTCTAGTCATACTCTCTCCTTATAAACATTAACAACAGTGGATAAGTTTATACACAAAAGTAAAAGACTTATTCACTGTGGACAGTGTGGATAATTTATATATTTTTCTTATTAACAGGCTAAAAAAATTTTCCTTGTGCATAGATTTTTTTGTAAATTATTAGCTTTATCTAGATAAATTTTTAAAAAAGCTAGTAGATATCCACAGACTTATCAACAGACTGTTGACAAGGAACTAATCCACAAAATCTAATTTTTATAAATTTTCGCCAAGGATAAGTTGTTAATAATAAAAAACATTTAAAGAGGATTTCCTCTAAAAAAAAGTCTTTATAAAAGTAGTTGAAAGCTAGGAGTTATCAACTACTTACAGATAAATTTATCTAGAAATATTTTATCACAAACAAATGTTTTTTACAAGACTTATCCACAGGTTAATAAATAATAACTTTTAAAAAGTTCTTGGTCAAATTTTAAAATCTTTATTTTTATTTTTTCCTATATTTTAAAATTATGTGAATATCTTTTTATTTATTGACAAAGATTGGGAATATTTATATACTATAAGATGTGATTAAATAGAGTAAATATGAGGAGGTGCATAGTTTATGAAAAGAACTTACCAACCAAAGAAAAAAAGAAGAGCAAGAGTACATGGATTTAGAAAAAGAATGTTAACTAAATCTGGCCGTAATGTAATTGCATCTCGTAGAAAAAAAGGGAGAAAAAGACTAACAGTCAAATAATATGATCACTGTTAAAAGTTACTTTGATTTTAAAAAAGCTTATACGACAGGAAAGTCATATGGTAATAGAAACCTAGTTTTGTATGTCAGAAAAAATAATTTAGGCTATACAAGGGTAGGTTTTACTGTGTCTAAAAAAATTGGGACAGCAGTTGTTAGAAATAAAATTAAGAGAAGACTAAGAGAGATATTTCGAACATACGAAGACTCTATTAAAGAAGGCTATGACCTTATTTTTATAGTTAAAAAAAATGTTCCAGATATCTCTTTTAAAGACCTAAAATCTGCCTTTTACCATATATTAAAAATTTCAAAAGTGGTGAAAAGATAAATGAAATACCTAATGATTTACCTTATAAGATTTTATCAAAGATTTATCTCAAAATATTTATTGCCAGGAGCCCATTGTAGGTTTACACCAACCTGCTCCCAATATGCCCTAGAGGCCTATAAAAAATATGGATTTTTTAAGGGAAGCTTCCTAGCAGTAAAGAGAATACTAAAGTGCCATCCCTATCACAAGGGCGGCTATGATCCACTAAAATAGGAGGACAAATGAGATATATTTACCAATTTGTAGGCTGGATACTTAGACTCTCCTACGAGTTTATAAGTAGTATAAACCCAGCAGACACAGGGCCAGTATCAAATTATGCCTTTGCTATAATTTTAATGTCAGTGATAATAAAATTAATCACCCTGCCACTAACTTTAAAGCAACAAGAATCAATGGCAAAGACTAGAGCCCTACAAAGCCAGGTACAAGAACTTCAAAAAAAATACGGAAATGATATGCAAACCATAGCAAGAAAGCAACAAGAGCTTTATAAAGAAGCAGGAGTAAGCCCTCTAGGAGGCTGTCTTCCACTTCTAATTCAAATGCCTATACTATTTGCTATGTTTGCTGTAGTAAGACAGCCAGATGTATATGTTTTTGCAGAAGCAGGTTATTATGAATCTATAAACAAGGCATTTTTCTGGATGACAAATATTGCCGACAAGGACAAAACCATGATAATTCCTATATTATCAGGTGTAGTGTCTTTTATTAGCCAAAAAATCATCATGGCCAGCCAACCTAGACCATCAACTGGTGATAGGGAAAAAGACCAGGCTATGAAACAGTCTAATGAAATGATGACTATAATGATGCCACTAATGTTTGTATTTATTTACAGAAACCTTCCTGCAGTAATACCCCTATATATGATAATCAACCAAGGCTTACAAACTATCCAGCAGCTTATCATAAATAAAATTTTCTTAAATAAAGTAGAAGGTGAAAGAGATTGAGTTTTATAATAAAGACAGCTAAGACAGTAGATGAAGCCATAGAAAAGGGTCTAATAGAATTAGGCCTAACTAGAAGTGAAGTTGAAATCGAAGTTTTAGAAGAAGCAAAATCAGGTTTTCTAGGCCTAGGCCAAAAAGATGCTATGGTTAAAATAAAAGAAAAAGAAGACATATCATCTTTTGTAAGAGATATTCTCTATGATGGCCAAAAAGAAGAGAAAAAAGAAGAAGTTCTAGAAGAAAAAGAAGAAATAAAAGTTCAGCCAAAGGAAGAAGTGATAGTTGAAACTACTGGCAAGGCTGACCTTGAAGACGAAGTAGTAGAAGAAGAGCCAGTAGAAAACGAGGAAGTCGAAATAATCGAGACTTTACAAGAAGAAGAGCCTACAGAAAATACTTTTGTAGAAGAAGAGGAAGAGGACTTTGAAGAAGACGATGAAGATAATGACTCTGAAGACAGGCCTTATCCTTATAAGAAAAACATTGACGATATATGGACAGATATAGAAGTAAAAAATAAGTCTGAAGAATTTTTACAAACAATAATTGACGAGTTTAATATTTCTTATGACTTGGACTTAGACTTTGATGGAGACAATTTAAATGTAGAAATAAAAAGCCCTAACCCATCATCTTTAGGCATAGTAATTGGAAAACACGGTTCAACCCTTGATTCCCTTCAATACCTACTAAGCCAAGTTATAAATAAACACAAAGAAAACTTTATTAGGGTAAAAGTAGATGCAAATGGCTATAGGGACAAGAGAAATAAAAATCTTGAAAAAATAGCCAAAAGGGGTTTAGATAGGGTAATTAGATACGGCCGACCAGTAAAATTAGAACCTATGAACCCAGCAGACAGAAGAATAGTTCATATGGTCCTTCAAAACTATGAAGGAATTACAACCCACTCAGAAGGTAGAGATCCTTATAGAAGAGTGGTAATTTCAAAAAAAGCAAGCATTTAATCACGAAAAAAACACCAGGGAGAAAATTCCCTGGTTTTTTTGAAAATAATTTTATGAAAAGTCAGCAAAATAGTTTTCTGTCATCCCCACTCTCTTAAAGTGGATGAAAATATTTTCTGGATTTTCAGCTTCTATATTTTTATCTAGGTATATATTTATCCCGTCTGTTTCAAAAAGAGAATAATTTTCACGTTTTTCCTCTTTAGGACTTCCATTTCTAACTAGGGGATTAAATTCAAAGCCCTTGCAAGAAGGGTTTCCCTTTAAAGTAATAGTAATATTATTTTCACTTCTCTCCTTTAAAAGCTCAAGAAGTTTGTCATCAATTTTTATTTGCATAAATAACCATCCTTATAAAAGTATTTATTTATTAATACCCTAAATTAAATATTTAAGCCATAGGCATTTTAAAATAATTAAGAAAAAATCATATAATTATACCAAAGAAAAATCCCTGTGAAAAACAAATATTTACTGTTGACAAGTATTTTAAAGGGTTCTAAAATAAATATATTATAAAAAATATAAAAAGGTTGCAGATATATTGACGAAAAATTCTTCTATAAATTTAAAAAGAAAAGAAATAATAGAAAAAACAAAAAAACAATTTAAAAAGTTTGTCTTTCCATCTATAGGGGCCATGTGGTTTTTCTCCCTATATACTATGGTTGATGGAGCCTTTGTAGGTAGAGGACTTGGGCCTAAGGCCTTGGCTGGTGTAAATATTTCTATGCCTTATATTAGCCTTTTGTTTGCCTTGGCGATTTTAATTTCAGTTGGCTCTTCTAATATTATTGCTTACTACAGAGGCAGAAATGAAGAAAAAGTTGCAAATGGCTACTTTACCCTGTCTCTTGTTCTAATAACTTTACTTGGTCTAGGTTTGGGAGCCCTGGCTTTTTTTAATCTAGATTTTTTACTTAGATTTTTAAAGGCCCAAGGAGAAGTTTATACTTTTGCCTATGATTATTTAAGGGTTATTGTTCCCTTTTCTGTGTTTTTTATGTTGGCCTATAATTTAGAAATCCTAGTAAAGGCAGATGGAAACCCAAAACTATCAGTAAAGGTTGGTATAATAGCCTCTTTGACTAATATAGTTTTAGACTATCTTTTTGTCTTTGTCTTTGACTATGGTATAAAAGGCGCAGCTTTTGCTACAGGAATTTCCCAAGTTTTAGGAACTTGTATTTACCTAGGCCACTTTTTATTTGCCAATGCAAATTTAAAATTTAGAAAGATAAATGCAAGTTTTGTCCACATTTTTAAGATTATAAAAACTGGCATACCTGAGGCCTTGACAGAGCTTTCTATTGGATTTACTACATTTTCTTACAACTACAGCATTATAAAGTACTTAGGCTTAGATTATATTACCACTTATTCTATAATAATGTATGTAAACAACCTAGTAATCAATACTATGATTGCAATTAACCAAGGATCTCAGCCACTTGTAAGCTATCACAAGGGTCAGGAAAATACTAGCAGCCTAAGAGAATTATTTTACTTAATGGTTAGGACTTCCTTGATTTTTGGTGGACTTTTCTTTGTTCTTTGCCTAGTTTTTTCAAAGACTATTGTTGGAATTTTTATTGACCAAGAAAATTTAGAACTTTTTTCTTACTCAGTTGCAAAGCTTAGAATCTTCTCTTTAGGTTTTATAATTACTGGTCTTTCTATTGTAGCTTCTGGTTATTTAACTGCCAGCAAGCACCCAAGAGAGGGGCTTATAGTTTCTATTTTAAGAGGCTATATAAATATTTCCCTGGCCTTATTTATTCTGCCTAAAATATTTGGCCCTGAGTATATATGGCTGGCAACAATTGTATCAGAGCTAGTAACCCTTCTTATGGTTACTTTTATCTTTGTAAGGACCCTGGATATTTCTCTAAAGAAAGACCTAAGAGCCCTTAATCGCGCCTAAAATTTTAAGCTAAGAACAAATCTTCTTAGCTTTTTTAATTTCAATTTTTGTTATAATTAAAGAAAGAAAAACACAAGAGAGGATATTAAGGTGGACTTAAAAGAAAGATTATACAAACTAGAAAATTTAAATTTTACAATAAAGAAATATCGAGAAGAAATTTTAGAGGCTCTTGAAACTGACCTGGGAAAATCTATGGAAGAGGCCTATCTTTCTGAATATTTAATGGTTGTAGAAGAGCTTTCTTATGCCATAAAAAATTTGCCTAAGTGGGCGAAAAAAGAAAGAAAGATCCTTCCCTTCTACCAACAAGTTGGCAAGGGAGAAATCCACTACCTGCCCTATGGCAGAGTTGGTATTGCATCTCCATGGAACTACCCCTTCCTCCTAGCTATGGCGCCAGCTATTGGAGCCTTGGCCGCAGGAAATACTGTAGTTTTAAAGACTTCAAAAAAAGCTCCAGCTACTTCTAAAATAATTAAGGAAATCTTTGCGGAAGTTTATGCTGAAGAAGAAGTCTTAGTTTATGGTCTTGAAGAAGGGTCTAGACAAAGGTTTATGGATGAAGATATAGACTTTTTGTTTTTTACTGGGTCTACAAAAGTTGGCAGACAAATGGCCAAACTTGCTGGAGAAAAAATGATTCCCCTAGTCTTAGAACTAGGAGGCAAAAGTCCTATTATAGTTTCTGAGGCTGAAAATTTAAAAACTGTAGCCAGAAGAATTATTTGGGGCAAGACTTTAAACGCTGGCCAAACTTGTGTGGCTCCTGACTATCTCTTAGTTAGAAAGGACCTAGAAGAGCCATTAAAAGCTGAAATGAACAAGGCCATAGGTGAATTTTTTGGACCAAATCCCCTAGATAGTCCCCATCTTTCTTCTATTATAGACCTAGACCACTTTAATCGCCTAGCAAGTCTGTTAAAGGACCAAGGCCTTTACGAAGATTCCCTAGTTGACTATGAAAAATTAAAATTTGTGCCAAGGGTCTTTTCTACTGACATGACTAGTCCCTTTATGGAAGAAGAAATTTTTGGTCCATTTTTACCTGTCCTTGCCTTTGAGAAACTAGAAGATTGCGCTGAAATAATTAAGGCCCACAAGAATCCTCTAGCCCTTTATTTATTTACAGAAGACAAGAAGGAAATTTCCTATGTCCTAGAAAATATTTCCTTTGGTGGCGGAGCCATTAACGACACCCTAGTTCACCTGTCTATTCCAAGTCTGCCCTTTGGTGGAGTTGGAGCCTCTGGCCAAGGGTCCTATCACGGAAAATATTCCTTTGAAACTTTTTCTAGAAAAGTAAGCATCTTAAAAAAGTCAGCTAAAATCGACCTACCCTTTAGGTATCCACCTTACAAGGGTTTTGATCCAAAGAAGTTTTTTAAAAAATAAAAAGATCTTTCGCCTAAAAAATAATTTATCCCCTAAAAATTACAGACTTTTAGGGGATGTTTTTATTCTAGGTCCTTGCCCATAAGAACTAAGTTGTCAGCCTTGTAGTAGCCTAGAGACCTGTAAAATTCTAGGTGGGCCTGGTCATTTACAGATATTAGTTCAACCATAGAGGCTCCTTCTTTTTTGGCAAGCTCTTGGACATAGGTCATAAAGGCCTTGCCGTAGCCCTTCCTCTGCTGGTCTTTAAAGATTAAAATTTCTTCTATAAAAAGTCCAACTAAGTCGTCATAGGTCATATAATAGGCCATTAAAAAACCAACAGGCCTGTCCTCATCATATTGGACCAGGCAAAGTGAGTCTTCCATAGTCATAATTTGAGAAATTCTCTTATAGGAAAGATCGTAGGTCCAAATTCCATCTTCTAGATCATTGTAATAGTCTATGTATTCTTTTATTACTAGGTCCAGCAAATTTTTAGTCAATTTTTTGTAGTTCATTTTTCATCCTTTATATTTTTATTCTCGGTCTAAGTGGTGTATAATTTATAGCTACTATATTATATACGAAATTCTAGCCTTTATGTTTATAAGTTTTTATTTTATAATAGTAGAAATAGATAGAATTTTTATGAAAGAGGAAAATTATGACAAATACTATCTGTGCCATTTCTACCATGGTTGGTAGGGCTGGCCTTGGAATCGTCAGAATGACTGGTGACGATTCACTAAATATTTTACAAAAAGTCTTTTCCAACAAAAAAGACCTTAAAAATAGACAAATGACCTATGGTCATATTATAGATGGAGACAAAACTGTAGACGAAGTTCTAGCAGTATATATGGAAGGACCAAGGACCTACACCTGTGAAGATGTAGTAGAAATTTACTGCCATGGGGGCATCGTTGCAGTTAGAGAGGTACTAAATACTCTTTTAAAAAATGGCGCCTCCCTAGCAGAGCCTGGAGAATTTACTAAGAGGGCCTTTTTAAACGGTAGACTGGACCTAACTCAGGCGGAGGCAGTCTTAGACCTAATTGATTCAAATACAAAAATGGCCTATGACAACTCTTTAAAACAACTTGAAGGCTCCCTTTCATCAAAGGTTGGAAAAATCCACCATGACCTAATAACAGTTTTAGCCTCAACTATTACAGAAATAGACTTTCCTGAGGATGAAAATGACACTTTAACCAATGAAGAAAAAGTTTCCTTGTTAAGAGAAATTTTAGATGAGATCGGCTCTTTAATTAAGTCAGGTCAAAGAGGCAAGGTCCTTAGAGAAGGAATTAAAACTCTAATTATTGGCAGACCAAATGTAGGCAAATCTTCTCTTTTAAATGCCCTCTTAAAAGAAAATAGGGCCATAGTAACAGACATACCTGGAACAACTAGGGACACCATTGAAGAAACCCTAGACCTTGACGGCCTTGCCCTGTCACTAATAGACACAGCAGGCATTAGAGACACAGAAGACCAAGTTGAGCAAATTGGAGTAACTAAGGCCAGAGAAGAAATTTCTCAAGCTGACCTAGTTTTAATTCTCTTAGATGGATCAACTGGCTTAAATGACGAAGACTTAGACATTATAAAGGCAGCTGCTGACAAGGAAAAAATCTTAATTATAAACAAGGTAGACCTAGGCCAAAAAATTGATAAAGATGCCCTAAAGGACTACAGGGTCTTAGAAACATCTATTAAGGAAAATAAGGGCCTAGAAGATTTACAGGACCTAATTAAAGACTTGTTTTTTGATGAAAAAATTTATTCTTCATCTGAGTCTTATGTGTCTAATATTAGGCAGCTAGACCACTTAAACAAGGCCTATGACTATTTAAATTCAGCTATTTCAGACCTTGAACAAAATGTCTTCTTAGACCTAGTTGAGGTTGATCTTAATCTCTGTATAGAAGAATTAGGAAAAATTACTGGCCAAAGTATTGGCGAAGATATATTAGATAGAATATTTTCAGAATTTTGTATTGGAAAATAGGTGACGAAATATGAAAAAAATTAAAGATTATATATATGGGGACTATGACCTAGTAGTTGTAGGTGCAGGCCATGCTGGAGTTGAAGCTGGCCTAGCAGGAGCAAGACTTGGTAAAAAAACTGCCCTTTTAACTATAAACCTAGATGGCATTGCCCTACTTGCTTGTAATCCAAATATTGGAGGAACTGGCAAGGGACACTTGGTCCGTGAAATTGACGCTCTAGGTGGAGAAATGGGCATAAACACAGACAAGACCTTTATCCAATCAAAAATGCTTAACAGCTCAAAGGGACCAGCAGTCCACTCTCTCAGGGCCCAAGCTGACAAAAGGGCCTACCATGAAGAAATAAAAAAAGTTTTAGAAAACACAGAAAACCTAGAACTAAAGGCAGCAGAAGTTGTTGACCTGCTTATAGAAGATGGCAAAGTCACTGGCGTAAGAACCTTAAACGGTGGAATTTACAGGGCCAAGGCTGTAATTGTAGCAACAGGTACCTACCTTGGAGGCAGGGTCTTTATAGGAGAACTAAACTACGAATCTGGTCCAGACGGCTTAAAGGGAGCATCTGACCTATCAAAGTCAATGGGCAAACAATTTAAGCTTAGGAGAATGAAGACAGGAACTCCAGCCAGGGTCCACAGAGACTCAATAGACTTTTCAAAAATGGAAATCCAAAACGGCGACGAAGAAATAGTTCCATTTTCCTTTATGAACTTTGACAAAAAATTTGATATGGACCAAGAGCCTTGTTATTTAACCTATACAACTGAAAAGTGCCATCAGATAATTAGTGAAAATATTAACAGAGCTGCCATGTATATTGGAGATATTGAAGGAGTTGGGCCTAGGTACTGCCCTTCCCTAGAAGACAAGATTACCCGTTTTCCTGACAGAAACAAGCACCAGGTCTTTATTGAAC
Organism: Neofamilia massiliensis; assembly: GCF_001299475.1. GTDB lineage: Bacteria > Bacillota > Clostridia > Tissierellales > Peptoniphilaceae > Neofamilia > Neofamilia massiliensis. The sequence goes on along the minus strand of NZ_CYUJ01000003.1, from coordinate 856,142 downwards.
CAGAAGGCTTAAATACCAAGGAAATGTATATCCAAGGAGCCTCCTCTTCCCTAGCTGAAGAAGTTCAAAATATGTTCTATAAGGAAATTATTGGCCTAGAAAACTGTAAAATTATGCGCAGTGCCTATGCCATTGAATATGATGCCATAGATGCTAGAAATTTAAAGCTAAGTCTTGAAGATAAGGACATTGAAGGCCTTTACTTTGCTGGCCAAATTAATGGATCATCTGGCTATGAAGAAGCAGCAGCCCAAGGACTTATGGCAGGAATAAATGCAGTTTTAAAATTAGATGGCAAGGACCCACTGATTTTAGACAGGTCCCAGGCCTATATAGGAGTTCTAATTGATGACCTAGTAACTAAGGGAACTGATGAGCCTTATAGGATGATGACATCACGAGCTGAATATAGGCTAACCCTGCGCCAAGACAATGCCGACATGAGACTAACTCAAATTGGCAGAGACATTGGCCTAGTAACTGATGAGAGATACGAAAAATATTTAAAGAAGAAAGAACTTTTAGAGACAGAAATGGCTAGACTTGAGTCTATTAAAATTACACCAAGAGAAGATATTCAAAAGTTTTTAGCCTCACAAAACTCAGCAGACTTAAAAACAGCTCTTTCCCTGGCAGAACTAATTCGTAGACCTGAACTGACCTACGACTCAACTGCCCCAATAGATCCAGAAAGACCAGTTTTACCAAAGTCTATTACTAGAGAAATTGAAACAGAAATAAAATACGAAGGTTATATTAAAAAACAAAGTATACAAATTGGCCAATTTAAAAAACTAGAAAATAAAAAAATTGACCATGTAGACTTTGATGATGTAAAAGGCCTATCAAACGAATCTAGACAAAAACTAAAAGACTTTAGACCAGAATCAATAGGCCAAGCGTCAAGGATAACAGGAATATCCCCAGCAGATATAAATGTTTTATTGATATATTTAGAACAACAAAGGAGAAAAAATGCCTAAAGAAATTTTAGAAAAAGGCTTAAAAGACCAAGCTATTGATCTTAATATAAATTATCAGGACTTTGACAAGTTTTACCAACTACTAAAAGTTGGAAATGAAAAAACAGATCTTACTAATATAATAGAAGAAGATGAAGTCTACTTAAAACACTTTCTAGACTCCCTATGTCTTTTTAAGATAAAAGAATTTTATGGAGCTAAAAAGCTTGTGGACCTAGGAACAGGAGCTGGTTTTCCAGGAATACCCTTAAAACTTGCTAACCCTGATTTGGACATTACCCTTCTAGATTCACTAAATAAAAGACTAATATTTTTAGACTCTGTAATAGAACAAATGGACCTAAAGGATATTCACACCCTTCATATGAGAGGCGAAGAAGCTGGTAAAGATTCAAGACTAAGAGAGACTTATGATTTAGGTACTTCAAGGGCTGTTTCTAGACTTAATATGCTAGTAGAACTTGCCCTACCCCTTATTAAAGTTGGCGGATACTTTGTAGCTATGAAGGGAAAAAACGTTGACGAAGAAGTTGCTGAAGCCACAAAGGCTATAGAAACTCTAGGAGGTCAAATAAAAGATCTTATAAAATTTGACCTTTCTCAAGATGACAACCAAAGGTCATTAGTAGTTATAAAAAAAGTAAAACCATGTCCAAAGAAGTATCCTAGAAACTTTGGACAAATAAAAAAGAAACCACTATAAATGTTTCACGTGGAACAAAGTAGGAAGATAAAATGATTATTAGAACAATAATATACCTAGCAATATTACTTTTCTTCATCTGGGATATAAAAAAAGATCCAAAAGCTTTTAAAAAATATATATTCCCTATAATAGGAATAACATATTTTGCTGGGACTCCATATTTTTTAAATATTGACGACAGAGTCCAGTTGACTATAAAGGTTATAACAACACTAACCCTTATGTTTTACCTTTGGTCTTATTACAAGGACTTTAAAGTAGAAAGATTTAGAGAAAAGAAAAGACAAAGAGAAATTAGAGATAAGCTCAGAGAAGAAGAAAATCAACTTATACTTGAAGACCTTTTTCAAGCGAAAAACGAAGCTCTTAAAAGCAAGTCATCATCATATGAAATTACTCTAGACATGCCAAAGACAATAAGGCAAATAAAAGGACAAGTATCTTTATTTAAAAATTCTACGGAAGAATTCATCGACGATGACTATCAAGAAGATTACAAAGAAATAAATAAACCTAAACAAGAAGTTTTAGACAACCAATTAGACATATTTAATTTAAGTAAAGAAGACTAATGTTTCACGTGGAACATTAGTCTTCTTTTTAAAAACAAAACAAAATGTTTCACGTGGAACATTAGACGGTAAAATCTATTAAATATAAATTTTTACTGTTAACTTAAAGAGTCTTCTATGATAAAATAAGATGTGAGGTGAAAAATGGGAAAAGTTATAGGAATTTTTAATCAAAAGGGTGGAGTTGGTAAGACAACTACATCTATTAACTTAAGTGCAGCCCTAGGTAGAAAAAAACAAAAAGTCTTATTAATAGACATGGACCCTCAAGGGAACGCAACATCAGGTTTTGGTATTAATAAGAACCAACTAGATTTAAATGTCTATGACCTTATCCAAACTAGAGCTACAGCTGAGGATATGACAGTAACAACTTCAGCGAAGAATGTAAATTTAATAGCTGGGGGTATTGATTTAGCAGGATTAGAAATTGAATTAGCAGAAAAAGATGATTGGCCTTTTAGGCTTAGAGACGCTATAGAAGCGATAAAGGATACCTATGACTTTATAATTATAGACTGTCCTCCTTCTTTAGGTATTTTGTCTTTAATGGCACTAGTTGCTTGTAATTATGTAATTATTCCAGTTCAATCAGAATTTTATGCCTTGGAAGGAACCAGTCAGCTTCTAGAAACAATTCACATGGTACAAAACAATTATAATCAAGACCTAGAGATTTTAGGAGTTTTAGTTGTTATGCACGATGCTAGAACTAGATTGGCCACAGACGTATTTGATGAAATAAAGAGAGTATTTTCTGACAAGGTCTTTAAAACAATTATATCGAGAAATGTAAGACTAGCAGAAGCTCCATCTTATGGCCAGGCAATTTTTGACTATGATTCACTATCAAAGGGGGCTTGGAACTACAAGGCTTTGGGAAAGGAAGTATTAAATAGGGTGAACGGCGATGACAAATAAAAAAGGCGGCTTAAAAAGAGGGTTAGACGTTTTTATAAAAGACAAAGACAACTTAGAAGACCTTATTAAGCCACAAAAAAAAGATCAAGTAATAGACCTTGATATAAAAGATATTACTGCAAATGAAGACCAGGCTAGAAAGAGCTTTGATCCAGATAGGCTTAAAGACCTGGCTAAATCTATTGAAAGCTATGGAGTTATCCAACCTATAATTGTTAGAAAACTAGATGATAAATATGAGATTATAGCAGGAGAAAGGCGATATAGGGCCTCAAAGCTTGCTGGAAAGAATACAATACCAGCAATAATTAAAGACTTAGATGACTTTCAAAGAGAAAAGATTTCTCTAATTGAAAATGTTCAAAGAGAAGACCTTAACCCGTACGAAGAGGCCTTGGCCTATAAGTCAATTATTGAAAAATATGAACTCACTCAAGAAGACTTAGCTAAGGGCTTGGGAAAGTCAAGACCATATATATCTAACACAATTAGACTTTTAAGGCTAGATGACAGGGTTTTAGAACTTTTAAAAGATGGAAAAATCTCATATTCTATAGCAAGGGAGCTATTATCTATCCAGGACAAGGATGCCCAATATGAAAAGGCTTTGGAAATAGTTAAAAACAGTCTGACAGTTAAAGATTTGACCCAAAAGAAAAAGAAAAAAACCAAAGTAAAAAAGACCAATATCTTTTTAGAAGAAATAGAAGAGAGATTTATAAATTCTCTAGGGACAAAGGTAAAAATAGACGATGACAGGAAGGTTATTTCAATAAATTACTATGACAATGAAGACCTTCAAAGACTTATAGAAATAATAGTAGGTGAATGATGCAATACAATTTTTTTAATATAGAAATCCTCGGAGAGGAAAAGCTTAAAGGAGTGGGTATACCTGTTATAATTGACAGTGGAAGTAGCCTAACCGACGAGCAAATGCAAAATACAGCAAAACTATTTAATGCGTATAGGACAGTATTTATAAGGTCTTCAGTATCTGACGACTTGGACATGAGAGTTTTTTCAGCTAAAAAGGAAATGTTCGACTGCTTTTACGCAGAAGTTGCTGCAGTTTATAGCCTGATAAAATCTTCCTTTATTAGAGAAATTGAAAAAGGGAAGAAGGAAATAAAAATAAGTGACCCAGAAAACACATCTAAGGTATCAATCTCCTACAAGGACATGAAAACTGTAGGAGTAAGTCACCAAATAGACCTGCCTCAAGTAAATATAGAAGAAAAAGATAATTTAAGTACCAAAGAAGTATTTATAGAAACTACAGACAAAAAATTTGCAAGCAAGGTAATTTTTACTGAAGACCCACTAGAATTTTCTAAACTTAGAAAAGAACTTAGCGGTCCATCTGCTTTAAAAGAAGATAAATTATTAGTCCACTACGACAAAGAATTTAAAAATGTATTCTTTTATGTAAGCAGGTCTATAAACTCTAAAGACCTAGTAGACTCAAGACACCAACTAGGTTTTATAGTGAAATACCTTTTAGAAAGAGGTATAGAAAGAGAGGACATAAAGAACATTTGTCATCTACTAAATTCAGGCCAATACTCAATTATGGAAACAACAATTGACAAAGAAGAGTTTCATGTAAAAATGAATGCAAGAATCTTTGCAGAAGGAATTTTAAATATATAGGAGGATTAAATGTTAAAGGAACTTAAAGTAGAAGAATTTGTTAATCTTACAGCTTCAGGCGAACCAACACCAGGTGGTGGCTCAGTTTCAGCCCTAGCAGGATCAATAGGATCAGCCTTAAACTCAATGGTTTATAACCTTACAAATGGCAAAAAAGTCTACAGAGAACTAGATGAAGAAGCTAGGCTAGAACTTGATAACACAGCTGAAAAAGTTGTAGACCTTACAGAAAAACTTATAGTAGCCATGGAAGACGACACTAAGGCCTTTGATGGAGTAATGGAAGCCTTTAAAATGCCAAAAGAAACAGACGAAGAAAAAAAGGCCAGGTCAGCAGCAATTCAAGAAGGCTACAAAAAAGCCATGGAAGTACCACTACACACTGCTAAACTTTGCCTAGACTCATTAAAACTAATGAAGACCATGGCAGTCCACGGCTCAATTAATGCCATCTCAGACGTTGGAGTAGGCTGTCTATTAGTATACGCAGGCCTTGAAGGCTCATTATTAAACGTAAGAATTAACCTAAACAGTATAAAAGACGAAGCTTATAAAGAAGCTGCCTACAAAGAAATGGCAGAACTAATGAACACAGCCAAAGACCTAAGAACAGAAGTAATGGAAATAGTTTACGACAGAATGTAAAAATTGAAGTAAACATAGAAAAGAAAAGCCCTAAGCTAGAAGATCATCAGCCTAGGGTTTTTTGATAAAGAAAAAAATTATAATCCAGAGTTTACATAATAAAAGATTAATTGGATTTATATTTATTAAACTATATTAGTTGAAACAACAAACAAATTTATATTATACTAAAGAAAAGTATGGAGCTAAAATATAAATGGAGTTGATAAAATGACTGAGAATTTAGTCCTTGGAAGGTTGAGAGAAGTAGATATTAGATCTCTTTGGGCCCATGAGCAATATGATTTTTCAAATTGGTTGTCTAAAAAAGAAAATATAGAACTTTTAAATGAGACAGTAGGTTTAACTCTTACAGAGATAGATAAGGAAGTTTATGTCGGCTCATATAGATGTGATCTGCTGGCAATAGATGAGACTACTGGCATCAAAATCATAATTGAAAACCAATTAGATTCAACAAATCATGACCACTTAGGGAAAATAATAACTTATGCATCAGGTTTAGATGCAAATGTTATTATTTGGATAGTTAGAGAAGCTAGAGAAGAGCATAAGAGTGCTATTGAATGGCTAAATAATAATATGGTTAAAGATATTTCTTTTTTTCTATTGGAAATAAAAGCCTATACTATTGGAGATTCACTTCCAGCACCTATGTTTAAAGTAATTGAAAAACCAAATGATTTTATAAAATATAGCAAGACAATAAAAGACGGAGAGCTATCAAAAGCAGAGGCTGAAAGACTTAATTTTTGGACAGAGTTTAACCAATATTTAGTAAACAATGGCAAGCCTTTTAATATTAGAAAGGCTACAACTGACCATTGGTACAATATAGCTGTAGGAACAAGTGAAGCTCACATAAGCATTACATTAGTCAATAAAAATAGAAGTATAGGAGTTAAATTATATATTAATGATAATAAAGATTTATTCGATGAACTGTACGCCGATAAGGATGAAATAGAAGCAAAAATTGGCCTTACTTTGGAATGGCAAAAATTAGATGACAAAAAAGCTTCTAGAATTATTTCTTATATCAAAGGGTTGAATTTTAATAAAAAAGATAATTATCCACAATTAATGGGTGAAACTGTAAATAGAGCTTTAAAATTTAGAAATGTATTTTCAAAATACTTATAGGAAGAACTACCTAACAAGGAGACTTTATGATTAAATATATACTTTGGGACATTGATGGGACCCTACTTGACTTTTCTCTGGCTGAGGAAAAGGCCTTAAGGGCTAGCTTTAAAGAGTTTGACTTGCCTTGGCCAGGGCAAAAATTTTTAGAAGATTATAGGAAAATCAACAAGGAATTTTGGGAGAAATTAGAAAGGAAAGAGCTTGAAAAAATTCAAGTTTTAGAGGGAAGATTTTATAAGGCCTTTGATCTTTATAAGCTAGACACCTCCAGTATTCCAGCCTTTAATAAAAGCTATCAAAAGCACCTTGGCTCAGTGGCTGCCTTTAGTCCCTATGGCTTAGAAGTGGTCTTGGACTTAAAGAAAACTTATAAGCAATTTGCTGCCACCAATGGGACTATTACCGCCCAAAAGGGTAAGTTAAAAAAATCTGGCCTAGACCAAATCCTAGATGGTATTTTTATTTCTGATCAAATAGGCTATGAAAAACCGGATCCAAGATTTTTTCAAAGTGTCCTAGACCATGTAGGAGACTCGATCCCTGAAGAATATATAATTATAGGCGACTCTCTAACATCAGATATGAAGCTGGGAAAAAACTGTGGCATAAAAACCATATTCTACAATCCAAAAAACCTAAAGATAGACAAGGATCTTGTAGACTTTGAAATTAGTGATCTTAGACAAGTTAAAAGTCTAATAGAAAAAATTAATAAAAATAATTAAAGACAAAAGCAAAAAGGCCCTCTAAGTTTTCTTAGAAGGCTTTTTATATATTAAAATTTAGTTAAGCTAGATAGTTTCAAGTCTAAAATTTAGGCTGTTTAATTTTTCAATCATTGCCACATATACGTCTACAGCCATAGACAGAGTGCCTTCATCAAAGTCAAAGGACTCCTTATGGTGGCCAGCTTTTAAGTCTGAGCCAAAAATAAAGTGGATGGCCCTGCCTCCATTTTCTTCAACCTTATTTAAAAATATACTTACGTCTTCGCTGGCATTAAATTCTGGCCTTAAAAGGACCTTAAAACCTCGAGCCTTTAAATAGGTCCCACATTGGTCTACAAAATCTGGATACTTAGTAGAAAAACTTTGAGAGTAGCCTACTGGTCTTAGGTCATAAGTTAATTCATAGGCCTTTGCTGTTCCGTCAACCATAGCCTTTAACCTTTTGGCCAGGTCTTCTATGTCGTCATTGTTGTCTGCTCGAATTTCTACCTTCATTGAGGCCCTAGGAGCAACAACATTTCTCCCAGTCCCTCCACTAAGGACTCCAACATTAACCCTAGAAGCATTCTTGTACTGGCAAAGACTGTGAAGACCTAGAGTCAAGGCAGCTGCTCCTAAAATTGCAGACCTACCTTCTTCTGGCGCCATTCCAGCATGGGCTGCCCTACCAAAAAGGTCAATGTCATAACTTTGAGAGGCTAAGATTTTTTCTGTTCCTACCCCTAAAACACCAGATTTTAAACCCATACCTAAATGGCCTGCAAGGATATAGTCAAGGTTATTTAAAAGATCTAAGTCTTTCATTGAAAGGCCGCCTCTAACCCCTTCTTCTGCAGGCTGAAAAATCACAACAAATTTTCCACAAAGAAGGTCCTTGGTTTCTACAATTTTTTGGCAGGTATTTAAGGCTATGGCTATATGGCCGTCATGACCACATGCGTGAACGGCAAATGAATTTTGGCTTCTAAAGTCTTCCTTGTTAGGCCTGTGGTTTTTGTCTTTACTTTCTTCAAAATTTAGGGCGTCTATATCTGCCCTTAGGCCTGTAACTGGACCTGGTCTACCAGTATCAAAAATCCCAACACAACCAGTATAGCCTTGAAGAATTTCTGATATATCAAAATCTATGTCCCCTAAATCTAAAGATTTGACATAAGCATCTAGCAGACTTTTATCTCCTAGGCCTAGTCTTTGACCGTGGATTTTTTTGCCATAAAGTAGGTCAAAACCTAGGTCTTTTAAGTATTTAATAATTTTTATTGTAGTTTGGACCTCCATCCAGCCAGGTTCGGCAATTTTATGAAAGTCCCTTCTTAGGACTTTAATATCTTCCATTTGAGTCTCCTTATTTTAATAAGTATTATGTAAAAGATTAGGCCAGCTTACCAGCCTAGATCCTATTTATTCTTTATCCATAGTAATTTTTTCTTTTAAGAAAGTTCCTTCTCTAAGATCCCTATGGGCCTGGTCAATTTCCTCTTGGGTGTTCATAACAATTGGTCCAGGAGGCCAGGCTACAGGCTCTTCTACTCTCTTTGAAGAGAAAAAGAGTATAGCCACTTCTTCTTCCGATTTATTTTCAATCACTAACTTATTGCCTTCATCTCCAAGCAGGCCTGCAGCAAAGCTTGGAATTTCTTCTCCTTCAACATAGGCTCCTCCAATTAAGGCAAAAAGAGTAACTGAGTCGTCCCCTTCAAGGTCAATTTCAAAGCTGGCGCCAGGATTAATGTGAACATCTAAATAAGTTACAGGCTTGTAGTCAGACTGAAAACCTTGAAAATTCTTGTAAGTTCCTGCTAAGAGTCTTACATATCCACCATCAAAGGGGATTTCTTCAATGTCAGAAATATTGTGGTAGGCAGGGTGGACCATTTTGTCCTTGGCCTTTAAATTTAGCCAAAGTTGGACTCCTAGTAAATAGAGTCTTTCAGGAATCATCTCTTCGTGTAAAATTCCAGACCCTGCAGTCATCCACTGGACACCGCCATCATTAACGGCATCTTCATTGCCTAAAGAGTCTTTGTGGACCATAGTGCCCTTGTAGACATAGGAAATTGTCTCTATACCCCTGTGAGGGTGCATAGGAAAGCCTGCAGTATAGTCGTCAGGATTGTCTGATCTAAAGGCATCTAAAAGCAAAAGTGGGTCAGCATCCTTTAAAGTTCTTCTTGAAAGAACATGAACAAGAGATACTCCAGCCCCGTCAACTCCTGGTCTACCTATAACAACTTCTTTTAATTTTCTATTCATAAAAACCTCTTTAGTTCTAGTGCTATAAATATTATTTGCCCTTAAAAAATCTAAATAAACAAGGCTAACTTTAGACCAAGATGTCAATTAAAGTCTGCATATCAGCTGGTAGAGAAGCCTTAAAAGACATAGGCTTTTTTGTAAAAGGATCTAAAAACTCAAGCCCTTCAGCATGTAGGGCAGACCTTCCTATCAAGTCTCTAGATCCACCATAAAGACTGTCCCCTAAAATCGGATGGCCAAGGTAGGCTAGGTGGACTCGAATTTGGTGAGTTCTGCCAGTTTCAGGAAAAGCCTTAATTAGAGAATAGGCCTTAGAAGAAAAAACAGGGACCAATTTCGTCCTAGCACTTTTTCCCCTAGGATCGACAGTCCTTCTCATTTTTAAATCTTTTCCATCTAAAATATTTTTATCTACAAAAATTTCTCTTTCAAAAGCTCCTTCAACCAAGGCAAAATATTCTTTTTTGACCTTGCATTCTATAAAGGACTTAGCCAGCTGTTGTTGAAAAAGTGGATTTTTCCCAACAAGAATAAGACCTGAAGTTTCTATATCCAGGCGGTTGACTAGGTGGATGGATCTGGAAATATTATTTTTCTTATAATAGCCAGTGAGTTTTCCATAGAGGGTTTGGTCTTGGCGGGAAAAAGTTGGGTGGACAGCAAGGCCAGCAGGCTTGTTTACTAGAAGGAAATTTTCATTTTCAAATACAATATCTAAGTCAGCTGAATCTTCAACATAAGGGTCTGGATTTTCGTCCTCATAGTAGATTTTAACCAGGTCATTTCTCTTTAAGGATCCAAAATGAGGAGGGTCCATTTCATTAACCCTTATTAAATTTTTTCTATAAGCATTCTTAACAAACCTATCAGACAAACCTTGGTCCTTTAAAAAAGAAAAAAGACTACAAGGTTTTTCAGTTTTAAAGGCTATATAATCATAGGAAAAATCATAAACATTCATAAACTACTCCTTGTATAAAAACATTTTATCACAAAGCCTGGAGAAATATTTTATAAAAACATTTATATTTGCTATACTATAATAAGAAGAAAAATTTTAGGAGGAAGAATGAAAAAATTTATTTCATGGAATATAGATTCGTTAAATGCAGCCCTTACTAGTGACTCAAATAGGGCTATAATGTCAAGAGAAGTACTAAATACAATAAAATCCTATGACCCAGACCTTATTGCCATCCAAGAGACCAAACTTCCAGCCAAGGGACCTACAAAAAAGCACCTAGAAATCCTAGAAGAACTTTTTCCAGCCTATGACCACGTCTGGACATCATCTAGAGAAGGAGCTAGAAAGTCCTATGCAGGCACAATGATTTTGTACAAAAAATCCTTCCAACCAATAATTACAGTTCCTCATATTTGTGCCCCAGACCCAATGGACCTAGAAGGAAGAATGTTAACTTTAGAATTTGAAGACTATTACTTTACAACAGTTTATACTCCAAATGCTGGAGATGGCCTAAAGAGACTAGCAGAAAGACAAGAATGGGACAAGTGCTATGCCAACTACCTAGCAGACTTAGACAAAAAAAAGCCAGTAATAGCAACAGGAGACTTTAACGTCGCCCACAAAGAAATTGACCTGAAAAACCCAGAAACCAACAGAATGTCTCCAGGCTTTACAGACGAAGAGAGAGAAGGCTTTACTAACCTTTTAAACAAAGGATTTACAGACACCTTTAGACAAATCCACGGAGACGTAGAAGGAGCCTACACTTGGTGGGCCCAAAGAGTTAAAACATCTAAAATCAACAACTCAGGCTGGAGGATAGACTACTTTTTAGTAAGTGACAGGATTAAAGACCAAGTAGTAGAATCAAAAATGGTAAACTCTGGAGACAGGCAAGACCACACTCCTATCCTATTGGAAATAGAAATCTAAAAAATCAAAAAGCAAAAAGAGATAAGTAAATTTCTACCTATCTCTTATTTAATAGCAAGACAAATGATAACAACTATCAACAAAGCCAGTGTTTAAGCCACTTGTAAAGGGTTATAAATGTTATATAATAGTAGTATAATAAAAAGAAAGAGGTAAGTATAATGAAAAAACTAAAAGGAACAAAAACAGCTAGTAATTTAATAACAGCCTTCGCAGGAGAATCTCAAGCAGCACAAAGATACACACTATCTCAACATATTGCTGACAAAGAAGGTTACAAACACATAGCAAAAGTTTTTGAAGAAACAGCTGACAACGAAAGAATTCACGCCAACACACTTTACAAGTACTTAAAAGAAGAATTTGAAAACGAAGCAATAGAACTAAACCCTGACTATACAGCTTTTCCAGTAGTTTTTAAGGACACAAAACTTGCCCTTAAAGGCGCTATTGATGGCGAAAATGAAGAAGCTGAATCTATGTATCCAGAATTTGCAAAAATCGCAAAAGAAGAAGGCTTTGACGACGTAGCAAAGACTTTTACAGAAATAGGAGAAGTAGAAGAACACCACAGAGACAGATATAAAACTCTTCTAGATACTCTAGAAGCAGGAGAAATGTTTAAAAAAGACGAAGAAACAATTTGGAAATGCCTAAACTGTGGCTACATCCACGAAGGCAAAGAAGCTCCACAAGTATGCCCTGCATGTAAACACCCACAAGGATACTTTATGGCAATAGGCCTAGTAAAATAAAATATTAGAAAATAAGACATTAAATCCAAGAAACCTGACCTAGCATATAGGCCAGGTTTTTTTACTAAAATTTAACCTTAAAAATATTTAACTATGTTATACTAAAAAAATGGAGGTTAAAATGAAAAAGACTTTAAAAATACTTACAGCTATAGCTTTAGTCATTGTCCTAGTATATATATTTGCATTTTTTGGCAATCCTCTTTCTAGGCTCCTTGCTGAAAAATCTGCTGATAAATATATAGAAGAGACTTATCCGTCTTATGATTTTGAAAGACAAAGGGCCTTTTATAATTTCAAAGATGGTTATTATAAAGTTAAACTTCAAGACAAGGCTAGCGAGGATACAGCCTTTAGCCTGTCTTTTGACTCTTTTGGTAGACTTCAAAATGATAGCTATGACTCAATACTATTTAACACCTATACTAGATTTTTTATGGCTCTTTATTCTTATGGAGACGACCTAAAAGAAAAAAATAATAAGCCTTATGATATAAGCTTAGACATAGCTGAAGGTGAGGACTATGAAAATACTTTAAGTCTAGACCAAGAAGTAGATCTTGAAAATTTCCCCTTTAAAATAATTGCTACAGCTAGGGCCTACTCCAAAGAACCTAGCCTAGACCAGTGTATGAAAATTCTTCAAGACCTTGACAGCCTTTTAATGACAACTAACTTTGAGCCAGCAGATTATTCTGTAATCTTAGTTCCAGAGGCAAATAAAACTGCAGATAGTGACGCAGAGTCTTGGGCTAATTCTGTTTCAGTTTTTAATGTGCCAGTAGATCTAGTTAGGGCAGGAGATTTGGAGGCCTTAGAAGATCTTAATAACCTTCAACAAGGGCCAAAAGAAGACTAAAAACCCCAGATAAATTTTAATATTTTGAAATAAATTTTACTAGCGCTGTAAAATAGACAATTTTTTGACAAGTATAGGGTCCCTTGTTATAATGGTAGTCGGCGCCAAAAAATAAAGGAGAAATTGGCCCAAATTATTAAATAAATCTGGGAGGATATTAATGAAAAAACTATTTTTAACCCTAGCTCTTATGCTAGTATTAACATCTTGTAACCAAGAAGCAGCAAAAGAAGAAAAACCTGCAGAAGAAAATGCAGTGGTAGCTGAAAACCAAGAAAACAAAGAAGTAGAAGTAGCAGAAGAAGGAACAGAATCAGAATTCATCGCAGGACTTGACAAGTCACTAATCAGTGAAGGCGAATTAGAAGTAGCTAAAGAAATTGATAGCGAATTTACTGGAAACTTTGTTATTTTCTTTAACGCAGAAACTTGTGAATTTACTTTAAAACAAAGAAACGACACAGACTACAATCTTGTAGCTGATGAAGTTAAGGCCCACACTTATGGCGAAGACGCTGATAAAACTGACTGGAATGCCTTTGTAGAATCGCTAGTAGCAGCTTCAAAGACCTATGAAGGCAAGGAAGACACTAGACAACCAATTATTAAAGTTCTAAACCCATTTTATGCAAAGAACGTTCTTGTAGTAGTTAAAGACGGAGAAGTTCTTTACGACTTTGCAACAGAAGAAGCAAAAGGAGATGCTGGTAGAGAAGGAATGGCTCTAGAAGATAGCTTAGACCTTGTAAAATAAATAAAAATTTTTAGCGGTAGACCTAGTCTGCCGTTTTTTTTGTGGTAAAAAATCATATTTAAGGTTAATTTAAGCCTTAGCTAAGGGGCTAGTAAGCTTGATCTCCTATAATGTCCTTGAGGTGATCAAATGGAAGTTAAAAATTTAAATAAATCTTTTGGATCCAAGATTCTCTATGAGGACTTATCTTTTAAAGTAGACCCTGGGAAGATTTTTGCCCTAATTGGACCTAATGGAGTTGGAAAAACAACTTTAATGAAATTAATTCTAGGCTGGGACAAAGACTATTCAGGTCAAATTCTAATTCCTAATGGACTTAGCCTGGCTTATTCTCCTGAAAGTCCTGAATTTCCAGAATTTTTAAGGGGAGATGAACTTTTAGACTTTTTTATTGGCCTTAGAAAATCTAAAGAAAACTCCAAAGACCTTATGGACCTTCTTGGCCTAGACCCTAAGTCTAAGACCCAGATAAAAAATTATTCCAAGGGAATGAAACAAAGGCTAGGAGTGGCCCAGGCCCTAGTAGGCGACCCAGACATCTTGCTTTTAGACGAACCAACAGCTGGCCTTGACTACTTTGGCCAAAGGCTAATGGCAGACCTTTTTAAAAGGCTTAAGTCACAAGGAAAGACCCTTATCCTCAACTCCCACCTACTTTTAGATGTAGAGCAAGTGTGCGACCAGGGCTTAATTATTATGGGGCCAGGACTTTATCAGACTTTTGACCAAGTAGATTTTAAAGAAAAATCTCTAGGACAAATGTTTATGGACCTAGCAGTAGAAAAAAATAGAAAGGACCAAGACCATGAATAATTTTCTAAGACTTAAATTGAGAGAAGGCAGACAAAAGTCTAATTTCCTAGTATTTGGAATTTTAGGCTTTCTTGTGACGATTATTGTTTCCTTTATGACCTTTTCCACCAACCAAAACTTTGATATAAGCTCTGACTATGCCCAGTACGGCTTTCAATGGAAGGTCCTTAGCACCCTAGCAGCTATAGGAACTGTTAGCCTTTGTGCCCCAAGTGTAAAAAATCACAAGGCTGGATATTTTTCAAACCTTCTAAGCCTCCATGGCCTAAAGAAAAAGGACCAATACCTGGGATTAAGCCTAGCTAATATACTGACTTCCTTTCAAATGGCAGGGGTTTTAATTTTGGCATTGGCTCTTTCTCTATTTATAAAAAAACCTCAAACTAGTCTAATAAACTTTATTCTCGCCATAGGAGTTTATCTTTTGGCTGTAGGGTCTGTAGCCATCTTCACTACAATTCTAAGCTTTTTTATAAGTCCCTTGGCCTTAAATCTTCTTGGAGTCCTTTTAGTTTTTCTAGGGGCTCTTCAAGGAGTCTTAAACATAGTTTTAGGCAACTTAGGAGGAATTTTTCCTAATACTCTAAGAACTTTGCTCAAGGCCCTGCCACCGATTTCAACCTTTGGGACCCTAGCTAGAGACTTGTTTTTCGGAGAATTTTCCTCTTGGAACTTACTTTTTTCTTCTGTCTTTTATATTTGGACTCTTGTAGGTATCCTTGGGTTAATAATTTATGGGGTGACAAAAAATGAAGACTAAAATTATCTATATTCTAGCGGGGATTTTGCTTATTAGTGGACTTTATATGACTAGGCCTAAGACCATAGACCCTGAGAACCTGGCAGCAATTGAAAAGGTCAGATCCTTAGATGGGGATAGCCTTTATGTGGGTTTTGAGCCTGCCAGCTACCCAGTTGACGTCAACTATGGAAGTGTTGAATATAGCTTTAATAAAGGAGAAATCACTAGCCAAGATCCCCTTTATCCCTTGGCACTTTCAGCTATAAATACAGACGATGGGCCTCATATAAAAGTTTTGCCAATAAAGGACTTTAGAAATCTTCTAGGCCTGGAAAGCAAGTCCAAAGAGTCCTTGGAAAACTCCTATATAGCCATGCTGGCCCACGAGGCCTTTCACTGCTATCAAATGGACCATGGTCTAGAAGACGACGATTTTCAAGAAGGTCAAGAAGAAAAGAACCAGGCAGAATTTATGGAAATCTTAAATAGATTAGACGATGACCAGGCCTACCAAGACTTTTACCTAAATTACCTAGAAGGCCTAGTAAAATATAGAGACAGAGGAAACAAAGACCTTTACCTGTCAGCAAAAAAAGACCTAGATGCCTATGTAAAATCTATCTTAGACCAGGATAAATATACTATCTACAGGAAAAACTCTGCTATAATGGAAGTAGTTGAAGGCTCTGCCAGATTTGTAGAAAATAAGGTCCTAGACCTTAAGGAAGAAAAGAGAAATGGTGAATTTTCTAGAATTTTTCCCAAGAACACAAGCAAGTTCTATATGGCAGGTGCCTTAAAAGTAGAAATTTTAGAAAACCAAGGCAGGCTAAAAGACCTGACCTTTGACCTAAGCAAAAGCTTAGATGATTTTATGGAGTAGACTTATGGAGAAAAAAATTTTACTAGTTGACGATCAAGCAGACATTAGGGACATAATGAAACTTTACTTAAATAATTCAGGCTTTGAAGTTCTAGAGGCTGCAGATGGCCAAGAGGCCTTAGACATTTTAGACCAGGAGCAAATTTCACTTATGGTCCTAGACATTATGATGCCTAGGGTTGACGGCTTCCAGCTTATTAGAAAGTTAGGGAAAGATAGGTCCTTTCCTATAATCTTTCTATCAGCTAGAACAAAGGTAGAAGATAAAATCCTAGGCCTAAATCTTGGCGGAGATGACTATATGGAAAAGCCCTTTGATCCAAGTGAGCTAGTTGCTAGAGTTATGGCCGTTCTTAGACGCTGGCCTCAAGGTCAAACTGAAAACTGCCAAATTAAAAATGGCAATTTAACCTTAGACAGGGAAAATAGGTATATCTACAAGGACGGGGAGAGACTAGACTTGACAGTTAAGGAGTACCTGCTTTTAAAGAAATTTATAGAAAAACCAGGCAAGGTCTTTACCAAGCAGGAAATCTATGAAGATATTTGGGAAGAGCCTTATATTTACGCCGACAACACAATTATGGTCCACATATCCAAGCTTAGGGAAAAAATTGAAGTAGACCCTAAAAACCCAAAAATAATAAAGACCATAAGAGGCATTGGCTATACTATGGAAAGGTACTAGACTATGACAAATTCCAAGACCTTTAAAAAGACCCTGAGTTTTATACTAGTTTATATGATTTTTTCTCTGACCATCTTTATTGGATTTTTTGCCCTAAATTTTTATCTAGGCAAGGGGACAAAAATTGCAGAGACTCTTCCAAAATCCAAAAACCTAGACTACCAAGAAATAGACTGGGAAGGCTTAAATAAAATACAGGGCTACGGACTATTAGTTGACTCGGATGGCAATATTTTAAAGTCCTTTAACAAGGATCTTAGTGGAAGAATAGACCTTTTTCAAATCCTCGGCTACAGTAATTACGAAAACACTGACACAAGCCTATTTTCCTACGATACAAGTACAGGGAACAAGCTTCTATTATTTTTTCCTAAGACCAATGTATCCTTAAATCCAACAATAAATATAAATTCCGTCATTCCAGGTGGCAACCTAACTGTAGCTTTGTTAGCCCTAACTTTTTTAGGAATTTATATTTTAGGAACCTACCTATTAATAAAAAAACTAGGCAGGTTTTTTCAAGCAGAACAAAAAAGAGCCTATATGGAAGAGCTAGAAGAAAAAGACAGGCTTTTTAGGGGCCTGGCCCACGATATGAAGACTCCACTAACTGCAATTATTGGCTACAACCAAGCCCTAGAAGATGGCCTTATTCCAAAGGACCAAGAACGAGCCTATTATGAAAAAATTCAAAAGTCGGCCTATACATTAAAATCGAGACTAGACGGGCTTATGAACTTTGCCTCCCTAGGAAGTAAAAAATCTTATGAGTTAAGAAGGGGAGACATCCTCGAGACCATAAGAAGGTATATAGGAGATACCTATGCCTACTTTTCAGATGCAGGAGTTTTGATAAATATAGACTTTGACGACCAAGAAAGTTTTTACCAGGACTTTGATCCAGACCTAGTAGACAGACTTTTGCAAAATATTCTCCAAAACACCATAGACCACCAAGAAAAACCAGTACAAATAAACATATCCTTTAAGGACAAGACCCTATTTATTAAAGACACAGGCAAGGAAATTCCCAAAGACATGTGGGAGACCATCTTTGAACCTATGGTAACAGGAGAAGACTCTAGGACAGGAGAAACAAACAGAGGCCTAGGCTTAGCCAACGTAAAGAGAATTTGCCAAATCCACAACTGGCAAGTCTCCTACAATGAAAATGGCTTTCAAATAAAATTTTCTTAAAGATAAAAATACAAATTTTAGAAGCTGGGAACTAACATGGCTTTTTTCTTGTTTTTTAAGAAAGATTACTTTAAAATTAATTTAGAAACTTTAAGGAGGGCTTATGAAAAAACCACTAATAGGACTAACAGGAAACTTTTTAAAAGACGATAAATTTTTCTCTGACCAAGGAGTTGGAGCTAGGGGCCAGGCTTGGACAGCTGTAGCCAATGACTTTGCCCAAGTAATTATTAAGGCAGGCGGCATCCCACTAATTATTCCAATAAATGCAGACAAAGAATATTTAAAAGATGTAGCTGATTTAATTGACGGCCTTGTTCTAACAGGAGGAGCAGACTTAGACCCACTTTTAGCAGGCCAAAGACCAATAAAAAACCTTGGAAAGATTTCTCCAGAAAGAGACCAGTATGAAATGGACCTTTTAGATTATTTCTACAAGGAGACTAATAAGCCAATATTTGGAATATGTAGGGGCATGCAACTTTTAACAGTTTACTTTGCTGGGAAATTAATTTTAGATATTCCATCAGCAGGTGAAGGCTATGATGACCACAGTTTAAATAGCAATTACAGCTGGGCCTATAGCCATGAAGTTAGCCTAAAAGAAGATTCAATTTTTTATGAAATCTTAGGAAAAAAGAGAATTTTTGTAAACTCCTTCCACCACCAAGCAGCAGCTGATCTTCCTTCAGGCTTTATCCTAAGTGGCCAGGCAGATGATGGCATAATCGAAGCTATGGAATACGAAGACTTAAACGAAAGATTTATTATAGCAACTCAGTGGCATCCAGAAATGCTGGGAATAAAAGATGAGGACCAAGAAAAACTTTTTTCTTATTTTATAAATAAGTGCAAGTAAAAACTAAGAAAGCAGGAAAGATTAAATTTCTTGCTTTTTTCTTTTTTAAGCCAGTTATTTTATTGATAAGTGGCCATCTTTGATATAAGATATTGTTAAAGATATATTTTAAAAATTAGACGAGGAGATTAAGATGAAATATGGAATTTTAGGGGCCATGGAATCAGAAGTAAAGATGATTTTAGCCCATATGGAAAATGTAAAAGAAGAAAAAATTTCAGGTTTTACTTATTATCAAGGGACCTATAAAAATAAAAACCTAGTTGTAACAGAATGTTCAATAGGCAAGGTGAACTCAGCCCTATCAAGTCAAATTATGATAGACAACTTTAAGCCTGACTTTATTATAAATACAGGAATAGCAGGTGGTCTAGACAGTCGTTTACAAGTTTTATCTCTAGTAATAGGAGACAAACTTACCTTCCACGACTTTGACCACAATATATTAAAAAACTATTTTCCCTACCAAGAATACTTTTATGCAGACGAGAGAGCAGTAAAAATTGCTGAAGAAATTGCCAGAGATGAAAACATCCACCAAATAACAGGGACAATAGTAACAGGAGACCTTTTTGTCGAAGACTCAAAGAAAAAAGACCAACTTCTCAACGACTACTCAGCCCTTTGTGTAGAAATGGAAGGAGCAGCAATAGCAAATACTGCCTTTATTAATGACCTGCCATTTATTGTAGTTAGGACAATTTCAGACCTAGCAGATGACGGTGGCTCAATGACCTACGACGAATTTAAAGTAGCAGCCTCAGACCACTCAGCAAAAATAGTTTTAAACCTAGTAGAAAGACTTTAGGAGGGAAAAATGTACTACTGTGCCCAATGTAAAAAAACTACATGTAGAACAGACGGAGAAGACTACCCAAAGACTTGCCCAACCCTAGAAGGAGAAAAGCTCGAAGAAATAAAGAAAATGTACAAGGATCCTCTTGATGGAAAAGTCGCCTACCATGCAGCAAAGACAGAAAAAGAAGGCTACGGCAGGCTAACTAGAGTAGAAGAAACAATTATGTTTTTTAAAAAAATGGAAGTTAAAAAAGTTGGCCTGGCCTTTTGTGGCGGCCTAATGGAAGAGGGAAAAATCCTTGCAGACATTTTAACAAAAAACGGCTTTACAGTAAGTTCAGTAATGTGTAAAAACGGCTCAATAGAAAAATCTTTTATGGGCCTAGAAAAATCTGACTACCTAAAGCCAGACACTAGAGAAGTAATGTGTAACCCAATTGGTCAGGCAGAATTTTTAAATTCCCAAGAAACAGACTACAACTTACTTTTAGGCCTTTGTGTTGGCCACGACTCTCTATTTTTAAAACACTCAAAAGCCCTAGTAACAGTAATAGGAGTCAAAGACAGAGTCCTTTGTCACAATCCAGTAGCAGCCCTTTACCAAGCAGACAAATACTATAAGGACAAACTTTATCCTCCAACAGATAAAAAAGAAGAAGACAGCTAAAAATTTTATGAAAGAAAAGCCTAAGACTTTTCAACAGTATTATTTGCTAAAACTGTGTAAAATTAGGGACAAAAACACTTATCCCCAAAAGCTCTGACTTATCCACAGGCTTCTTACTTTATCCCCAAAACCTTGAAAGACCAAGCCTTAAAGAAATTCTTAAAAAAATGGAAAATTTTAAATTATGAAAAGTTCTTTGCAAAAAAGCGTGTAAGCGAGAATATTACTAGTTTTAAGCTCAAAGAACTTCTAAGAATAAATAAATTTATTCAAGAAAAAGAAAAGTAAAAAAGAAAGATATAAAAAGCTTAAAAATTTGGAGCCTGAAAATCTGGGGAAAACTGTTGATAACTGTGGATAATTGTTAAAAAAGCTAATAAATAAAATTTTCGTAAAAAAAGTCCAATACAAGTTATTTATTATTTGTTTTATGTTAGAATAAAGGAGCTTAAAGATCAAATATTGGAAAACTCTATTTTAATTTTCAAAGACTTAAGTAAAAGAAAAACAAATGAAAGACTAGTTTTTTCTAAAGACCAGAGAGAAAAACTACTAGCAAATCTTTCAAAAGAATCAAAGCTTTACCACAAAAAATTTGGTCATGGCAAAATGATAAAAATTGAAAATGACCTTATCTATATAGACTTTAATGGAGAGGAAAAACTTTTTTCATATCCCCAAGTCTTTGTTGAGGGCTTTATTAGTATTTTAGATTAGGAGTGGAAAATGAAAAGCAGTGAACTATTTAAAAGTGAAGATGTGAAAAATCTTATTCTTCCAGTTACAATTGGCTCAGCCCTACTGGCCTTAGGCCAAAACTTTTTCTCGATGCCTTCAGGCCTAATATCTGGAGGGGTTAGTGGCCTTGCCTTAATGGCAGAATATTCGCTAGGCATAAAATCAGGGATAGCATATTTTATAATGAACATACCAATGGTACTTCTAGCCTTAAAGAAATTTAATTTAAGATTTACCCTGTATTCATTTTTATCAGTAATAGTATTTACAATTGTTCAAACCCTAACAGCTCCCTATATTCACATTCTTCAAATTAACGATTTAATGTTAAATTCAATATTTTCAGGAGTTGTTCGTGGTATAGGAGCAGGTATGGTCTATAGGGTAGGATCATCAACTCTTGGCTTTGACGTTATTGGCGCTATAACTAGAAAGGCCTTTAACATTTCAGTTACTAGCCTAAATAAATTAATAGATGGAGTTATATTAATTTCATCTGCCTTTATTTATGGAGTAGAAATTTCCCTTTACACAATAGTTTCCCAATACATTTTATTTACAATAGCAGATAAAATAATGCTAGGAATTGGCGAAAGAAAAAATGTAATGATAGTAACAAGAAAGCATGCAGAAATAACAGAGGCCATTTATCAAAGACTAAACAGGGGCGTAACCCTTATTCATGCAGAAGGAGCCTTTTCTAAAGAACCAATAAAAATGGTCTTTACAGTAGTTTCTTCTAGACAAATAGCAAGAATTAGAGAGATAATGGCAGAAATAGATGAAGAAGCCTTCCTAACAATAACTGATTCAAGTGAAGTTAAAGGAAACGGCTTTAGGGATTTAGGATAATGAGCGAAATAATAAAAGTAATAATATTGTCCTTTGTAGAAGGGATAACTGAATTTTTACCAGTATCCTCAACAGGACACTTAATTTTAGTAAATGAATTTGTAAAATTAGAACCAGAGGCCTTTTCCAACGCCTTTAATGTAATAATCCAACTAGGGGCAATTTGTGCAGTAATCCGCCAATATTTTTACAAACTAAACCCTTGGGACCTTGGAAAAATTTCTTTTAATACAGATATGAAAGATTATGAACACCTAACATTTTCCAACAAGGCAAAATTTAGATTTAAAAACTACCACAAACCAACAATGAGACTTTGGATCAAGGTAGTCCTAGGATTTTTGCCAGCCATGGTTTTAGGTTTACTTTTTGACGATATTATAGATAAGTATCTATTTAGCCCAAAAGTTGTAGCAACTGCCCTAATCTTTTGGGGGATAGTAATAATTTTAATTGAAAAGAGAAAAGACAAAAATATTACTGCAGAAAAACTAGGAGACTTGACTCCAGCCCAGGCAATAAAAATTGGATTTTTCCAATGTCTGGCTATGATTCCAGGAACATCTCGTTCAGCAGCGACAATAATTGGAGGTTTAATGACAGGAGCCTCAAGGACAGTTGCAGCAGAATTCTCTTTCTTCCTAGCCATTCCTACTATGCTAGGAGCAACAGTTTTAAAAATATTTAAGCTTGGGACTTCTTTTACTAATAGTCAGTGGCTATTAATTCTTCTAGGATCAATTTTATCCTATTTAGTAGCAGAATTTGTTATAAAAACCTTTATGAACTTTATTAAGTCCCATGACTTTGTAGCCTTTGGAATATACAGGATTATAGTAGGTATTTTGGTCTTTATATTTATTCATTGATTAAACATTTGAATTTCACAAAAGAATAATAGAATCAAAATAAGAGGTGAAAAAAATGAGTAAAATTTTAGTAGTAGACGACGAAGAGAGAATAAGAGACGTCATAAAAACATATGCAAAATACGAAGGCTATGAAGTTGATACAGCAGAAGACGGCCTAAAAGCAATAGAACTAGCAAAAGAAAACGACTATGACTGTATAATCATGGACATAATGATGCCTAACTTAGACGGATACTCAGCTCACCAAGAAATAGCTAAAATAAAAGACATACCAGTAATAATGCTATCTTCTAGAGGAGAAGAATACGACAAGTTATTTGGTTTTGAAATTGGCATAGACGACTATGTAGTAAAGCCATTTTCTCCAAAAGAACTAATGGCCAGAGTAAAAGTAGCCATAAAGAGAAACTCAAACGAAAGAAAACCAAACAAGAGCTGGAAAAAAGAAGGCCTAGAAATAGACCTAGAAGGCCATGTAATCTACGTAGATGGCAAACAAGTTTCAGCAACACCAAAAGAATTTGAGCTTCTAACCTACTTTATCCAAAACGAAGGCAAGGCCCTATCAAGAGACCAGCTTCTAAGCTCAGTTTGGGGCTACGACTTTTTCGGCGACGACAGAACAGTAGACACCCACATAAAAATGCTGAGAAACACAATTGGCCAATATAGAAAATTTATAATCACAGTAAGAGGAGTTGGCTATAAATTTGATTCCGAAAATCCAGAAGAAAGATAAAAAAATTAAATCAGAAATGGTAAAGGGAAGTATTCTAAATCGTATTTGGAAATACTTCGCCTTTTATATTGTCATCATATTACTTATAATCTGGCTTTTTCAAAACGTATTTCTAACAGCCTTTTACAAAAATATGAAAATCGCCGACCTAGAAGAAAAAGGCAGGCAGATAACCAACGACTATATAGAAGGAAAATCCATAGAAGAATCCCTTAGAAAACTATCAAGCGACTCCACAAACAGGATCCAAATAGTAGACGGCAAAGGCAACGTAATTTTTCCAAACGCCTGGATGGGAATATTTTATTCAACCTCCTACAACAAGGAGTTAATAAGTGCAATCCTTGCAGAAGTTCCAAAAATCGAAGGATCCCACAAACTATTCCCCCTAAAAATCCTAGACGAAAGATACCAAACCTTTATCTACGCATCTTATTTAGGCACAGAAAGTGGAGGCACAGACCTTTATCTAATGATAGTTTCATTAGTAGAGCCAATAGACTCTACAGTCCAAATAATGAGAAGGCAGTTTCCATATATAATAGGAATAGTCCTACTAATAGGTATGATAGTGTCATACTTTATATCAAAAAAACTGTCGGCCCCAGTCCTTGCCCTAAACAAGACAGCCAAAGAACTGGCCCTAGGCAAATACGACATAGACTTTAAAAAATCAGGAGTATTTGAAACAGACCAGCTGGCAGATACATTAAACTTCGTAACAGAAGAACTATCGAAAATGGAAGAAATGAGAGTATCAATAGTAGCCAACGTCTCCCACGACCTAAAAACTCCCCTAACAGTAATAAAATCCTACTCAGAAATGATCAAGGACATAACAGGAGAGGACGAAGAACTTAGAAACCAAAACCTAGACACAATAATCTCAGAAACAGACAGGCTAACAGAAATGGTAAACTCAATCCTAAACGTCTCAAAACTAGAAATGCAAATGGACGAACTAAACCTAGAAGAAGTTTCCCTAAAAGAAATGACAGAAGACATAATCTCAAGACTAGACGTCCTAAGCCAAAAACAAGCCTACGAATTTATAATAGACGGAAACTCAGAAGGCTGGATAGAAGCAGACAGACAAATGATCTACCAAGTCCTCTACAACTTTGCCTCAAACGCAGTAAGCTTTGTAGGCCCAGATAAGAAGATCATCTTTAAAATCGAAGAAGACGAAGAAAAAATCACCTACTCAGTCATAGACCACGGTAGAGGAATATCAAAAAAAGACCAAGAAAAAATCTGGGAAAGATACTACACCGACCACCACAACCACATAAGAAACGTAGTGGGAACAGGCCTAGGCCTTCACATAGTAAGAGTAATCCTAAAAAAACACGGCTTCGAATACGGAGTAGAATCAGAAGAAGGCAAAGGCTCAAGATTTTATTTCATAGCCCCAAAAATATCTTAAAATAAAAATATGTAGAAAAAAACTAGCTATCAAATTTCAATAGCTAGTTTTCTTTTTTTAAAATATTTCACTAAAGACTAAAAGCTAAAAGTTTAAAAGCTTAGTCCAGTTTTCATAAACTCTGTCGTACTTGTCAGTCTTGTTTCTTCTAATAAATTCATGAGAATTAGAAGCTTCGACAATTTCATAGTAGAACCAGTCAGACTGGCTTAGGTCCTTAAAGTCGATAATAGAATACCTAAAGTTTTCAATAGAAATTTCATCAGCAAGTCTATTGAAAATTCTATTTAAGAAAGTAGCAGCTTCAGCCCTAGTTAAAAAGTCATCCGGTCTAAAAGTACCATCTTCAAAACCTTGAATTCTCTTGTTGCCATCGATCTTGTTAATTTCTCTTTCGTACTTGTGGCCCTTAATGTCAGGGAAGTTAGAAACATGGTCGTTGTCCTTATCAATAGCAGCAATCATCTTAGCAAACTCAGCCCTAGTAATCTTTTCGTTAGGTCTTAGGTAGCCGTCAATATCATCAATCATGCCAGCCTTTAAAGCAGCATTAATATTTCCTAAATACCAGGCATTTTCTTCTAGGTCCTTGTAAGCTGGCATAGTCTTGTTAGACACATCTAACTTAGCCAGTCTAGTAACCATAGCAGCAGCCTCAGCACGAGTAAGGTTGCTTTCTGCTCTAACAGTTTGGTCCTCATAGCCATAAATGTAGGCAATGTGATCTTCAGTCTTAGGCTCTTCATTATTTCCAAAAATTAGAAAATATGGAACATAGTTTTCTTTTGCTTCTTCTGGTTGTGGTTTTGGATCTGGTTTTGGATCTGGTTTTTTGTGAACGTAGGATAGTTTAAGCACTTTTTCAGCTTCACTTTCTTTAATTGCTAAATCACTACTTAATGGAACTGATAATTTTCCCCAATTTACTGTTCCAGCTGATGCAAATACATGTCCTTGTATAGAGCCTTTTATTTCTATACTTTCTTTAGCGTCTCCGTCTGCAAGTGCTTTAGCTTTTGCATCTGTTATTCTTACAATATTTTTATTTTCAATACCATCAGCAGAACCTAAAACTCTTAAAGTCATATTTGATAAAATTTCACTTGCTACAGTTCCTTCAGGTCCCTTTGGAATAGAAAATTCTGGAATTCTTTCTCCTGTAAAACCACGATTTGTATCCTTATCATTTGGATTCCATTGTCTTAATACAACTCTAACAGTAATCTTTCTATAATTTTTATCTTCACCATCTGCAGATTTATACTTAGTATTAACACTGAATTTCGTTATAGGATCACTGTTACTTACTAAAGTTTTATAATCGTCTAGATTATTTAAAACATCTTTTGAGCCATCATCTTTGATACCAAAGGCATAAAGTGGTCTCCATGAGTAGCTCTTGAACTCTAAAAATAATTGATCAGGAACTACAAGCCCTTCATCTTCTCCAAAGTCCATGTTTAAGTCAACATAAGTGTATTCAGCATCTTTTCCTTCGTCAGTTGGAAAGTTATTTTGCTCATATCTTTCTTGATAATCATAACTTAAAATTGGTCTAATTGCATTGCTTCCAGCTATATTTCTATAAGCAAGCATTGCAACAACCCAGTCCATTTCAAATTCAGATGATAAAACAACTTCATTTATAGTTTTGTCATCATCAGTTTTTTTGTAATCATCAATAATTTTTAATTCATCTTTAGCGTCATCTACCTTATTATTTTTAGTATCTTTTAAGATGTTTTCAGGTTTTACACTATTGTTAATCAGAACTGTATTACTATTAATTCTTTCTTTTAAATTTTCTAAAATTGCACCTAAAGCTAGTTGTGAAAGTGGATCTTGTGGAAAAGGATCACCATAAGGCTTATTTATTTCATAATAAACTGCATAAATTTTAGCATATTTTGGTATAGAGCTTCCAAAAACATCTGCAATTGTATCTTCTGGTGAAAATAATTTTGCACCTTCTGCTAAAACTCCATTGGCAACAAGTGCCTTATCTGACCAGCCCAAAAATTGTTTTGCTAATCCTCTTAACAAA
Organism: Neofamilia massiliensis; assembly: GCF_001299475.1. Taxonomy (GTDB): domain Bacteria; phylum Bacillota; class Clostridia; order Tissierellales; family Peptoniphilaceae; genus Neofamilia; species Neofamilia massiliensis. Next base: position 828,946 of record NZ_CYUJ01000003.1, on the reverse strand, counting down.
CCGCTGTTATACAAAGGATATCCTATCTTATCTGTAAGTTCATAGTGTTTTGGGGTATCTTCTTTTTTTGAAGAATCATTTATCCACTGACCAACAAGGGTAACATTTGGTTCTGGTTCTTGTGCAAATACATTTACTGGCATGACTCCTAAGAGCATAATTACTGCCAGTAAGAGACATATTTTTCTCTTCATGATTTTCTCCTTAAATATTATCTATCTTCATAACTTAACTCTGGGAATATAAAAGCTTCGCCGTTTAGTCTGTGCCATAACTCGTCTATCTTGTTAGATTTTCTTGTATAGTCGTGGCCGTGGGTTGCTTCCATAATATTGAAATAAGCCCAGTGACTTTGGTCTAAGTCTTTAAAATCTATTAGCTCATACTTATGAGTTATAACAAAGTCTTCATCAGCATATCTGTTTAGCATCTTGTTAGTGACAGTAACAACTTCAGCCCTAGTAATATTTCTATCAGGTCTAAAGCTGCCGTCTTCATAGCCCTTAACCCATCCTCTTGCATAGGCTGAATTAATATAGACTAAGGCCCAGTGATCTAAAGGAACGTCATCGAAACTTCTGTCTTCAATGCCAACTAGTTCTTCAAACTTAGAAGCAATAGTAGCAAACTCTGCCCTTGTTATAGGAGAGTTTGGCCTAAATGTTCCATCTTCGTAGCCTTTGATTATGCCGTTTTCTGTCATAAAACCAACAGCAGGATAGTACCAGTCACTTTCAAAAACATCTCCATAAGGTAGATTGTACTTACGATCTGTAGAAGGGTAGTTCTTTAAAAGTCTAGCAAACATTGTAGTAACCTCAGCCCTAGTCATATTATTATTAGGACGGAAAGTCCAATCAGGATAACCAAACATATAAGCCTTGTGATCGTCCTTGTTTAAAATTATCTTTTCGCTAGGAGTATAAGAATCTCCAGAACCAAAGATAAATGGAAGTAGAGGACTGTAGTCAGGATATTCTGGAGTAATAGGAGGCTGTGGTTCAGGTTGAGATTCTCTTAGCTTACTAGTTGCCTTTGCACTTACTTCTTTATTATTAACTACGTCCTTTACTGTAGCAACATTTAAAATTGATTTTGCTTTAATATCATTTTCAGTAACAGTGTACTTATAGTTAAAAGTTTTTTTTGCATTTACATCTAAATCAAAAGCATCTTCAGTTAATGTTACTAAATTGTCTGTAATTTTTAATCCAGTTAACTTCTTTTCGCCAGTATTTTTTACTGTAACAGTGTAAGTTAATTCTTCGCCAGATTTTTCGTAAGTTGCTTTGTCAACAGTTTTTGTAACAGTAAAGTCAGAATTCTTTTCAATTAGAGTGCTAGTTGTTGAAGCTTCTTTAGGCTCTCCATCTTCTTCAAGTTTAACACTTGCTGTGTTTGTAACTTTCTTTGCTTTAACATCAGCTTCAGTAACAGTGTACTTGTAGGTGAAAGTTTTTGTTTTTTCTTTTAAAGTTAAATTAAAAGTAGGATTTTCAAATGTAGTTTTATCATCTGAAATAATTAATCCTGTTAAATCTTTTTCTCCAGTATTCTTAACAGTAACTGTATAAGTTAAAACTTCGCCAGCTTTTTCATAAGTTGTTTTGTCAACAGTTTTTGTAATTGTGAAGTCTGATTTCTTTTCTTTAAAAGTCCAAGTACCAACAAATTTTACATCGGCACCATTTATTATTTGTTCTGTTGGTTCCCAACCATTAAATTTCCATGTGCCATCTTCTGTTGTAACATCTGCAAATGAGCTTGTAGATGGTGTTACTTTTGTGCCATTTTTCTTATCTTTTTCTTCAGCTGGAACTAAATTTGTTACTTCTTTCGGTAAAGTTTTATCTTCTGTTCCGCTTACAAACTCATAAGTTACTTTATACTTATCTGTATAAGTGTTTTTAAAGTCATATTCGCCTTTACCCTTAGCTGAAGTGTAATTTTCTACTGGATTTTCTTTTAAGGTGTAATTTACTTCTTGTTTATTTTTATATTTTGGAAGTTTTTCAAATTTCCATGAAGCGCCTGTTTGAGATTTACCAGTAGCATTTCCATTTTCATATAAATTTACTGTTACTTCAGTAGGTATTGTTCCACTATTTCCTGTGTGGTCCCAAGTTTTGCTTCCTTCTATATCAATAAACTCAGTTTTATTTGTAATTTTAAATCCATCTTTATAATTCCCACTTACAACTCCCTCTTCATAGCCAGGTGATTTTTTTGGATTTTCTTTTACTGTATATTCAAACTTCGATGGCCTAATATTTTTAAATTCGCCCTTCCAGTCATTTTCAGCAGTGAGTTCTATTGGGTCTGCTACAGATCTACCTCTTGAAAGTAGCTCAACTTTAACACTTTCTGGACGGTTGCCATACTTATTGTATTCATCATCCCAAACTTTTTCAACCAAAATAACTTTTTCCCAGCCAGCATAAAGTTTATATTCAGGCGGATTAATTATTGTAGTGATGTCAGTTTCATTAGTTTCTTCAAAATTAGAGTTAGAACGGAAGGATAATGTACTCATTGTAGGGAATCCCTTTACCAAGTCAAGCTCTTCAACAAGTGTTTTACCATCTTTACCTTTATCAGGTGCGTTATCACTTACACTCGATTCTTTATACCAACCTGTAAAAGCATAACCTTTTCTAACTGGTATTGGATCCAAGATAGCTAATTTTGGTCCTGGTTCATAGATGTCATAAATATCTTCTTTTATATCAGTAGATGGTAACTTAGTTAATATACCATTCACATCATCTCGGTCTGGACTAACATTTTTAAATTCAGCAGGAGTATTAGACGCTCCATTTGCATCTAAGGTTAGCTTTACCCTTTGACCAAGAACAACTTGTTTAGTCTTTGGATTTAATACAAAGTCCCATTCACCAATTCCATCGTGCTTATCCGCTGCTGCTATTGCTTGACTAGTATCGTTAGAGTCGTAATGAAGTTTTTGTGCGTCTAAATATGTCGGAGTATATCCATCTGTGCCATTTGCAACTACATATCCAACTTTTCTATGTTGATCTTCTTCAAAAACTTTAATATTTGCATTTGTTGAATCTGTTGTCTTTTTTTCTTCACTTATTGAAACATTTATCTTATTTGTTAAAGCCCCTGTCAATAATATGCTTGATTGTCTATCAAAAACTCTGACATCATTATCATCAAATGTAGCTCTTGGAGTTATGATAACGTCTTTATCAGCATATATATTGATACCACTTTTTTCTTTGCCTTCTATATAGTGATTGTGTCCAGTAGAATTATCACCTTTTTGATTGCCAGAAATTGTGGCTTCATCAATTTTTAATCTACTTCCACCGTGATAAATACCACCAACCATTTGGTAGGCAGTGTTGCCAGTTATTTGAGCTCCGCCTGTAATTTCTAGGTCGCCCATATTGTAAATACCAGCTGCAACGTTTGAAGTAGTTTGACCAGAAATTTTGCCTCCTTCAATTTTAACGGTGTTACCTTCTCCTATATACATACAGCCGCCATAAGAATTGCCTTGCCAAGTATATGCAGCTGCGTTTTCAATAGTTGTATTTTTTAAAGTTAGATTTACGCTTGATGAATGGCCATTGCCTTTTGATAAAGCAATACCTGCTCCAGTACCATCGGCCATAACGTTTTTAATAGTTGTACCTGTGATATTTGCTGTCATTTCGCAATCATCATAAAAAGATATAGCTCCACCTGTATTTGCAGTATATTTGCCAGCGTTCCAAGAAGCACCAGCTCCTTCAAGAGTAGAATCTATTAGATTAAAACTTCCTGTTTCTACGACTTGGATAAGTCCACCAGCTTCCTGAACACGAGTACCTTTTCCTGCGAAAAATTTTGAATCATTAATTGTTAGATTTGATCCTTCAGATGTGATTGCACCACCTGCAACACCAAATTCACCTTTACCATCTGCAATTGTAAATGTTGAACCTGTAACTCTTGCTTCGCCGCAATCTTCGAATTTAATTGCACCGCCTGTATTAAAGGGGCCAACTATATTAAAGGTCGCATTGTTAATGGTAGCTTTTGTATTTGTGGCTTCGATAGATCCACCTTGACGACCGCCTCTTGTTTCCTTTCCATCTAGGTGATTGTCTTTAAAAGTTGTGCCATCAATAATTAATTCAGAGTCCTCTATTTTAATAGCTCCACCTTCAGCTGATCGGTCGGTGGCTAAATTATCTGTTGGTGATCCAGTGTTGTTATTTTCAAAGCTTCCGTCTTTTATGTTCAGGACAGCTCCATTAATAGCACGAATTGCCCCACCTGAATAGTTTTGATCGCTTCCTGCAGTTTGAGCAAAACTATGGGTTGAACCATTTTTTGCAGTAACATTTGTCATCTTAACAGTTGCCTTATCTGCAAAAATAATTCTAGCCTTATTAGCTCCATCAAGAGTAATATTTTCTAAAGTTAATGTTTTTTCACCAAAAACATAAAACATATTCGATTCTATTGCAGAATCCATTTTTAAATCTCCAGCAGATAATGTTCCACCAGAAATTTTAATATCTCTTGATATTTGTAAAGTTTTGTCTATAGTGATATCACCACCAACAATAATCTCTGTTACACTTGGATCTGCTATTGCTTCTTTTAGCTCAGCAAATGTATTAACAGTTGTTGGTGCAGCAAAAGCATTTTTACCATTAGTAAATACTAAAAGCATTAAAATTAGTAAAAATACTAGGCCTTTTGTCTGCTTTGTCAATTTTTTTCTAACCACGATATTTAACCTCTTTTCTCTAAAATTTATTACTTGTTTATTTTCAAAGAAAACTAAACTTATAACTTGACTATATTATATCAAAAAAGTTAATAATAATGTTACTATTTTGATACAAAATAAGATTTTTTGCGTCTTTTAGACAATATTTTTTAAAATAAAAAACTAGCTATCAAAAAAATGAATAGCTAGTTTTCTTTTTTTATGAATTTCTTTTCGATTTCTGGTTTGCCGCTGTGTTTTTTCTCTTCTGTGTAGGCTACTATTAGGGCTGCACCTAAAAGGAGCATAAAGATTAGGAAATAAAACCAAAGCATTATTACCATTATTGAACCTAGGGCGCCGTAGACTGCGTTTGATGATGAGAAGTTGTTTATATAAAAGCTAAAGGCAATTGATCCTAGGATCCATCCTAGAGATACAAAACCTGCTCCTAATAGGGCTTCGAAGAAGTTTATCTTTTTACTTTCGTCATCTTTGTTGCCAATTTCTGACAAGGCCTTAAAGATTGCAGTTACAAATACTACTAAAAATATTATTGGGAAGAAGTTTTTCATAAATCTCCACAAAAATAATCTATTTAGGTCGTAAGATAAAAAGTAATAGACAATATTTGCTATTGGGTCACCTGAGACGAAAAATACAAAAAAGGTAATTAAAGCCAGGGCCAAGGCTAGGGTAAATAAAATTGCATAGCCGTAGGATGAAACAATTCTCTTTATGCCAGTGGTTTTCTTAATTGAAAATATATCTTCTAAGGCTCTAATTGTGTGTTTGGCTGCCTTTGATGATGAAAAAAGTGCAGCAAAAACACCAATAACTGTAAAAAGTGTAGACCTTGAGTCTGATAGATAGGCAAGAATTGGGTCGATTATTAGGTCAGCTCCTTCATAAAAGTTGTTTGCAAAATCTATTATCACATCTACATTATCTGCTAGTAGATAGGTAAAAAGTGAGAACAAAAGCATTATAAAGGGACCTAGGGATAGTAAGATATAATAGGTTACAATTGCTGCTCGGTCCATTATCCTAAGGTCGTTAACCTTATTTCCCAGTCTTAAAAATGTATTTATAAAAAAAGAATGCTCATAGGCTTTTTCTTCCATAGTCAGCTCCTAAAAATTTTTTTACTTATATAAGAATATAGAAAGGATGGAAAACTTGCAAGTCTAATTTTAAAATCCTTCTAACAATTAAAAAAGGACGCCTAAGTAGACGCCCTTAAATTTATAAATTAGTGGTCTCTTTTACCTAGAATAGAATCTACCTTAAATAAAGCAGCTTCGTTGTCTCCAGCCATTTTAACAAGGTCAACATATCCTCTAAAGTGGTCTTCTTCTTCGATTTGTTCGTCAACATAGTGTCTTAAGAAGTTTTCAGCTGCATAATTTTTTTCTTCAATTGCTAGATCTAAAATACTTAGAATTGAAGCTGAAATTTCTTTTTCGTGGGCAAGACCCTTTTCAAATACGTCTAAGATGCTGTCGTATTTTGTAGTTACTTTTTTTAGATCTCCAAGTTCTACATCGCCGTCCATATCTAAAATAAAGTCTATAAAGTCTTCAGCATGGTGTTCTTCTTCTCTTGTTTGGAAAGTCATCCAGTTAGTTGCTCCTGGCATTCCTAGAGATTTAAAATATAGTCTCATACCGTTATAGATATAAGCAGATTGTAATTCTAGGGTAATTTGTTCATTAAGTGCTTTTTCTAATTTTTTGCTAAGTTTTAATTCTTTCATTATATATATACCTCCAAAATAATAATTACTGATTTTGCTCGCATCTTAATATTACCCTAAAGCCTTAAAGCTAAACAAGTTAGTTAATAAATTTTGATAAGTTTAGTCTACGCTATTTGCTTTTAAAAAATTTTATAAGCCTCTACTAAAGTTCATTTTTATATTTATATAAGTGATGAATATAAAATAGTTTTATGGTAAGATATAATATCATGGAGGAAATATTTTGGAAATAAAAAACAAAGAAAAAGTAAATGAACTTTTAAAATTACTTTTCCTAAGCTTATTAATTGGATTTTTAGGTTTTACCATTAGTCCAGTGCTTATAATGTTTATTTATCCAGGAATTTTTATGGAAAGCTCTATTAGATTAGGCATTAGAGAATCTCTACTAGTAATGTTTGTGACAAGTTTAGTTTTATCCTTGTTTTCATCACTAATGTCTGGCCTGGCTTTATTTTTCATTTTTGCACCAATGGTTTTGACCTTCCACTATGGAATTACAAACAGAAAATCCTATGTTTTTATATATCTTTCAGTTTTAATAGTTTTGGCTCTTTCAATGACAGCCTTTCAGCTAGGGCTTTTAAGGGCTAATCCAATAGACATTACAGCTGCTATTGACAGCCTAATGAAGGCCCAGCTTGACATGATGAAAGAGGGGCTAACTGCCTTAGAATTTTCACAACTAGAAAAAAATGTAAAAGAAGCTTACAACATTATGCTTATGGTTATGCCTAGTTTATATTTAGTAATCTTAGCAGTTATAGTCTATATAAATTATAATTCAGTAGGAAGAAAGCTACTTTTAAAGGGAATTTTAATTCCTCAACCACCATACTTTGGCTATTTACAAATGCCTAGGGCCTTAATTGTCGCCTTTGGAGTGGGAATTTTTATTCCGCTAATGATGAAGAACCTTGGTTCAGACCTTTATAGGCCAATTTATTTTAATGTCCTAGTGGTCTTTGGATTTTTGTTTTTTGTAGACGGTCTAGCCCTACTTACTAGCCTGCTTATAAAAACTAAAATGCCTAGGTTTTTTAGAATTTTAATTACAGTTTTGGTAATTTTTGTTGCGCCTCTTTCTATTGTAGTAGCCTTAGTTGGAATTATTGACACCCTGGTACAATTTAGAAGAATAAAAATAGTAGGAGGGAAGTAACTTGGACAGATTAAAACACTTAAGCAAATACAAGTTAACTATTTTATTCTTAGTTCTAATGGTAATAGTCTTATTTGTCTTAAACGACGTTATGGGAATTTTAGGCCTGGTTTTAGCAGTCCTAATAGTTTTTGAAATAGTCTACCGCTATGAAGAACTAGAATCAAAAGAAAACGAAAGTATAATGAAGCTTTGCGAAAATTTAGACTCAGCAGCCCAAGACTCAATTTTTAATATGCCCTTTCCCCTGGTTTTAACAAAGGAAAATGGAAACATTGACTGGTACAATCCTAGCCTTTTAAAACTAATAGGTGAACAACAGGTTGTAGGTATGGAAATTGACCAGGCTCTTGAAGGATTTTCTTTCAAAGATGTTTTGGAAGACAAGCAAAGTGAAATAAAATTAGAAGAAAAAAACTATGTCATCTACAAAAACAAGGTAAAAAAATCAGATGGAACCATCCTCTACGTATTTTACTTTGTAGACAACACAGAATTTGACAGTCTTAGAACAAAATACAAGGACAGCAGGGTGGGCTTTGCCCATGTTTATATTGACAACTACGACGAAATTGGCCTTGGGAAAAAAGGCTATATAAAGTCAGTAATTGCAGCAGACATAGAAAAAATAATTATGGCCTACTTTACAGGAAACGGCGGTATTGTTAGAAAATACGATGATGACAAGTACCTGGTAGCCTTTAACAACGTATCCTTAGACAAAATGGTCAGGGACAAGTTTTCGATTTTAGACCAGGTTAGAGAAATTGGCATCCAAAACGAGTCGACAATTACCCTGTCAATTGGAATTTCCAAGGCCCTAGAGTCTATTCCAGAATCCTACGAAGAATCAAGGGTTGCAGTAGACCTAGCCCTAGGCCGTGGCGGAGACCAAGTTGTTTTAATAACTAAGGATGGCCACGAGTTCTTTGGTGGAAAAACCCAGGCCAAGGAAAAGAGAAACAGAGTTAGGGCCAGAGTTATTGGAAACTCACTAAAGAACCTAATTGAAGAAGCAAATGACGTCTACATTATGGGCCACAAAAACGCCGACATGGACGCTATTGGCTCAGCTATTGGAATGCTAGGATCAGTTACTAGACTAGGAAAACCTGGCTATATCGTCTTAAACGAAGTAAATCCATCTATAAAAATAATTATGGACCAGCTAGAAAAACAAAGTCCAGAGCTTTTTGAAAAAGTTATAAAGTCAGAAGAAGCCCTAGAAAATGCCAATAAAACAACTTCTCTACTAATATGTTTAGACAACCACAAACATTTACTCACAGAAGAACCAAGATTATTTGATATAATAGACAAGGTGGTAATAATAGACCACCATAGAAAGGGTAACGACGCCATAGAAAACTACGTCTTATCCTATATTGAACCCTATGCCTCATCAACTGCAGAGCTAGTTACAGAAACTCTAGAATATATGGAAAAGAATTTAGAAATCGGCCAGTTTGAAGCAGAGGCGATGATGGCAGGTATAGTAGTTGATACTAAAAACTTTACCTTCCAAACAGGAGTTAGGACCTTTGAGGCAGCATCAGTACTTCGCCGCCATGGAGCAGATCCAACAAGGGTAAACAAACTCTTTAACGAAGATATGGATACAGTAAGGCTAAGGGCCAGAGTTATCCACGACGCAGATATAATTAGGGAAGAAATTGCCATAGCTACCCTAGACGAAGATGTTGACTCAAACATTTTAATAGCAGCCAAGGCAGCAGATTCCCTACTTAATATAGTAGGCATTAGCGCATCTTTTGTTCTAACACTAAAAGATGACATGGTCCACATTTCTGGTAGGTCATCAGGTGACATATCAGTCCAACTAATTTTAGAAAAATTAGGCGGAGGCGGCCATTTAACATCGGCGGCAACTCAGCTAAAGAACACAAGTTTAGAAAAAGCCTACGACATGCTTGTAAAAGCAATAGATGAATATTATGAAGATTTAAAAGGAGAGGAAAAAGAAGATGAAAATAATATTACTGAAGGACTATAAAAACCTAGGAAAAGCAGGAGAAATGGTAGACGCCAAAGACGGCTACGCAAGAAACTACCTTCTACCAAGAAATATAGCAATTGAAGCTACTCCAGAAAATGTAGAAAACTGGAAGGAAGAACAGAAAAAACTTGAAGAAGAAGAAAGAATAGCCTTTGAAGGCGCCCAAGAACTAAAAGAAAAACTAGAATCCATCACTTTAAATTTAAGTGCAAAGGGTGGAGAAACTGGAAAACTTTTCGGTTCAATAACAAATGCAGAAATTTCTAAGGAACTTTTAAAAGAAGAAAAACTTTCAATTGATAGAAAGAAAATCGAACTAAAAGAACCTATAAAAACAGCTGGCCTACACGAAGTTCCAGTAAGAGTTTATCCAGAAGTTCTAGCAACATTAAAGGTCAATATAGAAACAAAGTAAAATCGAAAAAGAGGAAAATTAGCATAGAGAATAGGCAGGTACTATTCTCTATGTCTATCTATAGAAAGTAAAGGTAAAAAAATGGCTGAAAAAACAACCCTAGGCAGAATTCCCCCATATTCAAATGAAGCAGAACAAAATGTTCTTGGTATTTTACTTAGAGCAGGAGACCAAATAGACACAGCCTTAGAACTAATTAGGGCAGAAGACTTTTATAATCCAATCCACGGAGAAATTTTTAGGGCCATGGTCAGCCTGTCTACAAAATCAGCGCCAATAGATCTCCTTACAACCATGGAAGAGCTAAGAAAAATGGGAAAACTTGAAGAAATTGGCGGAGTAGCCTACCTAGGAGACCTATCAAACCAAGTAGTAACAACCCTAAACATTGAATACTACCTACAAATAATAAAAGACAAGTCCATCCTTAGACAGCTAATAGAAGCAAGTGCAAGGACCTTAGACTATGCCTACGAAGACTCTGAAGAAGTAGGCACTGTTTTAGAGTTTGCAGAAAAAGGAATTTTTGACATCAGCCAGGACCTTCACTCCAAGGGCCTAAACCCATTAAAAGAAGTATTAATAGACACCTTTGATATTTTAGAAAAGAGAATGGACTCTGATGATAGCCTAACAGGAGTAACCTCAGGATTTATAGACCTAGACAATAAACTATCAGGTTTTCAAAAGTCAGACTTAGTTTTACTTGCAGCTAGGCCATCAATGGGAAAGACAGCCTTAATGGTAAACTTTGCCCTAAATGCAGCAGCAGCAGGAAAAAAGGTTGCAGTATTTTCTCTAGAAATGAGCCAAAACCAACTGGCCCAAAGAATGATGTCGGCAATGTCTCACGTTGATTTGCAAAAAATAATCTCGGGAAAACTAGAATCAGAAGAAATGCCGAGACTTTTAGAAGGAATTTCAGCCCTTAGACAATTTAACATATCTATAGACGATACAGCGGGAATTACTCCCCTAGAACTAAAGGCCAAGGCTAGAAAACTAAAAGCCAAAGAAGGTCTAGACCTAATAGTAATTGACTACCTCCAACTAATGGAAATGGGAGGCAGAAACGAAAACAGGACCCAAGAAATTTCAGCCATATCTAGAAACCTAAAGGCCATAGCCAAAGAACTAGATATTCCAGTAATAGCCCTATCCCAACTATCAAGGGCCACAGAAGTTAGACAAGACAAAAGACCTATCCTTTCAGACCTTCGTGAATCTGGAGCCATTGAACAAGACGCAGACGTAGTATTATTCTTATACAGAGACGAATACTACAATCCAGAAACCGAAAAGAGAAACATAGGAGAAGTAATAATAGCAAAGCACAGAAACGGCCCAACAGGAGTAGTAGAACTAACCTTCCTAGGCCAATACACAAAATTTGTCAATATGGCTAGAGGAACTGACCAGTGATAAGGGAAGAATATATATACTTTGAACCCCTAAAACTAAACCACGTCCTAAAAATGAGGTCTTGGGGCAGGCACAAGTCTCCCCTTTTTCAAGACTACAACTTTAACTTTAGAACAGAAGAAGATTGCAAGGACTTTTTAATGGCAAAGACCCTGTCACCATTTAACTCCTACTATGCAATAATCTATGCAGAAGAAGTAATAGGATTTTTAGGCAACAAAAACATAAACTTTCTAACTAGGTCCTCAACCCTAGGCCTAGTCCTAAACCCAAGTCTAGTAGGCATGGGCTTTGGTACAAAAGTTTTAAAAAAATTTTTAGACTACTACTTCAATGACAAGGGCATGAGAAAGATGAAACTCCTAGTAGCAGCCTACAACGACAGGGCCCTAAAAGTATACGAAAAAATAGGCTTTAAAAAAGTATCAGAACACATTGAACCTTATCCAAACTTTAGTATAGACAAATCATCCAAAGACTACCTAGACCACAAGGCCGCCTTTGTAGAAAAGGGAAAGATCCTATACAACTACGTCTACAAAATGGAACTGAGAAAAGAGGATTTTAACTTTGAAATTCACAACTGAAAAAACAGAAATAGACCTAGGAACAACAAAAATAGAAAACATCTTTATAGAGGACTTTATGCCAGTAGCAGACGGAGACTTTGTAAAGGTTTATTTGTATGCCTTTAAACACAAGGACTCTCAAAGCGACTTTGAACTAACAAACGAAATCCTAGCCACAAACCTTGGCCTCCACCTAGCAGACGTAGAAGCAGCTTGGACCTACTGGGAAGCAGAAGGCCTAATAAAAAAATACATAAAAGTAGACGGGACCTATGACATAGAATTCCTATCAATGAGAAACTACTATATAGAAAATATGGGCCCTCAAGCAAGAATTCCAGACCCAAGCCCAACAGACAACCTAGTGGCCCAAATGGAATCAGACCAAATAAGATCTATGTTTAACGAAGTTGACTACCATATGAGAAGGACTACAACACCAACAGAAAAAATGGAGATCCTATCTTGGATCACTAACTACAATATGGGACCAGACATGATAAGCCTGGCCTTTGAATACTGCACAGAAAAAAAGAAAAAAATTTCAGTAAACTACGTAAGAGCAGTAGTAGTATCTTGGTACGACAAGGGACTTTCAACCATAGAAGAAATAGAAGAAGAAATAAAAAAATCAGACGAAAAATACGTCCGCAAAAACCAGGTCCTAAGAAAACTTGGCCTCCAATACAGGGCAGTATCAGAACCAGAAATAGAACTTATAAACTCCTGGTACGACCAGTTTAATTACGAAGAAGACCTAATAGACCAGGCTATAAAAAGAACAGCAAACATTCAAAAACCATCAATAAACTACGTAAACTCAATACTAACAAAGTGGAGAAAGATGGGTATAAAAACAAGTGCAGACATAGAAGAAAAAGACGTGAAGCCAAAGGCAACCTACAAGCCAGGTGCATCCAATAACTTTAACAACTTCCAAGGCCAATCCAAGGACTACACAGAAGATGAACTAAACGAACTGGCAAAAACCATAAGAAAAAGGCGTAGATAACAATGACCCAAGTAAACATTTACGAAAAAATCCTAAATGAATACAGAGACAAACAAGACAGGCTAAATAGAATAAAAAGAGACAAAGAAGAAAGACTCTATAAAGAAATTCCACTTCTAAAAAGAGTAGCCAAGGACGAAAAGGCCTTTATGCTAAAAGTCGCCAAAGACCTAGCCTTAGGAAAGACTTGCGACTTTCACGACCAGCTAGAAGACTACAGGCTTTCAAAAATAAAACTCTTAATATCAAACGGCTATCCAGAAGACTATTTAGACCCAGTTTATGAATGTGAAAAATGCAAGGACACAGGTTTTATAGGCTCAGAGCCCTGCACCTGCTTTAGCCAAAGACTAGTAAAAGAAACTTATAAAATGTCAAACCTAGACAAGATTTTAGAAAAAGAAAACTTTCAAAACTTTGACCTAGACGTATTTTCAGATGAAATCCCAGAAGGCGAAGACCTAAGCCCGAGAGAAAACATAAAAGAAGTAGTAAAAGGAGCCCAAAAATTTATCAGAAACTTTGACGACCCAGAAGAATACAATCTGCTCTTCTATGGAACAACAGGCCTAGGAAAAACCTATATGACCAACTGTATAGCAAAAGAAATTTTAGACCTAGGCTACACAGTAATTTATCAAACAGCCCACAGGCTTATGGATTTAATAAGCGACTACAAATTTTCAAAGGCAGAAAATATGGACCAGGCCAAGAAAAACTACGATTATCTCCTAGAAGCAGACTTACTAATCATAGACGACCTAGGAACAGAAGTGCCAAACGCCTTCTCAACAGCAGAAATCTTTAACCTAATAAACACCAGAAACCTAGGTCAGAAAAAGATGATAATCTCCACAAACCTAAGCCCAGGAGACATATCAAAAATCTACACAGACAGAGTCTACTCAAGGATCTTAGATCGCTTTGACATATACGAATTTATAGGCACAGACCTAAGGTGGAAAGGATACTAAAAAACAGGAGGAAAAAATGAAACTAGTACAAATAAAAGACACCCAGAACCCAGCAGGCCACTTCACCCCAGCAGTAGTATCAGAAGCAGGCATAGTCTACATCTCAGGCCAAGTCCCAGTAGACTACAAAAGCGGAAAAATAATAACAGGAGACCTAGAAACACAATTTAGACAAGTACTGAAAAACCTAAAAGCAGCCCTAGAATCAACAGGAGCAGACATAGACGACATCCTAAAAGTAACAATCCTAGTAGCAGACGGCAACGACTGGTACCAAATAAACCAAATCTACAAAAACTTTATGGGCAAACACAAACCAGCCAGAACCATAATCCCAGTATTGCCCCTACACAACGGCTACAAAGTAGAAATCGAAGCCATAGCAGAACTAAAAAAAGACAAAAAATAAAAACCAGAAAAACTAGAGCCACAAAATCAGGCTCTTTTTAAATAAAAAGAAGAAAAATTTAAAATAATCACAAAGAACCCTTTACAAAACTTATAAACTATTATATTATAAGCATTGGAAATAAATTATCGCGGCAAATAATTTATGAAAAGGATGTTTAAACAAAATGGCAAGAATGAGATCACCAAGATGCAAACAAGTTAGACGTCTTGGACTAAACGTTTATGGCCTAGCAAAAGCCAACAAGAGAATGGGCAAGGGCCAAGGAAGAAACGACAAAAAGCAAACCGAATACGGAATGCAACTATTAGAAAAACAAAGACTTAGAGAATACTACAACGTAATGGAAAAACAATTTAGATCCTACGTAGAAAAAGCTCTAAACTCAACAGACCCAACAGGTGATGCCCTAGTAAGACAACTAGAATCAAGACTAGACAACCTAGTATACAGACTAGGCTTTGCATCATCAATTAGACAAGCCAGACAAATGGTTAACCACGGTCTAATCAGAGTAGATGGAAAGAAAGTAGACATTCCATCCTACCAAGTAGAACCAGGATCAAAGATTTCGCTAAAAGAAAAAGCTAGAAAAAATGAACTATTCAAAGAAAACTACCAAGCAGCTTTCTTAAACAACCTTCCATACCTTACTAAGGAAGAAAACTTCCAAGGAGTGTATGTAAGATACCCAGAAAGAAGCGAAGTACCAATTGAAATCCAAGATAACCTAGTAGTAGAATTCTACTCAAGACTTATCTAATCACACAGACAAAACACCGATTATTGTGGTCGGTGTTTTTTTGTGCATTTTACTTTGTCGTGAGGAGTGTTAGGGGACAGTCCTTCAGGTCTGTCCCCATTTGCTTTGTTTTGTGGGATAAGGGGATGCGTTAGGGGACAGTCGAAGTCCAGCGATAAGGGGACATTCCTTTGAACTGATGTTTATAAAGTAGACACATAATTAAATTAATTTTATCTTTAGGATGCTTGATTTCTATATTCTAGTGGACTCATGCATCCTAAGCCTTTTTGTAGTCTCACTTCGTTATAAAATTTAATGTATTGTTCTATCTTTTCCTTCAATTCTTCTAAACTTTCGAATTTCTTGTCATGAAACATTTCTGATTTTAATGTTCCGAAGAAGCTTTCCATTGGTCCATTGTCTATACATTTGCCTACTCTTGACATGCTTTGTGTCATTCCTGCTTCTTCTAGTTTTCTTTTAAATGTTTTGTTTGTGTATTGAAATCCTCTGTCACTGTGGAATAGTGGTTTTGCGTCTGGGTTACTCTCAATTGCTCTGTCAAACATTTTAAATACTAATTTATTGTTGTTTCTATATGATATCTCGTATTCTACTATGCTGTTGTCATATAGATCTTTTATCGCACTTAGATATAGCTTTCTGTTTTCTCCTGGAATCTTAAATTCTGTTACGTCTGTTAGCCACTTTTCGTTTGGCCTTGTTGCTGTAAAGTTTCTTGCTAGTATGTTTTCTCCGGTGTATTCTGGCATTATGGTTTTTCTGTTTACTTTTTTTCTTTTGACTCTTGATGATACGCCTAATACTTTCATTAGTCTATAAATGTAGCTTTCTGAAAAGTTTGTGCTGTTAAATTTATTTATATACATGGCCATATTTCTATAGCCTAGTATTCCATCAAATGTCAAATGATATTCTGATATTAACATACATAGCAACAGGTCCTGGTTTTCTTTTTCTGGTGTTATTCTTTTTTTGTTTTTGTAGTAGCTACTTCTTGATATGTTTAGTACTTCGCATATTAATTTTACTGGATATCCTTTTTCTCTATAGTAGTCTACTGTTTGATATTCTGCTAGCTGTCTTAATTTTCTACTGGATTTTCTTTTAAGGTGTAATTTACTTCTTGTTTATTTTTATATTTCTATTTCTAATTCTCGTCTTTTTCTTAGGGCTCTTTCTTCGTCTAGTTCTAACTTTAGTCTTTCTGTTTCTGTTAGATTTTGTTTTTTTATCTTAGTCTTAGTTTTTCTTCCACGTTTCTTGTATTTTAGAGCTTCTTTACCATTTTCTAGATAGTTTTTTGTCCATTTATATATGTTTGCATATGGAATTTCATATTTTCCTGAAGCTTTTTTGTAGTTCATATTATTTTTTATTGTCCACTCTACAATTTCTATTCTTTCTTCATATGTGGTCTTTCTAGTTTTCATGGTAATGGTAGCTCCTTTGGTATAGTCTTTTAATTCTATTCCATTATACCATTTGTTTACCCATCTAACTATGGTGCTGTGGTTTAGTTGTTATTTTGCAGTTAAGCCTCCTATGGAGATTCTTCACTTACATATTCTTCTACTACTTTGTGTTTGAATTCTTTTGTGTAGACCTGTTTATGATCTGGCTTTTTAAAGGCTTCTTCCCCATGCTCTTTGTATCTAAAGCACCATCTTCTAATTGTTGATTTTGCTGCAGATAATTTTCTTGCTAAGCTATCATATGACTCTCTGCCTTCTTCATAATCTTTACAAGCTTTAATTTTTGTTTCTAAATCATATTGTTTGTTCATCGATATACCTCCAAAGTATCTAGCGTATTTTTAATTAATTACGCTGTCTACTTTGGACATATCGGTTCAAAGGAATGTCCCCAAATATTCTTCAAACAGAGGAAAGAAAAAATACTCTTCTTTCACCGGGGACAGGCCACAAGGGACAGTCCCCTTACTCTTCTTGGCTAGGGATTTAAATGTTCCCTTACTCTTCCAACTCCTTTTCTCGCAAAAAGATTTGTAATATGCTATAATCATTATGTATTTTTATATACTTAGAAAGTGATGCTATGTTAGAGAAATTGTTAGTCCAAGGGCTTTTGGACCAGACTTTTAAGAAGAAAATTGAAAATAATTCTGGGGCTTGTCTTAGGTCTAGGCACGACAAGGACAAGTGTCAAAGGTGTTTTGAGCTTTGTCCTGCTAAGGCTATTAGTCTTAAGGAGACCCAAGTTTATGTGGACCCTCTCGAGTGTACTGGCTGTAATATCTGTGTCAGCTCTTGTTATTCAAGGGCCTTGCACTCAGCTGACCGTCCCTATCTGGCCTTTATTAACAAGGCCTTAGATGAAAAGGTCCAAGAGTTTTCTTGTGGCTGTATAAAAAGCCAAGGGAAAGCTGATGTGAATTTTGGCTGTCTGCGAACTATTGATCCTAGATTTTTAGGGGCGATTTTTGCAGGAGACTTAAGAGCTCAGGTGAAAATGGATTTTTCTTCTTGCGAAAACTGTGCCTACAAGGACTTAGGTTTAGACACTAAGTCTTTGATTGAAGATTTCAAAGACAAGGCTGGAAATGAGGCTTTAAAAATTTCTTTTGGGACCTTGGAGACTCAAGAAGAGACTGACCTTTCTAGGCGAGACCTTTTTAAAAACATCTTTAAGACTACTGAAGATTTGGCCAAGTCTTCTGTGAGACAGACGTCAAAGGACTTTGGCCTAGACCTAGAAACAGAAGAGAACGTAGACACTTTAATAAAAATTCTTCTTAAAAAGGCTTTAAAGGACGGGGTGGACTTAAGTATTTTTATGCCACACATCTACAGCTTAGAAGGCAGTTCTGCTTGCATTTTTTGTAGGCGGTGTGAAAATCTTTGTCCTACTGGAGCTATAAAAGTTGAGACTTATAAGGACAGGGACCAACTTGTTCTTGATCAGAGTCTTTGTAACTTTTGTGGCAGGTGTTTAGAAAAATGCCCAAGCTCGGCTTTAAGAAAATCAAGCTTAAAAGATTTTGAAGAGAAGATTCTCTATAAAAAGGAAAAAAGTCTTTGCAAGTCTTGTAATGTTGCAACTAGCGACTTAGATGATGAAGGACTTTGTCCAACTTGTGCCCTAAGAAGAAAAAATAGACGACGCAAAATTAATAGGAGGAAAAATTAATGTCCAGATATGCAATGATATTTGATAAGAAAAACTGTATAGGCTGCAATGCCTGTGTTGTTTCCTGCCAGCAAAATTATTCTATGCCAGCAGAAAACAAATTAAACTGGGTCACTGTTGAAGAATCAGGTGAATTTCCAGATTTAAAACTAGACTTTACTCCTCATCTTTGTGCCCACTGTGGCAACCCAAAGTGTGTGGATGTTTGTCCAGTTGAAGATGCAACCTTTAGAACTCCTGAAGGCTATGTACTTATTAATCCAGAAAACTGTGTAGGCTGCTCTCTTTGTGTAAAGGCTTGTCCTTATGGGGCTAGGTCTATGGATACAGAGGCCAGAGTTGCTGTAAAGTGCTCTTTCTGTGCCAACTTAGTTGAAAATGGCGGAAGCCCTATTTGTGTTTCTACTTGCCCAACTAAGTGTAGGATTTTCGGCGACTTAGATGATCCAAATTCTGAAGTTTCAAAACTTGTCGCTGAAGGAAAGGTCGTTAGACTTGACGAATACTTAGACAATGGAACTGAAGATTTTGAACCTTATGTTTATTATATTTTAGAGGAGGAAAAAGATGCTTAAGGATTGGAACAAGGAAATATCAAGGAGAAAGTTTCTAAAAGCATCTGGCCTTGCTGTAGCTTCTGCCACAGTTTTAAGCGGATGTTCAAAAGAATATTTTACAGAGCCAAAGGAGCTTACTAATACTCCAAAAAAATCTACTGACCACAGAAATTATCCTTACACTTATCCAGCTGAAAAGGTTACAAAAATTCCTACAGCCTGCTATATGTGTGCTATTAACTGTGCTGCAGTTGGAGTTGTTGACGAAGACGGCATAGTAAAGAGAATGGAAGCAAATCCAAACTGTCCAGTTTCTAACGGCTCTCTTTGTGCCAAAGGAAATGCCGGTATTGCCCAACTTTATGACGAAGACAGGCTAAAGACTCCTATGAGAAAAACAGGGCCAGATACTTGGGAAGAAATTTCTTGGGAAGAAGCCTTTGATGATATTTACGAAAACTTAAGTAGAATAGCAAATGACTATGGACCTGAAACAGTTTTAGGCCTAAATAGAAGAGGCTATTATACTTCATATTTAAAGGCATTTTTAAAGGCCTATGGATCTCCAAATGGCGTCCTTGGTCAAAACTCAATTTGTGACTCAGGCAAGAGAGTAGCCCAACAACTTGTTGCAGGTGCTGCAGGTCTTTATTGCGACTTTAAAAACTCTGATTATATAATGCTCTTTGGAGCCAACCAAATGGAAGCTCCTAGGTATAGACTGGGAATGCCAGGGGATATTTTAACAGCCAAAGAAAATGGGGCCAAACTTATTGTAGTTGACCCAAGATTTAACTACGCAGCTGCCAAGGCTGACGAGTATCTGCCTATTAAGGCTGGAACTGACGGCCTAATGCTAATGGCCATGAACCATGTAATTATTTCTGAAGACCTTTATGACAAGGATTTTGTAAATAATCTTGGTTACGGCTTTGAAGAATACAAGGCAGAAATTTTAAAAGACGAATACAGTCCAGAAGCTGTTGCTGATATTTGTGGCATTGATGCTGAAACTATTAGGAGAATTGCTAGAGAATTTGCTGCTGCCGACAGGGCTGTTGCAGATACTTCATCTGGAATAATTATGCACCAAAACGGAACCCAAGCTGACTGGCACCTCCTTAACCTAGTTGCTTTAACTGGCAATATGCTAGGCGAAGGTGGAATCACTAAAAGGGCCAAAGCAAAATTATCTTCAGACAAGTTTGAAGAAGACAACTCCAAGGGCAAGGAAAAATTCTGGGAGGCCTTAGGCTATGTTTCTTATTCAGGTAACCCAGAAGGTGGAAATAGAAATATTCTTCCTGAATGTATCTTGACTCCTGATGCAGTTCCAGCAGGTCCACTTGCAGAAGAAGAAAGTCTGCCACTTTATAATGGAAATGGACTTAAGGCCCTAATTGTCTACCAAACAGACCCAATTGGTTCTCAATCAAATACAGAAAAAATGATCCAGGCCTTTAACGCTTTGGACTTTGGTGTAGTTATAGATATTTATCTAAACCAAACTTGTGAGGCCCTACCTGTTGGAGGAATCGCTCTACCTGAAGCAACTTATCTGGAAAGATACGCAGCTAGACAAATAAATGCCTATACCCAAGCCCTAGCTATTTCTCAACCTCTTGTTGACCCAATGTGGGAATCAAAGTCAGCCTACTGGATCTTTATAAAGCTAGGCCAAAAATTTGGTTTTAAAGAATTTTTAGCCCTAGACCCAGAAGGAGAAGAAAAGGCTATGGAAGATTCAGTTCTTAAGGCAGATCAAGGTGACGGCCTAATAGCTGACCTTGACCAGCTTAAGACTGAGGGAGTTTGGATGAAGAAGGACGCTGACGCAAGGACTTACGAAAACTACGACAAGGTCTTTAACAATGGCAAGTACTACTTCTCATTTGTAGGCGACGACCTTACAGACGACCAAAAGGTCTACGTTTCAGCAGGATCTGGAGTTCCAGGTTATATTGAACCAGCTGACACAACAGATGAATATCCACTAAGATTTATGGCTGGAGGAAAAGTCTGCTGGCACACTCAAACTTCAACTAGAAACAACAAGTATCTAATGCAAATTTTTGATGACGAAGTTATTGTAAAAGATAAAAACTATATTGTAATGTCTGTAGAAGATGCAGAAGAAAGAGGACTTCAAACTGGCGATATGGCAAGGGCCTACAGCCCAACTGGCGAAGTCCAAGCAGAAGTTTTAGCAACTAAGAGATGTCCAAAGGGGTATGTTCACATGACCCACGGCTTTGGTCACCATGCACCAACAATGACCCTAGCTGACGGCGTTGGAGCAAATCCATCTGTTTTAGTTGACAACTTGAGAGTGGACCCATACTCAAACTGCTTTACAGTCAAAGCAGAAGTTTGTAACGTTCAAGCAATCTAATGAAGCTTAAAGAAAAATTAGACATCTTAAGCCTTTTATATTCAAGGCCAGATGATTTTATAAAAGAAAAAATATTAGATGGATCTTTAGGGGAGATGCTAGAGACGGCATTTCCTCTAACTTCCTTTGAAGAATTTAAAGATGAATCTTATAGAAAATCTTTAGAAGAAAAAATTTCCAAGGACTATCTCTATCTCTTTGTTGGAGTTTCCAGTCCCTTGGCCTCTCCTTACGAGTCATCTTATTATAGAAAAGACTCTCACTTAATGGAAAAGCCAGCTAGGGATATGATTAAGATAATGAAAAAGTGGGGCCTGGACTTTGAAGAGGACTACAAGGACCTGCCAGACCATATTAGGGCAAAACTTGCAGTAATTTCTCTGCTTCTTGATCATAAAGACCAGGTCCAAGAAGATGTTTTAAAGGTAGAAATTGACAAGGATATAAAGATGCTTACAAAAAATATGGCTTGGTTAGAAGCCTTTAAAGAAAAAATCTCAGCAGGAGAAGAAATAAGTTTTTATTCAAAAATCGCCCAGGCTACAATAGATACTCTCAAGGAGCTATAAGTGAAAGTAGACACAGGAATAATCCTAGCAGGAGGCAGGTCAAGGCGGATGGGCTTTGACAAGCAAGAAATAAAAATTGACGGGAAATTAATTGTCGACTACCAGGCAGAAATTCTGCAAAGGCACTTTTCTCAAATTATTGTAGTGACAAGGACTCCAGACATTTATAGGGATAGGGGCTACACTCTTTGCCAGGACTACTATAAGGGCCTAGGGCCCTTGGCAGGCATCCACGCAGGATTAGAGCATGCTGGGTCGCAAGGCTCCTTTGTTATTGCTTGTGATATGCCTAATATTAATGACGGCTATATTTCTTATATAGTTCAAATCTTTGAAAAGTCTAACGCCCTTGGGCTTGTAACGGCCCACGATGGTTTTATTGAACCGATGGCTGGCCTTTATTCTAAGGATTTAATTCCTATTCTCGAAGAGAAATTAGAGAATAGAGATTTGAAGATCCAAAGTCTAATTGAGGAAAATGACTTTATAAAAATTTCTAAAGATCAGGTTCAGAAATTTGATCCAGCCTTAAAGATTTTTCAAAATTTAAATTATCAAGAAGATTTAAAAAATTTAAAATAGAATTTCAATTTTTTGGAATTCAACAGTTCGGGGACGTTCATTTATGTGCGTCCCCATTTTTTATAATGGAGATAGATTTTTACAACTGATCAGCTTACTGATAATTCAGCTTCGCCATTTGCAAAAATTATATTGCTCATTAATCTTTCTGTTTCATTAACAATCTGTGGTGGCTGTCGCCGTTAGATAACTTTATTGTTGCTTAATTACTTTTTCTTTCTTTTCTCTGACTTCCAGCTCTTGGGGAAGGGAACGAAGGGAAGCTCAAACTCCCTCATGGTCGCTTCCAACCAAACCCCAACCCTTCTTACACCCTGTAGAGCTCTTGCAGAGGGCTGGACTTCGTGTTAACAAAAACAATTTCAACTCAATGCTTAATACCATTTTTAAAAGTTATTGGAGCTATCGCTTTTTAAAAACTAAAACTCATATTATTATAAAAGATGAGGTTTGTAAAAAGTAACAACAATTAGCAGGTTATAAAAAAGAATTATTTTCCGAAAAAGACTTTGCCAACGGCGAAGCAGCTTTCCGCAGGAACAGTTTAGGGTGAAAGGGGAGGAGGGTCTCGGGAGGAGGCGATGAGGGAGAATCTGACTCCCTTAGCCTCCTCCTGAGGTTGTTGATTAGTTAGTTAAAGAGAAAGACTTTGCGTAGAAGTCCATTTTGCAAACGGCGAAGCTTTTAAACCAAGGTCAGTTCCCTTACTCTTTTAAAAACTTTTTTTACTTTTAGCTAGAAAAATTTTTACCCAGACTCCAAGCTGTGTTATAATAAAGATTATTAGTGTTAAAGAAAAGTAAGTTGATAAGGAGGAAAAATGTCAAAGTATATATTTGTCACTGGTGGAGTAGTTAGTGGCATAGGCAAGGGAATTTCAGCAGCGAGTATTGGTAGATTATTAAAAGATAGGGGCTATTCTGTTTTTATGCAAAAATTCGATCCCTACTTAAATGTTGACCCTGGACTTTTAAGCCCTTACCAACACGGAGAGGTTTTCGTAACCAAGGACGGAGCAAAGACAGACCTAGACCTAGGCCACTATGAAAGATTTATAGACGTAGAACTTACTCAAAAATCTTCAGTGACTACAGGTAGGATCTACGACAGCGTCCTAAAAAAAGAAAAAAGAGGAGACTATAACGGCGCCACTGTCCAAGTTATTCCTCACATTACTGACGAAATAAAAAACGCAGTTTATTCTGCCCAAAAACAATCTGGAGCAGATATTATAATTACAGAAATTGGTGGAACAGTTGGGGATATAGAATCTCTACCATTTTTAGAAGCTATTAGACAAATCCACGCTGAAAACAAGAGAGATGACGTCTTATTTATTCACACAACTTTAGTTCCAGCAGTTCCTGGAACAACTGAATTAAAGACTAAACCTACCCAACACTCTTATAAGGAATTAATGAGTCTGGGAATAAAAACTGACGTAATTATTGCCAGGTCAGACGGCTTACTTACAGATGACCTAAAGGAAAAAATTTCCCTTTTCTGTGACGTGCCAGCTGAGGCCATTGTTCAGTCAAAAAACGTAGACCTAATTTATGAAGTTCCACTTAGTCTTGAAGAACAGGGCTTAGCAGAATATATAATGAAAAAACTTCACCTAGAAGAAAAAGGCGACAAGTGCACAGAGTGGGACGAAATGGTAACTAAGTTTAAAAACGCCAACCTTCCACTTACTATTGGCCTAGTAGGCAAGTACACAGAACTACCAGATGCCTACCTATCTGTAATGAACTCACTAAAGGATGCAGGCTATGATTCTGGCTATAGGGTAGACATAGAATTAATAAAATCAGAAGAAGTTAACGAAGACAACTATGTGGAAAAATTTGCTGGCCTTGACGGCCTAGTTGTGCCAAATGGTTCAGGTAAAAGAGGCAATGAAGGCCTACTTTTAGCTGCTAAATATGCCAGAGAAGAAAATCTTCCATACTTTGGCATCGGCCTTGGCTTTAATATTTCTCTAATTGAAATTGCTAGAAATGTTTTAGGCTTTGAAGGGGCAGACTCAACTCAAATGGACAATAACACTAAGTATCCAGTTTTAGATGTAGTATCTCCAGAAGGCTCTCTAGATCCTCAAGGCAGAGAAAGACTAGGCAACTACACTTGTAATTTAGTCGAAGGAACTATGGTCCAAAAACTTTATAACCTAGACCAAGTTGAAGAACGTCACTATCACAGGTTAGAGCTTAATAGGACTTACGAAAAAGACTTTGAAGGAGCTGGACTTGTAATGGCTGGAGTAAATGAAGACCTAGGTCTTGTTGAAATAATTGAACACAAGGACTTGGACTTTTATTTAGCTTGTTCCTTCTTCCCAGAATATAGAAATAGGCCGACAAATATCCATCCACTTTTTAAAGGCTTCGTTAAGGCAGCAGCCTTACACAGGGCCAACAATTAGATTTTACAACCACTGGCAGATGCTGGTGGTTTTTTCTTTTATGGACTTATAGTATAATAAAGACATTATGACGAGGAGGCCCTATGGACAAGTACAAAATTTTAATAGTCGAAGATGACGAAGCTATAAACAATTTAATAAAGTCTTACTTAGAGGAAGAAGGCTACATAGTTTTTCAAGCCTTTTCAGGAACTGAGGCCAAGTTTTATTTAAAGGAAGAGATCGACCTTTTTATTTTAGACCTAATGCTACCAGGCTTAAGTGGAGAGGAAATAATTGAAGAAATTAGAAAGATTAGCCAAGGACCGATTTTAGTTGTATCAGGAAAAGCAGAATTAGACGACAAGGTAAACGCCCTAGACTTAGGTGCAGATGACTATATGACAAAACCCTTTGAAAAGAGGGAGCTTCTAGCTAGGATCAAGGTTTTACTTAGAAGACTTGCCCTAGAAAAGAAGCCAGCAGAAGACCAGCTGACCTATAAGTCTATAAGTTTGAAGCCAAAATCCATGGAAGTTTTTGTAGACGACAAGAATTTAAGCCTAACTCAAACAGAGTTTTTAATTCTCTATGAGTTTTTAAAGGATCCAGACTCAGTTTTTTCTAGAGACAGACTTTATGACTCTATTTGGGGCTACGACTACCAAGAAGGCGACAATGCCATAACTGTTCACATCTCCCACCTTCGCCAAAAACTAAGGCAGGCCACAGGAGAGGACATAATTGTTACAGTTTGGGGAGTTGGCTATAAGCTTTCTAAATAATTGTAAGAATTTTTTAAAGAAATACACTAAAAATTCATTTGCATTTGTTTAATAAATACACTATTATAAAGGCTGGAAAATTTTTAGAAAAGAGAAGTTGAAATACTATGAAGAAATTTTTTAAGACTTTTTTTATCAGTCTTTTAATAATATGTCTTTTAGGAGGAGGCCTAGTTTTCGGACTTGAAAGTGGAAAACTTAGCCTGGACCAAATTCCAGACCTGCCATTTTTAAAGGCCAAGGGAGACGGTGGAGACCTAGATGGCGACAGCCTAACCTTTGTCCTCTTAGGCGTAGACACCTTGGACATTGAATCCTACAAGGGAATAAGAACAGATACAATAATGGTAGCCAAGGCAGACTTTGCAGATGGCAACCTTAAAATTTTGTCAATACCAAGAGACACTAGGACCTATGTAAACGGCAAGAAAGATAAAATCAACCACGCCCATTCCTATGGCGGAGTTGATATGACTTTAGAATCGATAAACGCCTTACTTGATACAGATATTAAATACTACTGCCTAGTTGACTACAGGGCAGTTGAAGAAATGGTAGACGCCATTGGCGGAGTTGACATCTATGTACCAAGGCGAATGGAATACTCTGACCCATCAGTTGACTTTACTGTAGACCTTTACGAAGGCCAACAAGTTTTAGATGGGAAAAAGGCCATGGAGTTTCTAAGGTGGAGAAAAAATAACGACTACACAGAACAATACGAAAAGGGAGACGTTGGCAGAATCGAAACCCAACAGTATTTTATAAAAGAATTTGCCAAACAAGTCCTTCAAGGAAAAAATATTTTAAAACTACCTAAGCTAATAAATATTTACTTGGACAGAGTTCAAACCAACATTCCAGTAGGCGACATGGTAAGCGGTCTAAGTCTTGCGAAAAAAATCGACAAGGACAAGGTTACAACTTACACCCTACCAGGCTCAGGCCAGTATATAGAAAAGACTTCCTACTTTATCTACGACGAAACAGGTCTAGCCAACACCTTAATAGAAATGGGATTAAAATAGAAGATTTAGTTCTTCTATTTTTTTGTAAGAAGAAAACCCCCAGTTAGACTGGGGGTTCAGTATAGCTTTAGCGATGAAAAACCAACAAAAAACCTCCAATGATATATAATTAAATTGTAGTTCGCCAACTGCAATAAAAAATATCAAGGAGGTAAGAAAATGTCATCAATAAATGACAAACATAGTTTATCACATACAAAATGGAACTGTAAATACCATATAGTATTTGCACCAAAATATAGGAGAAAAGAATTTTACGGAAGCAAAAGATTAGAAATAGGACAAATACTTCGAGAATTATGTAGCTGGAAAGAAGTAAACATAATAGAAGCGGAAGTATGCCCAGATCATATTCATATGTTAGTAGAAATACCACCAAAACTATCAGTATCAAGTTTTATGGGATTTTTAAAAGGAAAGAGTAGCATAATGATATATGAAAGATGGGGAAATTTAAAATATAAATACAGAGGAAGACAGTTTTGGTGTAGAGGATATTATGTAGACACAGCAGGTAAAAATGCAAAAGCAATCCAAGAATATATCCAAAACCAATTAAAACAAGATCAGTTAAGCGAACAACTAACATTTGATGTAGTTGACCCTTTTAAAGGGTAGCAAGTAGAAGTTGCAAGTGGCGGACTAACCAACGCCATTGAGGCGTGGCTGGTAATACAGGCCCTTTGGGCCGCATGAGAAAAACCCCCGGCTACGCCGGGGGATGATTATTGTAAATTTTCCCTTGAATTTATAAGCTAAGGGCAAGATTTTCGAACTATAATATTCTCATTTCTAATCTAATAAGAGTCCAAAAAACACTATAAGAAACCATACTATATATGAAATTAGCGAGATCTTTCTTCTAAGTTTTTCCGATTTAATAAGTGAGGTATAATTTGATACTAGATATATAAGGCAAATTATTAGAAAGATAATTAGCGATAATATTTTTCTTGTTTCCATATTTTATTGACCTCCATTATTACTTTTATATGAATATTTTTTAATGCTTTAACTTATAAGCTAAGTGGAAAAAAACCAAGCCTTGAACTTGGACTTGGTCTTAGTTTAAAAGTATTTTATATTTTTGTGGCCTGAAACTGAAAGGACTAGGCCGATCATTATCATATTTGTCAGTTGAAAGGTTCCGCCTGCTGATACAAAGGGAAGGGGGATACCTGTTATTGGCACAACTCCTAGGGTCATGCCTATGTTTTCGAAAATGTGGAAGAGAAACATGGCAGCAATGCCTATGACCATAAAGGACCCGTAGTAGTCTATGGACTCTTTGGAAATTCTATACATCCTAAAGAGGATAAAGAGATAGAGGAGAATCAGTGCTATTCCTCCAACAAAGCCTAACTCTTCAGCAACTACTGGGAAGATAAAGTCGTTTTGTCTTTCTGGTATAAAGCCGTACTGGGTTTGGCTTCCCTTGTAAAGGCCTTTTCCTAAAAACTGGCCAGAGCCAATGGCAACTCGGCCTTGAATGTACTGCCAGGCAGTTCCAGTTGCTGAGGCTTCTGGGTTTAAAAAGTCATAGAACCTGTCCTTTTGATAATTTTCTAAGGAAAACCAAATTATTGGAGCAGCAATAACTGCAAGGATTGCAGCTAGGGCAATATACTTCCAGTGGATGCCAGCTAAAAACAGCATGACTATTGTTATAAACATATAAACCATGGCAGTTCCTGCGTCAGGTTGTCTTAAAATTAAAAATATTGGGAAAAAGGCAAAGGCCAAGACCTTAATTAAAACTAGGGGTTTGTTTAAGTCTTCGTGAACTTCTTCTAAGTAAGAGGCCAGACAAATTATAAAGGCGATCTTTACAAACTCAGAAGGTTGGAAGACAACTGGGCCAATTTTTAGCCAAGACTTTATATCTGATCCTGCCTGAGGGCCTATACCAAAAATTACTGTAGCTAGAAGCAGGGTACAAGATCCTATATAAATTATCTTGTAAAGGTACTTCCAATTTCTATAGTCAATAGCTGCTAAGACAACTAGGGCAAAGGCGCCAATGAGACTGGCGATTTTTTGGCTACGCATAATTCTTGGTCCAGTATCTAAGGCCTTAGTAGCTGAGGACAAGACTAAAAAGCCATAAAAAATTAGGGCCAGGATTCCAAGTATTAATTTGTAGTCTACATCTTTAAAAAAATTTCCTCTTTTGTTCATGCCTATATTGTATAAAATATCTCCTTTATTGTAAAGATGGGGACTTGTTAAATCTACTGTATATAATATAATTAATAGTGAGGTGGCAGATGAAAAAACCTAAGATAATCAAGTATTTACTCCTAGGCCTAGGACTAATATTTTTAATTGTAGTTATAAATAAATTAATAGAAGATAGAATTCAAAGACCAATAAAAATGGTTGAAGAAAAATCGATTTGGACAGACGTTGAAATTCAAAAGTCTAAACTTACTGACTCGTCTATTGTAACTTGGGACAACTCGTCAATAAAGATTTACAACCTTCAAGGTGATCTAGTAGAAGAAATTTTAGGAAACGGCTATTATACCAATGTTTATTTTTTCGATGACCAAATTGGAGTTTTAGACAAGCAGCTAAACGTCTTTTATCTTTATTCTTCATTAGGCGACTTAAAGGAAAAAATTGAGCTGTCAGGATCTGTTTATTCTATGATAGAAAAAAATGGAGACTTTTATGTCCACAGAAAGGACCAAATGCAAGATGGCAGGCTAGAAAGTCTAGCCAAGTTAGAGGGCAGAGGCAAGGAATCTCCAGTATATGAAACAGAAAGATTTATTATAAACTTTGATCCAGAAAAATCAAAATTATACATTAGCGAAATTACAACAGAAAACTATTCTTATAAGTCGGTTTTAACAATTTTAGATGGCAAGGAAACAAGAGTCTTTGACTTTGGCAACGAAACAGTTTTAGAAACAAAAGTCTATGGGAAAAAACTCCTGGCCATTACTAACAAAAACCTCTATAAGATAGTAGGCAATGAAAAAGAAAAAGTTGAGCTGAAAAATTTTAAGGACTACCGCTTTGAAGATAAAAAAATTGTAGTCCTCTATGACAACAAACTTGTGGTCTTTAATCCAGACCTAGGTATAGAAAAGTCAGATGACATTGGAATTTCTAACTCAGGTCTTCTAGTCCACTACGGGTCCTACTTTGTTTGGGGACCTACTGACCTAGTTGCCTTTGTAGGCGAACAAAGGTCCTTTACTAAGTCCTTTGAGTCTATAGTCTACGGTGTAGATTCTAATGACAAGGGTCTTTTAATTAGCCACAAGTACAACACAGAACTTTATTTATTTGAACCAATAGAAGAGGAGAAAAATTGAGCGACGTAATAAACGAAAAATTATTAGGCGGCTATATTGAAAGCAAGCTTATTCTAGGGATAATAGATGTGCTAATAACCTTACTTGTCTTATATATAGTTGCAAAGATTATTAAGTACATTTTAGAAAAACTCTTATCTGCCACAAAGATCAACGAAAAAGTCTTAGTCACAGCAGTGAACCTGATGAAAAATATAATAAATATACTTTTTATAATTATGGCCTTGGTGACAATTTTAGACTTCTTTGGCATTAACACCTCATCTCTAATTGCCACAGCAGGAATTGGAGGGGTTGCCCTAGCCTTTGGAGCCCAATCTCTAGTCAAGGACATTATTTCTGGTCTCTTTATTTTAATTGAAGGCCAGTACTATATAGGTGACGAAGTTGTCATCGAGGGAATTTCAGGAAATGTTGTAGACTTTACCCTTAGGACGACCAAGGTCCAAGACTTTTCAACAGGGGCCATCCACTTTATTCCCAATGGCAATATAACAAATGTGGAAAACAGGTCTAAGGCCAACCAAATTGTAAATATTTCTATAGACGTGCCTAACGACTATGACGCAGAATTTATTTTACAAGTTCTAAAAGACAAGCTAGAGGCTTTCGAAGATCCAAATATTATTGCAGGGCCAAGTGTCAAGGGAATTTCTGGCTTTAAAGACAGGTACTACAGTATTTTAATTTTAACAACAGTAAAAAACGGGATGATTTACGAATACCAAAGAAAAATAAGGGCCATGATTGCAGAGGCCTTAAAGGAAAACAATATAAACCTTTACCATCCTATAATTAAAATAGAAGGAGAATAAAATGCT
This sequence comes from Neofamilia massiliensis, assembly GCF_001299475.1. Taxonomy (GTDB): domain Bacteria; phylum Bacillota; class Clostridia; order Tissierellales; family Peptoniphilaceae; genus Neofamilia; species Neofamilia massiliensis. The sequence continues at coordinate 798,098 of NZ_CYUJ01000003.1, read as the reverse complement.
TAACTACCAAGTTGGAGACATTGTTACCATGAAAAAAGGCCACCCATGTGGGGAAAATAAATGGGAAGTCCAAAGAACTGGCGTCGACATAAAACTAAAGTGCCTAGGCTGTGACAGACAAGTTTGGATGCCTAGAAGGGACTTTGAAAAAAGGGTTAGAAAAATTCTCGTCGACGGCAAATTTATTGCCCTAGTAAATTATAAAAAAGAAGAAGAGTAAAAGGCAGGGGTCTAAAATTTCTAGGCCCTTGCCTTTATACTTTCTTTATAAATCCTTTAGTCTTTCTACAAGCTCTTAAGAAAGATAAGTCCTATAATAGACTTAACAAATTGAGGAGGAAGAAAAATGATCAAGTATATTAAAGCAGAATTTTATAGGACCTTCCACAGTCCCCTTTACAAAAAGTTTTTAGCCTTTTGCGTAGGGGTTATGTTAGTAATCCTTGGAGTTTGGAAGCCATTAAAATTTTCTGACAGTGGAGACTTTATGGTGGGCATGTGCGCTCTAGCCTTAGTTGCCATAATTTTAGTAATTTCTATAGCAATGACTATAGCCTACAAGACCAAGGACACAAAAGTCCAAATTTTATCCTACGGAATGACCAGGGGACAAATGTATTTTTATGACCTAATAACTATGCAGGCCATATCCCTAGTAACTACAATAATCTTAGGTTTAATTGCTTTAGCCACAGGCTTTGTTGCCAATCTTTTAGGCCTAGCAAGTGTGACTCATGAAGCCTACATTGGCTTTATAGCCTTTGTATTAAGACTAATCCTATATAGCATAAATTTAAATAATGCAATTTTTGGTCTAGGCTATTTATTAAATTCAGTTCCCTTAGGTCTTATCGGCCACATTGTTATCCTGCCAGCTCTTTTACAAATAGCTACAGCTTTTACTATAGACAAGGACTTTGGACCATATATAATGAAGTTTTTAAAAATCCAACCCTATATAATTCTCCAAGACTTTGCATCAGACGGAATCAAAGCTATGGGAGCTGACGCCTATAAAATTATTGGAGCAGGAGTGATCTATGTTATTGTCTGCTTCCTAATACCAGGCTACCTGGCCTTTAAAAACAGGGAAATTTATTAAGGAGGACTACAATGAACCTAGTAATTGAAACAAATAATCTGACAAAAAAATACAAGGACCAATACGCCCTTAAAGACTGTTCAATAAAAGTTGAAAAGGGAGACATCTACGGCATAGTTGGAAAAAATGGTGCAGGCAAGTCCACCCTTTTAAAACTAATTTCTGGCATAACCATGCCAACATCAGGAGACATAAAAATCTTTGAGAAAAGTAATTTAGAGACCCAAAGAAAGAAAATGGCAGCCATAGTTGAAAACCCAAGTCTCTTTGGTGATTTATCTGCCAGAGAAAACCTAGAATACTTTAGAATCCAAAGGGGCATTCCCGACCAGAAAAAAATTGATCAGGTTTTAAACTTAGTTGACCTAGGAGATGTTGGGAAAAAACAAGTAAAGAAATTTTCTGTAGGCATGAAACAAAGATTGGCCCTAGCCCTTGCCCTAATGTCAAATCCAGAAATTTTAATTTTAGACGAGCCAACATCTGGCATTGACCCAGCAGGCATAGTCCAAATTAGAAAGCTTTTACAAAAACTTGCAAAAGAAGAGGGAGTGACAATTTTAATTTCATCTCACATCCTAGCAGAACTTGCAAACTTGGCCACAAAAGTTGTAATTATTGACAAAGGAGAAATTAAAGAAGAACTTAGCCTAGAAGACTTGTACGAAAAATCTTCAGCCTATTTAGAGCTAAAAACTTCTGATCCAGCAAGGACTGTTGCAATTTTAGAAAAAGACTTTAAGATAAAGAATTACGAAGTTCTTCCAGAAGGGCAAATAAAAGTTCTTGAAGGCCTAGACCAAGTTGAAGAAATTGTAAAGAAACTTGTAGGAGAAAACATAGGCGTCTCTAAGGTCTTAAAAGAACACAAGAGCCTAGAAGACTACTACATTAACCTAACAGGAGAGAATTAATGTTAAACTTTTTAAGGGCAGAATTTTTTCGAGCCAAAAAATCTATCTTAATAAAGGTCTTAATTTTAGCGGGGATTATCATCCCTGCTATTTTGGCGCTTTTTGTCAATGATTTTTTCCAAACTGAGTCTGTAGAAGGCCAGGCCTATTTATTTTTGTCATCCTTACTTCCCTTCCTAGTTTTTGGATCCAATATTTATGCTCTGGTGATAATTTATGTAAAAAAACCTAACGACTACTACAGGCTTTTACTAAGCCAAGGCCTGTCAAAATTTTCTATCTTGGCCTATGACTTTGTCTTTTATCAACTTTTAGTCCTAGTCCTTGGACTGATTTCAGCTCTAATTTGCATTGTCTCCAGTGGTCTTATAAATTACAGCCAGGGACTGGAGATTTTTGCAGGGACAAAGATGTTTATGGAGACATTTTTTCGCGTCTTCCAAATGCAAGTTGGTGTAAATTCTCTTATTTATATTCTTACCTACTTAATGGACTCAGGAGTTTTAGCATATATTTGTAACTATATAATCCACTTGGGGATAGTTGGTTTTTGGGATACTTTAAAAAATAAGCTTCCAGGTTTTTTCATTAAGGGACTTAGTTTATTTTTCCCTTTAAGTAAATTTGTTGACTACTTAAACTTGGGCCAAGGTTTTGGAATTTTTAGGACGGTCTTTTGGCTGGTCCTTTATCCTCTACTTGCAATTTTTATTTCCTACAAAATCTTTTCAAGGAGGGAATTATAGTGATTGGAATACTACTTGGACTTTTAGCAGCAGCTCTGCTTGTCATTTTGCTTTTAAGTCTAGAATTAAAATCCCTAAGAGACCAAATGGCCTATATAAATAGAGAAGACAAGACCAACAAGAGACTAAATTTAGGCTTTCATGGCTTTTTCTTAGACTCTCTAGTTATGGAAATCAACAAATATATAGACCAGGGAAAAATTAAAGAAGAAGAGCTATCTTATGAAAAAGAAAAAATAAAAAACCAAATAACTTCAATTTCCCACGACCTAAGAACTCCTCTAACTTCAATAGTCGGCTATTTAGATCTTTTAGAAAAAACTAAAGACCCTGAAGAATATCAGGCCTATATGGAAACCTTGAAGAAAAAAACTAAGAGTCTGCAAAAGTTAGTTGTAGATTTTTATGACATTTCACTTTTAGAGGACAAAAATTATCAAATCGACCTAGAAGACCTGGCTCCGTCAATGGTCCTTGAAGATAAAATTATGGAATACTACAAGGACATTGAAGACAGGGGGATAAAGTTAGCAATTGATATTGAAAATTCTGACCTTATTTCATCTAACAGCCAGGGCCTAAGTAGGGTCTACAGCAATTTACTTTCCAATATAAAAAACCATGGATGCCAGACTGCAAAAATTGTCCACAAAAGACAGGGAGACCAAGTTTTAACAACTTTTTCCAACAAAATTTCTCCAGCGGAGGACTTGGACGTAGACAAAATCTTTGAAAAATTTTATACTGGCCAAAAATCTAGAAACAAGGGTTCATCAGGAATTGGAATGTACGCTTCAAAAGTTATTTTAGAAAAAATGGGCCATGATATTTCAGCTGACCTTGAAGGTGACCTATTAACAATTACAATAAAATATTAAAAAAAGAGGACTTAAATTTATTGAAATAATTTCAGTCTAGCCTCAATAAAAAGCTAAAATTACGGCCTTGACAGATTTTTTTATAAATACACAAAAGGACATGAAAACTTTGTCAAGGTGTGTTATAATATAAACAAGTTATAAATTATGAGGAGGAAATTATGTCATTAAGAGAAGATGCTTTAAAATTACACAAGGATAACCATGGGAAAATCTCTGTTGAATCAAAGGTAGAGGTAAAAGATGCAGCGGCCCTTTCACTTGCCTATTCACCAGGAGTAGCAGAACCTTGTAAGGAAATTGCCAAAGACAAGGACCTAGCCTTTGAATATACCAACAAGGGCAATATGGTAGCAGTTGTAACAGACGGCTCAGCAGTTTTAGGTCTTGGAAACATTGGTGGTATAGCAGGACTTCCAGTTATGGAAGGAAAGGCTGTTCTATTTAAAGAATTTGCTGGCGTAGACGCCTTCCCAATTTGCTTAGACACCCAAGACACAGAAGAAATTATTCAAACTGTTAAGCACATTGCACCAACTTTCGGTGGCATTAACCTAGAAGATATTAATGCACCAAAGTGCTTTGAAATAGAAGCAAGACTAAAGAAAGAATTAGACATTCCAGTTTTCCACGACGACCAACACGGTACAGCAATAGTAACCCTAGCAGGAATTATTAACGCCCTTAAAGTTGTTGACAAGAAAATCGAAGACTGTACAGCAGCAATTTCTGGAGCAGGAGCTGCGGGAATTGCCATAGCAAAACTTTTAGTTTCAGCTGGTATTAAAGACGTAATCGTTTGTAACTCAAGGGGAATCCTAGAACCAAATGACGAAAAACTTGACCCAATTAGAAAAGAAGTAGCTGAGACTACAAACAAGACTAAGAAGACAGGAACTCTAGCAGACGCTATGAAGGAAGCAGACATCTTTATTGGAGTATCAGTTTCAGATGTAGTTTCTAAGGAAATGGTTGAATCAATGAACGACAACGCTATAGCCTTTGCAATGGCCAATCCAGTTCCAGAAGTAACTCCAGAAATAGCCAAGGCTGGTGGCATTAGAATTATGGGAACAGGAAGATCAGACTTCCCTAACCAAATTAACAACGTCTTAGCCTTCCCTGGAATCTTCAAGGGAGCTCTAGAAGTTCGTGCCAAAGAAATTAACGAAGAAATGAAAATTGCAGCGGCTCATGCAATTGCAAACTTAATTGATGAAAAAGACTTAAACGAAGACTATGTAATTCCATCACCATTTGATGAGAGAGTTGCAGATGCAGTAGCAAATGCTGTAAAAGAAACAGCCATTAAAACTGGCGTAAACAAACTATAAGATAAAATTAATTTGGGGACATTCATTTATGTGTGTCCCCATTTTTTGTGGAGAGTTGGGAAAGAGGGGAGTAAAGGGGACATTCATTTATGTGTGTCCCCGTTATCAAGAAACTTTTCTCCCTTCACCGGGGACAGGCCACAAGGGACAGTCCCCCTTTAATCCGTCCCCCTTGCCCTGTGTGTCCTTGTCATTTGCAAAACTTTTTCTCCCTTCATTAGGGACAGACCTAAATTGGCAGTCAGATTCGACCAATCAGCCTTCCCTTTGGTCGGCTTCTTGGGAATCTTTTGCATGAGACCTGCTACAAAATCAAAGATTTTGGCTAGGGTTTCAACTGTCACCTTGACTATTACTTGCAAAAAAATATTTTAAAAATATGCTACTAAATTCATTTTATACTGTATAATAATATTGTTTGGACTTATTCAAACATCCCTAGCCAAGGGAGAATTTATTTTAAAAATTTTATAGGAGGAAGACATGGCAGAAAAATCATTTTTAGAAAGACGCTTTAAACTTTCTGAACATAAGACAACAGTGAAAACTGAAGTTATGGCAGGGATTACTACTTTTATGACAATGTCATATATTTTAGCAGTAAACCCAGGTATGTTAAGTGAAGCTGGCATGGACCAAGGGGCAGTTTTTACTGCAACAATTTTGGCTTCAGCATTAGGAACAATTCTAATGGCCTTGCTTGCAAATTATCCCTTTGCCCTTTCAGCTGGTATGGGACTAAATGCTTATTTTACCTACACAGTTGTTTTAAATATGGGCCACGACTGGACCTATGCCTTGACAGCAGTATTTATTGAAGGAATTATCTTTATTTTAATGTCAATATTTAATATTAGAGAGGCAATTTTCAAGGCAATTCCAACAACCTTAAAGAAGGGAGTTTCTGTAGGTATTGGACTTTTCATTACTTTAATTGGTCTAGTTAATGCAGGTATAATTATAGATAATCCTGCAACTTTAATTTCAATTGGAGATCTTACAGCTCCACCAGCTCTTGTAGCGATTTTTGGGCTTTTAGTAATTGGAGTATTATTAAAGAAAAATGTTAGAGGTAGTCTACTTATAGGAATTTTAGCTTCAACTATTTTAGCTATTATCCTAGGAGTTACTAACCTTCCAACTAAGGTGTTTTCTCTACCACCTTCTCTTGCACCAATAGCCTTTAAACTACAATGGTCTGATATCTTCACTAAAGAGATGTTTGCAGTTGTATTTGCTTTTCTTTTTGTAGATATTTTTGACACAATTGGAACCTTAATTGGCGTTGCAACTAAGGCAGACATGTTAGATGAAAATGACGATCTTCCAAATCTTGGACCAGCCTTACTTTCTGATGCTATAGCTACAACAGCTGGAGCCCTTTTAGGAACTTCTACTGTTACAACCTTTGTTGAATCAGCTTCAGGTGTTGCAGACGGAGGCAGAACTGGCCTAACATCATTAACTACAGCTGGCTTATTCTTACTAAGTTTATTCTTATTCCCAATTTTTGCAATAATTCCTGCATCAGCTACAGCTCCTGCCCTAATTATTGTTGGCCTATTTATGATGAGCCCAGTTAAGGACATAAATTTTGACGACTATACAGAATCAATTCCAGCCTTCTTAACAATTGCTATGATGCCATTTGCTTATTCAGTTGCTGAAGGTATTGTATGGGGAATTACTTCTTTTGTAATTTTAAACCTATTAACTGGCAAGAAAGAAAAAGTTTCAATCTTAATGATTCTTTTAGCAATTTTATTTATGGTTTACAAAATATTTGGCTAATATTTAAAAGCATATTTGCAAAAGAAAAAAAGAGCTTCTAGATTATTTTCTAGTAGCTCTTATTTTTATCTTCGTCTTATTCTAATAAAATCTTAGCCTAACAAGGTTGCACCAGCTGAGGCGCCAATTCTATCTGCGCCAGCTTCAATCATCTTCATCATATCTTCGTGACTTCTAATGCCACCTGATGCCTTGATTTTTGCCTTGTCGCCGACGACTTCTTTGATAATTTTTACATCTTCAACAGAGGCTCCACGAGTTGAAAAACCTGTAGAAGTTTTTACAAAGTCTGCACCAGCGTCTACAACAGCTTGGGCAGCCAGGCGAATTTCTTCTTCATCTAAAAGGGAAGTTTCAATTATAACCTTGAGGACCCTGTCTTGGCAGGCGTTTTTTACTGCCTTTATTTCTTTAGTTACATAATCTAAGTCTCTGTCTTTTAGTCTGCCAACATTTATAACCATGTCAATTTCGTCAGCTCCTTTAGAAATTGCATCAGAAGTTTCAAAGATCTTTGACTCAGTTGTCATTGCTCCTAGTGGAAAGCCTATTACTGTACAAACTAAGACGTCAGAGTCTTTTAGTTTTTCGCTAACATATTCGACCCAAGATGGGTTTATGCACAGACTTTTAAAGTCGTATTTTATTCCTTCTTCAATTAACTTGTCAATATCTTTCTGTCTGCCATTTGCCTTTAAAAAAGTGTGGTCAATATATTTATTTAAATTCATTTTTTCCTCCTTAAAAAATATGGTCATAAATTAGGGTTCTTTCAGCTGGCTTTTCGTCTCCAAATTTATAGGCTGATATTAGGTCGCTAACAAAGCCTGGTCTTAGGTCTTTAGAGTGGTAAATTAAAATAAGTGGATAGTTTTTCTTTACATAGTCGCCAGGTTTTTTTATTAATAAAAATCCAGTGCCGTGGTCAATAGCCTGGCCCACTTCCTTTCTTCCTGCTCCTAGGTCAGCTGACAAAAGTCCAAGTTTTAAAGGATCGATTTCTTCAACATAGCCATCAACTGGACTTAAGACTTCAGTTAGGCCAGCAGCTAGGGGAAGATTTGCAATGTCATAAGTAACTTCAGGGTCTCCACCTTGGCCTATAATTAATTTATTTAAGGCTTCAAGGGCTGATCCATCTGCAAGTTTTTCTTTTAATAACTTTCTCGCTTTTACTTTATCTTTTTCAAGGTTAGCTTGGTCAAGGATAATTTCACCACAGGATAAGACTAAGTCTTCAAAATCCTTAGGGCCGTGACCCTTTAGGGTGTCAATGGCCTCCATTAGCTCTAAAGAATTTCAAATTGTACGGCCTAAAGGCTGGTTCATATCAGAAATTATAGCCTGGGTATTTTTTCCTTGGGATTTTCCAATATAGACCATAGTACGAGCTAGCTCTCGTGCAGAATCTAGGTCTTTCATAAAGGCCCCCTTGCCAACTTTTACATCTAAAAATATTGTATCTGCTCCTGCAGCAAGTTTTTTAGACATAATAGAAGATGCAATTAGGGGAATTGAATCCACAGTTCCACAAACATCTCTAAGGGCGTAGAGAATTTTATCGGCAGGAACTAAATTGTCTGTTTGAGAAATTATTGCAGCCCCAAAAGATTTAACTGTTTCAATAAATTCATCTTGACTAAGTTCAATATTAAAGCCTGGAATAGATTCTAACTTGTCTAGAGTTCCACCAGTATGGCCCAGGCCCTTGCCAGACATTTTTGCAAACTTAAGGCCACAAGAGGCAAGTAAGGGAACCAATGCTAGAGACACCTTGTCTCCAACTCCACCTGTTGAGTGCTTGTCTACTTTTATGCCAGGAATTTCACTTAGGTCAACTGTATCGCCTGAGTCTACCATGGCCTTAGTTAAAAGACTAGTCTCTTCAAGGGTCATGCCGTTTAAGAGGATTGCCATAAGAAGGGAGCTGGCTTGATAGTCCTTTATAGATCCTTGGGCTAGGCCGCTAATAAAAAAGTTTATCTCCTCTTCATTTAAGGCCTCCTTGTATTTTTTCTTATTTATAATATCAACTACATTCATTTTATCACCTAAGTTAATTATAGCCTAAAAGAGAAAAAATTTAAGAAAAATTTTCTTTAAATATTTTTCTAATAGAGAATTTATCAAAGCGAAATAAAACATTATTAAAAATATTTTAACCATATAGAAAAATTAATAAAAAATTCAGACTAAGAAAGTGAAGTGTTTGTTAAAAAACAATGAAAATTCCACTAGAAGTTAAATTGCACGAATAGCGTGTATTATAGTAAATAACTAGTTGACAGCTATATAAGAAATGTGATATTATAGAAAAAAGTATAAAATTTTTGTACTTTTAGATATGCAAACTTTTTACAAAAATTTGTAAGGAGAATTTAATTACAGGAGGATAAACGCATGGCTAAAAAACAAAAAAGAGATGCAAATGATGTTGGCGGGTTTTTGAAAGGCGTAGAACGTGTAGGTAACGCTCTTCCACACCCAGCAATGATTTTTGTTATTTTATCAGTTATCTTAATCATCATTGCAGAATTTGTAGCAAGAAGTGGAGCTACTTGGACTTATTTCGATGCTAAGGCAGGAGAAGAAGTACAAATCGGCGCCCTTTCTCTACTAAATAAAGAAGGTCTAGCCTATATCTTTAACAATGCTACTAAAAACTTTACAGGCTTTGCTCCACTAGGAACAGTTCTAGTTGCAATGCTTGGTGTAGGTGTAGCAGAACACTCAGGCTTATTTGACGCTTCTTTAAAGAAGATGTTATCAGGAGTAAACCCAAGAGTTTTAACAGTAGTAGTTATTCTAGCAGGGGTTATGTCTAACATAGCATCTGATGCAGGTTATCTAATAGTAGTTCCTCTAGGAGCAATGATGTTTGCAGCATCAGACAGACATCCTATTGCAGGTTTGGCAGCAGCCTTTGCTGGTGTATCAGGAGGATTCTCAGCCAACCTTTTAATTGGTACAACTGACCCACTACTAACAGGTATTACTAACGAAGCTTTACTAAAAGCTGGTATGGATATGGAACTTGCACCAACATGTAACTGGTACTTCCTATTTGTTTCTACTTTTATCGTAACAATAATTGGTACTGTAGTAACTGAAAAAATAGTAGAAAAGAACCTAGGCGAATACACAGGATCTTATGTACACGAAGATATTCCACTAACAGACCTTGAACTTAAAGGCTTAAAAAGAGCAGGAATTGCTGCTTTAATTTTCATAATTATTATGGCCTTCTTAATGTTCCCACAAAATGCAGTATTTAGAGAAGAAGGCAAGCCAGGAATCGAAGGTCTAAAGACTTTCTTAAACAACGGTTTAATGCTTGGAATCTTACTTCTATTTATGATCCCAGGTATTGTATTTGGTAAGACTGTAGGAAAACTTAAAGACTCAAACGACCTAGTAAAGATGATGTCAAAATCAATGGCAGGCATGGGCTCATACCTAGTACTAGCCTTCTTTGCATCACAATTCGTAAACTACTTTGGTCACACTAACATTGGAAAGATTGTTTCAATTTCAGGAGCAACTTTCTTAGAAAGTGCAGGAATTACAGGTATTCCACTAATGGTAATTTTTGTACTACTATCAGCCTTCCTAAACCTATTTATGGGATCAGCTTCAGCAAAATGGGCAATTATGGCACCTATCTTTGTACCAATGATGGCCCAAGCAGGAATTCATCCAGCCCTTACTCAAGTAGCATACAGAATTGGGGACTCATCAACTAACATCATTACCCCACTTATGTCTTACTTTGCAGTAATTGTTGCCTTTATGCAAAAATACGACGAAGACAGCGGTCTTGGAACATTGACATCAACAATGCTACCATACTCAATGTCTTTCCTAGTATTCTGGTTAATATTCTTAGTTATTTGGATGCTAATTGGAATTCCAGTAGGACCAGGCGCACCACTTTATCTATAAGAAAAATCAATCACCGAGAGACAATCTTTCGGTGATTTTTTTAAGAAGAAAATTAAAAGGGTATAAGAAAAATAACTTAATAAAGAAAGGTGAGATAAATTAAATGGAAAGAGTAATAGAAAGATTTATTGAATACGCAAAAATCGACAGCGAAACACTAAACGAATATGACTTTAAAGAAAGACTAAAAAAAGACCTAGAAGACCTAGGCCTTGAAGTTTACGAAGATAATGCAGGAGAAAAAGTAGGATCAAACTCAGGTAACCTTATAGCAAAACTAAAGGGAACAGGAGATAAGACTATCTTATTTTCATCTCACATGGATACAGTATCACCAGGCAAGGGCATTGAACCATATATAGACGAAGACAATGTCCTAAGGTCCAAAGGCGATACAATCCTAGCATCAGATGACAAGGCTGGAGTTTCAGCAATAATGGAAATGCTAACAGTGTTAAAAGAAGAAAATATTCCTCACCACAATATAGAAGTTGCCTTTACAATTTCAGAAGAAGGCGGCCTAAAGGGATCTAAAAACCTAGACTACTCAAAAGTCAATGCAGACTTTGGTATAGTAGTAGACTCAGGTGGAGAACCAGGACACACAATAGTTCAAGGACCAGCCCAAACAAAACTGAATGTAAAATTCAAGGGAAAATCTGCCCACGCAGGAGTTGCTCCAGAAGACGGAGTATCAGCTATAGTAATTGCAGCAGAAGCAATTGCCAATATGAAACTTCTAAGAATTGACGAAGAAACAACAGCAAACATTGGTTCAATAAACGGTGGTGGACCAACAAATATTGTAACAGACACAGTAGAAATCCACGCAGAAGCAAGGTCTCTAGATGACAAAAAACTAAAGGCCCAAGTTGACCACATGGTTAAATGTGTAAAAGATGCCCAAGCAAAATACGGTATCGAAGCAGAAATTGAAGTTCTAGAAGCCTACAAGCCATTTAAAGTAGAACTAGATTCACTTCCAGCCCAAACAGTAAAGGCAGCCTGTGAAAAACTAGGCTACAAATTTGCACCAGCAAAATCAGGCGGCGGATCAGACACAAACAACTACAACCTAAACAACATTCCAGCAGTAAACCTAGGAGTAGGTATGACCAAGGCCCATTCAGTTGACGAATTCTGTAAGGTTGACACAATAATAGATGTTTCAAAACTTCTAGTAGAAATAGCTAGGGCATAAACTCAATATCAAATACTAAAGGAGAAGGCAGAGACCTTCTTCTTTTTTATTTAGCAAGTTCGGGTACATCCGAAGCCCTAGTCCAAATCTTTGATTTGGTTACAGGTCTCGTGCAAAAAATTCCCAAGAGACCGACCAAAGGGAAGGACGATTGGCTAGAATTTGACTGCCGAAGCCCTAGTACAAAAGTTAGGGGACTGTCCCTTGTGGCCTGTCCCCGATGAAACAAAGAAAGATTTAGGGGGACATTGCTTTAGCTGTGTCCCCATTATCAAAACTTGCAATAAAAAAGTGCTGATAGCATCTACCAGCACAAAATTTTAAAAATTAACGACTATATTCCCTAGCTAAAAGATCTTCCAGCTTAACTTTAATATCAAAAAGCTGTCTTCTAGCATCGTCAATGTTTTTCTTGGCCTTTCCAAGTTTTCCTAGGACAATCCAATCTGCAAAGGCTCCGCCAAAGAAATAATCAAAAAATCCAAGCAAGGCGCCAATATTAAAATCAATATCCACATACTCATTTAAGTCAGCCAGTTCCTTGTTGAGATTTTTTATTTCCTTTTTTGCCTTAGCAATTTCATTTTCAGCCTTGGAAATTTGTCTTCTCTTTAAGAAAGTCATAAACTTCTTTCCACCAAGAAGGTCTAAAACTCCTAGGCCTTGGGCAGAGTTAATGGACTTTTTTGCCCTATCTAGCCTTGACAAAACTACATCTACAGCGACAATAGCTTCTCTAAGTTCCTTAACATAAATATCATTCATCTAATAAAGCTCCTTTACTAAAACTTTCTATAATTATAACTAGCAAAGGCCAGTCTAATAGCTTCAATTTCGCTAATGGCCCTTCTTATTGTGATCTCACTTTGGACTAGGTCAGAGACGTGCGAAAAGTTTGGGACAAAGCCATCAAAAAACTCACCAGCAAAGGCTAAAAATTCAGAAACATTAATTAGTTCAAAGTCCTTATCAAGGTCAACTAGTAGGCCTTTTAAAACTTCAAACTCTCTTTTGGCCCTAAGAAGTTCGTCAGAAACATCATCTATAAAATCATTTTTTGAAAAACTTTCTAAAAGTCCCTTGGTCAATGTATTAAAGGCTCCCCAATTTCCAGCAGAATCAATTTCCTTTAAAGCAGAATTTAAATGAATTAAAGTCCTGTCAGAAAAAAGTAAAAGCTCTTGAATTTTTTTATTTCTATCGTCATTCATCTCAATCACCTAGTTCGTTCTTTCTATACTTATACCCAGAGATTGAAATATTATCTTTTTCTAAGACAAAAAGTCATACAATAGTTGAAAAAACCAGACTCAACTAGGAGTTTATTTACAAAAAACGTCAAGTATCTTAACTTAGAAATATAAACAAGGCAAGATTTAAAAATTTATAGTAAAATAAAAAAAGAAGGAGTATCTTATGAATACAATTGACAGAGAAAAATTTGGAGACTTTATTGCAAGAAAGAGAAAAGAAAAAAATCTTACCCAAAAAGACCTAGCAGACAAGTTATTTATTTCCCCTCAGGCAGTTAGCAAGTGGGAAAGAGGCCAGTCTTATCCAGACATCACCCTACTAATTCCCCTAAGCGATATTTTAGAAGTCAAACTCAAGGACCTTTTGCAGGGAGAAGAAAATTCAGATTCACAAGTTGAAGATCTAATAAGAAAAGTTGTAGATATGTCCGCCACAAATCCAGAAGAGGAAAGGAGAAAAAAGAAGAGAAATATAAAAATATTTTCACTAGCTATGTTTATCGCCTGTATAGAATATTTTATTCTCTATAAATATGCGAACTTAGACCTAAGCAGGATTTTAACACCAATAATTTTAGGGGTAATATTTGCCAGCCAGACTTGGCTTTTTGTAAGTGACAAACTTCCAACTTATTACGATGAAAATAAAATCTCCTTTGTGTCCAATGGATTTTTTAGAATAAATCTAGCTGGCCTTAGCTTTAACAACTCAAATTGGAAGCCAGTTTTAACTTATCTTAGAATTTGGACCTTAGGTCTAATATTTATAAGTCCCCTTATTGAGCTGGCTCTTAGAAATGTTGAGAGTCAGACAATTAAAACCCTTGGCATGCTGGTCCCGTTATTAATTTTATTTGTGCCAGTCTATATAATCGGGAAAAAATACGAATAGAAATATAAGAAAAGTCAGTCTCTAACAGATTGACTTTTTTTAAAGGCCCTATGCTATAATTAAATTATGAAAATACAAAGAGAATTTTTTAAAAGAGATGCCCTAGAAGTTGCTAAAGACTTACTGGGAAAAAATTTAATAGTTGAAACAGATGAGGGGGCGATGAAAGTTCGATTAGTTGAAGTTGAAGCCTACACAGGAGAAGAAGACAAGGCCTGTCACACTTATGGCGGCAGAAGGACTGCAAGAACAGAAGTTATGTATAAAGAAGGAGGCCATCTTTACGTCTATTTAATCTATGGCATGTATAATATGCTAAACATAGTAACAGGAAGACAAGACGATGGTCAAGCAGTTTTAATTCGAGCAGGAGAACCCCTAGAAGGCCTAGACCTTATGGCTAAAAATCGCTTTGACAAAACTTACAAGGACCTAAGTTCCTATCAAAAGAAAAATCTAACAAACGGCCCAGGAAAACTCGCCCAAGCCTTGGGTCTAGATAGATCACATAACGGCATAGACATCCTCGGCGAAAAAATCTACCTAGAAGACGACGACTATTCAGATTTTGAAATCGAAAAATCCAAACGAATCGGCATCGACTACGCAGAAGAAGCCAGGGATTATTTGTATAGATTTTATATAAAGGGAAGTAAGTTTTTATCGGTGAAAATTTAAAGCGTTTTCCTATTGACAAGAGATGAAAATTTATATAAACTTATATTAACCGAACAAACATTCTGCATGGAGGTAGGATATGGAAATAAATAAGGCTCTTTGGGCAAAGAAAAAGCAAGGCCAAGTGACAGGGTCTTGGTTGCCACTTTACCAGCATTTGGAAGATACAAAAAACATAGCAGGCCTTTTGTGGGACCATTGGCTTAGCCAAGGGCAGAGAGATTTAATTGATCAGGCGACTAAATTTAGAGGCAGAGACCTTGCCTTATTTTTAGCTGCCATTCACGACCTAGGCAAGGCAACTCCAGTTTTTCAATGCTCAAAAAGTTTTTTCTACCAAGGAGGAGACCTTGATGAATTTTTAATTTCTAGATTAGAAAGTTCAGGCTTTGAAAACCTATCTTTATTTACAGCTGATGGCAAGAGAACCAAACACGCCTTGGCTGGTCAGTACATATTATTCAAGTCTGGGTTTCCAGACCAAATTTCCACAATAGTTGGTAGCCACCACGGCCTACCAGTAGACGACATAAAAGAAGTAAAAAATCAAAAATCCTATAAGAAAAACTACTACCAATCTGACCTTCCTAAGGATACAGACCTTTGTAAAAAATGGGCAGACCAGCAGGAGCAAATATTAGCTTGGGCTTTGGCTCAGGGGAATTTTTCAGGTCCTGAAGACTTTGAAAATATTTCTCAGCCAGCCCAGGTTATTTTAGCTGGCCTAATTATTATGGCAGACTGGATAGCATCTAATGAAAATTATTTTCCTCTAATTGACCTTGAAGAATTTGCTGTAGAGAATTCAGACCTTCGTTATCAAAGGGCCTTTGAAAAATGGAAAAAAACTGCCAGATGGGAAGCTGAAGACTTGAGCCAAGCTGAGCTCGCCTATAAATCCAGATTTGGCTTTGCAAGTCCTAATAATTTCCAAAAAGGATTTTTTGATCTAATTGAAAGCAAGGACGATTCTCAAATTTTTATTGTAGAAGCAGCTATGGGCAAGGGCAAAACTGAAGCGGCCTTAATTGGGGCAGAGCAGTTGGCATATAAGCTTGGAGCATCTGGTCTTTATTTTGGTCTGCCAACCCAGGCTACATCAAATGGAATTTTCCCTAGAATAAATGACTGGCTAAGCAATATGCTAGAATTTTATAGGGAAGAATGGGGCTACTATGATGACGAAGACAAGTTTGGCATCAGGCTTAACCATGGCAAGGCAGCTTTAAACGAAGTTTTCTCTAGTCTAGCAAACCATATAAACCAAGACGATAAGGATACCAAGGACAACGTTATCGTAAATGAATGGTTTGCAGGTAAAAAGACTTCTGCCTTAGATGACTTTGTAGTTGGAACTGTAGACCAAATACTTATGATGGCCCTAAAACAAAAACACCTGGCCCTAAGACACCTAGGATTTAGCAAGAAAGTTGTAGTCATAGACGAAGTCCATGCCTATGATGCCTACATGAGCCAGTACCTAGACGAGGCCCTAGTTTGGTTGGGAGCCTTAAAGGTTCCTGTAATTATTTTATCTGCAACCCTTCCGCCTAAAAGAAGACTTGAATTAATAAAGGCCTATTTAAAGGGTAAAGGAGTTATTTTAAATAAGGACCAAAGGATGGAAGCAGCAAAAGAATTATCGACTACATCCTATCCACTAATTAGCTACAATGACGGTGGTCAGATAAAAACTTTTGCTGATTTTGAAGAAGAAGAGAGTAAAGAAGTAGCTTTAATAAAATACCAGGGGCAAATTGAAAACCTAATAGACGACCTTTACAAAGAAGATGGCAATATTGGAATTATAGTAAACACAGTGAAAAAAGCCCAAAACCTGGCCATGGACTTTAAAGAAAAGTATGGAGAAGACCAAGTGTTTTTACTACACTCAAACTTTATTGCCACAGATAGGGCAGAAAAGGAGAAAGATCTTTTAGACTTAGTTGGCAAAAAGGCTGACAGGCCAAGGAAGAAAATAATTATTGGGACCCAAGTTATAGAACAGTCACTGGACATTGATTTTGATGTAATGGTTAGCCAGCTGGCTCCTATGGACTTACTTATCCAAAGAATGGGTAGGCTTCACAGGCACCAAATAAATAGACCAGAGTTTTTTAAAAAGCCAAAGTTTTATGTGGTTGACACAAGTGAGGACTTTGACTTTGAAGCAGGTTCAGCAGCTGTTTATGGGTCATATCTCCTAGCCAGGACTCAATATTATTTAGAAGAAAAAATTCAGCTACCAAGAGAAATTCCGATTTTAGTTGGAAGAGTTTATAACTTTGACGAAAATGGAAGTTTGGATGCAGATATAGATTTAAGAGCAGACCTAGTTGAGACCTATTTGGATTTTAAAAAATCTCATATTAGTGAGAAAAAGAAAAAAGAGACCAAGGCAAAAGCTTTTAAAATTTCCGATCCAGTTTTAAAAAAGACAACAAGTAAAAAAGATAACCTAATAGGCTGGTTGGCCAAGGCTCCTTTAGATACAGGAGAAGAAGCAGGCCTAGCAAGGGTTAGGGATATAAAAGATACAGTTGAAGTAATAGCCCTTAAAAAAATCGGATCAGGCTACGGGACCTTTAAAGACCAAGTTGATATTTCTAAGGAAATTTTTAAGACAGAAATAGCCAAGGACCTGGCAAAAAACACCCTAAGACTGCCATCTATCTTTACTTATGTAAGCATAGACAAGTTGATAAGGGAGTTAGAAGAAAATAATATTAGAGACCTAAGTGACTGGCAGGAATCATCTTGGCTAAAGGGATCTTTGGGCTTAATCTTTGATGAAAATAACGAATGTAGCCTTCAAGGGATAAAGTTAGAGTATAGCAGAGAATTTGGAGTGAGAAGAAAGGAGTGATACTTTGAGCAGATTTAATTTGTTAGACGAGCCTTGGATAGGGGTGATTGTTGATGACAAGGGAAGGACTGAAGAGGTTGGCTTAAAAGAATTATTTGAAAAAGCCCATCTCTACAAGGACCTAGCAGGAGATACTAAGACCCAAGACTTTGTAATTTTAAGACTATTGCTAGCAGTAGTCCACACAGTTTTTTCAAGATTTGACTCTGAAGGCCAAGTCTATGAGGGAATTTATTTAGACGAAAACTTTAGACAGCTGGAAAAAGTTGACGAAAGTGATGCAGACACCTATGAAGATGCCCTAGTTGATACTTGGGCAGACCTTTGGGAAAGGGGGAGCTTCCCAGAAATTGTTGGAAAGTACTTAGAAAAGTGGAGGGACAGGTTTTATCTCTATGATGAAAACTATCCGTTTTTCCAAGTCAGAAAGGAGGATATTGAAAAAGTTATTGACCTAAAAACAATAAAAGGCACAATATGGGGCAAGAATATTGATAGAAAATTATCCGAAAGTGCCAACAAGGAAGTTTTATTTTCCTATAAAAATAGTTCCAACAATAACAAGGAAATCCTATCAGACCAAGAAATAGCCAGATGGTTATTAAGCTACCAGGCCTATAGTGGTACTGGAGAAAAAGTTAAATTCCTTAAAGGAAGTAAGAACGATTCTAAGGGGTGGGTCTATGATTTAGGAGGTCTTTACTTAGGTGGAGATAATCTCTTTGAAACTTTAATGCTAAACTACTGTCTAATTTATGAGGGCAGTGAATTATTAAATATCCAAAAACCATGTTGGGAACAAAGTTCAAGAGAAATTATAGAAAACAATTTGAGTGGAAATTTGCAAGATAATATAGCAGGACTGTATACTGTCTGGTCAAGAGGTATATATATAGATTCAAACCATGTAGACACAGATGCCTTCTCTCTTAGGTCAGGGAAGCTGGTAGAAGTTAATCATAAAAATAATTTTTTGGAACCAATGACCTTGTGGATTTATAAGGAAGAAAGAAAGGGCCAAGGAGATTATTTTCCTCGTAAACACCAGGCAGGTAAGTCCTTGTGGAGGTCCTTTGGTCTAATGACCTTAAACTTTGAAAGTGAAGATGAGAAAAAAATTAAACCAGGCTTTATTGATTGGTATAATTTTTTAGAGGATAATATGGACTTTCCAGAACATAAACTTTCTATAAATGCGGTAAGCATGAAAGATGATGGTACTGCTGCTTCTTGGGTTCCTACAGATGAAATTTTAGATAAGTTAGTTATTTCCAATTATGTTTTAACTGACCTAGCAGAAGAAGGTTGGATAGCAAGAATTAACGAAGCTGTTGACCTAACAAGTGAAGTAGTAGAGTCCACCTATAGAAGATATGTAAACACAATTAGAAAAATAAGAAATATTCAAGGGACAGACTTTGTAAACTCAAGTGTTGAAGACTTGTACTTTAAAATAGACCAGCCTTTTAGAAACTGGCTGGCAAGTATAAGGGCAAGTGACAGCCAAAGTGAAAAATTTAAAGAGTGGAAGGATACGCTAAAAGACCTTGTAATAGAAGAAGGCAAAAGTCATATGCGTGGAGCTACTGGCAGAGACTACACAGGTATTACAGAAGGAGATAAGGTTGTAAACATTGCCACAGTTTATAACAGCTTTAGCTATTTTATCAAAAGACAATTAGGATAGGAGGAAAAATGGGAAAAGATATTTATGGAGTAACTAGTAAAATTTTGTACAGAGGAATTGCTCTTTTAGGAAATCCCCAAGGAAGGGCAGACTTGGCCAACCTTAGAAATTCTATGGGAAAAAACCTAAGCCAGTGTCCTGAAATTTGGCCAATAATTTTTGAAAGTTTACCAGAAGACTTTCTTTCAAAAAAGAGGGATCTAAGTGATGAAGAAAGAGCGATAATTACCGCCTTGCAGCTTTTTGCCCTCCACCAACAAGGCCAAGAGAAGTCAGTAAACATAGGAAAAGAAGAAGGTTTTTCTAATATGGGAACTTCTTTAAGGGACCTTAGACAAGGAGACGGCAGTTTAGGAGCAGATAGGAGATTTAATGCCATGCTAACTGCCAGCACCTATGAAGAATTTATTGGCCACCTGAGACATTTAGTAAAAATCTTAAAGGCCAAGTCCCCACAAAGCAAGGTAAACTACGGAAATTTAGCCAAGGACCTTTATTGGATTTTAAGAGGAAAAAAAGATGATGTAATTATATCATGGGCCAGAGAATATTATAGAGAAAATAGAAAAGACAAAGGAGAAGAAGACAATGACAAATAAGAGACTATACCTAGACATTCACGCCATCCAAAACCTGCCACCATCAAACATCAATAGAGATGACACAGGCTCACCAAAAACTGCCCAATACGGAGGAGTTACAAGAACTAGAGTTTCATCTCAATCTTGGAAAAGGGCAATTAGAGAATATTTTAATAGCAATAGCCAAGCAGCCAATGTTGGTGTTAGAACTTTAGACATTGTAAAATATCTAGCAGAAAAAATTTTAGAAAAAGATCCAAGTCTTAACATGGACCAGGCAATGGACCTAGCAGATGAAATAATAAACTTAGCTGGAATAAAAACAAAGGACAAGAGAGCCAAGGCTCTTTTCTTCCTAGGTAATGACCAAGCAGAAGATTTAGCAAAAGCTGCCCTTGAAGGAGTCAAAGATCCAAAAGCTTTAAAGGAAATATTAAGAGATAATCCAGCTGTAGATATTGCTTTATTTGGACGAATGGTAGCTGATGATCCATCTTTAAACGAAGATGCTTCTTGCCAAGTTGCCCACGCTATTTCAACCCATGCCATTGAAAATGAATTTGACTTTTTCACAGCAGTAGATGACCTTGCACCAGAAGACAACGCAGGAGCAGGTATGCTTGGGACAGTTGAATTTAATTCATCAACAATTTACAGGTATGCAAATATTGCCCTTCATGAACTAGTTCACCAACTTGCTGACAAGGAAAGCACCCTAGCAGCCAGTAAATTATTTATAGAAGCCTTTGCCAAGTCTCTGCCAACAGGAAAGATAAACACTTTCGCCAACCAAACCCTACCACAGTTTTTAGCAGTGACCCTAAGGACAGACAGGCCAGTAAATTTAGTTTCTGCCTTTGAAGAGCCTATAAAATCAAATACTGGTTATGGCAAAGAATCAATAAAGAAACTAGCAGAAGAATATAAAAAAGCAGAAAAATTTGCAGACCCAGAAATTTTTACCATGTACATTTCTGTAGAAGACATTGACGCCTAGACCAAATTGGCGACGAAAAAATATCCCTTTATAACTTATTAGATGACTTTGAGGTAGAGTTGGCAGCAAGCCTAGATAAGATTTTAGGTGAGTAAAATGAAAACTATTGTATTAAAACTCTCTGGACCCTTGCAGGCCTGGGGAACAAAATCTCACTTTGAATATAGGAGAACTGATTATTATCCATCAAAAAGTGGGATAATAGGCCTTTTAGCAGCCTGTCTTGGTTACAGAAGAGACGAAGACGAAAAAATAAAAAAACTTAATGACCTAGACTTTGCTGTGCGAATTGACCAAAGGGGAGAGCTTTTAAGAGACTACCACATAGCTAGAAAATTTAAAGACAATGGAGAAGTAAACAGGACCTATGTAACTAACCGTTATTATTTAGAAGATGGGGTCTTCCTAGTAGGCCTAGGCCATAAGGACCCTGACTTTATTGATAGCCTAGTTAAAGCCATAAAGTCACCTTACTTTCAACCCTACTTTGGCAGAAGGTCTCTGCCAGTAAATTACGATTTTTTATTAGCAATAAGTGATAAAGATCCAGTAGAAGCTTTAAAAAATATAAATTGGCAGGCAGCTGGTTGGTACAAAAAGAAAAACTCAGACGAAAAGACTAGGTTAGAAATTTATGGAGATAGTAACTTAGTTCAAAATAACTATAAAGAACTTAGAAAAGATAGGGTCATATCTTTTTCTCAAAAAGAAAGAAAATTTGCCTACAGATACGAGGGGAAAATTACTATAGACCTAGTAGGCCTAGGTCTTGAAGAAGATGAAAAGACAAAAGAAAATAGGACCACAGACCACGATGCCTTTGGAGCCATAGGAGGGGAAGATGTATTTATCTAGAGTCGAAATTGATATAGAAAACAGAAGAAAAATTAAAGATCTAACCCACATAGGCGCCTACCACAACTGGGTAGAGCAGGCCTTTCCTCAGGAAATAAGAGACAAGGAAAGAAGCAGAAAACTTTGGCGCATAGACAAACTCCAAGGAAAATCCTATTTACTAATCCAAAGCCCAACAAAACCTGACTTAGAAAAATTAGAAAGATATGGAGTAGCAGCTAGTGGTGAGGTAAAAGCTTATGACAAATTTTTAGACAACTTAGAAGAAGGAAGGACCTACAACTTTAGAGTTGTACTAAACCCAGTAGTATCTCTAACTAATCCAGAAGGGAAAAGAGGCAGGGTAGTTCCATATTTGAAAGTCGAAGACCAAATGAAATTTTTCTTGGACAGGACAGAAAAAAACGGATTTTCAGTAGATCCAGACCAAGTTATGATAGTAGAAAGGGCCTATGTAAACCTTAAGAAACAAAACAAAAGGCCAGTTAGACTTGTAAAAGTAGCCTATGAAGGTCTACTAACAATAGAAGATTTAGATAAATTTAGAGCCCTTCTCCTAAATGGCTTTGGCAAGAAAAAAGCCTACGGCTTTGGTCTAATGACTCTAATACCGGTAAAATAAAATGAAGGAAAAATTCGGAGCCAAGAAGACAGAATTAAAAGAACTGCCAATGATAAAAGACCGGGTAAGCTTTATCTATGTTGAACATGCAAAGATAAATAGAGCTGATAGCGCAATAACAGTAACAGATATAAGGGGTGTGGTGAGAATACCTGCAGCCATGGTAGGAGTTCTCATTTTAGGGCCAGGAACAGACATTAGCCACAGGGCAGTAGAACTAATAGGAGACACAGGGACCTCAATCCTTTGGGTAGGAGAAGCAGGAGTTAGACACTACGCCCATGGCAGGGCCCTAGGACACTCGACAAAGCTATTAGAAAAACAAGCTAGACTAGTGACTAACAGAAATAGCCGCCTAGAAGTAGCAAGAAAAATGTACCAAATGCGCTTTGAAAACGAAGACGTATCTAGGCTAACCATGCAACAACTTAGGGGCAGAGAAGGGACCAGAATTAGAAATATATATAGAAAATATGCTAGAGAATTTAATGTTGACTGGAAGGGCAGGTCCTATGATGTAGAAAATTACGAAGGCGGCAGTCCAGTAAACCAAGCCCTATCAGCAGGTAACGTCTGTCTATACGGCCTGGTTTATAGCGTCCTTGTGGCCCTGGGACTTTCTCCAGGACTTGGCTTTATCCATACAGGCAACGACCTGTCCTTAGTCTACGACCTAGCAGACCTATACAAGGCAGAAATTACCATACCTCTAGCCTTTGAAATAGCCAGCCAGGCAGAAGAAGGAGCAGACATAGGGAGAATAACCAGACATGCAGTTAGAGATAAATTCGTAGAAAAAAAGCTAATGGAAAAAGTTGTAACTGACATTAAATACCTACTAGACGAAGAAGATGATATAGAAGCGGACTTAATAAGTCTTTGGGATGACAAAGAAGACCTAGTAAAATATGGAATAAACTACTCAGAGGTTTAGAAATGCCACTTACAGTAATAACAATAAAAAAAGTGCCCAAGTCCCTAAGAGGAGACTTGACTAAGTGGATGCAAGAAATAGCAACAGGAGTTTATGTAGGAAACTTTAACAGTAAAGTCAGAGAAGAACTATGGAAACGAGTCCAAGAAAATCTAGAAGAAGGAGAGGCAACCCTTAGCTACCACTATAGAAATGAAATAGGCTATAAATTCCAAACAATAAACTGCCAAAGAGAGCCAATATACTTTGATGGCATTCCCTTAGTCCTTATAAAAGCAGAAGAGATAGAAAAAGAAAAGGGACCAGACCTAAAGTTTGGCTTTAGTAAGGCAGCAAAATACAGAAAGGCAGAAAAATTCTCATCAGCAAAAACAAGCCCAAAGAAAAACTACGTAGTAATCGACATAGAAACTGACGGCCTAGACGAAAATCAAAACTCAATAATAGAAATTGGAGCCATAAAAGAGGAAAACTCTAAAATATATGAATTTTCCTCTTTAATAAAAATAGGAAAAAAGTTGCCTAAGACCATTACAGACCTTACAGGTATAAGAGATGCCGACCTTGAAAAAAATGGCCAGCCTTTAAAAAACGTCTTAGAAGAATTTAAAAACTTTATTAAAGACTTGCCACTAGTAGGCTATAATATTAACTTTGATATAAGATTTATAAACAAGGCCTTAGAAAGCTTGGAAATGGATAGGATAAGTAACAAAAGCTATGACCTACTCAGATATGTAAAAAAGGAAAAAAAGTATCTAGCAGATTATAGCTTAGAAACAGTAATAAAAGAATATGGGATCAATAAAAAAGTGCCACATAGAGCCCTAGAAGATAGCAGGCTAACCTATCAGCTATCAAAGCAAGTGAATAAATTTCAAGAAAATCTAAAATAGAAAGCTGTAAAAATAAAGGATCTTTAAGTGTAGTTCCCGCACACGCGGGGGTGATCCTGTTAAAGGCA
Source organism: Neofamilia massiliensis (assembly GCF_001299475.1). Lineage (GTDB taxonomy): Bacteria > Bacillota > Clostridia > Tissierellales > Peptoniphilaceae > Neofamilia > Neofamilia massiliensis. The sequence goes on along the minus strand of NZ_CYUJ01000003.1, from coordinate 773,861 downwards.
TCAACTGCCTTAGCACCAGTAAGTAGTTCCCGCACACGCGGGGGTGATCCTGATAAGGCCGACCTACTAATGTGGTCTTTTGCGTAGTTCCCGCACACGCGGGGGTGATCCTGCACTTTTAGAAATATATCCACCTTGATTTTCGTAGTTCCCGCACACGCGGGGGTGATCCTTGTTCTGCAAGCTTAATTCTTTCGTTGTATTCGTAGTTCCCGCACACGCGGGGGTGATCCCAATTCAAAAGTTAGCTGGTCATGAAAAGATAGGTAGTTCCCGCACACGCGGGGGTGATCCCTTTGTGCTAGCTTCAGTTTATCAGCTAAATACGTAGTTCCCGCACACGCGGGGGTGATCCTACAAAGGAGGCTTAAATTTTTATGGCAACAACGTAGTTCCCGCACACGCGGGGGTGATCCTTAGCAGAATTAGTTGGAGTTTCAGAATCTACAGTAGTTCCCGCACACGCGGGGGTGATCCTTGGAGAAACAAAAGCCAATGAAAAGACAATGAGTAGTTCCCGCACACGCGGGGGTGATCCTCACTGGATCCAGACACAGTCTTTTCAACAAGGGTAGTTCCCGCACACGCGGGGGTGATCCTTGAAGCTTGGGGAAGAAAGTATGATATTAAAAGTAGTTCCCGCACACGCGGGGGTGATCCCGTTACGAGGAAGGACTTGACCTTAACACGATTAGTAGTTCCCGCACACGCGGGGGTGATCCTTAACAGGCAAAAAAAGTATTCCAGTTTGGCACGTAGTTCCCGCACACGCGGGGGTGATCCTCAAAAATTAGGCACGTTAATTAATTAGGTATGGTAGTTCCCGCACACGCGGGGGTGATCCTTGCTCATGTTATAACTTTTTGGAACGTCTAACGTAGTTCCCGCACACGCGGGGGTGATCCTAGAAAAAGAAGTCCTAGACTGCTTTAATGACGGTAGTTCCCGCACACGCGGGGGTGATCCTGTTTCTCTTCTAGCCAGGCCTCTAGCCATTCTGTAGTTCCCGCACACGCGGGGGTGATCCTAGGCGAGATATCCACAGTTTAACAGCTAATTTGTAGTTCCCACACACGCGGGGGTGATCCTATATTTTCTAAAAACGAACTAACGTAAGAAGCGTAGTTCCCGCACACGCGGGGGTGATCCTTACTTAAGTCTAGCAAAGGGGTGTATGTTTCAGTAGTTCCCGCACACGCGGGGGTGATCCCTATGCTGATGCAGTATCAGAAATGATAAAGAGGTAGTTCCCGCACACGCGGGGGTGATCCGCAAATGTATAGGCATACAAGTTATAGACCACGGTAGTTCCCGCACACGCGGGGGTGATCCCCTATCAGAAAATGTAGCTAAATATGATCCAGAGTAGTTCCCGCACACGCGGGGGTGATCCTCTTCTTTTCTCCTGAAAAATAAAATTGTCCCAGTAGTTCCCGCACACGCGGGGGTGATCCTAATATGAACACAAAAATGTCCTTACTAGACCAGTAGTTCCCGCACACGCGGGGGTGATCCTTGGATCTTACAAGATAAGTTAATCGATGTTTATTTCTTATATTTATGCAACTGGAGGCATTATAAAAGAAAAAAGTCCTAAACTCATTCCTTTTATTTTAGAGATTTTATCAAAGATTTTTATGGGTAAATATTAATTAGGGAGGAAATTATGGAAGATAGAAATATTTATAAGAGAGAAAATTTGACTTTTCAGGAATATTTTTCCTACATTAGGTCTTATTCTTTTAAAATCACTTTGGCTTTTATTATTATCATGGCCTTGGTTGCTGTGGTTTTAGTTTTTGATCTAGGTGGTTTGTCTACTCTTGTCAAAAATTATACGGGAAAGCTTATGGAAAGTCTTGAAGGCCTTGTTAATGATGATGGTAGCATTGATACCCTGGGGCTTATTTTAAATAATATTAGGGTGACTTTTTTAGCATTTTTTATTGGAATCGTGCCCTTTATTTATTTGCCAGCCTTTGTACTAGCTATTAATGCAGGAATTGTCGGCGGGCTTTTAGGGGTTATTGGATCTGAATCAATTATTGGCACTTTGTCAATTTTTGTTTTTGGAATTTTGCCTCATGGGATTTTAGAACTGCCTGCAATTTTCTTTGCAGTTGCAGCAGGACTGATTTTATGTTCAGCTGTAAGTAAAAAGATTAGAAAAAAACCAGCTGACCTGTCTGTTAAAGAGGCGTTTTTAAATGGCTTAAAGACAATAATTTTTGTCTGCATTCCACTTATGATTGTGGCTGGCCTTATTGAAACTAAACTTACACCACTTTTATTAAATTTAGCTATGTAAGTTTATCTCAAGTAGAAATAAATTCTGGCGGAAATTTTCGCCAGTTTTTTATTTTCTAAGTAATTAAATTTTTCTATTAAATGTTATAATAGATTTAGAAAAGGTGGTTTATGTTTTTATGAATATAGAAGTTATTGCAGTTGGAAAAATTAAGGAAAAATACTTGCGTGATGCCTTAGCCGAGTATGAAAAGAGACTAAGGCCCTATACAAAATTAAAGATTATAGAACTTGCTGACGAAAGGGCGCCTGAAAACTTGTCTGAAAAAGATTTAGACCTTGTCAAGGAAAAGGAAGGCCAAAGGATTTTAGAAAAAATTAAAGACGACGCCTTTGTTGTCACCTTAGAAATCCTTGGCAGGCAAATGTCTAGCGAAAAGTTTGCTGAGTTTTTTCAAAAAGAGATGTTAGAAGGTTTTGGAAGAGATTTAGTCTTTGTTATTGGAGGATCTAATGGACTTTCTAAGTATGTTATGTTTAGATCTGACTTGGCCCTAAGTTTTTCTGAAATGACTTTTCCCCACCAGCTAATGAGGGTAATTTTATTAGAACAAATTTATAGGGCCATGAAAATTCTTTCAAACGAACCCTATCACAAGTAAGTTTTTTGAGGTGATTTATGGCAAATATAATTGATTATCTAAAGTGGAGAGGGGACCTTAGTTTTAAAAATGATCCCTTTAATGAAGTAGACAATTTAATTCTCTGTCAGCTAACTTATACTGATTTTTCTTGTGTTCCTGGAATTGATAAGGGCTTTGTCTCTATTAAGGATGCCCATAAGAAGTATTTTGAAGTTTATCCTGAAGAAGAGGTAAGGTCTAGGTCTACTTTTCTTGGCAGGTCTGTCCTTATTTTAGATGACCTTGTTCAGACTAAAAGATATGAAAATATGAAAATTGGCTACTACAGAAATATTATTTCTAAGGACCAAGTTGGCCAATTTGTTGCAGTTACTTATATGATAGACGACTTAGTTTATGTTGTCTTTGGTGGAACTGACCATTCTCTTGTAGGTTGGAAGGAAGATTTTTATTTTTCTTATAGTAGTGGAACTATGTCCCAGCTTATGGCTGTAGATTATTTAAAGGAAATATCTGCCTTGGTTGAAGGTGACTTTTTCTTAGGTGGCCATTCAAAGGGAGGCAATCTTGCAATTTATGCCCTACTCTTTTCTGATGAGGCTATTAGGTCTAGGATAAAAAAAGTTTATGCCAATGACAGCCCAGGCTTTACTAATGACCTGGCTATTAAAGAAGATTTTGAAAAAATCAAAGGTAAGATTTCCTTACTTATACCTCAGTCTTCTGTTGTTGGCCTTTTAATGGAACATACTGTCAAGGCTGAAATTGTCAGGGCAGATGCAAAATTAATTTACCAACACGATCCTCTAAGCTGGCAGCTAATAGGAAATGCCTTTATAAGGGAAGAAAAGCTTTCAGATGATGCAATTTTTGTTAACAAGGCTCTAAGCCAGTGGATAGAAGATGTTCCCTTTGACAAGAGAAAGGAAGCTGTAGATGGAGTCTTTTATTGTCTAGAAGCAGCTAAGGCCGCAACTTTTATTGAGCTTCATGAAGGAGGTCTAAACTCTGTAAAAGAAGTTTTGCAAGCTTCTAAGACCCTACCTAAAAGCCAATACGACCTTATAGTTTCTTTAATTGGGAAATTTATTAATCAGTCTAAGGATCTTTTTATTGAAAATATTTTAGATTCAGTTGCTCAAAAGAAATCTAGTATCCAAGAAAGATTTGGAGACTCTCTACCACAAAAAAATAAAATCTAGGGCAAATTTTTATAAAGTGACAAATGTTAAGATTCATTGCTTGCAAAAATAGAGAGAAATATTTAGACTTGAAGCAAATAAATTAAGAAGGTGAGCTTATGCTTGGAGAAAATATTAAAGCTTTAAGAATAAAAAATGGTCTGTCCCAAGAAGACCTGGCGAAAAAATTAAATGTCGTCAGGCAGACAGTTTCTAAGTGGGAAAAGGGCCAGTCAATGCCAGATGCTGACAGCTTAAAAATTTTGGCAGAAATTTTCGACACTGACCTTTCTAGTCTCTTAGATATAGAAAATAAGGACGATGAAGCTAATCTTAAGGAGATTTTAGAAAAGATTAACCATGAACTTCATATAAAAAACCAAAGAAGGGAAAGACTTTGGAAGATCTTAGGTAGAATTTTTTTTGCCATTGTCATTATCTATTTTCTTTTAATTATTTTAAATATTGCAACTTTTGAAAGCATATAAGGAGGCCAGCTAGGTCTCTTTTTTCTTGTCCTATCTTGTATTTTAATTTTATTTCCTATAAAATATATAAAGAGTTTTTTAACAGGAGAAAATTTATGGATACAAAATTTATTATACTTGGATGTATTCTTCCAGGAGTTATGACAGGGGTAGGTGCCATCCCTATATTTTTCACAAGAAATGTTGGCCAAAAACTTTTAGACGTTTTACTTTCTGCAGCAGCAGGAGTAATGCTTGCAGCGACTTGTTTTTCTTTAATTATACCAAGTTTAGAAGCAGGCGATGGAAGTTTTAAGGGAGTTTTTATAACTAGCTTGGGTATATTTTTAGGAGCTGTAATGCTAGATTTAATTGACAAGTATGCCCCTCACGAACATTTAATTGACAAGAGAATGGAAGGTGGAGCAGAGCACAGGGAGCTTTCAAAACTTTGGCTTTTTGTAATTGCAATTACTATTCACAACTTTCCAGAAGGACTGGCAACTGGTGTCGGCTTTGGTGGAGAGGATATAAAAAACGGCCTTTCAATTGCCATTGGCATCAGTTTACAAAATATGCCTGAGGGAATGGCTGTGGCCTTGGCCTTGGTAAAGGAAGGTTATAGTCAGAATAAAGCTTTTTTAATTGCTACTTTAACAGGGCTTTTAGAACCTGTTGGCGCCTTTTTAGGTTTGCTTTTAGTTTCTACTTTTGAACCAATTTTGCCTTTTATTTTGGCACTGGCAGCAGGAGCTATGCTCTTTGTAATTTCTGATGAAATTATTCCTGAGACCCACAGAAATGGCTACGAACGAGAGGCCACCTATGGAGTAATTTTAGGTTTTATCTTGATGATGGCCTTGGATACTTTGTTTTAAAAAAAGACCTTCTAATCCGACTTGGACTAGAAGGTTTTTTATTGTGGGTTTACCACAATAAATACCCCCAGCTATGCTGGGGGAATAATTAGCTTTAGCTTCAAGGAAAAAAACTCCAATCATGTTAAAATAGATTTGTCTATCAATCTAATTAAATGAAAGGAGTTACCCACGTGGATAATAATAGTTTATCACATACAAAATGGAATTGTAAATATCATATAGTATTTGCACCAAAATACAGAAGACAAATAATTTATGGAAGAATAAAAACAGATATAGGAAAAATTTTAAGAGATTTGCTGACTAGAAAAGGAATAAAAATAATAGAAGCAGAGTTATGCCTAGACCACGTTCATAAGTTACTAGAGATACCACCAAAATATAGCGTGTACGAAATAATGGGATACTGAATACAAAACAGTAGCTTAATGATATTTGACCGCCATGCCCATTTAAAATATAAGTATGGAAATAGAAACTTTTGGTGTAGAGGTTATTATGTAGATACAGCAGGAAAGAACATGAAGAAAATTCAAGAATATATCCAAAATCAGTTAAAAGAAGATTTTACAAAAGACCAAATAAGTATAAAGGAATATATGGATCCATTTACTGGAGAAAAAACAAAAATGTAAAAAATGGAATGAGGCGCTTTAGCGCTAGTTGAGAAAGTAGTGCGATTGATAGACATTCAGTGTGCACAAGGTGCACAGCAGGTAAAAGCCCCTTATAGGGGCAGAGCAAACCACCGGCTACGCCGGTGGTTATGATTGGAAATTTTTATTTTAAATTGGCATAAAAAAAGAAAAGCTGGCAATCACACAACTGTCAGCTTTTCTAATGGTACACCTTGGGGGACTCGAACCCCCGACCCACTGATTAAGAGTCAGTTGCTCTACCAACTGAGCCAAAGGTGCATTACTTAACTAGTATAGACCTTTTTATTTCTTTTGTAAAGGCTTTTAAAGAAATATTTTATTTTTTTCAAAAATTTATTAAGGGCAAATAAAAAAGGAGCTATTTTTAAGCTCCTTAAATTTATTTTTAGATCTTGTATCTGCCTAGTTTAATATAATCGCCTTCTGGATTTACTTTTTCTACAATTTCCCAGTTGTTGTCTATACCCATAGTCCTTGCCATTTCTTGGAAATAGTACATGGCAAAACCTACGTCGGCAACTGAGTGAACTAGGTCTGTTGAATTTTTTACAAAGGCATAAACAAAGCCATCTTCAAGGACAAATCTCCATGGTTGGAGGTTCTTATATGATGGGGCAGATTTTAATTCAGAGAACAAGTCTAGCATGTTCATTTGTCTAAGTTTTTCTGTTGCAGGTTTTTCAAAGTTTTCGTCTAAGAAGACAATATCTTCAACCTTTAATCTAGATGAAGTTGGCTCTGGAGTAAAGGCCTTCTTTTCTTCTGGATAGCCTAGGGCAATTACATATTTTGCGCATGCTCCCTTAGGCCCAAATAGACTTTCTTTTTCTGATTTTATGTCATCGTTTAAAGTTATTATACAAGAACCAAGGTTTAGTTCTAGTAGTTTTGTTATAAGGTCGCCCATATAAAAGGCTGCTTTTATGTGGTTGATCATTTGATCGTCAGAATAAATTACTGGAATGTATGCGCCAGATTTTATAAAGACTCCTGCATAGCCAGCTTTTCCTTCTAAGGCCTTATAAACTTTTTCGCCATCTTCAACTAGGTCAAGGTCAACTTCGTCCCAACCTAATTTTTCTTTAACTTCTTTAATGGCGTTTCTTACATTTGATGCATCATCTGTGTTTAGCCTTCTGTCTTGAAAGTCTCTAACAGATTTTCTCTCCTTTAAATATGTTTTTATTGATTTCATAAGCTCCTCCTGTATATCTTATGTCTTTCATACCCTAAATTTAGAAAAATATTTATTTTTAGTAAAGAATTAGGCCTACTAACCATGGGCCAAAGCTAGCAAGAGAAATTAGTGTCATAAGAGTCCCAACAAGGGCGCCAACTAAAATGTCTGTTGGAAAGTGAACTGCCAAATACAGCCTAGAAATTCCAATTAATCCTGCGTAAATATAAAAGCCAATAGTAAAGGCTGGGAAAAATCTAGCCCCAACTAAGGCTATGGAAAAAGCTGAGGCAGTGTGGCCTGATGGAAAGGAATAGTCTCTCATTATAATATCAAAGGTGTTTAGCCATTCTAAAACTTCATAGGGCCTAAGTCTTTTTACTAAAAACTTTATTGTGTGGGCTGCAGCCTGGGTGAGCATTTGGCTAGCTAGCATGTGGATGGCAAAGGTCTTTGAAAATTCACTAGTTGAGAAAAAATAGCAGGCAAAAATAAAGACTGTTATTGAAAGTCCGCCAGCTAAATTTGTAAACCTAGTAAAAAACTGATCAAAAAACCTGTTGTTCATATTTTTGTTTACTAGTTTTAAAATGAAATTGTCAAATCTTATAAAAATATTTTCTCTCTTTTTCATAGGTCCATCCTTATAAAATTATTATACCCTTAAATTTTTTCTTACTCTTAGCTAAATCTTTTAATCTTATTCTTTTTAAAATTCTATGATAAAATAGCCTTGGTGATTTAATGATTTTATCAGAAGAACAAAGAAGGGCTTCCCAGTCTTTAAAAAACTCCAGCCTGGTTATAGGAACACCTGGAGCTGGAAAGACTACCATGCTTTTAGCTAGAATTGACAACTTAATAAAGGCAGGAGTTGATCCTGAAAAAATTTTGACTATAAGTTTTTCTAGGGCAGCAGCAAGCGAGTTAGAGGAGAGATTTAAAAAGCAAAACCCAGACCAAAAAACCCTTCCTCACTTTCACACCATCCACGCCTTTTCTTATATAGTCCTAAGAGACTACGGCAGAAGAAGGGGCATAGACTATAAACTTTTAGAAGGGGATAAAAGTATAAACAAGTACAAGCTTTTATCAAAATTTTATTACCAGGTCCACAAGACCTATATTTCTGACGAAAAACTAGACAATCTCATTAACAAAATTGGCTATGTAAAAAATATGATGCTAGACCCAAAGGTCGTCAACACAGAAATCGACAGCTTTGATGAAATCTTTTATCTCTACGAAGACTTTAAGAAAAAGTACAAGTATATAGACTTTGACGATATGCTAGAAGAAGGCCTTAGGATTTTAAAAGACAATTATTCAATTCGAAAAAAATATATAGACAAGTACGACTATGTCCAAGTTGACGAAGGCCAAGATACGTCAAAACTTCAAATGGAAATAGTAAAGATTCTTACAAAGAAGAAAAACAATTTATTTATTGTTGCAGACGACGACCAGTCAATTTATTCCTTTAGGGGAGCTGACCCCAGGGGGATATTCGCCCTTGAAGACGACTATAAGGACCTAAAAATTTATTATATGGAAACCAACTTTAGGTCTTCAAAAAATATTGTCCTAGCGGCTAGGTCCTTTATTGAACAAAACCAAGTTCGTTATAAAAAAGACCTAAGGTCATCAAAGGACTTTGACAGGCCAGTTGAAGTTGTAAGACTTGCAGACACCCTTTCCCAGTATGAATATATTTTAGAAAATATCGAAGAAGAGTCTTACGACCAAGTTGGGATTCTTTATAGAAATAATATTTCAGCCATGGGCCTAATTGAATTTTTAGAGAGAAAAAACATAGACTTTAAGCTGACAGACAGGTCGAAAATAAGATTTTACTCTCACAGGATCACAAGAGACATTTTAAATATAATAAATTTCTCAGAAGATCCTAGCCGCATAGACCTTTTAGAAGAAATATTTTATAAGGTCAAGGGCTATATTTCTAGACTTATGGTAGACCAAGTAAAGGCCCTAGGAGGAAGAGGCGACGCCTTAGACAAAGTCGCCAGCCTGCCTAGTCTTAGGTCTTATTCACTTAGGGCCATAGAAGACCTACAAAAATCTTTAAAGATCTTAAAGAAACTTCCAATGAAGGACAAGCTAGATTTTATTTATAGTGACTTAGACTACAAGGCCTATATAAATTTCTTTTCCAAAAAAGAAGGCTTTGGCCTCCAAAGTGAAATTTTAGTTTTTGAAAATCTAAATAGGATTTCAAAAGAAGCATCAGAGCTTAATGAATTTATTGGTAGATTAAAATACTTAGACCAAGTTGTCTATAAGTCGGCCTTCAATGATAAAGGTTTAACTCTTTCTACAATCCATTCAGCCAAGGGCAAGGAATACGACCAGGTATTTTTAATTGACGTCTACAAAAATATGTTTCCATCTAGGTCTTTAGACTCTTCTTTAAAAACTGAGTGGGAAGAAGAAAGGCGACTTTTCTACGTTGGCATGACCAGGGCCAGGGACAAACTTTCAATTCTATATCCAAAAAAAGTTTGGGACCAAGAAACTGAAATATCTGATTTTTTAATTGAATTAGAAGAAGCTTGCAAAAATTAAAAACCTCCAAGACTTTAGTTATAAAAACTTAAGCTGGAGGTTTTTCTTTTATATTTTACTTCATAAAGAGACCAATTATATTGTCATCTAAGTCGTAGGAAATTGTAAAAACTAGGCTTCCGTCTTCATAAAGGGTTTCAACCTGGCTGATAATATACTTATTAGAAGTTTTTTCGTCAGTATAATAAAGGGCAGCAGTTTGGCCAAAGTCCTTAAAGGCTCCCTTGGCGGCTAAAACTTCCTCTGATTTTTCTAAAGCATCAGCTGTCATCGCCTTTTTCATATCTTCAGAATACTTGTCCTCTAAGGCGGCAAAGCCTTCTTCGTTAAGGGTTGTAATGGCGTCCTTGGACATTTGGATGTACTTTTCTTGGTCTTCAGCTGGCATTTCTTCTGTAGGGGTCTTTTTCCCACAAGCTGTTAAGACTAGGCACAAAACTAAAAGACTAACTAAAAAATATTTTTTCATTTTAAATCTCCTTTTTCTCATAAGAATTTTTCTTCACTAGAAATATATAAACAAAATCAAAAAGGGCAAAAAGCCCATAAAGACCTAAGATTCCAACTTGGTCCCTTAAATAAATTAAGCTGTTAAACAAAGTGTGGAAAAGTATAGCAAGACCTAAGTATAAATACTTTTTTCCCACTTTAAAGCCTTTAAAAATTAAAATCGTCTGGCATATGTGAAAGACCACAGCTAAAAATCTTTCTAAGATAATATAAAAATAATTTTCAAAACTTAAGCCTAAGTCTGCTAGGCTAAAAACATAGGCCACTTCACAAAGTCCATGACCTAGCCCGAAAATTATTGGCCTAGATAAACTGTCCTTAAATTCAAATAAGCCTTTTTCATTTTGCCCCTCTGATCTTAATAAAAATTTCCTAAACAAAAACCTAAAGCCCTCTTCAAAAAGGCCAGCAGAAACTAAAACTCCTAGGCTAACTAGGACAGGATGCCTTAGTGAAAAAATTGAAAAGGAAAAGTGCCTACTTAAGTAATTTAAAAGTGGAATCCTAAGAACAATTTGACTAATAAAAAAGCAAAGGACTCCTAGAACAAATAAAACAACCTGGTCTTTTTTAATTTTCATCTTCTCCATCCTTTGACAAGTCACTATAAATTTTATAAGAATAAATCATTGGAATAAAAGTCATTAGGACAAAGACTCCTATAAAGAAATAAAAATTGTTAAAGAGGATTGAGCTGATTAAGATTAAAAATCCTCCTAGCATGTAGACCTTGCCAGCTAGGACATGGGTCTTTTCCCAGACATAGTCGCTATTCATTGTCCACGGTAGCTTAATGCCAATGGTGTAATTTCTCTTGACCTTAGGTAGGTAGTTGCCAATAAAAATCATAAGTATGGCAACTAGAGAAGTTGTTATAGTTGAAATATCAATTTTCTTTCCTAGGCCAAAGGCAATGGTCGCTGCAGAAATTACTATATTAATTAAAGGCAGGGCGATTAAAACTATATTTAAGGCCTTGTCACCTTGGTTGGATTTTTTTGGATCGGCATTTGTAAAAAAGTAAGCTGACAGATAGACCAAAAACATTATAGCAGGCAGGCCAAAGAGGGCAAAGTTCTTAGATGAATAAGCATCTGGATTGTTATTAATATCAAAATGAGTTGCAATTTGATCTGGCAAGCTCTTATAAAAAATTCCTCCTAGGATAAAGGGAATTATTGAAACAATTAAGCCGATTTTAAAAGTTTTAGATCTCTTCATTTTTGTCTCCTTTAGTAAAATTCATAAAATATGTCATTAGCTCTTCAAAAACTGACAGGTTTAGAGAATAAATCCTGTAGTTTTTTTCTTTTCTCAAAAAAATCAATTCAGCCTCTAGAAGGAGCGAAAGATGATAAGAAACTGTAGCAGGACTCATGTCAAAGGCTTGGCCAATTTGGCCTGCAGTCATTGGTCCTTTTTTTAGCATTTTTAAAATTTCTCTTCTTGTTGGATCTCCCAGGGCCTTTAAAGTTAAATCAAGTCCCATACAATCACCTATTTCAATTATTATCTAATTAGATTATAGGGCCAGAAAAATATTTTTGCAAGAGTTATTTCGAAAAAATTCAAAATTATAAAAGGAAAAATAAAAATTAAGCCAGACCAAGGCCTCTAACTTAGAAAAACTGATTTATTAAAGGCAATTTAGGGTATGATTTTAAATACAAATACAGGCTAAGGAGGACCTATTTATGAATCGAGAAATTGTAGATGGATACTTGTACGAAGTTACAAAATCCCTTTCACGAAAAGATAAAAAAGAAGTTTATGAAAAATTAGAAAAAGAAATTTATGAAAAGATAGATCAAAGGAAAAAAGGACCAGTAGAAACCAAGGAAGAAATTCTTGAGGTTTTAAAAGACTATGGCGACCCTGCAGATGTGGCCCAAAAATATACAGAAAAAGGAAACAGGGCCCTAGTCCCTCAACCACATTACAGCCACTATGCAACTGACAAGTACTTGGGACTTGCTACAGCTATTATTTTTTATGGTCTCATAGCCTTTTTGTCTTTTGGCCTATTTAAAACAGCAGTTTTCGATTTTGAAAATGCCTTGCTTTTAGGCGTGGACCTAGTTTCTATCATTTTAGTAATTTATATTTGCTACACCCTAAGTTTTTCTTGGGTGTCTGGAGGCAGGTTAAAATCTTGGGACAAGTTTTCTAAGACTTTAACAGCAGAGCCATCAAAGAGCTCAAGAGTTTCTGCCTTTGAAATGAAGTTTCAAGTTATTTTTTCAGCCATACTTTTAGTTGTCTTTGCCTTTGCTAAAGAACTTTTGGGCATGACCTACGAAGGCATCGACCTAGGTAACGGCTATATGTTAATTTTTGCTCCAGTAATAATTTTAGCCTACTTTCTAAGCACCTTAAATATTGCCTACAAGGAAGTTGATAGAAAATTTACTGGCGGAGTTTTGTTTTCAACAATTATTTCAAAACTTGCTATAATTGGCCTAAGCTTTTTACTTTTTGTAAGAGAAGACGCCCTAAGTTCAAGTTTTAAATCTTGGCTTTCAGGAGTCCTTCCTAATAACGACCTAATGGCAGGCCTTGTTAACAATCTTGGCCTAGTTGTATTTTTCATAGTTGTGCTTATTTGCTCAATTGATATTATAGCAACAGCCCTTGGCTTCCACTCTAACAAGAAAGACTCAGTTGAAGGAATTTACCAAGACGACTTTGGCAAAGTTGATACAGACCTTAAGGACCTAGAAGACCTACCAGAAGAAGTCGAACCTGTAGTCTTTGAATCTGACAAACAAACTACAGTAATTGAAGATAAAATTGACCCACTAAAATCAGCTGATCCAGTATTAATGCCAGAAACATCTGACAGCGAGGCTCCAGAAGAAGAACCACTTAAGGTGCACGAATTTGATCCAGAGCCAGACAATAAAATTGATCCATTAAAATCAGTTGATCCAGTATTAATGCCAGAGACAATTGAAAAAACACCAGAGGACAAGAGAGAAATAAATCCTGATAACTTAGTTAAAAATAATAATAAAAAAATCGATCCGCTAAAAGAAGTGGACACAGAGTTTGATCCCCTTGGAGAATTAGATCCAAATAAGGAAAATTCAATTTTCCATGAAGATTACAAAGACTCAGACTTTGAAAACTCTCACACCCAAGTTATAAAAAGAGATAACATAAAAAAAGCTACAGATGAGTCTAAGGCACCAACTATTGCTGACTTTATGAAGAAAAACAATAAATAAGATTAGAAAGATAAGGAAATAAGTAATTAATGAATTTGAAAAATTATACCCTTAAACAAAAAGAATATATTGAAGAGCTAGACTCAACTGGCTATTACTTTGTTCACAATAAAACCAAGGCCAAGGTCTTTTATTTAGAAAACAAAGACGAGATAAAGACCTTTTCCATTGGTTTTAGGACTCCACCAAAGGATTCAACGGGAGTTGCCCACATTGTTGAACATACAGTATTGTCAGGATCTAGGAAGTATAGGACCAAGGAACCTTTTATGGACTTGGTCAATTCTTCTTTGCAGACCTTTTTAAATGCAATGACCTTTCCAGACAAGACAATTTATCCAATAGCAACTAGGAATACCAAAGACTTTTACAATCTAATGGACGTCTATTTAGATGCAGTTTTCTATCCGAGAATTTACGAAGAAGAAAAGATCTTTTACCAAGAAGGCTGGCACTATGAAATGGAAGACCTAGACTCTCCAATAAAATACAACGGAGTTGTCTACAATGAAATGCGTGGAGCCTATTCAGACCCAGACGACCAAGTTTCAGAAATTATTTCTGAGGCTCTACACCCTGGCTCAACTTATTCCCATGACTCAGGAGGAAATCCCCACCACATTCCAGACCTGACCTACGAGGACTTTTTAAACTTCCACAAAAAATACTACCATCCATCTAACTCCTATATATTTTTAAATGGAGCCATGGATATAGAAGAAGTTTTAAAATATATAGACCAAGAATATTTAGGAAATTTTGACTATCTTGAAGTCAATTCTAAGATTAACGAGGGCCAAAGTGAAAACAAGATAGAAGTTCTTGATAAGACCTACTCAATAGGCGCAGGAGAAAAGAAAGAAAATAAGGCCTACTATGTTTATGGCCTGACCATTGGCCCATCAACTTCGCCAATGGATAGGTTTATGAGATCCATCTTACAAGACATTATAATTGAATCAGACTCTTCGATTTTAAAAGACAAGTTTTTAGAATCAGGCCTATGCGAAGACTACTTCTCCCAAGTTTCAACTTCAATAAGCCAAGACTTTTTTATAGTTGGAAAAAACGGAGACGGCAAGAGTCTAGACAAGTTTGTAAAAATAATTGAAGACGGCCTAAGACAAGCAGTAGAAGAAAAAATTGACCAGGACCTAGTGGCAGCAACTTTAAATTCCTTTGAATTTTCAACCAAGGACCTAGGCATCCACAAGGGAGTCCTTTTAAATATTTCCTGCCTAAGATCTTGGCTCTATGACGCCAGCCCTATTGAAGCCTTAAAATACAAGGACACTTTAGCCTATATAAAAGACAACCTAGACAAGGGCATAGTGGAAGAATATATAAAAGAAAAAATTCTAAATAACCCTAGAAAAATTCAACTGACTGTAAGACCAAATCCAGGAGAATTTTTAGAAAAAGATAAAATCCAAGAAGAAAAACTTAGGGCTTACAAGGAATCCCTATCCCAAGAAGAAAAAGAAAATTTAGTAAAAAAGACCCAAGACTTATTTGAATACCAAACAAAACTAGACTCAAAAGAAGACAAGGCTACAATTCCAAAACTTGATTTAAAGGACATCTCAAAAGGTGTCAGCCACTTAGACACAGAAGTAATAAAAGATGGAGACAGAGACCTAGTCTTTACCCGTGCCTTTACAAATGGAATTTATAATATGACCATGTCCTTTGACCTAAAAAACATAAAGGCAGAAGAACTCTTTTATGTATCAGTGGTCTTTGACCTACTTGGATCCTTAGACACAGAAAATTATTCCTACAAGGACCTTAACAACCAAGTTGACATCCACACTGGTGGCATAAGCTTTAGCCCAGCTATTTATCAAAATCCAAAAACTTTAGCCTACAAGGTTCAAGGCAACCTAAGAGGCAGGGCCATGGAAGATAAAATCGACAAGTATTTAGACTTAGTAGAAGAAATAATCTTTAGGACAAAATTTGAAAAGCCAAAGAGAATAAAAGATTTACTGCTAGCAGAAAAAGCTGACATAGAAGCATCAATTGAACAAGGAGGCCACACACTTATTGCATCAGAAGTTGCATCAATGTTAGATGACAGTGCAGATGTAACTAATATGCTGGGAGGCAGAAAATATTTATTTGATCTAAAGAAAGTTTTAAAAGACTTGGACCAAGATCCAAAGGCTCTTTTAGAAAAATTAGATCAGACTTATAAGAAGATCTTTAACCAAAATCTGACACTTTCCCTAGCAGGTAAGGATGAGTATTTAGAAAAAACCAAAACTTGGCTAGAAAAAATTGAAAATAAACTTAGTCCCTTTGACCAAGTATTTGCTTACGAAAGAGGAGACCTTAAGTCTATAGCCTTAAAGTCATCATCAAATGTTTGCTATGTATCAGACGGCTTTAAGCTCCAAGACTTTGGCATAGATGCAAGTGGAGTTCAAAGAGTTGTGGCAAAAATAATTTCTGGCGACTACCTTCACACCCAAATTAGGGCCAAGGGAGGAGCCTATGGGGCAGGAATATCTATAAACCCAAATGGAAATGTAACAACATATTCCTACAGGGATCCAAACCTAGACAAGACCTTTGAGACCTATGACAAAATTGGAGACTATTTAGGAGACCTTGACTTGGACCAAAGAGACCTAGCTGACTTTATAATAGCAACTATGAACCAATTTGATCCACCAACAACTCCAAGCCAGTACCCAACCATAGCCTTGGCCAGATACTTTACAGAATTTGGCGAAGACGATCTCGCAAAGATGAAAGATCAAGCCTTGACTACAACATTATCTGACATCAAGGCCTACAAGGAAGTCTTTGACCAGGCTAAAGATAAAAAAGTCTACGGAGTACTAGGATCTAAAGAGCTAATAGAAAAATCAAAAAGAGATTTTGATCAAATAAAAACAATGAACGATTAAAAAACAGGCTGGAAATTTCTCCAGCCTTTTTTATGTTCATTTATAAAATTTTATCTGCTTATAAATCTTAGGCAGACTTTTTGCTCCTAGAAAATATTAAAGTCAAAGTTATTAGGGCCAGGGTCATTAGTAAATATTGGTAGGTCTTTAGACCAACAATAGCCCAGCCTGCTAAGACATTTTCATTTTTCGCTAAAAGCTCTGCAGAAACATTTCTCAGCTCTATAAGTAGGGGCTTGTAGTAGGAAATATTTACAGAAGAACCAAGCTTAGAAAGATCCATTGCCGTCCTAAAGGCCAAATAAATAGCACCAAGGCCTAGGATTATTAAAAAGGACTTAATATAAATACTGCCTTCATCCTTAAACTTGTCCCTTAGCTTAAACTTTTTAAATTGGATAAGTATTAAAATTAATAGTATTAAGGCTTCCATGCTTGCTCCTTTCGTTTTTACTCATCTCTTAAACTCTCATCTTCAATAGCAAAGTCACTTGTAATATTTTTATTAGTCTCTTGAACTTTTTCTAAGAGCCCCTTATAGTTTTCAAAATCACTTGCACCAGGAAGTCCACTTTCACTTGTCTTATAAAAATTATAAAGGTCTTTGTTGGCCTCGATAAAGTTTTCAATTTTATTCTTGATTTCTCCATCGTCAACTTGAGGAAAGTAGACAAAAGTCACTTCAAAATTTAATTTTGCAAGTTTTACTAAGGCAGACTCAAGGTCCTTATACTTATTAGACTTACTATAGGCAGATATTTTTATAAAGCTTCCCATATCAGAGCTCATTTTGTTTAGGCCAAGTAGGAGTTCTTCATCATCAGGGTTTTCTAAATATGCAGACGCCTTAGCAGAAAAAACTTGGAGGGATTCCATATAACGACTTGTACTATAGACCATTCTCTCTTTGTCAACTTGTCTAAAATTATATAGATGGGACAAGAGACTGACAATAATTACCAGACTAATAATAAATAAAGTCTTATAAAACTTGCCATCATTTTTAGAAATAAAGTCTTTAATTTTTCCCATTTTTCACCTTTTTTATTCTAACAAAGCTAATGTTTTTTGATAGAAACTAGACATATAATTCAATATTAGTTTGAAAACGATAGTTGATTACTGGTATATTGAAATGATCAAAAATCAAATTAAAAACATTGATAAACCAATGCTCATCAGATGAAGGACCGCCAGGTGCAATATAATCTAACCAACATTTTATATCTATACCACTATTACCACTTATCCTTGCTATTACATTACCATAGCTTTGATAATCGCTATTATGTTTCCACAAAACACCGTGTGTATCATAGTTATTTCGTATATTATTATTTATTATTCTAGAAAGTGAGATAGATTTTCCGTCGTAGTATCTATTTCCAAACGCTGTTGATGATAATAAGTGGGTATCAGCACTCCAACCGAGTCCTATCCTATCATATCTTGACACTAACATAGTAGTTTTCCAATCCCAATATCCTTGTAACTCAAGTTCAAATTTATTTTGTGGTGAACTTAATTTAATAACGTTAAGACCTGTTATAATATAACTATGGTCATCTCTCTTAAGAGGAGTAATTGAAATTTTTTCAAAAGTACTAAAATCATCTTTTTCTAAAAAGTCTAAATCATTTTTTAATAGTTCAATTTCCTCTTTATCACTTAGGTCATATTTCTTACTTGCTACAATAACTTGATTATCTTTATCTTTGGTTGAAACGATATGAATTGTAACAACTGATGCTACTAGTTTATCGCTGTTATCAAGCATATATTTTCTAGCATCCTCAGGAAGTAAGTTAATAACATCTTCTGAAAGACTTCCTAATTCTATTGTATTAGATAAATCTAAAGCATTATCCTTAAAAATATACAAATTATCAAATTGCTTTGCCAATGCGTTGGTTACTCCACCTGATATAATAAAAAACACGGACAGTATAATCGCTAATATTTTTTTCATAACAAACTCCTTTTTGTAAATAATATTATAATTTAATAATATTAGTAATTTTAGAAAATTCTTCTTCTTCAATGAATCCAGATGTTCGAGCTCTATAAGCAGAATCAACATTAGTTTTATAACTTTTAACAAATGATATTGAATTAACATCATTAAAATTCCAAGATTTGACAACTACCCATTTACCATGATGATACTTTTCTAAAAATACAGTTCCAAATATTGAAGAATTCGGATACTTAGCTTTAATGAAACAATTAATTTCCAAAATATTATTATTATGCGAGTAGATTTCAAGAGTTATTAAGCTACTACTATTAAACATAGGAACAGTTGGAATGAGTTCACTGTTAGCTAAGACTTCTTTACTGCTTATTAATACAACTAAAAACAATATCAATATTGAAACACTAAGAATTGTCGTTTTTTTCAATCTTTCTCACCTCCTATATTAATAACGTTTTAAGAAGATAAAAAAGGACAGAAAATTGAAAATTATTTTGAAATATTTTCAGCGATTTTGATAATTTCTTCTCTAGAAATGCTTCCATCTATAAAACATTCTATATTATTTTGCTGCCAAAGGACCATGTTTGTGCCGTGGGTCCAATAATAGCCCTTGTTGCCATTAATAAAAATTTCTTCTAAAACAGCATCTTCAGTATCATACATAGAGATCGAATTTTCACTTACTAACTTATGGAAGGTTATTGAAAAGAATAGGTCTTCATTTTCAGAATTTATATACCAAAAATTTTTTGTAAGTCTACTTGATTTTTCATCTATAAGTTCAAAACCATCAGGGATATAATTAATTTTAAGGTCTTTTAATTTTGCGGCATTAGGAGAATCAGGATCTATGATCTCTGGAGTAAAGGTACTGTATAGGCCAAAGTCTTTAATTATCCAGTCAAAAAACTTTTCTCTTGCTGCAACATTAAAGCTCAAAAATACAAGAATGCTAGACAAGACTATTAAAATAAAGGAAGCGACTCTTTTTAATATCTTTTCATAAGGCCTTCTAGGGTCGAGGCCAGCTTTTTTCAAAGTCTTTTTAAAATTTTTTGTAGGTTTAAAGGCTAGGTCATTATTAGTCAAGTTATTGGCATCTATAAGGTCGCTCTTTTCAACTAAGATGCAAGCAGCTTCAAGAGACTTTTCACTTATAACTTGGTCTTGGAGGCCTAGCTTTTTAGATAAAATGTCTACCACAAAAATTATCAGAGATCTTGGATCTTCTATGGCAAAAACTTTTTCAACCTCACTAGGAGTCATCTTATAAATAAACTTGGCCTTTAAAAGCCCTTGGTAAGAAAAAGGCAGGTCGTTAATAACTAAAGCAAGAGACTTTATTTGATTGTCATTTAAGTCTTTTTCAAAAAATTTTTTATTTTTAAGCCCTTGAACTTTTTCTCTATACAAAAAGTCGGCAATTTTTTTCAATTCTAAATTTTGATTTTTAATCATTGTCCTTGCCTCCTTTTTGGGTCTTTCGAATTTTTTCTAAAATTCTTTGGTTTCTTTTTGTTGCAGTGGCTTCTGATATGCCCATTAACTTTCCAATTTCCTTATAAGTCAAGTCGTGTTTGTAGCGGAAAATAATAAAATCTCTTTCCTCATCTGTCAAGACTTGGTTTTTATAAAGGAGACTTTCAACTTGGTCTTTTATTATAAGGTCTTTTTCAATTTGGTTTTCCAAATTTTCTATAAGGAGTTTTTCAGCCTGGTCGGTATAGACAAGCCTTTTTTCTCTTCTGAGAATATTTATAGCCTCATTTTTTAAAATAGTAAGACAGTAGGGCCTTAAGGCTGACTCTGGCAGACTTAAAACCCTATCAATATCATCCATAATTTTAATAAAACAGGCAGACAAAGCGTCTTCAGCTAGGTCTTTATTATTTAAAATTCCAAAGGCTAGCCTATATAAGAAGACTTTTTCTCTTCTATACAGGTCCTCTATAAAGTTTTTTTCTTCATAGCTTAAGTTTTCTAGAAAAATTATCATTCTAACTCCTAAAATTTTTGTTAAAATAATCTTAAAAAAATTATAACACAAAAGTTTCTCTAAAAGGAAAAGTGAATTTCTTTCCTATTTCCTATTTAAGGAAAAGGATTTCTGTACTATAATAAGAATGAGAAAATAAAAAACACTAGGAGGATTTATGAAAAAGTTTCAAGACATAGAATACAAGAGACCAGATGTTGATGGCTTTATTGATCTACTAAAAGAAGCCGCAGAAGAGTTTCCTAAAAAAGACTTACAAGGCCAAGTAGACCTAATAAAGAAAGTTGACAAGGCCTCTGAAAAAATTAACACAGCAGGAACTATTGCAAGTATTAGGTATTCAATAGACACCAGAGATGAATTTTATAAGGGCGAGTCTGAATACTTTGACGAAATTGGGCCAAGGGTCCAAGACGTTGCCAACAATTTTAATAAGGCAGTTTTATATTCAGACCACAGGGCTGGCTTAGAAGAAGTTTTTGGCAAGCAAGTTTTTAACCTTTATGAAATGAACGAAAAGTCCTTTAGTCCAGAAATTATTGAAGACCTAGTTGAAGAAGCAAAAATTTCCAACGAATACCAAGATCTAATTGGCTCAGCAGAAATTGACTTAGATGGAAAAAAATATACCCTTTCTCGCCTAAGGCCACTAATCGAATCAAAGGACAGGGAAACTAGAATTAAGGCCAACGAAGCCTACTTTGGTTTCTTTGAGAAAAATATGGAAAAGTTTGACGATATTTACGACCGCCTAGTTCACGTTAGAGACAGGATGGCAAAAAAACTTGGCTTTGAAAACTTTGTTGAACTTGGATATTTAAGAATGTCTAGGTCAGACTACGGTCCAAAAGAAGTTGCAAAGTACAGAGAGCAAATTGTAAAACACGTTGTGCCTTTTGCTACAGAATTGAGAAAGAGACAAGAAAAGAGACTAGGCCTTGACCACCTTTACTACTATGACGAAGCCCTAAACTTTAATTCAGGTAACGCCAACCCTAAAGGCGACCCAGAGTGGATTATAGAAAAGGGCAAGGAAATGTACAAGGGTCTTGGACCAGTAACTGATGAATTTTTTACAATTATGACCAAGTATAATCTATTTGATTTACTAAGCCACGACGGAAAAATGTCTGGAGGTTATTGTACTAGCCTAGAAGAATACAAGGTGCCATTTATCTTCGCCAACCTAAATGGAACAGCTGGGGACGTAGAAGTTCTAACCCACGAAGCAGGCCACGCCCTACAAATGTATCTATCTAGGAACCAAATTCTATCAGCTTACGGTTTTCCAACTTATGAAGCTTGTGAAATCCACTCAATGTCTATGGAATTTTTAACCTACCCATACATGGATCTTTTCTTTGAAGAAAATACAGAAAAATTTAAGTTTGCTCACATGGCTGGAACAATGGAATTCCTACCTTATGGGGCCTTAGTTGACCACTTCCAACACTACGTTTACGAAAATGTAGACGCCAGTCCAGAAGAGAGAAGAAATAAATTTAGAGAGTTAGAAAAAATGTATTTACCTCATAGGGACTACAAGGACAATGACTTTTTAAACTCAGGTGGATTTTTCTTTAAACAAGCCCACATTTTCCAAAGTCCATTTTATTATATAGACTACACTTTGGCCCAAGTTTGTGCCATTGGCTTCTTTAGAATGAGCCTAGAAGACCACGACAAGGCTATGGAAACTTATTTAGACCTATGCAAGCTAGGTGGATCAAAGTCCTTCCTAGACCTAGTTGCATCAACTGGCCTAAAGAGTCCATTTGCAGATGGAACAATGGAAGCAGCAGTTGAGACAATAAAGTCACAACTAGACAAAATAGACGATAGCAAATTTTAAAAACAACCCTTAAGCTGTTAGATTTTCTAGCAGCTTTTTTCTATGTAAAGAGGATGCTTGTATAGTATAATTAAGATAGGTGATAAAATGATAATTGAAATTAACTTATTTACAGGTGCAATATTATTTCTACCATTTTTAATCTATTTGATATTAAAGAGAAATAAAATGACGACAAGAGAAAGAATAATCAAAACAATATTTTTTGCATACATTTTATTGCTACTAAAGTATGCAATATTTCCAATTTATTTAAAGACAGATATTGCAGACACAATGAGAAGCGAATTAACTTTAAAAGAAATAATTAGCACAAATGTAAATTTGCTTCCGTTTTTCTCTGGATTTAACCTTAGAGATTTTGTTTTAAATATTATTATGACCCTACCCTTTGGATTTCTAATGGGAGTTTTAAAGTAAGATTTAGACATTAAGAAGATTTTAAAAATTGCCATAGCCTTAGGCTTAGGTTTAGAATTGTGCCAATTTATATTAATATTCATCCAAGGTTTTACTTTTAGAAACATAAATATTAATGACTCAATAGCAAACTGTATTGGAGTGCTTATAGGCTTTGGAATTTATAAAAGTATAATCGAAAAATTGTTTTTGAAAAATAAATAGAATTGACCCTTAAGCTGTTAGATTTTCTAGCAGCTTTTTTCTATGTAAAGAGGATGCTTCTATAGTATAATTAAAACAGGTGATAAAATGAATTTAAATATAAACTGGTATCCAGGTCACATGAAAAAGACTTCGGATTCTATTAGAGAAAATTTAAAAAAAGTAGACCTGGCCTTTGAACTAGTTGATGCAAGGGCACCAAGGGCAACAGAAAATCCCCTGCTTAAAGAACTTTTAGGAGACAAAAAGAGGATTTTAATTTTTAATAAGGCAGACCTAGCTGACCCTGAAACCAACAAAAAATGGCTGGCCTACTATAAAGAAAATAACATCCCAGCAGTTGAACTAAATTCAAATACTGGCAAGGGCATTCCTGAGCTAATGAAAGAAGTCCACAAGACCATGGAAGAAAAAAGAGCCAGAGATGTAGATCGAGGAATTATTTCTAAACAAGTTAGGGCCATGATAATTGGTGTTCCTAACGTTGGTAAGTCAACTTTAATAAACTCACTAGCCAAGAAAAAATCTACAAAGACAGGCAATACTCCAGGAGTAACTAGGACCAACCAGTGGATCAAAGTTGGCGAAGACCTTTTACTTTTAGACACGCCAGGAGTTTTGTGGCCGAAATTTGAATCAGAAGAGCTGGCCCTTCACTTGGCCTATATTGGATCAATAAAAGATGAAGTCCTTCCTAAGGAAGATGTGGCTCTAAAGTTAGTTGAGCATTTATCAGACCACTATCCAGACCTTCTTGAAAAGAGATTTAAGATAAAGATTCAAGGAAGACCCCTAGAGACCATGGAAGAAATCGCCAGGAAGAGAGGGGCCATTATGCGTAGAAGTGAAATTGAATACACTAGGGTTACAGATATAATCTTAGACGAATTTAGAAAGGCGACCATTGGCAGAATTTCTTTGGAGGAGCCTAATGTTTGATATAGAAAGATCCTACCATGCACAAGGCAAGAGATATATTATTGGCATAGACGAAGTTGGCAGAGGACCTCTTGCAGGTGATGTTGTTGCAGCAGCAGTTTGCGTTGACTTTGACAAGATCAACGAAGAAGCCCATGACCTAGGCCTAATTGAAGGGATAAAGGATTCAAAAAAACTTTCAGCAAAAAAGAGACAGGTCCTGGCAGGAAAAATCAAAGAAGCAGCAGTAGACTTTTCAATAGCAGGCGCCTCAGCCCAAACCATAGACAAGATAAATATCCTTCAAGCAACAATTCTGTCAATGGAAAAGGCCTTAGTGGACCTGGAAGAAAAATTAAAAAAGAAAAACATTGTTGCCGACTTAGTCTTAGTTGACTCAGTAAAAATAAAATCTCATATAGAAACTGTTTCTTTGGACAAGGGAGATGATAAGTGCTATTCAATAGCCTGCGCTTCAATTTTAGCCAAGGTCTACAGGGATGAAGTCTTGTGCAAAAAATACGAAGAAGATTATCCAGGCTATGGATTTTTAAAACACAAGGGCTATGGAACTAAAGCCCACAGGGAGGCCCTTTTAAAACACGGCCCATGTCCAATTCACAGGCAGTCATTTTTAAAAAATATGAAAAAGTGGGAAGATGAGGCCAAGAGAATTGGAGACCTGGGAGAAAAAAAGGCAGAGGCCTATTTAAAAGATGAAGGCTATGAAATCCTAGAGAGAAATTTTATCTTCCACGGCGAAGGAGAAATTGACCTAATAGCCAAAAAAGATTTTTACCTAGTCTTTGTAGAAGTCAAACAGAGAAAAAATGCCAACTACGGCTACGGAGCAGAAGCAGTAGACGAGATTAAACAAAAGAAAATAAAAAAAGCGGCAGAGTACTACTACCACTTTGTAAACAAAGAAGACCTCCAACCACGGTTTGACGTTATAGAAATCTATTCAGAAACAGAGGACCTTAACCACTTTATAGACGCCTTCCAATAAGAACTTATCTTATGTCGTAGCCACATTCCTTGCACTTGTGTTGGAAGGGATATTTAAGGCTTAAAAGTTTTTTGCAATTTGGGCAGCGGAAAAAATATAAAAAGAAAATTAGGTCGATTAGTGCAAGTAAAACTAAACTACTTATGACCTTAGTCCTGTCTAAATTTAAAAAGGGCAGGTTGTAGGTTAAAAGTTCTACTAAGATAATTGTAGATAGACCGCTAATAATTTTTCGAATTCTTTGACTACTTATCAATTTAATCATCTCCCTGTTTTAAGACTAGGAGACTTTGAAAAAGTTGGCTTAAAGGATGGGTAAAAATTGAGTAAAATATAACTTTTCCCAAAACAAAATCGTATAAGTATCCACTAGGACATGGCTTTACTTAATATAAAGATCAAATTTTATTAGAATTAGAAGATGATGAGATTATCAGGTCCAAATTTAGAGGAGATTTTAAGATAGATGGACATCGTCTGATAGATCAAATTAAAAAAGCAGGTGCATACGCACCTGCTTTGTCAACAGTCTGAGGAAAGCTTTCGCTTTACCCTCTTCCTTTAGTGGGTTTTTCCACCAGTAACTTTTATATCTGTATCATTTTCCACAATTGCTTCTATTGCAAGTTCTAGTGCCTTTACAATTGTATCTAGTGCCATTGACGGCATATTCTTCTTATCAGTAACTTGTTCTGGTAAGAATGGGATGTGGATAAAACCAGTTCTCATATTTGGATATTTTGTTGCTTGAATATGAGCAACCCCATATAGAACGTGGTTACAGATAAATGTTCCTGCAGAGTTTGAAACTGATGCTGGGATTTTACCTTCTTTAATATGTTCAACCATTGCCTTTATTGGTAGTGTTGAGAAGTATGCCGCTGGGCCGTCTTCAGCTATCTTTTCATCAATTGGTTGATTACCTTCGTTGTCTTTGATTCTGCAGTCGTCGCAGTTTATTCCAACTCTTTCCACTGTAATGTCAGGTCTTCCTCCTGCTTGTCCAATAGATAGGACTACATCAGGATCAACTTCTTCTATCTTTGCTCTAATTTTATCAACAGATTTTCCAATTACTGTAGGAATTTCTAACTTAATTATTTCCGCTCCCTTAATTTCATCTGGTAATTTCTTTACAGATTCAATTGCAGGGTTAATAGATTCGCCGCCAAATGGGTCAAATCCAGTTACTAAGATTTTCAAAAAATCACTCCTTTTAAATTAAAATCCAAATACTAACATCAATATAATGTGAACAACTACTAAAGTTAATGCCACTGGTGCTTGAGTTTTCATAATTGTGTATTCATTGTCTGTTTCAAGAATAGCTGCAGGAACGATGTTGAAGTTTGCAGCCATAGGTGTCATAAGAGTACCACAGTATCCACAAGTCATACCAAGAGCGCCGATTATTGCTGGGTTTGCACCGTTTGCAATTACAAATGGAATACCAACCCCAAGTGTAATAACAGTAAATGCAGCAAAGGCATTACCCATGATCATTGTAAATATAACCATGCCCAGACAATATGCAACTACACCTAAAACTTTTGCTTCAGCTGGCACAATAGCAGCTACACCAGAACCAATAACTTCACCAACGCCTGCAGCTGCAAAAACAGTACCAAGGGCACCTAGAAGTTGTGGTAATAGTGATGAACTACCAATAGTCATAAGCATCTTTGCAGTATCTTCCTTAGTTTCATGATACTTGGCCTTTGTAATAACAAGGGCGATGATTATAGCTATTATAGATGATATACCCAAAGTTTGTGCCGCTGAAAAACCAAAGTAAATTGGACCTTCTTCACCTGTACCAACAGGAATCTTAAAGCTCTTTGCTTGGGCCATAATCATAGCTATAATACCAATAGCTAAAGCAGGAATAAAAATCTTATTGCCAACTCTTTTGCCATACTCTAGCTTTTGTGCTTCACTTTGGTCTTCAAACTCGCCGACTTGAACTTGTTTAGTCAAAGTTAAAACTCCAAGCACAAGTAAAAGGCCACCAACAATAGCTCCACCATATTCTAGCTTGTCAACTAAAAGCTTGCCGGTGCAAAATAAAACGCCAAGCAAAGTCCAAAAGGCGAAAGTTCCCGCCGCGGATTTTTTATTTCTAAGACCAGTAATACCAGTCATAATACAAATCAGTCCACATAAAATATAGATGATTTCATCAATTATAATGCTGTTATCAGCTATGAATTTAAACATGTTTCATGTCCTTTCTTAGTCTTCTCTCATATAAATAGCATTGGACCAAAGCTAGAATTAACATAGAAACCCCAGCTAAAATAGAACTCTTCGCTATTTCACCATTAGTAACATCATAACCTGCTTGGTTAAGAGTACCTTGAATTAAAAGTACACCAGAAGCTACAGGGAAAATATTTTGTCCAAAAAAGTTTCCATAGTTTTCAGCAGCCCCAGCAAGGCCCTTTAACTCCTCAAGTCTCTTGTCAGAAAGCTCAACCTTCTTGTTTGCAGCTCCTTCAGCCATAGGTAAAATTAATGGTCTAACAAATTGAACGTGACCACCAAGTCTTAGAGAAAGTGCAGCAGCTGCCCATCTAATTAAGATGTAAAGGCCAACAACACCGCCGGCGCTGGCAGACTTCATCTTTTGAATAGCCTCTGCAGCCCTGTCTTTAAGACCATATCTTTCCATAATAGCAATTAGAGGTAAGCTTAAGAAGAAAAGAGACATGTATCTGTTGTTGACAAATCCCTTCCCAATTACATCTAAAACTTCAACAATTGGCATGCCGGCAATAAGACCGGTAACCAATCCGGATATAAGCACTACTGCAACAACATCAAGCTTTAGAACAAATCCAATGACAATTATCAGTACGCCTATTAAAACCCAATAGTTCATATAGAACCTCCTTTATTTTTTTACTTAGAATAGAATAACTTCTAACGACACAATTATGACAAAAAAATTATAAAAGCATCGTATTTTATAATTATAACATATGGAGGCAAAAATTTTTTAAAAACCTTACTTGAAAATAAGCAAGGAAAAATCTAAATTGCAATATTAAATGACTGAGTTTTTACTGGTAATAAAAAGCCCTAGTAGGGTATTAAATATTTATAGGAAGCTTTTAAACGCAAACTAAATTTTGAAAGGGAGACATTTATGGCCAATTACACCCAAGGACTTATTTATGATACTTTTTTATCTATGTTAGATAAAATGTCCTTTGATAAAATTACAGTGACTTCACTAATAAAGGAATGCAATATTAGTAGAAATACTTTTTACTACCACTACGAGGACATATACGACCTTTTAGATGATGTCTTAATTAGCCTAATAAAAAAATACGACCAAGAAGCAGCAAAGAAAGATCTAAAAGAAGTTTTAAAGTCCATGTTATATGACTGCAGGGAAAATGGAACCAAGGTCTACAACATCTTTAATTCAATTTCTAGAGACCGTTTAGAAAGATATATTTTTGATGAAACCAATAGTATAATCAGCCACCGTCTTATGAAAATTGCAAAAGAGAAAAATGTAGATCCAGCTAGGGCCCAGGCTATTACAGATATTGTAAGATATTCTATTTATGGTTTCTTTATGGAGTTTTTGTGGAATGGAATGAAGGCAGATATTGAGGAAAGTGTTGATAAGTTAATTGACATCTACAACGAGCTTTTAGAAAAAATGTTTTATTAGTCAAATTTAGATTTCTGTATAAATTAGTACAAATCTTAATTTTTGTACTAATTAGTACAGCTTTAACCATTTAACTATTCGAATATTATATAACTTTTGTTATACTATAAAATATAGAAAGCTAGGAGGTTATATATGAGTGTTAAATCAAATATTGCAAAACTAGGCTTGACTAGTGCTTTTGATCATCTTTATAAAGACCCAGAGAAGAATTTACGTGACCTAATGGATTGGGCTGACAAATTTTCTGGCGGCCTTTACGAAAGCCAAAGAACAATAATTCGCAAGGCTATTGAAGACCCAGATGACCCATACTATCCTTATGTCCGCCATGTTGTAAATGACATCGACCCTGAAGTTATGAAAACTGCAGCCGTTAACTTTTTTGTGAACTCAAATTTAAAAAGTGGGCCAGTTCAAAATAAATTAAGGGAAAAATATAATTGTAATATTCCATGGGCTATTTTAATGGACCCAACTTCAGCTTGTAACTTACAATGTACAGGTTGTTGGGCAGCTGAGTATGGAAACAAACTAAATTTAAGCTTTGAAGAAATGGACGACATTATTAACCAAGGAAAAGAACTTGGTGTTTATATGTATATCCTATCAGGTGGAGAACCACTTGTAAGAAAAAAAGACATTATCCGCCTATGTGAAAAACACGACGACTGTATGTTTACAGCCTTTACTAACGGAACCTTAATTGACGAAGAATTTGCTGACGAGATGCTAAGGGTTAAAAACTTTGCACCAGCAATTTCCCTAGAAGGTTTTGACGATGCAACTGACCAACGTAGGGGTGAGGGAGTTTATGACAAGGTTATAAAGGCAATGAAGATCCTTCATGAAAGAAAATTAATTTATGGAATTTCATGTTGTTACACATCTGCCAACTACAAGGCCATCACTTCTAAAGAATACTTAGATATGATAGCAGCAAACGGAGCATATTTCGTTTGGTACTTCCACTATATGCCAGTAGGCATGGATGCAAGTCCAGAACTTTTACCAACACCAGACCAAAGGGAATATGTCTACAGACAAATTAGAGAATATCGTAAAAACAATCCTCTATTTGTCATTGACTTCCAAAATGACGGTGAATATGTAAACGGATGTATAGCTGGCGGTAGAAGATACCTGCACATTAATGCCAACGGAGACTTTGAACCATGTGCCTTTGTCCACTATTCAGATTCAAATATTCGTGAAAAAACTGTGCTTGAAGCCTTGCGTTCACCACTTTTCCAAGCCTACCACGACAACCAACCATTTAACGACAACCTTTTTAGGCCATGTCCAATGTTGGAAAATCCTCATGCCTTAAAGTCTATGGTAGAAAAAAGTGGATCTAAGTCAACTGATATGCAGTCACCAGAATCTGCCGACCACTTGTGTAACAAGTGCCAACCTTATGCAGATAACTGGGAAGAAAGATCAAAAGAACTTTGGGAAGAAAGATTAGAAGAAAAACCAAGCCTAAGAAAAAACGCATAAAGAGAAAATTATAAAATCAGCTAGGGAAATTTTCGTCTCTAGCTGATTTTTTTAGCTACTATGATATAATTATATTAGCCAATAAAAATTTAGGAGGGACAAATGTTTTCTTGTATAAAGACTTGCACTTTAGAGGGTTTAGAAGGTCACATTATTGATGTGGAGACAGATATTTCCAGAGGAATGCCAAAGTTTATGATAGTTGGCCTGCCTGCAACTGCTGTTAAGGAATCTGTTGAAAGGGCCAGGGCTGCTGTGAGAAATTCTGGTCTGGAGTTTCCTGTTGCAAAAATTACAACAAACCTTGCTCCTGCAAATTTAAAAAAAGAAGGAACCCAAATGGATTTGGCAATTGCCTTGGGAATTTTAGCTTCTTCTGACCAGCTTAATTATGATAAGGCTGAAGAATACATATTTTTAGGAGAGCTGTCTCTAGACGGGGCCATTAATAGAATTGACGGCGCCTTGCCTATGGTTATTTCCTGTAGAGACCTGGGCTATAAAAAATTTATTGTGCCAGCTGCCAACAAAAAAGAATGTGCAGTTATAGCTGACGTTGAAATTTATCCAGTTGAAAGCCTCAACCAAGTTATAGATTTTTTAGACGGCAAGGAAAAAATTGACCGTTTTATTTTAGACCACATTGACATGCAAAATGACTTTTACAACCTAGATTTTGAAGACATGAGGGGGCAAGAGAAATTAAAAAGAGCCTTAGAAATTTCTGCAGCTGGTAACCACAACCTCCTAATGCTTGGACCTCCAGGATCTGGAAAGACTATGGCAGCAAAGAGATTGCCATCGATTTTACCTAGACTAACCTTTGAAGAGGCCATTGAAGTTACAAAAATTTATTCAGTAGCAGGACTTTTAAAAGAAGAAGGCCTAATTCGCCAAAGGCCCTTTAGGTCTCCCCACCATTCAGCCTCATCTGCATCTCTAATTGGCGGAGGCAGAATTCCAAAACCAGGCGAGGTTTCATTGGCACACAATGGAGTTTTATTTTTAGACGAACTGCCAGAGTTTCAAAGGTCAGTTATCGAAGCCTTGCGCCAGCCTATGGAAGACTGTGTTGTAAATATCTCTAGAGTTTCAGCAACCTTACAATATCCGTCTGACTTCTTATTTCTATGCTCAATGAATCCTTGTCCTTGTGGCTATCTTGGTGATCCTAACCACGAGTGTACTTGTACTGACAGGGAGATTAGTAATTATCTAGGGAAAATTTCTGCGCCAATTTTAGATAGGATTGACATCCACGTTGAAGTAAATCCTGTTAGCTTTGACGACCTTTCTTCAGGTGAAAAGGCAGAGTCGTCAGCTGAGATTTTAAAAAGAGTTGAAAGAGCCAGAGACATTCAGCTTAAACGCTTTGAAGGCAAGAAGATCTATTCAAATTCACAAATTCCAGACAAACTAATCCACGAATATATAAA
The DNA here is from genome assembly GCF_001299475.1 of Neofamilia massiliensis. Lineage (GTDB taxonomy): Bacteria > Bacillota > Clostridia > Tissierellales > Peptoniphilaceae > Neofamilia > Neofamilia massiliensis. The sequence continues at coordinate 742,369 of NZ_CYUJ01000003.1, read as the reverse complement.
AATCGACCCTAGCCTAAAGAAACTTATTCAAATGGCCTTTAAAAAATATAAATTTTCAGGCAGGGCCTATAATAAGATTTTAAAAGTTTCTAGGACCATAGCCGACCTTGAAGGATCAGAAGAAATTAAAGACAGTCATCTGCTCGAGGCAATTTCTTATAGGTCCATAGCCAATGACTATTGGGGAAATAGATAGGAGTTAAAAATGACCAGACAAATACTTTTAGCCTGTCAAACTATAGAAAAAGAAGTTCTAAGTATTAATGAAGAAACAAATTTTCAAGAGACCATCCACTTTATGCCAAAGAACTTGCACACAGATCCAAAAAAATTAAAGGCCTACCTCCAAGACTTTATTAACTCCACTTATAATATAGACGAATTTTTAATTTGTACAGGCTCTTGTGGAGGTGGAACAGAAAATTTAAAAGCTACAAATGGCAGGGTAATTATTCCAAAGGCTGGAGACTGTTTAGACCTTTTACTTTCTAGCGACAAGAAAAGTCCTAGGTCAATGTCTTCTATGTTTTTTACAAAATCTTGGGTGGACTATGTAAAGGATTCGCCTTTGGATTTTTTAAAAAAGGTTGAAGAAGTTGGCGAGGACCAGGCAGTCCAATTTGTAAGAAAAATTTATGCCAGCATTGATGCTATTAATATAATTGACACTGAAACCTATGACCTTGATGAAGTGACAAGCTATCTTGAGCCCTTAGCCCAGGCTACAGGTTTAGAGCTAAATATTTTAAAAGGCCAGTGCAGGCTTATAAAAAAACTTATGACAGGTCCCTATGACCAGGACTTTATAGTTATAGAAAAAAACGAGGAGGGAAAATGGAAAAAAGAGACATTTTAATTTATCTCCATTCCCTATTTTTAAATGAAGAATACTTTGACGAAATTTTAGCCTTAGAAAATCTTGAAGATATATTGTATATGGAAGAAGAGGATCTAAAAAAAATTCCCAAGGCCAAGGACAAGAGTATAGAAAAAATTTTACAATCAAGGTCCAAGGACTATATTAATTCTCTTGTAGACAAAATCAACAAGTCGGCAACTGACGTCATTACAATTTTTGATGAAAATTATCCAGAAGAACTTAGGATGATCGAAAGAAGTCCAAAAGTCTTATATGTAAAGGGAAAACCCCTTGATCTGTCAGGAGTGAAAATTGGAGTAGTTGGGGCGAGAAAGTCAACTAAGTATGGCAAATATGCAGTTGAAAAATTTGTCGGCGACCTGGCAGCCTTAGATGCGACAATAATTTCTGGCATGGCCCTAGGCATTGATGCCCAAAGTCACAAGGCAGCCTTAGATAATGGCGCCTACACCATTGGCGTCTTAGGTACTGGAGTAGATTTAAAATACCCAGGAAAAAATGAAGAACTTTTTCAAAGGATGTACAGGGAAGGAACTTTAGTTAGCGAATATCCTTTGGGAACAGAGGCTCTTCCATACAGGTTTCCAGAGAGAAACAGAATAATTTCTGGCCTGTCTGATGGAGTTATTGTAATTGAAGCCAAGGAAAAGTCTGGGTCTTTAATAACTGCCAGACTTGCAGCAGAACAAGGAAGAGAAGTCTTTGCAGTTCCTGGCAATATAAATTCTATTTATTCAGTGGGAACCAACCGCCTGATCCAAGATGGGGCAACTCCCCTAATTGACATAGAGGACATAAAGCTAGCCCTTCCAGCCCTAAATGATCAAGTCCAATTGGAAGTGGACCTAGCTGACTTAGACCTAAGCGAAGATGAGGCCTTAGTTTACCAGCAAATAAAAGAAGGAGTAGACAACCTAGACCTTTTAGTAGAAAAAACAAAACTTCCAGTAGCCGACCTTTCGTCCCTAATAATCTTGTTAGAAATGAAAGGGCTAATAACAGACCTAGGTAACCAGGGAATAAAAATCTTATAAAAAAATTTGGAGACAGGATATTAGCTTGTCCTTTTATCTACAAAAAAATTATCTATAAAATTAGAAAGGTACATTATTATGTCTGTAAAAAACTTAGTAGACTATATTTATATTTTCTTCATCTTTTCAGTTGCTGGCTGGCTAATTGAAGTTACTTTAAAGTCTATCCAATTTAAAAAATTTACTAACAGGGGATTCTTAGTTGGCCCCTACTGTCCAATTTATGGCCTAGGAGCTTTTTTAATTGTGCTTACAAATAATTATTTAGGAACTTACGATAGCTCAGCTGCCCTAATATTTTTATCATCTGTATTTATTTGTGGCCTAGTCGAGTACTTAGTTTCATATTTTTTAGAAAAAAACTACCACGCCAGATGGTGGGATTATAGCTATAAGCCAATGAATCTAAATGGCAGAATTTGGATTGGAAACTTAATTTTATTTGGCCTAGGTGGCCTTTTAATTGTAAGAGTTTTTAATCCTATATTTATGGACTTATTTTATAAGCTGGACTTTTCTGTGCGCAAGTACTTGGTTATTGTTATAAGTATCCTTATGCTTGCTGACTATATTGTCTCTTACTTTGTTATGAAGTTAGTCAAGGTAAATGTTGAACAGTCTCAGGCTGACAACACAGAAGACATTAAAAACGAAATTAAACTTTTAGCTACCAACAAAAACATTTTGTACAACCGTTTCATAGATGCATATCCTGAAGTTAAGTACAGAACTGATAGAATAAAGAAAAGACTTAAAGACCTTGAGCTGGAAACAAAAAGACTTAGAGAGGAAATCGAAAGAGAACTTGCTGAACAAAAAGAAGCTCTCAAAGAAGACATCAAACCTCTTAGCCTGATAAAAAATGATTTAATCGACAGCCAAGAAAGGCTAATTGAACTTTTAGAAAATGATCTGGCAGATAAAGACCAAATAAAAAAACTAAAGGCAGAAATAAAAGATCAAAAAGAGCTTTTAGAAAAGAAAAAAAAACTTTTAAAAATCGACAAAATTGAAAATCTAAAAATACTTTAAAATCTTAAATTTCATAAAAAAAACAAAAAGTTTATTTAAAAACAAAAGGGCTTAGAAACAAAATTCTAGGCCTTTTTTCTTGTGTAAAAATTAAGAAGCTTTGGCCTTGGGCAAATTTAAATTAATTTTAAGATTTCGTCAATAAATTATTTAAAATAGATTTGTTAGAATTTGAATATTTTTTTAAAATAATGGTATAATTATATATAGTGACATTTATATTTTACTGAGAAAAGAGAAAAGGTTTTCGCAAGTAAATATTTATAATAATGTAAAGGAGGAATATTATGGCAAAAAAAACACCGCTTTATGATGCCCATATAAAGGCAGGAGGCAATGTTGTTGATTATGCCGGCTGGATGTTACCAGTTGACTATGAAGGACTTATTCCAGAACATGAAGCAGTAAGACAAAGGGTTGGAATCTTTGACGTATCTCACATGGGAGAAATAAAGCTTCTAGGCAAAGACGCATTAAAGTTTGCTGATTATGTAAACACTAACGACATTAAAAGTCTAGAAGACGGACATATAGCCTATGGATTTTTCTGTGATGAAAACGGAGGAGTTGTAGACGACCTTTTAACTTACAAGGCTTCGGAAGAAGATGTTTATTTAGTAGTTAATGCTGCTAATTCTGACAAGGATTATGAATGGCTTTTAAAACAAGCTGACGGCTTTGATGTTGAAGTTATTAATGTATCAGACAAGACAGGTGAGGTTGCTGTTCAAGGACCTTTAGCTGAAAAAACTGTTCAAAAACTAACTGACTTTGACCTAAGCACTTTAAAGTTCTTTACTTTTAAAAGAGATGTAGAAATTGCTGGCGTAAAGGCAATGATTTCTAGAACTGGTTATACAGGTGAAGATGGATTTGAAATCTACACTGACTGGGACGACATCGTTAAAATTTGGGACAAGGTTTTAGAAGCTGGAGAAGAATTTGGCATTATGCCAACTGGTCTTGGTTGTAGGGACACTTTAAGATTTGAAGCCAGCCTACCACTTTATGGCCACGAAATCTCACAAGATGTCAATCCACTTGAAGGTGGATTTAAATACTTTGTAAAATTAGATAAAGAAGACTTTATTGGCAAGGATGCCTTAAAGAAACAAGACGAAGGAGCTCAAGAAAGAAAGCTTATAGGTATTGAACTTGTAGACAGAGGTATAGCCAGAGAAGGCGCCAAGGTCTTTAAAGACGGCGAAGAAATTGGCTATATTACAACAGGCTACATGAGCCCAACTATTGGCAAGGCCATAGCAAATGCCCTAGTTAAAAAAGAATACGCTAAAAAAGATATAGACGTCGAAATTCAAGTTCGTAAGAGAATGATTAAGGCAAAGACTATATCAAAAAACTTTTTAAGAAATTGGAAAAAAGAAAATAACAAATAAATTTTAGGAGGATAAAAAAATGGCAAAAATTGAAAAAGGATTACTTTACACTGAAGATCACGAATGGTTAAAAGTTGACGGAGAATATGGCTATGTTGGCCTATCAGACTTTGCTCAACACCAACTAGGAGACATTGTTTATATTGAACTTCCAGATGTTGACGAAGAATATGAAATTGGCGAAAGCATTGGATCTGTTGAATCTGTAAAAACTGCAGCAGACATTAACATTCCAGTTAGTGGTGTAGTTGTAGAAATTAACGAAGACCTAGATGCTGAACCAGAAAAAGTTAATGAAGATCCATACGAAACTTGGATTTGCAAAATCAAAATTAATGACAACGCAGAAGTTGAAGATTTAATGACAGATTCTCAATACGAAGATTTCTGCGAGGAGGCATAATTAATGACTCACCCTTATGTTCCAGCAACTGACCAGGATAAGAAGGCCATGCTGGAAGCAATTGGACTTTCATCAACAGATGACTTGTTCAATGACATTCCAGAAAGTTTTAGACTTAAAGAACCATTAAAGTTAGACGAGTCTAAATCAGAACTTGAGGTTTTATCTTATCTTAGTAAGTTAGCAAAAGAAAATAAATCAGTTAGTGATTATCCTTGCTTCTTAGGAGCAGGAGCCTATGACCACTATATTCCAACAATTATAGATTCACTAATTTCAAGATCAGAGTTTTATACTTCTTACACTCCTTACCAACCAGAAATTAGCCAAGGAACTCTACAATCAATTTTTGAGTTCCAAACTCTAATTACTAGACTAACAGGTATGGACATAGCTAACGCCTCACTATATGACGGCGGTACAGCTTGTACAGAAGCAGCTATTATGGCTTGTGCATCTTCAAGAAAGGGAAAGATTTTAGTTTCAAAATCTATAAACCCAACATCTTTAGAAATTCTAAAGACTTATTTAAAGAGCCAACATCTTGAATTAGTAGAAGTTGAAATGAAAGACGGCCAAACTGACCTTGAAGACTTAAAGGCAAAAGTTGACGATGAAACAGCTGGCGTAATTGTTCAAAGCCCTAACTTCTTTGGTATTATCGAAGACGTAGAAAAGGCTGTTGAAATTACTCATACAGCTAAAAAAGCTGCAATGATTTTATCTACAGATCCATTCTCCCTAGGACTTTTAAAAACTCCTGGCCAAATGGGTGTAGACATTGTAGTTGGCGAAGGCCAATCTCTAGGACTTCCTCTAGGCTATGGTGGACCTTATCTAGGAATTTTAGCTACAAGCGACAAGTTTATGAGAAAGATTCCAGGTAGACTTATTGGAGAGACTGTTGACGAAGATGGCAAGAGATCTTATGTATTAACTTTAGCTGCTCGTGAACAACATATAAAGAGAGAAAAAGCTACTTCAAATATTTGTACCAACCAAGGACTAATGGCTTTATGGGCAACAATTTATATGGTAACTATGGGTAAGGAAGGCATGAAAGAAGCTGCCTACCAATCCACTCAAAAAGCCCACTATGCCTATGACAAACTTCTTGCCACAGGCAAGTTTAAACCATTATTTGAAGGACCTTTCTTCTTAGAATTTGCTTTAACTTCTGACCTTGAAGCTGAAAAAGTTAACAAGGCTCTTTTAGATGCAGGTATAATTGGCGGTTACGACCTAGGAAGAGACTTCCCAGAATACAAAAATGCCATCTTATTTGCAGTAACAGAAAAGAGAACTAAAGAAGAAATAGACAAACTTGTAGAAGTATTGGAGGGAATAAAATGATTAACTACGACAAATTAATTTTTGAAATTTCAGAAGCAGGCCGTAAGTCATATTCTCTTCCAGCTTTAGATGTTGAAGAAAAACAAGTTGACAAACTTATTGACTCAAAGTTTTTAAGAGAGGATGAATTAGATTTTCCAGAAGTTTCTGAAAACCAAATTATCAGACACTACACTAATTTATCTATGAAAAACTATTCAGTAGACCAAGGTTTTTATCCACTAGGATCTTGTACAATGAAGTACAATCCAAAAATCAACGAATTAACTTCAAGACTTGACGGTTTTGCAAACATTCATCCACTTCAAGATGAATCAACTGTTCAAGGTGCTTTAAGGTTAATGTATGAACTAGACAAAGACCTTTGCGAAATTACTGGCATGAACAAAATGTCTTTAAACCAAGCAGCTGGAGCCCATGGTGAATACACTGGTATTTTAACTATTAAGGCTTATCACGAAGCTAGAAATGACAATAAGAGAAATATCATAATTGTCCCAGACTCAGCTCACGGAACTAACCCTGCAACAGCAGCAATGGCTGGTTGCGAAATTAGAGAAGTCAAATCTGACGAAAACGGCTTAGTTGACCTAGACTCATTAAGAAAAGCAGTAGGCGAAGATACTTGCGCCCTAATGTTAACTAATCCAAATACAGTTGGCTTATTTGATAGAAACATTAAAGAAATTACTGCAATAGTCCATGAAGCAGGAGGCCTATGCTACTATGATGGCGCCAATGCCAATGCTATTTTAGGCCATGCAAAACCTGGAGACATGGGCTTTGATGTAATCCATCTAAACCTACACAAGACCTTCTCCACTCCTCACGGTGGTGGTGGACCAGGATCTGGACCAATTGGTGTAAAAGAATTCTTAGCAGAATTTCTACCAAAACCTACAGTAGAAAAAGATGGCGACACTTATAGACTAGACTTTGATAGAGAACATTCTCTAGGCAGAATTAAAGACTTCCAAGGCCACTTCTTAACTTTAGTTAGAGCTTACACTTATATATTATCTCTAGGCTCAAACGGACTAAGAGATGTTGCTGACATGGCAGTTTTAAATGCAAACTATATTCAAAAAATGCTAGAAGACGACTACAACAGAGTAGCCAAAGGCGTATGTATGCATGAATGTCTATTTGCTGGTTTAAAAGACGACAATGATGGAGAAATTAGAACCTTAGACGTTGCTAAGAGGCTGATGGACAAGGGCTTCCACCCACCAACAGTTTACTTCCCATTAATTGTTCAAGAAGCATTAATGATAGAACCAACTGAATCAGAAACTAAGGAAACTCTTGATGAATTTATTAAGGCGATGAAAGAGATTGCTGAGGAAGCTAGGGAAAACCCAGAAGTTCTAAAGAATGCACCTCTATCAACTCCTGTTAGACGTCCAGACGAGACTCTAGCAGCTAGAAAACCTGTATTAAAATATCAAGGATAAAATAATTTCAAAAGGAGGCAGTTTTGCCTCCCTTTATTTTTTTAGGAGGAAGTATGACAAAAAAAGTCGGAGTAATTGGAGGTGGACCAGGAGGCTATGTTGCAGCCATAAGACTAGCCCAACTAGAAGCTGAAGTTGTAATAATTGAAAAAGACAGCTTTGGAGGAACCTGCCTAAACAGAGGCTGTATTCCAACAAAAGCCTATGCAAAATCAGCAGAACTAATCCACCAAATGAACAAGGCTGAAGAATTTGGAATCAAAATTTCAGAAAAACCTCTAGCAGATGGAGAAAAACTCCTAGCTAGAAAAAAAGATGTAGTCAACAAACTAGTAACAGGAATTGACCAACTTTTAAATTCTTATGCCAATATAAAAATCTACAAGGGCCTTGCAGAACTTGAAGATGAGAAGACTATTAAAATCCAAACAGATGAAGGCGAAGTTTTAGAAGAAAACTTTGACGCCATAATTTTAGCAAACGGCTCAAAACCTTCTATGCCTCCAGTTGATGGCATAGACCTAGAAGGAGTAATTTCTTCAGATGAACTCTTAGAATTAGACCATGTTCCAGAATCTCTAGTAGTAGTTGGAGGCGGAGTAATAGGCCTTGAATTTGCATCAATTTATCAAGAATTAGGCAGCCAGGTCTACGTTCTATCTTCAAGGGTTTTAAAAAATGCAGATGGCGAAATCCAAAAGAGAATTGCCAGCCAACTAAAAAAGCAAGGCATAAAACTTTATAACGACATTAGGGCCAAGAAAATTGAACAAGTTGACGGCAAACTCCAAGTTACAGCCAAGTACAAGACCAAGGACAAGGAAGAAATTGTTACAGGCGACTATGTTCTAATGGCATCAGGCCGTGGACCAGTTTTTTCTGGCCTTGAAAAAGAAGGACTTGGCCTTGAAATGGACAAGGGCGGAGTTATTGTAGACAAGGACTTCCAAACTAGCCTTAAGGGAGTTTATGCTATTGGAGACCTAGTAAAGGGAAATCCACAACTTGCCCATGTTGCATCAGCCCAAGGTGAATATGTAGCTGAATTAATTATGGGACATGAGCCAGAAATTAATTTAGAAATCTATCCATCTTGTGTCTTTACCTTAGATGAAATTGCCTATGCAGGCTATACAGAAGAGGAATTAAAAGAAAAAAATATTGAATATAAATCATCAAAGTTTAATTTTGTAGCCAACGGCAAGGCCCTTTGTGCAGGCGAGCCAACAGGTTTTGTAAAAATTCTTGCAAGTCCAGATGGAAAGATTCTAGGCTCTCACATTTTAGGACCTCACGCCTCAGACTTAATAGCTGAACTAGCTCTTGCTCAAAGCTCTGGCCTGGAAGTTAAGGATATTATTTCAACTATCCACGCCCATCCAACTTTAGCAGAAGCCAGCCACGAGGCAGCAGCAGGAATTTTTGACCAAGCTATTCACATGGCCCAGCCTAGAAGGAGATAAGATGAAATTTGTAGAATCTCATTCCAATGACGCAGAATACAATTTGGCATTTGAAGAATTTATTTTCAAAAACCTGCCCCTAGATGGAGACGAAGAATATGTCTACCTTTGGATAAATGACAAGGCAGTTATAATTGGAAAAAACCAAAATGCCTGGGCAGAAATAAATGAAAATTTCTTAGAAGAGTCTGGAACAAAACTTGTAAGGAGAATTACAGGTGGCGGAGCAGTTTATCACGACCTAGGCAACTTAAACTTTTCCTTTATAACCAAGGACAAGGGCCAAGGAAAAATTGACTTTTCAACCTACTATGTGCCAATAGTTGAAGCGCTTAAAAAAATTGGAGTTCCAGCAGAGCTATCTGGTAGAAATGACATTACAGTAGATGGGAAAAAAGTTGTTGGCGCCTCCCAATCAATTTGGAAGGGAAGAGTCCTTTCAAATGGCTGTATGCTTTTTGATGTGCAAATGGAAAACCTGGCCCAGGCCTTAAAGGTCAGACCTGAAAAACTAAAAAGCAAGGGAGTAACTTCAGTAAAGGCTAGAGTAACCAATATAAAACCATATTTAGATTCAGCTGTAACAGTAGAAGACTTTAAAGAAGTTTTATTAAAGGAACTTTTTATCCAAAGGGGAGAAGAAGTTAAAGAATACAAGTTGTCAGATGCTGAACTAAAAGAAGTTGAAGAAATTAAGGCCAAGAGATTTGGCAACAAGAATTGGAACTGGGGAAAATCACCTAAGGGATCATTTTCCAAGGGCATAAAATTTCCTCAAGGCTTTATAGAAACTTCCTTTGACGTAGAAAAGGGAAAACTAGCAAACGTAAAAATCCTAGGCGACTACTTTGGAACTGCAGATTCTGTAGAAGTAGAAAGTGCCTTGGATGGACAAAATTATAACAAACATGATATACTAGAAGTGTTAAAAGACATAGACCTAGAAAAATATTTTGGCTCAGGCCTTGAAGCTGAAAATATTCTACACTTGTTTTTTGATGAAGATTAATAGGGAGGTAGATAATGGAAAGTACACTTTATAAGGGAAAGCCAGTTGCAGACAGTCTTAAAGAAGATTTAAAAAAGAGAATCTCAAGACTAAAAGAAGAAAGACACATGCCAAAACTTACAATAATTAGAGTTGGCAATAATGAAGACGACTTGTCCTACGAAAGAGGAATAAGAAAGAACTGCCAAAACCTAGAAATCGAAGTTGAGACTTTAGAGCTGCCAGTTGATATTAGCCAGGCAGATTTAGAGAAAACTTTAACACAAGTAAATGAAGACGATGACACCCATGGAATTATGATATTCAGACCTCTTCCTAGCCACTTAGACGAAGGAAGAATTGCAAGTCTAATTGATCCAGAAAAAGACGTCGACTCAATGAATCCAGAAAACCTAAGTAGACTTTTCTTAGGCAAGGACGGAGGATTTGTACCTTGTACACCTCAGGCAGTAATTGACCTATTAGAATTTTACGACTTTGACTTTGAAGGAGCCAATGTTGTAATCCTAGGCAGAAGTCTAGTTGTTGGCAAACCACTTGCTATGTTATTTTTAGAAAAAAATTCAACAGTAACAATTTGTCACTCAAGGACAAAGAATACTAAAGAGCTTACTAAAAATGCAGACCTAGTAGTTGCAGCACTTGGCAGGGCCAAAATGGTTGATGACAGCTACTTTACTAAGGACACTATTGTAGTTGATGTTGGAATAAACGTTGACGAAAATGGAAAACTTTGCGGCGACGTAGATAGAGAAAGTGTTGCAGGAAAAGTTAAGGCTTTAACTCCTGTTCCAGGAGGAATTGGTTCAGTAACATCAACAGTACTAATGGACCACATTGTTAGAGCTTGTGAAAATGCTAAAAAATAAAATTTATATAAAGGAGAGAAAGACCAATGTATAAGGAAAAACTAAAAAATGGCGATGCTGAAGTTTATGAAGCTATGATGGACGAAATCAAAAGACAAAGAGAAGAAATCGAACTTATAGCATCAGAAAACATCGTAACAGAAGCAGTAATGGAAGCTATGGGATCTGTATTTACTAACAAGTATGCAGAAGGCTATCCAGGCAAGAGATACTATGCTGGATGCGAATATGCTGATGTAGTAGAAAACCTAGCTAGAGACAGATATTGCAAATTATTTGGTGCAGACCATGCCAACGTTCAACCACACTCAGGAGCCAATGCTAATATTGCAGTTTACACTGGATTTTTACAACCAGGCGACAAGGTTTTAGGAATGAACCTTTCTGAAGGTGGCCACCTTACTCACGGTTCACCAGTAAACGCATCAGGAAAACTTTATAACTTTATAGCCTATGGAGTTGACCCAGAAACTGAAAGAATTGACTATGACAAGTTAGAAGAAATTGCCAAGGCAGAAAAGCCAAAGATGATCGTTGCAGGTGCATCAGCTTATGCAAGAGAAATTGACTTTAAGAGAATTGGTGAAATTGCCAAGGAAGTTGGCGCTTTATTTATGGTAGACATGGCTCACATTGCAGGCCTTGTTGCAACAGGCTACCACCAAAGTCCAATTCCTTATGCAGACTTTGTAACAACAACAACTCACAAGACCCTAAGAGGACCAAGAGGTGGAGTTATTTTCTGCAAGGAAGAATACGCAAAACAAATTGACTCAGCAGTATTCCCAGGCCTTCAAGGTGGACCACTTGTTCACGTTATAGCAGGCAAGGCAGTATCAGCCAAAGAAGCCCTTGACCCATCTTACAAAGAATATATTGGTCAAGTAGTTAAAAACGCCAAGGCCATGGGCGAAGTTTTAAAAGCTGGTGGCATTAGACTAGTATCAGGCGGAACTGACAACCACTTATTACTACTAGATGTTAGAAACCTAGGAATAACTGGTAAAGAAGCAGAAGCTAGACTAAAAGAAGTTCACATTACAACTAACAAAAACACAGTTCCAAATGACCCAGAAAAACCATGGGTAACATCAGGAATTAGAATAGGAACTCCAGCTGTTACAACTAGGGGAATGAAAGAAGACGACGTTAAAAAAGTTGCAGAACTTATGATAGACGCCCTAAAACAAACAAGACCAGCAGAAGAAATTAAAGCTGACGTCTTAAAACTTCTAGAAGACTTCCCACTATACCCAGACCTACCAGCAACAAAATAAGCTATTAAAAATAAAACCACTAGGATAAAAAAATCTTAGTGGTTTTTTCTTTGTTGTTTGAGAGACCTTCCTTTAGCTGCGTTAAAGTCCTAGGTGGTTAAACAGAGGACGTTCATTTATGTGTCTAGTATTTAGGGGACATTGCTTTAGCTGTGTCCCCTTTACAATTTTTCCAAATGAAAAGAACTTTCTATTTTGACATAAAAAAATCTTTTAAGATTAAGCATAAAAACTTCTTCCCCTATTTCCTTGAAATAAATTTAGTTATTTGATAGACTGAAAAAGTTGTTGCAATTTTTATAAATATTTTTAAAGGAGAGGGATTATGGAGAATATTTATGTAATTTCAACTAATATGATGCAGACAACTGCTATAGCAATTGTCATGCTCTATGTTGGAAAATTTTTAAGGTCGAAAATTAATTTTTTTGAAAGATTTTGCATTCCAGCCCCTGTAATCGGAGGCTTTTTATTTGCAATTATTCACTTAATTTTAAAGTCAAATGGAATCGCCACTTTTCAAATGGATGAAAGTCTAAAAGATCCATTTATGATGGTCTTTTTTACAGCAATTGGAGTTGGAGCCAATATTGAAACACTAAAAAAAGGTGGCAAGGGCTTTTTAATTTTTCTGGTCTTGTCTTTACTTTTAGTGTTTTTGCAAAATGTTGTTGGAATGACTTTGGCCAAGCTAATAGGCGAGTCATCTCTTTTAGGTCTTGCTTGTGGGTCACTAACAATGACTGGAGGTCATGGAACAGCAGGAGCTTGGGGCCCAGACTTAGAAGCAGCTGGTCTTCAAGCAGGCGAAGTTGTAGCCCTAGCATCAGCAACCTTTGGTGTAATTATGGGATCTTTAATTGGCGGACCAATTGGATCAGCTAGAATAAAAAAGCACAACTTAAAACCAAACCCAAGTCTAATGGATAGTCCAGAAGAAATTATGGTTGAAGAGACAAAAGATTTAACAGTTGAAGACTTCTTAAAAGTTCTAGGTCTAATTTTTTGTTCAGTTGGCCTTGGAGCTATATTAAAAGGCTTCTTAAAAGACAATGTAACAATAATGGGAACAGAGCTAAACCTACCTGAATATGTAGCAGCAATGATTTTTGCAGGTATTTTTGTAAATACTTTAGGCAGGAAAAAGCCATTTAAAATGGACCAAAGGGCCAACGATATTTGTGGATCAATTGGCTTAAATGTATTTTTATCAATAGCATTAATTACAATTGACATGTCTCAATTAAAGGCAGTTTTTGGTCCAATGTTAATAATTCTTGGATCTCAAACACTTTTAATGGCTCTATTTTCTTACTTTATTTGCTTTAGAGTTATGGGCAGTTCCTATGACGCAGCAGTTCTTGCTGGCGGTATGTGTGGCTTCGGCATGGGCGCAACTTATAACGCCCTTGCAAACATGGACTCTATTACAGAAAAATATGGACCAGCTCCAGAAGCCTACTTTATTTTACCAATGGTTGGAGCCTTTGCCATAGACATAATTAACGTATTGATGATTACAGTATTTGCACAAATTAGTTTTTAAGACCAAAAAACTGCTAGATTTAGCTTCTAGCAGTTTTGTTTTTTATGGAAGGGAATTTATTTTCTCTTCAATTTTTTATATTCAAAAATTTTTTACTCTAGCCATGTATCTTGAAAGTCTTCTAATTCTTTGAAAAAGTCATCACCTGGTCTGATAATTTTCTTTACCCAGGTCTTTTCAATTTTCCAAAGGTTGGCTTGGACTTTAAAAATGGACCTATCGTCAATTTCAAAAATCCTCTCCCAACTATTAACTATTCTCTCCTTAACATCGTCAAAGGCTCCTGTGTACTTTCTATCGAAAATATCAAAGGTGTGTTTGATGCCATTTTTTTGTAATAGTTTTTGAAAATCTCTTTTGTCCGCCTGGTCTCGTGGAATATATTGGTTGTTTAAAACTAGGTCCCACTTGGCACCGTCAAAATAAATGACTTGGTCCTTGGGTACTTTTAGGGCATAGACAACTTGTTTTTCAATGGGCTTGAGGCAGTTGTACTTTGAAACTGAGCACCAAATAGGATAGTCCTCTCCTTCAGATCTTTTAATTCTCTCTTCTGCCATTTTAACAAAGAGGTCATAGCGGTCTAAGAAAAAGGGAGCTATATCTAAAAGATGGAGCTTTACATAAATTTTTTTATTTGTTATCTGGCCCTTGGTCTCTAATTCAAAAAGACTATTTTCGTGTTGTCTAGTATATAGGCTTACATATTCCATTTAAGTCCTCCTTAAGAATTTTATACCCAAGTCTTTGGCAAAAGAAATTTTTACAAGAAAAAAGCCCCAGTCTTTGGGGCAAAAATTTTTATTCTACACGGCCACCTGTATAGCCACCCTTGTCATATCCTTCTTGGTCAAAGAAAATTTTGACTAAGTTTCAGCCTTAGAATTTTCTTGATAGATTTTTGCCAAGAAATAAAAAAATAGAGTATAATAAAAAGTAGTGATATTTTTTGGGGGGAAAGACTTGTATAAGATTGTAAAAAAAGAAAAACTAGCTGAGGGAATTTATTCCTTTGACATAGAGGAAAGAGCCATTGCAAAAAAAGCCTTGCCTGGTCAATTTATTATTTTAATTGTAGACGAGAATGGCGAGAGAATTCCACTGACAATTTGTGACATCGATAGGGACAGGGGACTTGTTAATATTGTAGTTCAAGGCCTAGGCGCTTCGACAAAAAAACTTTTTGCTATGGAAGTAGGCGACTGCTTAGAAAACTTCTTAGGACCACTAGGCCTGCCATCAAAATTTGTAGAAGAAGATCTAGAAAATTTAAGAAAGAAAAAATTTCTCTTAGTTGCAGGAGGCTTGGGAACAGCTCCTCTACTTCCTCAAGCCAAGTGGCTCCACGAAAACAAAATCGCCTTTGATGTCATCTTAGGTGCCAGGTCCAAGGACTTGGTAATTTTAGAAGACAAGTTTAAAGACCTTGCTGATGAACTTTTAATTTGCACAGACGATGGATCTTATGGCCTCCACGGCTTAGTAACTGATGGCATTGACGAGATGATAAAAAGAGGCAAGACTTATGACCAGTGCATTAGCATTGGGCCAATGATTATGATGAAATTTGTCTGCCTAAAGACCAAGGACTTAAATATTCCAACAGTTGTTTCCATGAATCCAATTATGGTAGATGGAACTGGCATGTGCGGAGCCTGTAGGCTTAGAGTTGGCGGTCAGACTAAGTTTGCCTGTGTTGACGGGCCAGAATTTGACGGCCATCAAGTTGACTTTTCTGAGGCCATGAGAAGGATGAGTCTCTACAAGGCCCAAGAAGAAGAAAAAAACCACGACTATTGTGACTTAGCTGGAGGGATAAAAATTGACTAAATTAAAGAGAGTTGAAGTTTCCTACAGGGATCCAAGTATTCGAATAAAAGACTTTGAAGAAGTTTGTTTAGGCTATACTGAAGAAGAGGCAAGAAAAGAAGCAGCCAGGTGCATCCAATGTAAAAATCCCCACTGTATTTCTGGCTGCCCAGTTGCCATAGACATTCCCGGCTTTATAAAAAAAATCGCCGACGGAAATTTTAAAGAAAGTTACGAAATCTTATCAACTTACACCAGCCTACCAGCAGTTTGCGGCAGAGTCTGTCCCCAAGAAGACCAGTGCGAAAAATATTGCATAATGGGAAGAAAAGGAGATCCTCTAGCCATAGGCAAGTTAGAAAGATTTGCAGCTGACTATGCCTTGGAAAATAATATAGAAATTTTAAAAAAGATAGAAAAAAACGGCAAAAAAGTTGCAGTAGTTGGCTCAGGACCTGCAGGCATTACTTGTGCAGGAGAACTTGCAAAACTAGGCTATGAAGTCAGTCTCTTTGAAGCTCTTCACAAGGTTGGCGGAGTTTTAACCTACGGCATTCCAGAATTTAGACTGCCAAAAGAAAAAATTGTAGCAAGAGAAATTGCTAACTTAGAAAAACTTGGAGTGGAAATAAAGAAAAATGTCCTAATAGGCAGGACTTATACCATAGACGACTTGTTTGATCAAGGATATGAGGCTGTCTTTATTGGATCAGGAGCAGGCAGCCCAGTTTTTATGGGCATTCCTGGAGAAAACCTAAATGGAGTTTTCTCTGCCAACGAGTTTTTAACTAGGGCCAATTTAATGGAAGCCTACAAAAAAGCTTCAGATACGCCAATATTTTTAGGAAAAGAAGTCCTAGTTGTAGGCGGAGGTAATGTTGCCATGGACGCAGCCAGAACTGCCAAGAGATTTGGTTCAAATGTGAAAGTTATTTATAGAAGGACCAAGGACGAACTGCCAGCTAGAGTTGAAGAAGTTGAAAACGCTCTTGAAGAAGGAATTGAGTTTTTATTTTTAGCAAATCCTTTAGAAATCCTTGGAGACGATCATGGTTGGGTCAAAGAAGTTAGGGCTATAAAAATGGAATTAGGCCAAGAAGATGCAGACGGAAGAAAAAGACCTGTCCCTCTTCCAGGATCAGAATTTACTTTCAAAACTGACATGATAATACTCGCCCTAGGCACAAATCCAAACCCACTAATTTCTCAAACAACTGCCGACCTTAAAGTCGACGAGAAAAAGAGAATTATCGCAGATGACTTTGGCATTACTAACAAGGACGGAGTTTTTGCAGGTGGAGATTGTGTATCAGGATCTGCAACAGTAATTCTCGCCATGGGAGCTGGAAAAAAAGCCGCCCAGGCCATTGACGAATATTTAAAGAAGTAGGGACTTATGTTTTTTATATTTGGAATAAATAGCAGACAAGAAGACTTGGGAAATATTTCAGCTGGAACTTGCAAGGTCTGTGAAAAGCACGGAAACTTTGATGCCTTTGTGACCTACCAAGTCTTATCAATATTTTTCCTTCCTATAATAAAGTGGGATAGGAAATATTATTTAAGAGAAAGGTCTTGTGGATCTCTATTTGAAATCGACGAGGAATTAGGAAGAGAAATAGAAGCTGGAAGAAAGATAAATATTTCAGCTTCAGATATGAAATTAATTGCAAGCTCTTACAAGCAGACAAAAACTTGTCCAGCCTGCGGCTACCAGGCAGACCCATCTTTTGACTTCTGTCCTAAGTGCGGGCAAAGACTTTGAGAAGTTAAATCTTTACAAAGAAAATTTTTCACAAGGATAGGACTAAAAAATAATTTTATAAAGAACAAATCTTAAAGCCTAGGTCTTATCCTGGGTTTTAATTTTTTATGCAAAGACAAAATTTTAATTTTGAAAAAGAAAATTAAGATTTTTTCAAAATTATTAAAAAACTAGTGCATTAACTCCACATATACAGTATAATTATATCGACGCCACAAGGCGAATTTAATAGGAGGAAGATGATGGAGAGACAAAAAAACTACACATCTAAAGACATAGCCATATTCTTGGCCTATGCAATTTTTGGTATCTTTATGTTTTTCGTTCCAATTGAGCTAGGAGGTAAGTCTACAATACCTATAGACCATCTTACTAACTTTGTGAAAACGATACCAAATTACAATTTCATATTCGGTATATTTATAGTTACAGCAGGAATAATCTACGCAATTAAAACCAAGGGCTGGCAAGGCTCAACTTTAAATGCAGTATTTTTTGTACTAAAGCTTACAGCATTAGTCTTTATGATAATGTATGTAACAAAAAAAGGACCAGAAAAGTTTTTTGAAAAGGGCATGCTGCCATTAATTTGGAATGGCATAATGGTTTCTGTAACTACAATTGTTCCTATAGGATCAGTTTTCCTAGCCTTTTTAACAGGTTTTGGTCTAATGGAATTTATTGGAGTTTTTATGGAACCAGTTATGAGACCAATTTTTAAAACTCCAGGCAAGTCAGCAGTTGACGCAGTTGCTTCCTTTGTTGGATCTTATTCACTGGCACTATTAATTACTAATAGAGTTTATAAGGAAGACTATTATACAACAAAAGAAGCTGCCATTATTGCCACAGGATTTTCAACAGTTTCAGCAACCTTTATGGTAATTGTTGCAAACACTCTAGATTTAATGGACCACTGGCTTCTTTACTTCTGGCTAACTCTATTTGTAACATTCTTAGTAACAGCAATAACAACTAGGATATTCCCACTTTCTAAAAAACCTGAAGTATATTATTCTGGCAAGGTAAAAACTCAAGAAGAAAAACCTAAATTTAGTTTTAAAGATGCAGTTGATGCAGGAATGGAATCCTTTAAAAAAGCAAAACCTCTACCAGTTGTTATAAAATCAAACTTTATTGACGGTTTCAAAATGGCCTTAAACATTGCTCCATCCCTACTTGGCATTGGAATGATTGGCCTAATTTTAGCAGAGTACACTCCAATTTTTGATATAATTGGCTATATCTTTTATCCATTTACTTTAATAACTAGAATGCCTGAGCCAATGATTACAGCCAAGGCCCTGGCACTTTCTATAGCAGAAATGCTTCTTCCTGCTCCAATAGTTGCAGGTGCAAACTTTGATATAGTTACAAGGATGCTAGTTGCAGTTGTATCTGTTTCAGAAATTCTATTTTTCTCAGCATCAATTCCATGTATTATGGGAACTGAAATTCCTATGAAGTTTTCAGACTATATAATTATTTGGATTGAAAGAGTAATTTTATCAATACTAATTACAGCGCCAATTCTTTGGCTAATATTTTAAAATTTTAAGCCCTGGTTTTTACTAGGGCTTTTCTTTTACATAAATTCCTTTCTAAATTTAAAAAACTAAGAAAACTTTACAATAAATTATTTGTTTAAAAATTCTAAGTAGAGTATAATTTACATTTGAAAGTAGGTAGATATGTTTAATAAGATTCGATCAATTTCACTAAATCCGCCCTTGGTTTTGACCTTGGGCTTTGGCCTAATAATTTTTATAGGAGCCTGTCTTTTGTCTCTGGGAATTTTTACAAGGTCAGGCCAGCCAATTGGTTTTTTAAATGCCTTGTTTACTGCGGCGTCAGCTACTTGTGTAACTGGCTTGGTCGTTGTAAACACCTTGGAATTTTGGAACCTTGGTGGCCAAATTGTAATTCTCATCCTCATTCAAATTGGGGGCCTTGGCATTATGACTTTGGCGACACTTTTGCCATTGGCTCTTCGAAAGAAAATTGGCCTTACTAGTAGGCAAATTATTAGGGAACAATTAAATGTTGAATCATTTTCTGGCTTAGTAAAGTTATTAAAATACGTCATGTATTTTTCTCTGGCAGTTGAATTAGTTGGAGCTATTTTACTTGCCACAGTTTTTGTGCCAGACTTTGGCCTAAAGTTAGGCTTGTGGAGGGCAGTTTTTCATTCGATCTCTGCCTTTTGTAATGCAGGTTTTGATATTTTAGGCGACTCAATGTTTTCTTACAGGTCAAATATTATTGTAAATTTAACTATTATGGCCTTGGTTGTCATTGGCGGCCTTGGTTTTGCAGTAAATGCAGAAATTTTTTCTAGAAAGAAGAGAAAAAATTATTCTACTCACACAAAACTAGTTTTATTAAGTTCTGCAGTTTTAATTGTCCTAGGGGCTGTTATGTTTTTTATAATTGAAGATGACAATGGAGCAACCTTAGCAGACGAAAATTTTATGACCAAGCTTTTAGCATCTAGTTTTCAATCTGTAATAGCAAGGACAGCTGGCTTTAACTCTATAAACCTTGGAGCCATGAGAGATGCAGCAGCAGTTTTAATGATTATGCTCATGTTTGTTGGTGGATCTCCTGGTTCAACTGCAGGTGGACTAAAGACTACAACCTTTGGCGTTTTATTTGCATCAACTTTTTCTGTAATTAGAGGTGAGGATTCAGTTAGGATCTTCCACAAAAAGGTGCCTAACGAAACTGTTTCAAAGTCCCTGGCCTTGGTTATGATATCCATGGTAGTTGTTGTAGGCTTTTCTTTTGTGCTAGCAATGACAGAAAAGTTTTCCTACATTGACATACTCTTTGAAGTTGTCTCTGCTTATGCAACTGTTGGCGTATCTAGGGGCATAACTTCAAGCCTAAGTAATGTTGGCAAGATAATTATTATAATAACTATGTATATGGGAAGAATTGGTCCTTTAACTATGGCCTTTGCCTTTGGAAAAAAACAAAAGAAATCAAAAATAGAATATCCAGATGCTAACATTTCTGTTGGCTAAAAGGAGGAAAAATGGAAGATAAATCAGTAGTAGTTTTTGGTGCAGGTAGATTTGGTTCTGCCCTGTCAATAGAACTTTTTAAAGACAATTTAGAAGTAATGATTGTAGACAATGATGAAGAAAAAATTCAAAACCTGGCCACCCGAGTGACAACAGGAATTATAGCAGACTTAAAAGACGAAGATGCCATTGAAGAACTAGGCCTAAAAAACTTTGACCTAGCAGTTGTGGCCATAGGATCAGACCTAGAGTCTGCAATTATGGCAACAGTAGCAGCTAAAGAACACGGCATAGAAACAATTTATGCCAAGGCTCCAACGCCTATGTATGGAAGAATTTTAAAAAAAGTTGGGGCAGACTATATAATCTATCCAGAAAGAGAAGTTGCAGAAAGCCTAGCCAGGTCAATAGCAGGGTCATCACTAATGGAATACATTAACTTTTCAGATGAATACTCTGTAGCAGAAATTAAGGCGCCAAAGGCCTGGACCAATAAAAGCCTCAAGGACTTAGATCTTAGATCTAATAATAACATTATGGTTGTGGCCATAAGAAGGGCAGGCAAGATGATAATTTCTCCGATGGCAGATGATAAAATATATGAAACAGACTCGCTAATAATTTTAGCCAGATACGAAGACATAGAAAAGTTGACCAGCCATGCTTAATATTATCCAAGCTGAATCCAATAAAAAAATTAAATATCTTAGGTCTCTCAAACAAAAGAAAGTTAGACTTAGAGACTCAACCTATATACTAGAAGGCTTAAAAGTAAACCTAGAAGGCATCCGCGAAGGAGCAGACCTAATAGAAATTTTTATGAGCCAAAGTTTTTATGAAAATGAATATGAAAAATACCCAGACCTAGCAAAGGTTAGAAAAAATATTGTAGCTGACAAGGTCTTTAATAAAATTACTGACACAGTAAATTCTCAGGGAATAATTTCTACAGTCAAGGCAGATCTAAAAAATCTAGAGGACATTATGCCCTTTGGCAGGTATATTTTAGTTGACGGGCTTTCAGACCCGGGAAACCTTGGTGGCATAATCAGGGCCATTGACGCCTTTAACTTTGATGGCCTAATTCTCGGCCCAAAGACTGTAGATATTTTAAATGAAAAAGTCGTCAGGTCAACTATGGCATCGATTTTTAGGGTCAAGGCCTATGTAATGGACGACCTTAAAGAAATGACAGACTTAAAAAAGAAAAAGTTTCGAATTTTTTCAACAAACCTAAGCCCAGCTTCCAAGGACCCAGTCCAAGTAGATTTAAAAAACAACATTATCCTAATTATAGGAAATGAAGCCAATGGAGTATCAAGTGAGATGGAATCTTTCGCCGATGGAATGATTCACATACCAATGGAAGGCAGGGCAGAATCCTTAAACGCCAACGTCTCGGCATCGATTTTAATGTATGAGTCTCAAAGACAAAGGAGAGAATCTTGATTTGTATATATGACCAAAGACTTCCAGAGGAAATAGTTGAAAAATTATCTGCCTCTGGATTTTTTCTTCTTCCAAGTAAAAATTGCGAAAAACTAAGTGGAGCTCTTTCAACTCATCCAGATGTCCAAGTTTGTAAAATCTCTGATGAAATTATTGTCGCCAGTCCAGAGGTCTATGACTACTATAAAAATATTTTAGAAAAATATGGTATAATAGTAAGAAAAGGTGGGACTGTCTTAGGAGACAAGTATCCTAGTGACTCAGCTTATAACTTGGCAGCAAATGAGACCCTGGCCATCCACAATTTTAAATTCACAGATGATGAAGTTAAAAAACTTATAAAGACAAAAGAGCTAAGGGAAATTTCTATAAACCAAGGCTACAGCAAGTGCAATATTTTGTTCTCTAAAACTGGAATAATCACATCCGACATGGGAATTTATAAAAAACTTACTGGAGTAAAAAAACTTTTAATTTCCCCAGGGAACATTTCTCTTGCAGGTTATAACTACGGCTTTATAGGTGGAGCCAGTGGGACTTTTAAAGACACGGTATATTTTCTTGGAGACCCAAGTTTACATCCAGACTTTGAGGAGATAAAAAATTTTCTAGAAGAAGATGAAACTGATTTTAAAATTTTATCTAAGAAACCACTTGCAGATTACGGCAGTTTAATATTTTTACAAGGAGGAAAAGATGACTAATATAGTAAAACCATCAATACTAGCAGGATTTATGGAACTACTTCCACAAGAACAAATCCAATTTAACAAGATGAAGGACACAATAAGAAGGACCTACGAAAGTTTTGGCTTCTTGCCACTTGACACACCAGTAATGGAAAAGGCCGACGTGCTTTTAGCCAAGGGTGGCGGAGAAACAGAAAAACAAGTTTACAGGTTTGAAAAGGGAAAATCAGACATAGCCTTGCGCTTTGACCTAACAGTTCCCCTAGCTAGGTATGTGGCCCAACATTATTCAGAACTTTCCTTCCCATTTAGAAGATACCACATCGCCAAGGTTTATAGAGGCGAAAGAAACCAAAGAGGCAGGTTTAGAGAATTTTACCAATGTGATATTGACATAATTGGAGATAGAAAACTTGCAATTATAAACGATGCTGAAATTCCAGCAATAATTTATAATGTCTTTAAAAATCTAGAAATTGGCGACTTTACAATTAGAATTAACAACAGAAAACTTTTAAAGGGATTTTATGGGTCCCTAGGCATTGAAGACTCAACTTATGTTCTAAGAATTATTGATAAGATGGAAAAAATCGGCCTAGAAAATGTAAAATTAGAATTAAAAGACCTTGGCCTAGACGATTCTAGCATTGAAGCTATAATTAAATTCCTAGAAATCTCTGGATCAAACTTAGAAAAAATTAAGGCCCTTAAGGACTTAAATATAGAAAACGAAACTTTCTTAGAAGGACTAGATGAAATAGAAAAAGTTTTTGAATATTTAAAACTATTTAATGTGCCAGAAGCAAATACAGAATTTGACCTTACAATTGCTAGAGGTCTAGACTATTACACAGGAACAGTCTATGAAACTAAATTAAATGACCACCCGGAAATTGGTTCAATTTGTTCAGGCGGCCGCTATGACAACTTGGCCTCCCACTATACCAAACAAAGTCTACCAGGAGTTGGAATTTCAATTGGCTTAACTAGACTTTTCTACCAACTTCAAGAAGCTGGAATTATCAAGACAGAAAAGAATATTCTAACAGACCTATTAATTATTCCATTTGAAGGCTTTGAACCTAACGCCATTGAACTTCTATCAGCTTTGAGAAAAGAAGGGGTTACTGGCTTTATAAATGCAGAGGCAGGAAAACTTGGCAAAAAAATGAAGTATGCAGATGATCTAAATATCAAGTACACAATTTTAATTGGCCAAGACGAAGTTGATGAAGGCAAGTACATGCTTAGAAATATGGAAACAGGCGACCAAGAAAAACTTTCTGTTGACGAAATAATTGCTTGTATAAAAAAAGAGAAAATGATATAATACAAGATAATCTTTGCGATGAAGGGACGAGTAGGCTAAGAGAGCTTTTTTAGAGAGAAGATGGTCGGTGCAAATCTTTAAAGTCCTTAGTTGAAAACTAACCCTGAGCTTAGCCGTAATGGGCTACGGTAACGCGATATAGTTTTAAATGAGAAGTAATTAAGGTGGAACCACGGTGCTAATCGTCCTTTAGAGGATGACTAGCACTTTTTTTATAAAAATTTTTAAGGAGGACAAGATGATAAAATTAATACTACCAGACGGATCTGAAAGACAATACGATTCAGAAGTTTTAGCCAAAGAAGCAGTCCAAGATATATCCATGGGCCTATATAGAGAAGCTCTAGGCGTTGTTGTAAACGGAAAAATCCTAGGCATGAACGACACAATAAAAGAAGGCGGCGACTTTAAAGTTGTAAAATTTGCTGACAAAGAAGGCAAGGCAATTTTTTGGCACACTTCATCTCACGTTTTAGCAGCAGCCCTTCAAAGGCTTTATCCACAAACAAAGTTTGCCATTGGACCTGCGATAGCAGATGGTTTTTACTACGACATTGACCTAGACGAAAAACTAACAGAAGACGACCTAGAAAAAATTGAAAAAGAGGCAATGAAAATCGCCAGAGAAAATTTAGATGTTGAAAAAATTGTAATTTCAAGAGAAGAAGCCTTAGAGAGATTTCCTAAAGACAAGGACCCTTACAAGTACGAGCTAATTTCTGACCTGCCTGAGGGAGAAGAAATTTCTCTTTACAAGTTAGGCGACTTTGTAGACCTTTGTCGCGGACCTCATCTTGAATCAACTAAAAAGATCAAGGCCATAAAACTACTTTCAATAGCAGGAGCCTATTGGAGGGGAGATTCAAAAAATAAAATGCTTCAAAGGATTTATGGAATTTCCTTTGAAAAGCAAAAGAACCTAGACGAATATTTAGAAATGAGAGCAGAGGCAGAAAAGAGAGACCATAGAAAACTAGGAAAGGAACTAGATTTATTTTCCTTCCACGAAGAAGGCCCAGGATTTCCATTTTACCATCCAAATGGCATGGTCCTAAGAAACACTTTACTTGACTGGTGGAGACAAGTTCTCCTTGACAACGGCTATGGAGAAATACTAACTCCAATTATTTTAAATGAAGGACTTTGGCACCAATCAGGTCACTGGGACCACTACAAGGAAAATATGTACTTTACAAAAATTGACGAAAACGACTATGCAGTAAAGCCAATGAACTGTCCAGGATCAGTAATAGTTTACGGCTCTACTCCTCACTCTTATAGGGATCTACCAATAAGACTAGCTGAATACGGCCTTGTTCACAGACACGAACTTTCTGGAGCCCTTCATGGCCTCTTTAGAGTTAGGGCCTTTACCCAAGACGATGCCCACGTTTACTGCCTAAGGTCTCAAATCAAAGACGAAGTCTTTAGGATGATTGACCTTGCCGACTACCTATACGGAACTTTCGGTTTTAAATATAGCGTTGAAGTATCAACAAGACCAGACGACTATATGGGTGACTTAGAATCTTGGAACCTAGCTGAAGACAGTTTGAAAAAAGCTTTGGAAGAAAAGGGCATCCCTTACGAAATTAACGAAGGCGACGGAGCCTTTTATGGACCAAAAATCGACTTCCAATTAGAAGACGCCATTGGCAGAACTTGGCAATGTGGAACTATCCAACTTGACTTCCAATTACCAGAAAACTTTGACCTAACTTATATAAACGAAAAAGGCGAAAAGGAAAGACCAGTAATGCTTCACAGGGCTTTACTTGGATCCTTTGAAAGATTTTTAGGAATTTTAATTGAACACTTTGCTGGAAAATTCCCACTTTGGTTGGCACCAGTTCAACTAAGGGTTATTCCAGTATCAGAAAAGTTCCTTCCTTATGCAGAAGAAGTTGAAAAAACTTTTAAAGATGCAGGCTTTAGAATTGACCTAGACAGAAGAGACGAAAAGCTAGGCAAGAAAATTAGAGATGGCCAACTACAAAAAATTCCTTATGTCTTTGTAGTAGGAGAAAAAGAAGTAGAAGGCAAAAACATTTCTGTTAGAGCTAGAGATGGCATCGACCTAGGCGTCCAAGAAATTGACGAATTCCTAGAAAAAATAAAAAAAGAAGTAGAAGAAAAACAAAGATAAATATTTAGAGTCTAGAGACCAGCTGTCCCTAGGCTCTTTTTGTGTTATAATTTATTTAAAAGAGGTGACCTATGGACATAGAAAAATTAAATATAATTCACATGGACATGGACGCCTTTTATGCATCAGTAGAAGAAAGAGATAATCCAAAACTAAAAGGCAAGCCCATGGTTGTAGGAGGTAGGTCTAACCGTGGCATAGTAACAACAGCCAACTACCAGGCGAGAAAGTACGGCATCCACTCGGCCATGCCCCTATTTATGGCTAGACAACTTTGCAAGGATTTAATTGTAGTTCCAGTTAGGCACGACCACTACACTCAAGTTTCAAGGCAAGTCTTTGATATAGTCCACGAACTTACAGATATGGTAGAAAAACTTTCAATTGACGAGGCCTTTATAGATGTGAAAGACTTAGATATAAATTCCCTAGAAGCCTGCCAGTACATTAGAAAAAAAGTTCAAGAAGAACTTGGCCTTACAATGTCCTTTGGAATTTCCTACAACAAGTTTCTAGCAAAAATTGCATCAGACTATGAGAAGCCGTCTGGACTTACAATAATTTCAGAAGATATGATGCCAGAATTTTTATATCCCTTTCCCCTGTCAAAAGTCTACGGCATTGGCCCTAAGTCCCAAGAGAGATTTAAAAGTTTTGGTGTCACAACAGTTAAGGACCTAATGGCCTTAGACGAAGACTTCCTAGTAAAAATTTTAGGCAAAGCAGGAAGAGATGTTTACGCAAGAATTCGAGGCATTGATCCCAGACCAGTTGAGCCTTATTCAAAACGCAAGTCCCTAGGAACAGAGAGGACCTTTGAACCAACTAGAAACGAAAAACTTTTAGTAGACATGCTAGAAAAATTTGCAGAAGAAGTAAGTGAAGACCTAAAAGAAAAACGAATCCAGGGAAAGACAATAATTGTAAAGTTAAAGTACGATGACTTTTCAGTTCACACCAGGTCCAAGACCATGGACCTTTATACCAACGACAAGGAAAAAATTTTCGACCAGGGGCTAGAATTATTTAAAGAATTAAAACTAGACAGGCAAGTTCGCCTGCTAGGCCTAACAGTTGGAAATTTATTAGATGACCATATAGTCCAAATGACTTTTTTATAAAGAGAGGTAAAAAATGAGAGCAGACAACAGAGAAAACCAAGACCTAAGAGGCATAGTATTAACAACTAACTACACAGAAAATCCAGACGGATCAGTCCTAATAGAAATGGGCAGGACCAAGGTTATTTGTACAGCCATGATAGAAGACAAGGTGCCCCTTTGGCTAAGAAATAAGGGCCAAGGCTGGCTGACAGCAGAATACGCCATGCTTCCAGGCTCAACAAACACCAGAAAACAAAGAGACTCAACTAGGCCAAAAGCAGATGGCAGAAGTATAGAAATCCAAAGACTAATTGGCAGGTCTCTAAGAACTTGCATCGACTTAGAATTAATAGGCGAAAGGACAATTTGGATAGATGTTGACGTCATCCAAGCAGATGGAGGAACCAGGTGTGCAGCAATAAACGGAGCCTTTGTTGCCCTATACTTGGCAATGAAAAAACTTTATGAACAAGGTCTTATAGAAAAATTTCCAATAAAAAATTTCCTAGGAGCAGTATCAGTAGGAAAAGTCCATGGAGATATTCTCTTAGACCTAAACTACCAAGAAGACTCCCAGGCCCAAGTTGATATGAACGTAGTAATGAACGACCAAGGAAAATATTGTGAAGTCCAAAGCTCAGGAGAAAATGGAACCTTTGATAAAGACGAATTTAAAGCCATGCTAGACCTGGCAACAGAAGGAATTAACGATATCTTTGTAGACCAAAAATTGGCCTTAGAAAATTATTTGGAGGACTATGGAAATGAAAAAAATCCTACTAGCAACTAACAACAACCACAAAGTAGAAGAAATTCAGGCGATCTTAAAAGACCTAGGCTATGAAGTCCTAGCCAGGGACCAAGTCTATGACGGAAACTTCGACGTAGACGAAAACGCAGACACCCTAGCAGGCAATGCCCTGTTAAAGGCCCAGGCCCTAAGAAATTTAGTTTCAGAATCCTATATGGTCCTAGCAGACGACACAGGACTTTTTGTAGACGCTTTAGACGGAGCACCAGGAGTTCACTCAGCTCGTTATGCAGGAGATGCCCACGACGATGAAGCCAACAAGAAAAAACTTTTAAAAGAACTTGAAGATGTCTCAGAAGAAAAAAGGACAGCCAGATTTAAAACAGTAATGGCCCTAGTCCAAGCTGGCAAGGACCCAGTTTTTATAGAAGGAATCTTAGAAGGAAAAATCGCAGAAGAAGAAAGAGGATCATCAGGCTTCGGCTACGACCCACTTTTTATCCCAGATGGCTACAGTCTCAGCCTAGGCCAAATGAACCCAGAAGAAAAAAACAGAATCAGCCACAGGCATAACGCTTTAATAAAACTGGCTGAGTATTTAAAAGAGCTGGAATAAAAAATAAAATTAGAATTTATATAAAACCTCTAGGAAACTCTTAGAGGTTTTTTCATTAATAATTCTTTTATTTCCAAAATAAGCCAAAGGCAAATTTGCAAAAACTTTTTTTATTGAGTATAATGGTGACTTTGTAATACGAACGATAAGTTAATGAAAATAACAAGAGGAGTTTTAATGAATAAAAAGAAAATAAGTGTAATCCTAGCCTATGTTGGGGTCCTAACTGGAGCAGGTCTTGCCAGTGGCCAAGAATCTATCCAGTACTTTGCACCCTTTGGCCTAAGTGGCCTCATTGGCCTAGGAGTAGCTGGACTTTTGCATATTTTTGTTGGCGGCATAATTTTACAAATGGGCAGCCACTTTATTGCAGAAAGTCACATTGACGTTTTAGAAGAAGTTTCGAAAAAATATTTGACCAAGTTTATGGATTTTGCCCTAATCTTAAATTGTTTTTTAATGGGCTTTGTAATGATAGCAGGATCAGGATCGATTTTGAACCAGCAATTTGGTCTAGCAAAATGGATGGGGTCTTTGCTTTGTACAATTTTAATAATAGTAGTGGGAATGTTAGACTTTGACAAGGTGACAGGTATAATCGGATCTTTTACGCCACTGGTATTAATATTTACAATAATTGGCTCTATCTTTATTTTAACTGGACCAAGACCAGACTTTCAGGCCTTAGACACCCTAGGAAAAACTCTGCCACCAGCACTTCCAAATGTTTTTGTATCAACAATAAACTATTTTGGTATGTGTATGATGTCTTGTATATCCATGGCCTTTGTCCTTGGTGGAACTAACACCGACTCAAAAGAAGCTAGATTTATTGGAAGGACAGGCGGATTCTTAGTTGCCCTTTTAACTGGCTTAATTGGGCTGACAACTTTTATCGCCCTTGGCCAAGTAAAAGACTCAGACATTCCTATGCAAATAATTTTAAAGTCAATACACCCAACACTTGGACTGTTAATGTCTATAATAATTTTTGCCATGATCTTTAATACTGCCATATCCCTTTTCTATTCGGCAGCAAAAAGACTAGCCCCAAATGAAAAGAGATTTAAAATAAACCTGGTTGCTTTTACTCTTTTAGGTTTTGGACTTTCGTTTTTTGGTTTTAAAAAGTTAATGGCTATTCTCTATCCAATCCTTGGCTATATAGGATCGATTTTAGTTGTAGTCTTAGTAGTCGCCTGGATAAAAGAAAAAGAAGAAATAAAAAGAGAACACAAAAAAAGAGAAAAAATGGCCGACCTAACTAGGAAAAAATTAGATGATGATAAGGACTTTAATAAAAAAGACCAAAGAAAGCTAGAAAAACTAGCTGAGTCATCAATAATTGAAGACGAAAAAATTATAGAAGAAATAGAAGAAAAAGTAGAAGAAGAATTTGCAGACCAAGAAGAAAATCTTGAAGAAGAAAATTAATAAAAAACTGTTGGAAGAAAAACCAACAGTTTTTTTGTATTGAGAAAAATTTTAAAGACTTTCATCGCCTAGGTCTCTAAGTTTTTGGACTTGGTCCTCTCTGCCTAAGACAATTAAAACATCGCCAAGTTTAAAATCATAGCTGGCAGGAGGATTAAAAAGCATCTCCCCACTTGCGTGATCTTTAATAGCAAGGACAATAAGGCCAGTCTTATTTGGGATCTGCGCCTGGGCCAGGGTCTTGTTTTCTAAATAAGAATCCTTTTTCACCACAACCTCTTCTAGGTCCAACTCAACATCGCCAACCCTAGTAACAACATCTAAAAAAGAAATAATATTAGGTTTGATCATAAGAGATGCCATTCTCTTGCCAGAAATTTCTATGGCAGACAGAGTTTTGTTTGCGCCAACCTTCATAAGCTTGTCAGAACCAGACTTGCTTGTAGCATTTGCAATAATATAAATGTCCTTGTTTAAGTTTCTGGCAGTTAACACAGTAACAATGTTGTCCACTTCAGACTCTAAGGCGGAGATCAGTCCCTTGGCCTTTAAAATTCCAGCCTGGTCTAAGATCTCTTCCTCAGTAGAATGACCTTCAATAACTAAAATATTTTCGTGGCTATAATCCTCAAGGTCCCTTTCCCTGTCAGTAATAACCACAAAGTCTAGATTTTCGTGAGCAAACTTAGCAACAATAACATCAGCCAGCTCGCCAGAGCCGCAAATAATATAATGGTCCTTCAAAGCAGAAATTTTCTTATTCATCTTCTTTCCCTTCCATAAATCTCCCAGCCTGCCTTCAACAAACATGGCAACAATAGTAGTAAAGGCATAACCAACAATGCCAACACCTAAAAAAATCATGATAACTGAAAAAATTTCAGACAGATGACTAGTAGTTCCCACCTCGCCAAAGCCAACAGTGGAAATAGTAATCACAGTCATATACAAGGCATCAATAAAACTAACATTTAAAATAAACTTGTAGCCAACAATCCCCAAAGCAAGCAGGAGAATAAAGGCAATTAAAATAAGTTTTAGCTTTCTCTTTTCTTCCATAAAAAACTCCTTAGCAGTCCTTAATAATTATATTATAATATACTTATCTAACTAGGACCAGAGAGAAGACGAGAAGAGAAGTGTTTTTCTTTTGAAAAAACAGGTATATAGTATAATAATCTTATTAAAAAGCTAAATAGAAAAAATAAATTCAAAAAAAGGAAGCGATATAAAGATGAAAATAAGATTAGAAAGACGAGCAGAGAGAGAAATCGACAAGGGACGCAAAAAAGCGGAAATACTACTAGCAAACGGAGACAAACTAGAAAAATTTCTCCAAGACCTAGAGCGAAAACTAAAGAAAATCCCAGGCCTAGGCACGACCTTTGCCATGGTACCAACAATGATCTCCCTAGTAAGGTCCTTTGCAAGAAGAGAATACAAAGAAATCCCCAAGGGCACAATTCTAGGAATAATAAGCGTCCTTGCCTATATCCTCCTACCAGTAGACTTCTTGTTTGACCTAATCCCTGGTCTAGGCTACGCCGACGACGCCTTTGTCCTTTTGACTTTCTTAAGAAAAGGCGCAGAAGAAGATATAGTAAAATATCAAAAATGGAGATTTAAAAATAATAAATTTGTGTAAGGACAAAGGAAGAGACTTAAGATTAAGAGCTGAAAGGCTCTTTTTTGTTAGGAAAAGAAAATTAAATGTTTTTGCGATAATTTTCTTAAAAAAATCATAGATTAAATAAGGCAGTAGTAAATTATATAAAGAATTATGCTATAATAGGATCAATAAAAACAGAATATCCAATACATAGAAATTTCCTTTTAAGGAAAGAAAATAATTTAAATAACAAGGAGACTAAAATGGATTCTGCAGAAACAATTGTATTTGAAGAAAATGGTGACACTAGAATAATTAGAGATGACGAAACAATATTGATGACGCCAGATGGAAGGGTATATCTTGAATTCGACGATGGAGACTTTATCGAATTAGAAAGGGAAAAAATATACACCAGAGAAGAATTATACTATCCAGATGGAAGAATAAAGAACAACGAAAAAGCCTACTACGATATTAAAAAGGCTATGAAT
Organism: Neofamilia massiliensis; assembly: GCF_001299475.1. Taxonomy (GTDB): domain Bacteria; phylum Bacillota; class Clostridia; order Tissierellales; family Peptoniphilaceae; genus Neofamilia; species Neofamilia massiliensis. The sequence goes on along the minus strand of NZ_CYUJ01000003.1, from coordinate 710,431 downwards.
AGAAGACTAGAAGTTTCAGCTACAGAAGGAGATTTTTTAATAGCTTATAGAACGACTTATGCTCCTGCTAGTGAAAGATCTATTTTTGATAGTATTCCAGTAGACGATGACGACGATGATTTTGACACTTACTATTATGAAGAAGAGGAAAATAGACGTCGTGAAGAGGAAGAGGAAGAAGAAAGAAGAAGAGAACAAGAAGCAGAAGATATATACTGGGAAGAACAAGAAAGAAAAGAAAAAGAAGAAAGAGAAAGAGAAGAATTAGACTTGCTTCTTCTCATGTGTGAAGAAAACGACTGGTAAAAATGTACAAACCTAGACTGAGCGTATAGCTTAGCCTAGGTTTTTTTGTTTTGTCAAATAGTGTTGATTAAAAAAATAGTTTAGATAGAAATGCCTGGACTATTTTTGTTTGGATCAAAGGAGCTTAAAATAAGTTGAAGACTTAGTTTTTTGAAAGGGGGTGTGGTATAATAATCTTAATAAAAATATACATATAAATAAATAAAAAATAGGAGAATAATCATGACAGACCAAGTATTAACAGAAAAACAAGCAAAAAAAGAATATGAGAAAGGCTTAAAGAAAGCAGAAATACTACTAGCAGATCCAGATAAGCTAGAAAAATTCCTACAAAAGTTAGAAAGAAAACTAAATAAAATTCCAGTCATGGGAGAAACCTTTTCTATGGTGCCAACAATGATCTCTCTAGTTAGGTCTTATGTAAAAAAAGAATACACAGAAGTGCCCCTAGGAACTATTGTCGGCATAATAAGTGCCCTAATCTATATCCTTTCCCCAATAGACCTAATTCCAGATGGCATCCCAGTAGCTGGATTTACAGATGATGTTGCAGTCTTATTAATCTGCCTAAAAGCCGGAGCAGAAGACGATATAATAGAATATCAAAAATGGAGACTTGCCAACAATAAACTTATATAGAAAAATAAAACAAATTAAGAAGAGCTGAGAGGCTCTTTTTTTATTTGGGAAGATTTAAATCAGGCTATTTTTAGTCAATTTAAAAATCATATGGTATAATTATAAGGATAATCTTATAAACAAATATAAAATTATATGAGATGAGATAGAAATATTAAAGTATACCTATTGCTTATTTAAAGAGCTAAAACATAATTAAAAGGAGCTGGAGAAATATAATGGATAAACTAAAAATGTTATCAAAAAATACTTCGGATGAGAATTTTAAAATTATCTCAAATCTTTTTCCAGGTTTAATTACTGAGAAAGTAACAGGATACGAAGATGATGGTACTCCTATTATTGAGAAAGTAATAGACGTTGATTTACTAAATAAAGAAATTTCAGAAAGAATTGTTTCAAATAATGAACAAAGATTTCAATTCACTTGGCCTGAGAAGATAAAAAATATCGTTGAAACAAATACTCCTATTTTTAAAACTCTACGCCCATCAAAAGAAGAGAGTGTTAATTTTAATAAAACAAAAAACTTATATCTTGAAGGAGATAATATTGAGGTTTTAAAGATGCTTCAAGAATCGTATTTAAATAAAATTGATGTTATTTATGTTGATCCTCCATACAATACAGGAACAGATATTCTATATATAAATGATTATTCAGACAATGAAGATGAATTTGGAGAAAAATATGAAGTTGACTCTGAAGGGAATAGACTTTATACCAATACAGATACAAATGGTAGGTTTCATACAAATTGGCTAAACATGATTTATCCAAGGATAAAATTATCAAGAAATCTTTTAAGCGATGAAGGATTTTTTTTGATCGCCATAGACCATAATGAGTTAGCAAATCTTATTCAAGTTTGTGATGAAGTTTTTGGTTTTAGAAATAGAATTGCAATTATAACTGTCGTTCACAAGCCAGAGGGTAGGAATCAAGCAAAATTTATAGGTCCTAGTAATGAATTTATGCTTGTATATGCGAAAAATGAATCTACTGCAAAACTACAGAAAGTTGTACTTGATGAAGAACAAAAAAAGGCTTTTGGATGTAAAGACAGACAAGGAGCATATAGACTAAAAAATTTTATCAGATTATCTGATGGTAAATATGCCACAAAAGAAAGTAAACCTAATTTTTGGTATCCAATTTATGTTAGCCCGGACTTAAAAGAATTAACTTTAACTAAGAAAAAGAATTATGAGGCTGTTTATCCTGTTACTGATACTGGAGTTGAGAGAACGTGGAAAACAACATCTGATACATTTCTTGATAGGTATAAAGAGGGCAATATTATTGCAAAAGAAGACAATGGTAAAATAAGAATTTTTGAAAAGCTCAGGGAAAATCAAGTCATAAGAACTCATTGGATTGAGAAAAAATACCATGGATATCATTACGGTACAAAGCTATTAGATGATCTACTAGAAACCAAAACATTTGATTTTCCTAAATCTTTGTATTTAATGAGAGATATTGTTAAGTTATTTTGTCCGAAAGAAGGAATTATTTTTGATTACTTTTCTGGATCTTCAACCACTGCTCATGCAACAATGATGGTAAATGCGGAAGATGGCGGAAATAGAAAATTTATAATGAGCCAGATTCCAGCTGAATGTGATAAAAAATCTGATGCCTATAAGGCTGGCTATGAAAATATTTGTGAAATTGGCAAAGAAAGAATAAGACGTGCAGGTCAAAAAATTCTAGAAGACAATAAGGACAAGGAAAGTATAGAAGACCTTGATATTGGATTTAGGGTTTTAAAAACTGATAGTTCTAATATGAAAGATGTTTACTATAAGCCAGAGGAAATTAGCCAAAACTTTTTAGATACTCTTGAAGACAATATAAAGGCAGATAGAAGTGGGGAAGACTTACTCTTCCAAGTTATGCTAGACTTAGGAATCTCTTTGTCTGCAAAAATAGACCTAGAAAATATTGACGGCAAGGAAGTCTATATTGTAGATGATGGCCATTTAATAGCCTGCTTTGATAAGGATATTGATGACGACTTAGTTACGAAGCTAGCTAAAAAAGAACCAGTCTTTGTAGTCTTTAGAGACTCGTCAATGAAATCAGACTCTAGTCTCAATAACTTTGACCAAATTTTCAAAAGACTAAGTCCAGAAACCACAAGAAAGGTGATTTAAGATGAAATTTAGTCTTAAGATCTAAGGCTATCAAACTCGGCTAGCAGAAATACGACTTATACAAAGATCCTAGACAATATTAAAAGGAGCTGGAAAAATATAATGGATAAACTAAAAATGACGACAAAAAACCTGGCAGAAGAAAAACTTGAACAATTTACGAATCTTTTTCCAAATGCAATAACAGAGACAATAGATGAAAATGGGAATTTAGTTAGAGCCATTGACAAAGACATTCTAGAACAAGAGTTATTCAGCACGGTAATTGAAGTAAGAGATGAAAGATACCAATTCACCTGGCCAGATAAGAAAGAGGCAGTTTTAAAAGCCAATGCTCCTATAGCAAAAACCCTAAGACCTTGTAGGGAAGAAAGCCTAAACTTCGACCAAACAGAAAACCTCTATATAGAGGGAGATAACCTTGAGGTCTTAAAGCTCCTTCAAGAAACCTACCTGGGAAAAGTTAAAATGATCTATATAGATCCACCATATAATACAGGAAAAGATTTTGTCTACAAAGACTCATTTAAAAAATCCACCAAAGATTATTTAGACCAAAGTGACCAATATGATGAAGAGGAAAATAGACTAGAACAAAATCTAGAATCAAATGGTCGCTTCCATACTGACTGGCTAAATATGATTTATCCTAGATTAAAATTAGCTAGAAACTTACTATCAGATGATGGAGTTATTTTTATTTCTATTGATGACAATGAACAGGCAAATTTAAAAAAAGTTTGTGATGAGATTTTTGGAGAAAGCAATTTTATTGCATCTTTTATTTGGCAAAAAACTTATAGCCCTAAAAATAATAATAAATATGTATCAGAAGATCATGACTTTGTTATTTGTTATTCAAAAGATAAAATTATTTTAGGAGAGTTAAACAGGTTAGATAGAGATGAAAAATCAAATATTATGTATAAGTATGATGACAATGATGGTAAGGGTAAATATAGACTTGACAATTTAACTATAGGAAAACAAAAAGGATACGATATAAGCTGGGATGGAAAAATATATAAAGAACCACCAACAAGAGGATGGGCTTTCACTGAGAAAAAAATGTATGAGTTGATAGAAGAAGGAAGAATCTACCTACCAGAAGATGAGAATAAAAGACCTGCTTACAAAAGATATTTATCAGAAGTGCCTGGAATTATATCGAAGACCATTTTACCATATGATTTAGTTGGACATACACAATCCTCAAAACAAGCTTTAGACAAATTAATAGGAATAAATATATTTGATTATCCAAAACCTGTAGAATTAATAAAATATTTTCAAATTATAGGTTCTACTCAAGAATCAATCATCCTAGACTTCTTCTCGGGATCAGCAACTACTGCACATGCAGTTATGGAGTTAAATGCAGAAGATGGAGGCAATAGAAAATTTATAATGGTCCAGCTGCCTGAAGAAACAGATGAAAAGTCTGAAGCCTACAAGGTTGGCTATAAGAACATTTGTGAAATTGGCAAAGAAAGAATAAGACGTGCAGGCCAAAAAATCCTAGAAGACAATAAGGATAAGAAAGGTATAGAAGACCTGGACATTGGCTTTAGGGTTTTAAAAACTGACAGCACCAATATGAAAGATGTTTACTATAAACCAAAAGAGATCAGCCAAAACTTTTTAGATAATTTTGAAGACAATATAAAAGAAGATAGAAGTGGAGAGGACCTACTCTTCCAAGTTTTGCTAGACCTAGGCATCTCCCTATCTGCAAAGATAGACCTAGAAAATATTGGCGGCAAGGATGTCTATATTGTAGATTATGGCTATTTAATAGCCTGTTTTGATAAGGATATTGATGACGACTTAGTTACGAAGTTAGCTAAAAAAGAACCGGCCTTTGTAGTCTTTAGAGACTCATCAATGAAATCAGACTCTAGTCTAAATAACTTTGACCAAATCTTCCAAAGACTTAGTCAAGAAACCATAAGAAAGGTGATCTAAGATGAAATTTAATTTTAAGACTCAAGACTATCAGACCAAGGCAGTAGAATCAGTAATTAAAGTTTTTAAAGGTCAGGGTAAATCATCCAAACTAAAATACCGTTTAGATCCAGGCCAAGAAATACCTAAGCACAACAGCCAAATGGAAGTCGGGATTGAGGACTCAAAATTTTATTCAGAAGATTTTATTTATACTGCTTTTAAAAATAGAGAACTTGAAATTGATAAGATCCAACTTTTAAGTAATATTAAGTCTGTACAAATTAATAACGGCATTAAGACTTCAGAAGAATTGGTAAAGGGCCAAGGGGCCTGTTCACTAGATATAGAAATGGAAACGGGAACTGGTAAGACCTATGTCTATATAAAAACTATGTTTGAGCTTAATAAAAACTATGGATGGTCTAAGTTTATAGTAATTGTCCCTTCTATAGCTATTCGTGAAGGGGTTAAAAAGTCTTTTGAAATGACTGAAGACCACTTTATGGAACTATATGGGAAGAAGATTAGGTATTTTATTTATGATAGTAAAAATTTAAATCAAATTGACGCTTATTCTTCTGATGGTGGAATAAATGTTATGATTATAAACACCCAGGCCTTTAACACTTTAAAAGAAGGAGCAAAAAATAAGGCTGCTAGAATTATTTATAGTAAACGAGATGAGTTTGGATCTAGAAAGCCTATTGATGTAATAAAGTCCAATAATCCAATTTTAATTATAGATGAACCTCAAAAAATGGGAGGGACTGCCACTCAAGAAGCTATGAAAAACTTCAATCCACTTTTCTCTCTTAATTATTCTGCTACCCATAAAAATAAGCATAATTTAGTCTATGCCCTTGATGCCGTTGATGCTTTTAATGAAAGGCTAGTTAAGAAAATTGAGGTTAAAGGTTTTGAACTTAAAAACTTTAGAGGATCAGATAGGTATTTGTATTTAGATGATATTATTTTGTCTAAAAATGAAGCTCCCAAGGCAAGAATAGAGTTTGAAATTAATTATAAGAAGTCGATAAACAGGGAAAGTAGAATTCTATCAGTTGATGACAACCTCTACGATATTTCTAAGGGTATGGACCAGTATAAGGGATATAGGGTTGCAGAAATAGAACCTCGTGAAGGTCTAGTTCGCTTTACTAATGGAGAAGAACTTAGAAAAGGGGAGGTTCGTGGAGATGTATCTGAAAAAGATATGAGGCTGGTTCAAATTAGGGAGACTATTAAGTCTCATTTTGAAAAAGAAGAAGAGTTATTTAATAAAGGCATTAAAACACTGTCTCTATTTTTTATAGATGAGGTTGCCAAGTATAGGCAGTACGATGAAGATGGTAATGAGCTTCTAGGCGAATATGGAAAAATCTTTGAAAGAGAGTATATAAATATTTTAAATGAATATATCACCTTTGACGACACGCCTTATATAAGGTATTTAAAGTCTATTGATGTGAAAGACACCCACAAGGGATATTTTTCTATTGATAAAAAAGGCCGTCTTATAGATAGTAAAGAGAAAGGCACAGATAAGACTTCAGATGACATTTCTGCTTATGACCTAATATTAAAAAACAAGGAAAGACTTCTTAGCTTTAAGGAGCCTACTAGGTTTATTTTTTCTCACTCTGCCCTTCGTGAAGGCTGGGACAATCCAAACGTCTTTCAAATTTGTACACTAAAACATGGAAATTCTGCTACTATGAAAAGACAGGAAGTTGGTCGTGGCCTCCGCCTTTGTGTTGATAAAAATGGATTTAGAATGGACGAGCAGACCCTGGGTAGAGATGGAGTTCACAAGCTAAACAAGCTAACTGTAATTGCCAGTGAGTCCTACAAGGATTTTGTAAGAGACTTACAAAGAGAGACTAAAGAAAACTTACATGATAGACCACTAAAGGCCAGCAAGGAATATTTTGTCGGCAAGACTATTTTTATTAATGGAGAAAAGCATACTATTAGCCAAATAGAGGCAAATATTTGCTACCAATATTTAGTTAAAAATGACTATGTCACCATGGATGGCGAAGACAAAATTACAGATAAGTACCATGAAGACAGTGATAATAATACTCTAGCACCACTGCCAGATACTATTAAAGAATATGGAGATGAAATCCATCGCCTAATTCGAGCTGTATTTAGCGATAAGGTTTTAGAAGATATGCAGGACGATGGGCACCAAATAAAAATTCTTGAGAATAAGACTAATGATAACTTTAAAAAGAAAGAATTTAAATCCCTTTGGGAATCTATTAACCAGAAGTATTCTTATACTGTCTCTTTTGATAGTGACGAGTTAATTAAAAAGTCTGTAGAATCAATTAATGACAATTTGTTTGTATATAGGCTAAGATATACTACTGGAATTTCTGAACAAAAAGATAACTTCACTGTAGCAGATGCTCAAAGTGGAATGTTATTTAAGTCAGAACAAACTAAAACTTATGAATTAGATGTACATTCTACTAGCGACGTTGAGTACGACCTAATCGGTAGAATATCATCAAATACAATGTTAACTAGAAGAACTGTAGTTAAAATTTTAAAGGGCCTTAACAGTGGCAAGTTTTATATGTTTAGAGAAAATCCTGAAGAATTTATTAGTAAGGTATCTAGATTAATAAATGAGCAAAAGGCAACTACTATAGTTGAACATATTTCTTATGACAAAATAGATGAGAAATACGACAAGTCAATTTTCACTCTTGAAAAAAGCGGACCTTATAACAAGGCCTATGAGGCAAAAAAACATATTAAAGATTATGTCTTTACAGATGGAGATCCAAATAATTCTGTTGAAGGAAAATTTGCAAAAGATCTAGATGGAGCTGAAGAAGTTTGTGTCTATGCAAAACTCCCAAGAGGTTTTTATATCCCTACCCCAGTTGGAAATTATTCTCCAGACTGGGCCATAGCCTTTAACGCTGGAACTGTTAAGCATATTTTCTTCATTGCTGAAACAAAGGGAACAATGGAAAGTCTTCAACTAAGGCCAATAGAACAGGCGAAAATTTATTGTGCTAAAAAGCTTTTTAATGAAATTTCTACAGATGATGTTGTTTATCACGAAGTAGATAGCTATGAAAACTTATTAAACATAATGACAAAAATTTAAAAGCAAAAACCAAAGCTCTTTGCAATTAATCCAATTGCAAGGAGCTTTTTTACATACATAAAACTCATTCCCCCTGGCTTTTATCTCTCATATCCTATAAAATAGTAAGGCTGGCTTTTCAAAGGCTGGCCTTATGTTTTTAATTTATTTCATTTATATAGGAGGTTTTATGACTAAGTTTATAAAAGATATTTTTCCTGGGGTGTTTTTGGCTCTCTTTGTTGCCTTAGGGGCGAAGTTTTTAGAAAGGTTGCTGCCTCTGCAGTATATTGGCGAGTCAGTGCTGGCTCTGTTCTTAGGGATTTTTCTCAACAACTTTATTAAGACTGATAAGTTTTCCAAGGGGCTGAAGTTTACTTCTAAGAAGATTTTGAAGCTGGCTATTATTTTTTTAGGGGCTTCTTTAAATATTGCCATGGTCCTTCATGTTGGGAAACTTTCTCTTACTGTTATGGTCTTTACTCTGCTGACTTGTTTTGGTGGAGGGCACTTTATTGGAAAAGCCCTTGGCCTAAATTGGAGGATGTCGTCTTTAATTTCTGCTGGAACTGGAATTTGTGGCGGGTCGGCTATTGCTGCTCTTGCTCCTGTTATTGATGCTGAAGATGTTGATGTTGCCTATGCCATGTCGGCGACTTTTATTTTTGATATTGCTATGATTGTGCTTTTTCCAATAATGGGAAGGGCGCTTAATCTTTCTGATATTGCCTATGGGCTTTGGACTGGAACTGCTGTCAACGACACTTCGTCTGTTGTCGCTGCTGGCTATGCCTATTCTGAAGCTGCTGGCGACTTTGCCACTATGGTAAAGCTAACTAGGACTCTTTCTATTATCCCAACTGTTTTAGTTTTTTCTATTATTTCTCAAAAGAAAAAATCTGACAGGTCAAAGGGTCAAGGAGTAGGTGTTAAAATTTCTAGCATCTTTCCTTATTTTATTTTAGGATTTTTGGCCCTGTCCTTAATTAATTCTTTTGGTTTTATTTCTGAGTCTCTGGCCCACAACTTAAAGACTCTTTCTAAGTTTTTAATGGTAATGGCCCTAGGATCAATTGGTCTCAACACTTCTTTTAAGGACTTGCAAAAGTCTGGGATCAATCCAATGGTCCACGGCTTTGTAATTTCTCTTTTAGTTGTTGTGGTGTCGCTTTTGGTCCAAGTTTTTATGGGCTTGGTTTAAGATTATTTCCCTGGCTGGATGGCTGGGGATTTTTTAATTGCTGATAAGTGGAAAAGGGGGACAGACCACAAGGGATCATTCCCACATCTTGCTGGGCAGTCAAATTCTACCAATAAACTTTCCTGATAATTGGGACACAGCTAAAGCAATGTCCCCGGTGAATCGGATGGGGACACACCTGAAATTGGCAGTCAGATTCTACCAATCGACTCTCCCTTTGGTCGGTCTCTTGGGAATCTTTTGCATAAGACCTGCTGCAAGATCAAAGATTTTGGCTAGGGCTTTAAATGTCCCCAAAAAGCAAAGTTGAACAAAACAAAAACTTTTTTGTGAAAAAAATATGAAAAGAAATCCATTTCATATTGGTTTCATAAATCTATATTAATATAGGCTTGTAAGAAAAATTTACTTAAAAAAAAAAACAAATTTGAAAATGAAAAAATATTTAGGAGGATTACTATGAAGAAAAATTTATTAAAGAAAGCGACCCTAGTCTTAAGCTTGTCTCTACTTTTAGGGGCAGCAGGATGTCAAAAGGCTGATGAAAAACAAAGTCAAAAACCAGCACAAGCTAGCCAAGAACAAGGCCAAGTTGTTGATGCTGATGCAGCAGGAATGACCATTGACAAAAATGGTGAAGCTTCTAGCGAAACTTTTAAACCAGCTGATTATACTTTAGAAGCCAAAGACGAATATGTTTATGAATACCTAGGCCTAAAATTCAAATTAACTGACAAGATTTTAGATGCAATGAATAACAAGGACCTAGCAATGCTAGACGACCAAAGCCCTATTGACCAAGATTTAAAATATGCCCTACTTTCTTTTTCCAAACTTAGCGAAGAAGACAAGAATGCAGAAATCCCAATGATGGGCAACGGCTATGTTAACTGGCAAGAAGGTCTAGAGAGAGTGGGAACTCTAGGTATGTACGAAAAGGGAATGACAGAAGAAGAAATTTCAAAGATCACTAAATGTCAAAACCACAAAAACTTAGGACCTTCATCAGACGGTATGTACGAATACTACCTAAGTACAAATGCTGACGACAGTGGCCTTGCTGATGAATTAGCAATGACAAATGTTGAAATTATCGATAAGTTAGACAAACCAGAAAATGGTTTTGTTCTAGGAGAAAAAACTGATTTAGAAGGAACTGTTCCTTTTGGAGGAGCTGATGTTGAAGATCTTTCTAACATAGCAACTAAGGACATTGAGGGAAAGGACTTTACCAGTGCTGACTTTGGAGATTATGACCTAACTATGGTCAACGTCTTTGCAACTTGGTGCACTGCTTGTGTAAAAGAAATTCCAGACCTAGTTGAACTTAAAGACAAAATGAAGGACATGAATGTAAACCTAGTTGGAGTTGTAACTGACACAGTTGATGACAAGGGAGTTAACCAAACTGCAGTTGAACTTTCTAAACAAATTGCAGAAAAGACAAATGCCAACTACCAATTTTTAATGCCAGATGCTACAAACTTTAACGGCAGATTAAATGGCATCCAAGCCCTTCCAGAAACATTTTTCGTTGACAAAAACGGAAAAATTGTCGGCGAAACTTATTCAGGTTCTCACAACTTAGCTGACTGGACAAAAATTGTTGAAGACGAACTAGCAAAGTTAAATAAATAAGGTTAGTAATAATGAAAGAAAAATTTTTAAAGGGGCCATTTAAGGCCCTTGGCATTATTGCCCTTGCTGTAGCCATGATGGTTTATGGATATGGCAACGGCGAGGCCAAGGTTGTTTTAGAAAAGGCCATAAGAATATGCATGGAGTGTATTGGAATTGGATAAGAAGAAATTTTCTAAGGACCTGTATTTAGTAAGAGACAGGATCAGACACAGTTTTCAATTTATCTGGTTCTTGTTTACAAATTCTTTTTTTGAAGGTTTTAAAACTGGAAAGATCTACCAAGGTGATTTAAAAAAACTTTGTGTCCCAGGGATGAATTGTTATTCTTGTCCTGGTGCCAAGGGAGCTTGTCCAATTGGAGCCTTGCAGGCAGTTATTGGAAATGCCAATTACAAGTTTAGCTTTTATGTTGTAGGTTTTTTATTTTTTGTTGGAGCCTTAGTTGGCAGGTTTGTCTGTGGATTTTTATGTCCTTTTGGTTTAGTCCAAGACCTGCTTTACAAGATTCCCTTTGTTAAAAAAATTCAGACCTTTAAAGGCGACAAGTACTTAAGAAAACTAAAATACCTGATCTTACTTATTTTTGTAATAATTTTGCCTATGGTCCTAGTTGATATTTTAGGCCAAGGCTCACCATATTTTTGTAAACTTATTTGTCCAGTGGGCATGTTAGAAGGTGGGATCCCTCTTGTTTTATTAAATAAGACTATGAGATCGGCCATTGGATTTTTATATTATTGGAAGTTTGCGATTTTAATTGTGACAATTATACTTTCGATTATTATTTATAGACCATTTTGTAAATATATTTGTCCTCTAGGAGCAGTTTATTCTGTCTTTAACCCTATTTCAGTTTTTCGTTATAGGTTAGACCATGACAAGTGTATTTCCTGTGGCAGGTGTAAAAAAGTCTGCCAAATGAATATTGATCCAGTTAAGTGTTCAAACTCTTTAGAGTGTATAAGGTGCGGCAGGTGCAAAAATGCCTGCCCAACCCAAGCAATTGATTATTCTTTTAAGGGATAAGTTTTGTTGGATGAAATTTAGTGGGGACACAGTTGTGGTAAATGGGGACACACCTAAAGGAATGTCCCCAAAAAGAATCTGTTCATGAGACCTGTTGCCAAATCATAGATTTGGACTAGGGCATCAACAGGCTCAAAGGGACAGTCCTCTATACACCCTAGCTCAACTCAACGTGGGGACTGACCCTTGTGGTCTGTCCCCCTTATCCACAGCACAACCACGGAAGATATTTAAACTTAAATACACGATACTTCCTCCATATAGATAAAGACGCTGGCCCTAGCCCGGCGTTTTTTAATTTTTTAGAAAAATCTGTCAGCATAATATATAATAGAAGAAAAGACAAAGGAGGCCCTATGAAAATCCTAGTAGTTGAAGACGACCAAATAATTCGCGAGGGAATCAAAGAATTCTTAGAAGAATTTTCTTATACAGTTATATCAGCCAAAGACGGCAGGGAAGGCCTGGAAAAATTTTCTAAGGACATTAATCTGGCAATTTTAGATATACAAATGCCCTATATGAACGGCCTGGACCTGTTAAAGGAAATTAGAAAGGAAAGTCAGGTTCCAGTTTTAATGCTAACAGCCTTTAATGAAGAAGAATACAAAATCGACGCCTTTACAAACCTAGCAGATGGCTATATTGAAAAGCCATTTTCTCTGCCCCTTTTAAAAGCCAGGGTTGATTCGCTAATAAAGAAAAACTTTCCAAATCAAGAAACTTTTTCCTACCAGGACTTGGAGGTAAACTTTTCTTCATATACAGCAAAACTCGACGGCAAGGACGTCGATGTAAACGCCAAGGAGCTGGAAATTTTAAAATTCTTTTTAAAAAACGAAGGCCAAGCCCTTACAAGGTCTCAAATTATTGACGGAGTCTGGAAGGACTCAGAAGAAATTCCCTTTGATCGGGTAATTGACGTCTACATTAAAGAACTGAGAAAGAAATTAAAACTAGATTGTATTGTGACAATTAGAAATGTCGGCTATAAGTTGGAGAGAAAATGAAAAACTTAAAAATATTTCCTAAGATGTTTATCCAAATTTTTTCTGTCCTTGGGGCACTTTTAATTCTGAGCCACCTTTTGCTTTATATAATCTTCCCAAAGACCTATTTAGAAAGCAGAAAGGAAGAACTGGCAGAGAAGGCAGATTTAATTTCAGAAAATTTATCTGGCAGAGACAGGGCTAGTGTTGAAGAAGCCTTAGAACTTTTTTCAGAAACCAACGAGATCAAGGCAGTTTTAGTTGAAGAAAGTGAAAGTGGCGCAATAAAAGTCCAAGACGACATCGACATTAACCTTGAAAGCTCCGACAACTCGCTTCTCATCGAAGAAAGACAAATTGAACTGGCCCAAGGTCAGAAGTCTAGTCTGCAATTTTTGTCAGTGGCAGATATGAAAAAAGAAGGCAAGGACCTGAGCCTAAAGTTTTTGCCCTACTCACTTTCGATTTCAATAATTTTTTCCGCCTTGGTGGCCTTAATTTATGCCAGGCAGATAAAAAATAATGTTACTGAGATCAAAGACATTACAGACAAGATGATGGTCTTAGACAAGACTGCCAGGCTAAAAATTACATCAGCAGATGAAATTAGCCAGCTCAAGGAACAAATTAACGGCCTGTATTTTACCTTGCTTGAAACAATTGATGATTTGGAAGAGAAAAATGCAGAGATAATCAGACTAGAAAAAGTAAAGGCAGACTTTTTTAAGGGGGCATCTCACGAACTAAAGACTCCTCTTGCCAGCCTAAAAATTATTTTAGAAAATATGGCCTACAATATTGGCAAGTACAAGGACAGGGACCACTACATTAAGGAATCTCTAAAACTTGTAGACGCCCTGTCAGCAAACATTTCCCAAATTTTAACTGTCTCTTCCTTGGATAAATTAAAAAACGATGGCGAAGTTCTTGAGATTAAGGGTATAGTAGAAGAAGAGATAAATAAATATAAGCTTCTAGCCAGGGAAAAAGATCTGACTATCAACAATAACCTAGCAGATGAAAAAATATTTATTGGCAGGTCGGCCTTGAAGATAATAATTTCTAACCTGCTATCAAATGCAGTGAAGTATTCAAAGGCAGGCGGCAGTATAAATATTGGAGTAGACGATAAAGATTTTTATATGGCCAACAGCTTTGATGATAAGTCTTCCTTAGATATGGAAAAACTTTTTCAAGTGAAGTTTGATATTAATAAGAAAAACAGCAGCGGCCTAGGTCTTTATATTGTTGGAAGCTTATTAAACAACTATAAAATCGCCTACGATGCTCAAGTTTCTGGCGGCGAATTTATTTTTAAAATTAAATTAGATGATTGATGAAGATAACTGTCAACGGGGACACACCTAAAGGAATGTCCCCATTGGGAGAAAAATGAGATACGAAAGGAGAAAAAATGTATATACTAAGCTTGCACCAAGATGGTGACGAAACAGAAATCGGAATATTTAATTCTCTTGAAGAAGGCAGGGAATTTATTAGCAAACTTGATGCCTATAAGGCTGAAGAGGAAGATGGTTTTCTTTATGAGACCTTGGTTTTAGACAAGATTCCTACTTATGTAGAAGTGACTTATAGGGGCAACATTGTTCCCTTTAGCAGGTTTATGTTTAGGGGAGACTCTGATGTAGATATATTTTGGAGCGAAATTTTTAACCTAAGTGAAGAAGGATCTGGCATGGTTCCAAGTGCGACTCTTGTTGATGCCTATGGGGTTAACAATGAAGATGTCAAGGGCTATATAGAAAGAAGAGAAGCCAACTTCAAAAGAGCCAAGGAATTTTTAGAAAAAAAAGGTTATGAAGTTACAAGGGCCTACTTTGGTTCAGAAGACGGGGAAGCAATTTTGTACAAGGAAGCTGACTCAGATGACTGGCACTTTTTAACCCACATGGACCCAGGTTTTGCAGATGGAGATGACCTTGATATTGTTTTAGAAGAATTTGAAGAATAAATAGTGAGCAAAAGCTCCTTAGTAGATTTTATAAAGGTCTTGACAATCGCCAAGAAGTTTTATAAAATGTTTACTAATGGGGGTATGGCTCAGTTGGGAGAGCGCTTGGCTGGCAGCCAAGAGGTCAGGAGTTCGAGCCTCCTTATCTCCACCATACTTTTTGTAATTTGGCTTAACTTGCTACAACTTAGCAGTTAAGCCATTTTTGTGGGTTTACCACAATAAATACCCCCAGCTATGCTGGGGGAATAATTAGCTTTAGCTTCAAGGAAAAAAACTCCAATCATGTTAAAATAGATTTGTCTATCAATCTAATTAAATGAAAGGAGTTACCCACGTGGATAATAATAGTTTATCACATACAAAATGGAATTGTAAATATCATATAGTATTTGCACCAAAATACAGAAGACAAATAATTTATGGAAGAATAAAAACAGATATAGGAAAAATTTTAAGAGATTTGCTGACTAGAAAAGGAATAAAAATAATAGAAGCAGAGTTATGCATAGACCACGTTCATATGTTACTAGAGATACCACCAAAATATAGCGTGTCAGAAATAATGGGATACTTAAAAGGAAAAAGTAGCTTAATGATATTTGACCGCCATGCCCATTTAAAATATAAGTATGGAAATAGAAACTTTTGGTGTAGAGGTTATTATGTAGATACAGCAGGAAAGAACATGAAGAAAATTCAAGAATATATCCAAAATCAGTTAAAAGAAGATTTTACAAAAGACCAAATAAGTATAAAGGAATATATGGATCCATTTACTGGAGAAAAAACAAAAATGTAAAAAATGGAATGAGGCGCTTTAGCGCTAGTTGAGAAAGTAGTGCGATTGATAGACATTCAGTGTGCACAAGGTGCACAGCAGGTAAAAGCCCCTTATAGGGGCAGAGCAAACCACCGGCTACGCCGGTGGTTATGATTCATTTTTACCTTTGTCATAACTTATCATAATTTGGCATAACTTTTTAAACTTAAGCAGACAATAAGCAAACTATAAGCAGACAAATTATTTATAAAATTTGAAATGGAGGGATAATTTTGAAGAAGACAAGTGAAGATTATTCTGATTTAATTTTAAAAGACCTAATGAAGTCAGGTTATAGGGGCCAAGAACTTTATGAGGAATTTATAAAAATGAAAGGGAAAATTGGCTACGCTTATAATCAAATGGCCATGGAAGCCTATAAAGATTATAAAGAGGGCAGAACATATTCACTAGAGGAAGCCTTTGATGAAGAATAGAAGATGATTAAAAGAAAAACCTAGCTGAAGTTAACATCAGATAACTTAGCTAGGTTTATTTTATTTTTTTAAATTTGCTGGATCTATTTGGCCGGCTTTGGTCAAAGCGTATTTAGCAGTTAGTGGGCCGACGAGTTCGTAAATTATTGTGGCACCTAGGACTACTGTTCTAACTTGGGCACCAAAGGGATCTGGTAGGATCTTTGATGCTATTAGGGATAGACCTATGGCGACACCTGCTTGGGGAACCAAGGTTAGGCCTAAGTATTTTTGTACATTTTCTGGAAAGCCTGCCATTTTTGTTGAGAAAAAGGTTCCTAAAAGTTTTCCTATAACTCTTGCAACTACATAGAATACTCCAAGTAGGCCTACAGATGTTAGGGCACTTAGGTCTAAGTCTGCTCCAGATAAGACGAAGAAGGCTATAAAAATTGGGGGAGTTACGTTTCCAATTAAAGATTGGTACCTTCTTGGTACATGGCCGACGTTTGCTATTAAAAGTCCCATTGCCATTAGAGCCAGTAGACTGGATACATTAAAGTAAAGGGATGCTGCTGCGGCTATAAAAATCATTGCTATAGTAAAGGAAAATAATTGGTCGTCTGATTTTAATTTTTTTGAAACGAAAATAAAAATTAGACCAAAGGCCAGGCCAATAAGTAAGGCCAAAATTATTTCCCAAAGGGGTTTTAATAGCATTGAAGATAGGGCCAGGCCTGTTCCTGCTTGTAAGGCGATGGCAATTGATGACGATATACCAAAAATTATAATTCCAACTGCGTCATCTAAGGCTACTACTGGGATTAGTATATCAACTAGGTCTCCCTTGGCCTTGTATTGTTTTATTACCATTAGGGTTGCTGCTGGTGCTGTTGCACAGGCAATTGAGCCTAGAACAATTGAAAATCCAACTGACTCTTTAAAAATTAGCATTGAGCCTAGGCTGACAACTAAAAATGCGCCAAAGGCTTCGAAAAAAGTTACTAGTAAAATTTTTGTACCTATTTTTTGTATGCTCTTTATATTCATTTCAGATCCAACTGAAAAGGCTATAAAGGCCAGGGCCACTTCTGAAATTATTTCCATTGCCTTTACTTGGTCACGGGATAAGAGTCCTAAAACTGAAGGGCCAATTAAAATTCCTGCCAATAGGTAGGCAGTTACATCTGGAAATTTTAGTTTGCCAATGATTTTTGCAAGAAAAATTCCAGAAAGAATTAGGACTGCAATTGAGTACATTTCTTCCATTGTTTAAAATCCACTTCCTCTATTATTTTGTCAAACCTTCGAAGCTGGTTATGTCGAAAGTAAACATTATTCCTACATTTTCTTGGTCAAGGTCTCCTACAACTTTTCTAACGCAATTTTTTGCAACTTCTGTTCTTTCCTTGTCTAAAACTAAAATGATAGTTTTGTTATAGGGTCTGCCTTCGTTTAATAAAGATCCTAAATAAGAAAATTTAAAAGTTGAAAAGTTTTCTGCCAAATAACCTGCCATTCCTTGGCTTTCTAAAATTGTTCCGCCGTGGATCCCTGCTTCTTGTAGGGCCAAAAGCAATTCGTTATAATGGGCTTCATGATTTAATACGATAAATAGTGCTTCCATAATTTTCCTCCTTAACGATTTTATTATACTCCTAATTTTTTTTAATTACAATTTTTGAAAAAGCTAAAAATTTTATCTCTCAATTTTTATCTATCTAGTTTTTTATTAAATCTCTAGTATAATATAAGTAGGTGATAAGATGACAAGTAAAAATGGATGTTTAATATGTGGAAGTGAATTAACTTATTTAGATGAAGAAGCAGAGGTCAATTGCTATTTCTGTAATAAGACCTTTAAGACAAAGACAATTTGTGACGAGGGCCACTATGTTTGTGACTCATGTCATAGCAAGGAAGGTATAGATGCAATTATTTCTTATTGCTTAGAATCTAAGTCCAAGGACCCAATTTTTATTTTAAATGAGATAATGGAAAATCCCTTTATTTATATGCACGGACCTGAGCACCACGTCATGGTTGGAGCTGCTCTTTTAACTGCCTACGCCAATGCAGGTGGAGATATTAATTTAGAAAAAGCCTTAAAGGATATGAAAATAAGAGGCGGACAGTATCCAGGTGGGTCTTGTGGCTTTTGGGGAACTTGTGGGGCGGCAGTTTCTCTAGGAATGTTTTTAAGTATTATTACCCAGTCAACTCCTTTAAGTACTGAGTCTTGGGGTATAATTAATAGGGGAACAGTCAGGGCCCTAGACGAAATTGGAAAACTTGGTGGTCCTAGGTGCTGTAAGAGAAATTCTTTTACTGCAGCCTTGACAGGAGCGGACTATGTTTTAGAAAACTTTGGTGTGAAAATGGACATCCCAGACCAAGTTACTTGTAGGTTTTTTAGAAACAACCGCCAATGCCTAGGAAAGAGATGCCCTTACTTTCCAAATAAAAATTAAAAATTTTATAAATCACGGAGGATATAATGATAGAATATAGATATGACGTTCAACTTCTAATTGAAGGCGAAAACTTAGACGAAAATGTTATTAACGATTATTTCAACGAAAACTTTAAGGGAGACTGTCTCCTTGCAGTTGGCGGTGGCGACCTTGTTAAGATCCACTACCACACAAACGAGCCTTGGGACGTTTTAAAATATTGTAGGTCCCTTGGAGAAATTTTTGATATAGTTGTTGAAGACATGGACAGACAAGCTAGAGGCCTTGAAGGTTAATTTTTTGCAGCCAAGATTTTCTTGGTTGCTTTTTATTTGCCCTTACATAAGAAGAGAAAGTTTTAAATGTAGACTTAGTTTTTAAAACTTTAAATAATTTTTAAATGATAATTAACAAAAATTGGGGTATAAAGCTTATATGAATAATAAAATTAAAAAAAGATATTTGAACAAGCTTCTTTTATTTTTCTTGGCTGCAGTTTTTATTTTTACTGGCTGCAAGTCAAAGGATCAAAAAATAGAAAAAGCTCAAGCAGACCAAGTAGTCGAAGAAAACTTAATAGAAAAAACTGAAAGAAAAAAGACTCAAACAGATGAGTCAAGTGAAGAGAATTTAGTTGAAGAAGAAACTCTTGAAGATGAAAAACTCATTTTAGAAGATGAAGAATATTATGATTTAGAAGATCTAGTTGAGTACATTCATATCTACAAGACCCTGCCAAAAAATTATATTAAAAAGGCTGAAGCCAAAGACCTTGGTTGGTCAGTTGAAGACAACGGAGGTTTTGTAATTGGTGGCGACATCTTTTATAACAGAGAGGGACTTTTGCCTAAAAAAAGTTCTAGGACTTATTATGAAGCTGATTTAATTTCTGGCTATGACAAAAATAGGGGACCTGAAAGAATAGTTTATTCAGACGACGGATTAATTTTTTATACTAAGGACCACTACAAGTCCTTTGAACAATTTTATTAGTAGGTGATTTTATGAAAAAATTTATTTTAATGGGAGAGGAATTTGTAAATAGAGACAAGGCCTATGAGCACATGGACAAAGTCTTTAAGTTTCCTCAAAGTTTTGGAGATAACTTAGATGCTCTTTGGGATATTTTGTCAATGGAAGAAAACTTAGACGTTGAAATTGTCGATGCAAGATTAATACCTAGAAGCCTTGGCGACTATGGTCTCAATATTCTCGATGTCTTTGGAGACCTAAGCAAGATGAACGACAATAAAATTGAAATAATGTGGTAAGAAAAAAGGCCAGTTTTATACTGACCTTTATTTTTTTGCTTATTTACTTGTAAAATGAAATAAAGCCTGCCTTATTATTTCAAGTTTTCCTTGTCTACCATTGAATCGTAAATTACATTTATTGGAAATCTAGTAGAAATTATTGTAAGCTTTCTATCTTCCCCATTAGGTCCATTTAGAGAAACTAAGTAGCCATCCATTTGGGAATATTTTTCGATTGCTTCAACTGTATAGGCTTGTAAGTCATTTTCTTTAATATACTTGTCTAAGGTCAGTTTTAAAAAGACCTGCCTATAAAAAAGCAAAAAGACTACAAGTAGGATCAAAAAAATTATTAAGATATTTTTCCCAAGTGATTCTTTCATAGGTCCTCGTCCTCCTAAAGGGGATTTGATATTTTGTAAGTGGCATAGGTCTTTAGCTTGTAGGTTGAAAATATAAAACCAACTAGCTCTGACAGAGGAAAGGCAAGCCAAATTAAATTTAAGTTTCCACTTAGAGATAGAAAATATGCTGCAGGCAGCAAAACTACCACTTGTCTAAGTAGAGACGAAACTAAGGCAAGAACTCCGTTTCCTAAGGCTTGGAAGACTGCATTGGCTACAAAGTTTATTACTACAAAGAAAAAAGATGTAGAAATAATTCTAAGAGCAGGAATTCCAAGATCCAAAAGTTGGTCTGAGGCGTTAAAGATTTTTAAAAGCTTTTCTGGGAAAATTTGGAAAATCAAAAATCCCAGACAGGCAATGGCAAGGGCAAGCTTTATAGCAAAAGATATTGTGTCCAAGGCCCTTTTTGGCTTTTTCGCCCCGTAGTTGTAGGCAATTATTGGAATCATCCCGTTATTTAAACCAAAAACTGGCATAAAGACAAAGGACTGGACCTTATAATAGGCACCTAGTGCTGCAACTGCTGTTGGCGAAAAACTTCCTAGGATCATATTCAGAAAATAAATTACCGTTGAAGTCATTGTAATTAAAACTACAGATGGAATGGCAATTTTATAAATCTCTCCAATAATTTTAAAATCTAGGTCAAGGCCTTTTAATCTCACTTCAGGATTTTTCTTTTTATTTAAAATAAAGCCAAGGATCGCTCCTAGAACTTGGCCAATAACTGTAGCCAGAGCTGCTCCTCTAACACCCATTTTAGGCAGGCCAAAGTATCCAAAAATTAAAAGCGGATCTAGAATAATGTTAATGACGGCGCCAAAAATTTGGGCGTACATAGAAAGTTTTGTCCGACCAGAGGCTTGCAAAAATCCTTCAAAGGAAATTTGAAAAAATATTCCAACTGCCATCATAGTAACTATTCTACTGTAGGCTATGCCGTAGGAAATAATTTCTTGCGAATCAGTTTGGCTTTTGTAGTAGCCTTCCATAAAGAAAAGTCCAAAGACAAAGAGTAAGATGCCGTGAAAAATTGTAAGGCTCAAGGCATTTTCTGAAACCTTAGAAACTTTTTCTAAATTTTTCTCTCCTAGATAGCGAGACATTAAAGCTTTTGTTCCAACTGATGTTCCTACAGCTAGGCCGATAAAAGTATTTTGAATTGGAAATGCCATTGAAACTGCAGTGAAGGCAGCCTCGTTTATTTGTGAAACAAAGTAGGAATCTATAATATTGTAAAGGGCTTGGATCAACATGGATAACATTATTGGCAGAGACATTTCTAAAAGCAGGGCTCTTGTATCCATGGTTCCCATTTTATTTTCTTTTTCCATAAGTTCTCCTTTAAATTCTTATAAGATTATACTATATAGCTGGAGTTATTAGTAGACTTTTTCTAGGCCAAATTAAAAGATCAAGTTTGTATAAATTAAAACCATTCAAAAGTTACAATATGTTTAAACTTTTGTAAAAGTAAAGAAATTTCATAAACTTTAAGGTATAATTAAGATGGTGAAAGACGTGGACATAAGACTAGATGATTTAAAGAAAAAGCTTAATATTGACCTTTTAGGCCTAGTGGAGGCAAAGAGCTTAGACCAAGTTGGATCTAGGATTTTATCAAATAAAAACGAGGGCCTAACCACAGATTTTGAACTTCAAGATCTTTCCTTGCGTATAGATCCTTGGACAAGGCTAGAGAGTGTTAAGAGTATTTTTGTCTTAGGCATGTCCTATTATTGGCCTTGTGATTTTGACGGAGCCTATAAAATTTCATCCTACGCTAGAGGTAGAGACTATCATTTGGTCTTAAGAGAAAAAATTCAAGAACTTAAAGAGATTTTAAAAGAGACTTTTGAGTTTTCATCTTATATCCAAGTTGACAGCGGTGGCTTTTATGAAAAAGAACTAGCCCGTCTTGGAGGCTTTGGCCACTATGGGAAAAATTCCCTTATAATAAACAAGGACTTAGGGTCTTATTTTTTTCTAGGCCTGCTTTTTACTTCAATACCAGCAAGTAAATTTATTTACGAAGCTGAAATTGATTTAAGTTCTTGTGGATCTTGTAATTTATGTAAAGAAGCCTGCCCAACTGGGGCAATTCTTGGCGACTACAGGGTAGACTTTTCTAAATGCCTGTCCTATTTGTCCCAGAAAAAAGATGCCAGTCCTTATTTAAATAACTTGACCTACGCCTATGGCTGCGATGTCTGCCAGGAAGTCTGTCCAAAGAACAGGGGAATTTTATCAGATGTTCACGCAGACTTTAAGCCGAAATTTTTAAGTTTTGACGATCTTGACCTTGCCAGCCTTTCTAACAAGGCCTTTAAGAAAAAATACAAGGACTTTGCCTTTGCCTGGTCAGGGAAAAAAGTTATTGAGAGAAATATAAAAATACTTGCTTCAAGGGGCTGATTTTATGTATGTAGGTGTTTTAGAAGTCCAGATAAAAATCTATGAGGCCTTTAACTTAAAAGACAAGAGGAGAATTATTAAGTCCACCTTTGACAAGGTTTCAAAAATTTATAACTTTTCTTGTGCTGAAGTTGAAAATTTAGATATGATAAATTTAGGAAGCCTTGGTTTTTCTTGTGTTTCAAATTCGTACAGCCACTTAGAAGAAAGATTAGACCAGCTAATAAAATTTTTAGATGACGATTATAGATTTGAGATTATAAATTTAGAAAGAGAAATTATAAATGTTAATTACTGATGAAGAGTTAAAAGAAGTATTAGATATTTTAAATAAGACCTATCCTGATGCTAGGCCAGAGCTGGACCATACAAGTCCCTTTGAAATGTTAATAGCCACAATTTTATCTGCCCAGTGTACTGACGTTAGGGTAAATATGGTTACTAAGGACCTTTTTAAATTGGCCCAAGGACCTGAAGATATTTTAGCCTTAGGCTTTGGTCGTCTTAGTGAAATTATTCGCCCTTGTGGTTTTTATAACACCAAGGCATCTAACATTTTAAAAACCTGCCAGCTTTTAGTTGACAACTATAAGTCTGAGGTTCCTAAAACTATTGAAGAATTAATAACCCTACCTGGAGTTGGCAAGAAAACTGCCAATGTTGTAGTTTCTACTTGTTTTGGAGTACCTGCCATTGCAGTTGATACCCATGTTTTTAGGGTAACTAATAGAATAGGAATTGTAGATGAAAAAAATGTTGAAGATACTGAAGAAAAATTAATGGAGAGAATTGATAGGAACTTTTGGACCAAGGCCCATCACATTTTTATCTTCCACGGAAGAAGAACTTGCAAGGCCAGAAATCCTCAGTGCCAAAATTGTCCAATTAGATCTTTCTGTTTAGAGTATAAAAAATTAGTTCAAGTTTAATGAGGTGAAAAATGAAGAAACTAATCTTCGGCCTTTTAATTATATTATTAGTTCTTGGAATTTTTGTAGGCATTAGCTATGGAACCTATAACAATGTTGTCAATGTAGACACAATTTATAGGGGGATTTCTGTAGACGGCATAGATGTTTCAAACTTAACCCTTACAGAAGCTATGAAAAAGGTTGTTAAAGAGGGAAAGATTCCAGACAAAAAACTAGTGCTGACATATGAAGACTACAAGTTTGAGTATCCTTATAGCGAACTAGGTTATAAAATTGATTACGGCTATGGAGTTTTACAGGCCTACAAGTATGCAAGAGAAGGAAGCCCAGGAGATAGATTTGTTCAAGTTACAAAACTAAGCTCAAATCCAATAAACTTTGAGTTAGAGGGAAGTTTTTCTGAAGCAGAAATAGATAAGGTTATTGGCGACTTAAATAATATGATTTCAAGGCCAGCAGTAGATGCAAATTTTTCTGTAGTCAATGGCAAAAAACAAGTTGTTGAAGCAATTGATGGCCTAAATGTAGACAATAAGAAAACCAAGGACCTAATTTATAAGTCTCTAGAAACAGGAGAGGATGTAAAAATTGTTGTAGATAAAAAACCTGCCAATCTTTACGCCAGTGCCTTTGACCACTTAAAGGGTCCAATTGGAACATTTGAAACAGATTATTCTTCTAGCGTTTTAAATAGAAAAAAGAATATAAAGAAGGCAGCAGAAATTTTAAACGGCTTAATTATAAAACCCAAGGAACAAATTTCCTTTAACAAGGTAATCGGAGAAATATCTGAAGAAGCAGGATTTTTCCCTGCAACAGTTATAAATGAAGGAAACTTCGACACAGGAGTTGGTGGAGGAATTTGCCAGGTTTCAACAACCCTTTATAACGCAGCAGTCAAAGCAGATCTTTCTATTGACGAAAGAAGAAACCATTCAAGACCTGTAAACTATGTACCAAGGGGAACAGATGCAGCTATAGCCATTGGATATTTAGATTTAAAAATTTCTAATCCCTTTGATTTTCCAATTTATATAGGGGCAGAAGCTGACGACAAGAAAATTAGATTTACAATAATTGGTGACACTGATGTAAAAGACTATGACGTGTCTTTAATTGTAGAGAAAGTTGAAGATATAAAAAGTGAAACTATAAGTAGAGACAATCCCAACTTAGACCAAGGCCTAAGAGAAGTTAGCCAAAAAGGCTATGATGGATCAATTTATCAATCCTACAAGGTCAAAGAAAAAAATGGAGAATTTTTAGAAAAAGATAAATTTTATAGGTCAACATATCCTGCTAGAAATACAATTATAGAAAATGGAACAAAAATTGTTGAAACAAGTTCAGAAGATTTAGATTAAAAAGAGGGCTGAGGCCTTCTTTTTTTGCTTAAAAGAAAAAATTTAAAAGAAAAAACCTGCAGGTTTAAACCTACAGGCTTAATAGTTAATTTATACAATTAGTCTAGTGGTGAGAAAGAATCCTTACCAACACCACATAGTGGACATTCGAAATCTTCTGGAAGATCTTCAAATGCTACACCTGGTTCTAAATCATATTCTGGAGCTCCAACTTCAGGATCATAAATCCATCCACAAGCGTCACATACATATTTTTGCATAAATATACCTCCTAATAGTTATTGTACTTATAAATTACCCTAAAAGTAAATTTAATAAGCAGAAATTTTAAATTATTCCATTGGGCTAAATTGATCTTTGCCAACGCCACAAATTGGGCATACCCAATCATCTGGAATATCTTCAAAAGCAGTTCCGATAGCTATATCAGTATCTGGATCACCAAATTCTGGATCATATACATAGCCACAAGCGTCACATACATATTTCATAATTTTACCTCCTATAATATTTCTCAATACTTATTTACCCATTAAATCCTGTTAAAAACTTAGTTAATAGATATTTTTCTGATTTAAAAAAATTTAAAAGGGTAAATTTACTAATGTAGAAGTTAACAAGAAATTAACAATAAACCTACAAGGAAATAGAAAAAATTAAGGTGAGTTGTAGTAGATGGAATACTATTTTAATGGATGTGTAAGAAGCGACATAAATATAATTAGAGACTTTGTAGATTGTCGAATGAGAGAACTACACAGGTATATTTTAGATGCAGATAAGCTCTTTGATGTAAAACTAATTGTCAACGAGCTGATTATTAATGGTGCCCTCCATGGCAACAAACTTGCACAAGATAGGTCTGTCTATTTAAATATAAACATAGAAGAAGGCTATTTGACAATAAAGGTTAGAGACGAAGGAGCTGGCATAGTTTATGATTTAGAAAATGACTACTATCCAGAACAAATGCTATCTTCAGGCAGGGGCCTAGTTTTAGTTAATGGCCTTGCTGATAAACTCGTCTTAGACCACAACAAGGCTGTAGCAATTATAGCTTTGGAAACCAATGGAGAGGAAGACAATAAATAAGAAATGTCTAATAAATCTTCTTATATTATTATTAGATATAAAGAAAACAATATTTCACCAAGTTTTTATTAAAAAAATCTGTTTTATATGTTAAAATAGAATTGTAAAATAATATAAAAATATTTTTAGGAGAAAGATATACTTATGAAAAAACAATTTTTAAAGGTTTACAATAGGTTTAAATTAGACTTCTACAGAACATTAAATATGGGAGAAAACAAAGAAGACAGTTTAACTGTTTCTGAATCCTTCTGCCTAGAAGTTATTAATGGCCTAAAGAAACCTACAGTAAGAGACGTTGCTAGTTTTATGAAAATATCCCAACCAAACGCAGCCTACAAGATTTCGAATCTTGAAGACAAGGGATACATTACAAAAACTCAATCTAAAGAAGACAAGAGAGTTTTCTATCTAAATGTAACTAAAAAATATGACAAGTTTTCACAAAGCAAAAACAAATACTTGGCAGATATTTTAGACACTTTAGAAAAAACTATGTCTCCTGAAGACATTAAAAAGACAGAGGAAGTATTAAAGGCTGTTTATGACCACCTTCCTACTGCAGATGACTTATTAAAATAAGTAAGTTAGTACTTAAAAAAGAGAGCACCTTGAGGTGTTCTTTTTTTTGTTTTAAATAAAAAACTAGACCCTGGAAGCCAAGGTCTAGATATTTAATCGATTTTCAATTCTTTAAGAACTTTTTTACTTTCTAAATCAATTAGCTTAAAAGTTTTATTTTCATAAGTGGCAATGGACTTAGACCCATCTTTTGGTAGAGTTGTAGATCCTGGATTTAAAATAACCATACCATCTTTTTCTTCTAAAACCTTTATGTGAGTGTGACCTGTTACAATAACATTGGCTCCAAGTTCTAGAGCCTTATAAAATCTAGAATTTTCTGATTCTAAATAGCCGTGAGTTGCAAAAATCTTTAAATCTCCCCAAGATAAAAAGTCGCTAGACTTTGAAATATCTTTGTCCATAACCATTTCATCTACATCGGCATCACAATTGCCTCTAATGTAGGAAATGTTTTTTCTGGATTTTAAAATTTCTGCCAGGTCCTTTGGATTGTATTCTTCTGTAAGGGCATTTCTAGGTCCATGAGCAAGGACATCTCCTAAATGCAAGATCTTGTCACAGTCAGAAAGATAGTCAAGAGCTTCCATGGTCCACTTAAGATTGCCGTGGGTGTCTGATAAGAATCCTATTTTCACTTATGCTAATTGGTCCTTTAAAAATTTTACAATGTCTCCAGATTCGTACATTGGTTTGCCGTCAATTGTAAGCATTGGGACTTGGTCTTGGCCACCGATTTCAAGTAAGTCCTTGTGGTTTTTTTCGTCAGCTATATCAAGTTCTTCAACCTTAAGCTCAGGATTTTTTTCGATAAACTTTCTAACTTTTTTACAAAATGGACAGCCTTCCATATAATATAATTTTAATTCTTTCATTTGATCCTCCTAAAATTTTTTTGGACAGTGTTTGTCCTTGATACTTAAATAATACCCTAAAAGAAAAAATAAATAACAAATTTAGGGTATAAATTAAATAGACAGGTAGAGAGGGGACTTAGTATGAAAAAAGATATAGACCTAATAGTAAATGAACTTTATAAAACGCTTAACCAAGGCAGGGATATAGTTATGACCCAAGTAAGCGAAATGTCTGACTACTGCCAGCAAAAAAAAGAAATAAAAAAACTTGAAGACCAACTTGAAATAGAATTTAGAGAAATTGGAGTTCTTTCTTATGAACTTTATAAAATGGACGTAGCCTATTCCTTTGACGACTTTAAAAGAAAATTTAAAAAAATATCAGAGCTTCAAAGGCAGTTAAAAGAAATAAAAATCGACCCAGATAATTTTAATAAAAGCCAAAGACCTAGTATTGACAAAAATTTAATTGAAGAAAAGATGCAGACAGCATTTTCAGATAAAAATCTTGATCAAGAGCAAATGACAAGGTGTAAAGCCTGTGGCAAAGCCAATTCTATTTATGTAGCCTATTGTTCATCTTGTGACGAAAAATTAGAATAGGAGGCAAAACTACTTAAGCTTAAGTAGAAAATTAAAAATAAATTAAAGAGATAGTGTTATTTTTAACGATTTCGGGGTATAATGTAATTGTTAGATAGTAATGTTATTACACAAGGAGGAAAAACATTATGAAAAGATACACATTACCTAGAGATACTTATTACGGACCAGGTGCCTTAGATGCACTAAAGGACCTTCATGGTGAAAAAGCCATTGTAGTAGTAGGTGGAGGCTCTATGAAAAAATTTGGCTTCTTAGACAAGGTTGTTGCTAACCTAAAAGAAGCTGGCATGGAAGTAGAATTATTTGAAAATGTTGAACCAGACCCATCTGTAGAAACAGTTATGGCTGGCGCAAAGAAAATGCAAGAATTCAAACCAGACTGGATAGTAGCCATGGGTGGTGGATCTCCAATAGACGCAGCTAAGGCTATGTGGATTAAATATGAATATCCAGAAATAACCTTTGAAGAAATGGTTGTTCCATTTGGTCTTCCAAAACTTAGAAACAAGGCAAAGTTTGTAGCTATTTCATCAACATCAGGAACAGCTACAGAAGTAACAGCCTTCTCAGTTATTACTGACTACGAAAAGGGCATTAAATACCCAATAGCTGACTTTAACATTACTCCAGACATAGCCATCCTTGACCCAGCTCTTGTAGAAACTATGCCTAAGAACTTAATTGCCTATACAGGAATGGACGCTTTGACTCACGCCTTTGAATCCTATGTTTCAACTGCCAACAGTCCTTTCACAGATCCACTAGCAATTCACGCCATCCAAATGGTCTTTGAATATCTAGAAAAATCTTATAACGGCGACCTTGAAGCCAGAGAACAAATGCACTATGCCCAATGTCTAGCAGGCCAAGCTTTCTCTAACGCCCTACTAGGAATTGTTCACTCAATGGCCCACAAGACTGGCGCAGTTTTCTCAACTGGCCACATTATCCACGGCTATGCAAACGCCATGTACCTTCCATATGTAATCCAATACAATATGAAAGATGAAACTGCCCTAAAGAGATACGGCGAAATTGGTAAGAACCTTGGCCTAAGTGGAACTGACGAAGAAATCGCCAACGAACTAATTAAAATGATCAGAGGCTTAAACGCTAAGTTCGATATTAAAAACAACCTAAGAGACTTTGGAATTAAAGAAGACGAATTCAAAGAAAAGATCGATGCCATAGCAACAAATGCAGTTGCCGATGCATGTACAGGATCAAACCCAAGGTCAATTGATGTTGCAACAATGAAAAAATTATTTGAATATGTTTACGAAGGCAAAGATTTAGACTTCTAATTAAAAAAATTTTTGGCACCTAGAATTAACTAGGTGCTTTTTTGTTGAAAAAATTTTTGTTTTTAGTAAAGGTTTAGAACTTATAGAGCTAATAAAACCCTTAATTTGATTATTTTAATACTTATGATTTAAGTTCTTGATTTTTGAGGGTATATTATACATATAAATTTTTATTATGAAAGTGGTGGACTTATGTCACAAAATTATACTAAGGACCTTATTCGCAAGGAATTTATAAATCTTTTAAACAAAAAACCTATCCACAGTGTTACAGTTACTGAACTAGCTAAGAAGTGTCAAATCGAAAGAAAAACTTTCTATTATCACTACGAAAATCTAACTGAATTAGTCAAGGAAATTTTTGAAGAGGAATTAGCTGTAGTAATTGAAGAGTTTAATGAAACTCTTTCTTGGGAAGATAGTTTTATTTTAGCGGCCAAGTTTATTTTAGATAATAAAAAAGCTATAAAACACATGTATGAATCAGACTACAAGGCTGATGTTGAAAAATATGTTTTCTCTATTGCTGGAGAAATTATGAACAAGTACGTAAGTCTTGTTGCTAAAGAAACAAAGGCCAAGGACATAGACATTAAATTAATAGCTTATTTTTACCAATGCGCTTTAAGCAGCTCCCTAATCCAATGGGTTGCAAGTGGAATGAAAACTGATCCAGTAGCGCTTACTAATAGGATTGGCAAGTTAATGGATGGAAATATTTTACTTTCTCTAAAGAGAAGTGAAGACTTAAAAGATTTTACCCAAAATTTAAATATTGAGTAAACTTTACCCACAAGTCCTCTTTTGGTAGATGAATCTTTGTCAGATAAGTGATTTAATTAAAAGTGTAAAGAATAAAGATTGAATTATTTAAGGAGGAAATTATGGAACTTAAAACTTATGATGAAAGACTAAAACTTACTAATGGAGATTTTCAAAGACTAGTAAAGGCTAGAAAGCCTAAGGGAATTGAAGAAAAATCTGCCTACTTAGTTGGAACTGGTATTGCATCTTTAACTGCAGCTTGTTTTCTAATTAGAGATGCTCACATGGACGGTAAGAAAATTACCTTCTTAGAGCAAATGGATATTCCAGGCGGATCTCTTGATGGAGAATATATGGATACTAGAGGTTATGTTGCCCGTGGTGGTAGAGAAACTGGTGCCCACTTTGAATGTCTTTGGGACATTTGGAGCTCAATTCCAAGTTTAGAAAACCCAGAAATGAGTGTATTAGATGATTATTTCTATACTAACTACGATGATCCAAACTTCAGTAACTGTCGTATTACCCACAAACAAGGTAATCGCTATGACGATGGAAAATTTAACTTAACTCAAAGCCAAGTTAAAGAAATTGCTACTTTATGTATGACTAGTGATGAGGACCTTGAAGACAAGGCAATTGAAGATATTTTCTCTGATGGAGTTTTAAATTCAGACTTTTGGACTTATTGGAGATCTATGTTTGCCTTTGAAAATTGGCACTCAGCCTTGGAAATGAAATTATATTTAAACCGTTTTATCCACCATGTTGGAGGTTTAACTAACTTATCTGCTTTAAGATTTACTAGATATGACCAATACAATTCTATTGTAAGACCAATGGTAAAATATCTTGAAGACTACGGATGTAAATTCCAATATAATACTAAGGTAACTGATGTTGATTTTGATATTTCTGAAAATAGAAAAGTTGCTACTAAGATTATAGCTGAAGACAAAAATGGCAACGACAAGTCTATAGACCTTAGCGAAAATGACCTTGTCTTTATTACTAACGGTTCTATGACAGAAAATTCTAGCTACGGAGATGATAATACTCCTGCTGAACTTAGTGATGAACAAACAGGTTGCTGGGAAATGTGGAAAAATATTGCAAAAAAATCTGATGACTTTGGTCGTCCAGAAGTTTTCTGCACTGATGTTGAAAAAACAAATTGGGAATCTTGTACAGTAACCTGCCACGATGATTCTATTCCTAAGTATATTGAAAAAATTACTAAGAGAAGCCCTTATGGTGGAAAGACTGTAACTGGTGGTATTGTTACTTGTGTTGACTCATCTTGGTTAATGTCTTGGACTATTAATAGACAAGGTCAATATCCAGACCAACCTGAAGATGATGTAGCAGTTTGGGTTTATGGATTATTTACTGACGTTGAAGGCGACTATATAAAGAAGAAAATGAGAGATTGTACTGGTAAGGAAATTACTAAAGAATGGCTTTACCACATTGGCGTTCCAGTAAATGAAATTGATGCACTTGCTGAAACTTGTACTGCTGTTCCAGTTATGATGCCTTATATTACTTCTCAATTTATGCCAAGAAAGGCTGGAGATAGACCATTTGTTGTTCCTAAAGGTGGAGTAAACTTTGCTTTCTTAGGCCAATTTGCTGAAACTCTTGACAAACCAGGTAGAGATACAGTATTTACTACTGAATATTCTGGTAGAACAGCTATGGAAGCAGTTTATGTCCTATGTGGAGTTGAAAAAGCTGTTCCAGAAGTTTTTGCATCTAGATACGACCTTAGGTATTTATTAAATGCCATGGTAGCCCTATCAGATGGAGAAAAGCCTGATCTTCCACTTACACCACTACAAAAAATGAAGGTTGGAAAACTTATTAGGGGAACAGATATAGAAGAAATGCTAAAGGACTTTAATTTGATCTAAAGATTATTATCTTAAAAATACAAAGGGGCGAGCTTGTTATCGTCCCTTTTTTACATCAAAAACAAAGGAGCATGGCATAAATATGAAAAATAAAAATATAGATTCTATACCTAGCCTTAGAGAAATTCAAAATCTCTATGAAGATGCCTTGCGCAAAGAGGCAAAAGCGACGTCAGATAAAAGTTCAACTAGCCTAGGCGAATTTTTCAAAAACTTTAGAATAGAAGAAGATGTAGACAGGTCTTTTAGCGAAAATGACTTATTAAAAAAATATAAAGACTACCTAACTTTAAATAAAAGTTATCAGAAAAAAGCCATTGAAGAATTGGAAAACTTAATTGCCTACGAAAAATTTTTCCTAACAGTTGAAAGAAAAGAAAATCAAAATCTTTATGCTAGTAATTTTTATGGAAGCAGCTTTCAAACTAGGGCTAGGATAGAAAGAATTAATGAATATAATAAAAACCTAAAAGAACTAATAACAAGTTCTCCTGATGCTTGGGAATTTTATTATCAAAGACAGTTACTAAGAGACATAGAAAATTCAAATAGCAATAACTTAGTTGACATTTCTTATGTCCTTGAAGCTAAGAAAAAAATTATAGAATCTTTAAAGGCTGGAACTCCAGTATATCTTGTTGGCCACCTAGGTAGTGGAAAAACTCAGCTGGCTAGAGAGGCAGCAATGGAGTTTTCTATAGAAAATATTATCCAAGATGACCTAGAGCTAGAAATGAACAAGTGGTTTTTAAAAAATCAAAATATAAGTGAAGCTGAAGCCATAGAAAAATTTGCTCAACTTAACAAAGAAAAAAGGACCTATTACAAAGAAGCCCTAGCTAGAGGCAGTGAAAAAGATCTTGAAAAAATATATCCCTACTTTATATCAGGCTCTTACAATTTGACCTATGAAGATATGTTTGTTGAAAAGACTCTGTCTTTAGAAAAAGCAAATTCAAAAGAAAGTGACATAGACCTTGTAGACAAAGTTGTGGACCAATATTTAACCTGGCTAAGAAGTCACGAAAAAGACTTTAAGAACCTTCCATATGAAAAAGAAAACCTAATAAAATCTAAACTTTGGGACAGTATTTCAGAAATTTTTATAGCTAGAAACTCAACCTATGGAACAGTTGTAAAGAAAATCGAAAAGGAAATATTGTTGGCAGTAAAAAACGGCAGAACTGTTATTATTGATGAGCTTAACACCATTGCCATGGAAAATCTCATAGGTCTTAACGATATTCTCCAAAGTAAAGTTGGCTCAATGGCCTATGTAACTGGACTTGGACCTGTGAAAATAAAAAAAGGTTTTGGACTTATTGGAACAGGAAACCTTTCAACAGATTCTGTAAGTTATGAAGGAACCCAAGACCTAAACCCAGCCTTTAAGTCTAGATTTTTAACTATAGAGTATAATTATGTCAACCAATCCACCCTAGGCTCACTAAAAAATCAAACAAATCCTGAAAAAAATGAATTATTTAGAAAAGTTTGTTTTTAATCCAAAGGAAGGTATTTTATATTTGCCACTGGCAAGTTTTTTAGAAAAGGATCTTTCTAATAGTGAAATTTTGTGGCATATATATTATGAATTAGCCCTATACCCAGATTGGAAGAAAAATGCAGATTTATATTTAAAGAGAAGGCTATCTTTTAAAGATGAAATAGACCAAGTTTCTTACTATCTACAAAAAAAGTTAGAAGACCTAGTAGAAGATTCAACGACTATTGACAAAAATTTTATAAGATCCTATGTAGAAAAGGAAATATTAGATTTTTTATTTGAAATTGATTGTTATAGTGCCTATTTAAAAGTTTTAGAAACCTGCCCATTTTATAGAGATCAAGAAGAAAAAGAAAAAATTATCACTTATATGAAAAAAGAAAAGAATCCAAAAAGAATTTTTTCATCTTTAGACCACCAAGCCTTTAGTCAAAGCTTTTTACTTTGGACTTTATATTTTAATGACGAAGGCTTAAAAAGAGACATTGAAAAGAAATTTGGTCAGGAAATAATGGGCAAGTCTATTTATGAATTTTTATATGACAACCTCCTAAGACAAATTAACGACAACCAGGGAATTATAGAAAGAGATCCACTTATAAAGGCCTTCATTTATCCAAACTTTAAAAAACTTTGGTTAAAAGAAATTGACTCTATGAATAGCAGCCAAGAATCTTCTAGTGGAGAAAAAATTTTTGAAGATGGGAATGAAGACCAAAGAGAAAATAAGTTAGAATCGTCTAGAGCAGATGTAGAAGAAAGGCTAAGGGAAATCCTAAAAGAAGAAAAGCCTCAAGTCCTATCACAAAGGGAAGCAGAAATAAAAAAACTTGAAGATTTTGCTATAAGTAGAGAAGATATATACTTATTTTCTTTTTATGAAAATAAAATTAGTGGCCAAAGAAGGGCTTTGAAAGAATTTTGGAAAAAACTTCTTGGGTCTGCAAAAAAAGAAGTTCAAGTAGAAAAGGACAAGCAGGCTAAAGGAGACTTAAATGTAAATGATTTAATTTATTCTTATCCAGATTTTTTAGAAGCCGAAAAAAAGGGAGCCTACAAGGACTTAAAAATATTTAACAGGTATTTTCTTGAAAGTAAAAACAATTTTCTACCAGAAAAAATTGAAATTTCTTTCTTAATAGACAATTCTGGCTCAATGGATGAGGAAAAAATTGAGGCTATGAGAAAAACCTTAGCAGCAATTTTATTGTCATTAGAAGACTTTAATGATTATTTACAAGGATCTAGCCAAAAGACCAATGAAAAAATTGTACTTTTAACAGAAACTTGGTTTTTTGGAAGAGACTTTTATAAGGTTAAAGACTTTACAGATACAGGCAATTTAAAACTAAGTAAGATAATATCATCAGTTACAAAAGTAGACGGATCTTCTGGAACCACTGACGATGGAGCTTGTCTTAGGGAGATTTATAAAAACATAAGTCCTAGAGAGAAAGTAGAAATTAAAGCAAAAAAGACCTATAAAATTATTTTTGAAATAACTGACGGAGCCTCTACTTTTCCTGGAGCAACTAGGGACATAGTAAAAGAGTTTTTAAAAGACAAGGTGGAAATTTATGCCCTACAAATTGGTCCAATAAATAGCTTAGATACAAAGACCTTTAACTATATCTGGAATGATGGCTTTAAATACTCTCATGGTATAATTTTAGGAGAAAGTATTGAAAGCCTAACAGAAGAGCTAATAAAAATTGTTAAAGAAAACTTAGAGTCAATATTTCTAGGAAAGTAAATAATACTTGCTAAAATTAAATAACAAAATAAAAAAGCTAGGACTTTTAGAGGACTTCAAAAAGTTGGAGACCATGTTAGCAAGTGTAAAAGATTTTTCAGCAAAGAACATAACAAACTTTAAGAATAATAAATGATATAAAAGACTTTACAATATCAGTTTCTTATGCTAGGATAAAATAAAATAGAAGTATACTTTTAGAGAAAGAAGGTTTTATCTAAATGAAAAATATTATTTTACTAGCAGACACTGGGGCAGACCTGTCCCAAGAGCAAATAGAAAAATTTCAAATTAAACTTGTAAACATGCACATAAATATGGGAGCCCAAAGTTACTCTGATAAAAATTTAAATGGTGAGGATATTATAAACTATTACAAAGAAAATAAAGTTTTGGCCCAAACATCTGGAGCAAACCCTTATGACTTTCACCAGGTCTTTGAAGAAATCAGAAGGGAAAGTTCAGATCCCATTGTCTACGTTTCTATATCTAAGGACTTGTCAGTTTCATACAAGTCGGCAGAAATAGCAGCGAAAGACTTTGACGATATTTATATTTTAGACTCAGGCCTAGTATCTATTGGAACAGGTCTTCTTATAAAAAAATTAGCAGAGTATATTAAAGCCAAGGGACAAATTGATGTAGAAGAAATCTTGGCCTACGGCGAAGAGTTAAAAAAACGCATTAGACTTTTTGCCATTCCCCAAAGTCTGGAATTTTTAAAGGCAGGAGGCAGACTTTCAAACAGCCAGTACCTGGGAGCAATTTTGTTTAAAATATTTCCACTTTTAACCATAGATTCAGGAAGGCTTGTAGCCAGTAAAAAGTTTAGAGGGTCTTTTAG
Source organism: Neofamilia massiliensis (assembly GCF_001299475.1). Lineage (GTDB taxonomy): Bacteria > Bacillota > Clostridia > Tissierellales > Peptoniphilaceae > Neofamilia > Neofamilia massiliensis. Next base: position 674,156 of record NZ_CYUJ01000003.1, on the reverse strand, counting down.
AAAGGCACTTATTTCAACTCTTGAAGAATTTTTTGCAGGCGAAAATATTGACTTAACAAGTATTGAACTTTTACAGTCTTTTGGACTAACAAAAAGAGAAGAGAAATTTATTGAAGATGCCTTAAAGGTATTTAATGTAGATGATTTCAATTGGACTGAGGCTGGCCCATTAATTTCCAGCCACGCAGGACCAGGAGTTTTTGCTCTTGCTGGTTTAGTAAAGGAAGAAAATTAAATAAGCAAAGAAAAAAGCTAGGATTTTTTTTGGTCCTAGCTTTTTTGTGAGATAAGAAATATGTGTTTTTTATCTTTCGCTCATTATAACTTCGATTTCGTCTTCGTTTAGGCCAACCATTGCTTCCCCTAGGTCTTCTGAAACCTCAGCTAGGACTTCTGGCTTGTCGTAGTTTTGAACAGCTTTAACAATAGCTTCTGCACGTTTTTTTGGATCTCCAGATTTGAAAATTCCAGAGCCAACAAAGACTCCGTCTGCTCCTAATTGCATCATTAAGGCTGCGTCTGCTGGAGTTGCTACTCCACCTGCTGAAAAGTTTGGCACAGGAAGTTTTTGATTTTCGTGAACATATAAGACAAGATCGTATGGTACTTGAAACTCTTTGGCTATATTATAAAGCTCATCTTTTCTCAAAGAGGCAACGTATCTAATTTCTTCTTGGATGGCTCTCATGTGAGATACAGCTTGAACAACGTCTCCTGTTCCCGCTTCGCCTTTGGTCCTAATCATCTTGGCCCCTTCTTGGATTCTTCTAAGGGCTTCACCTAAGTTTCTAGCTCCGCAAACAAATGGAACTTCAAAGTCAGCCTTGTCAATGTGGTAGACATTGTCAGCAGGAGATAGAACTTCTGATTCATCTATACAGTCAACATCAATTGCTTGTAAAATTTGGGCTTCAACAAAGTGGCCGATTCTAACCTTGGCCATAACTGGAACATCTACAGTTTCAATAATTTCCTTAATCATTTTTGGGTCACTCATTCTAGAAACTCCACCAGCAGCCCTAATGTCTGCAGGAATTCTTTCAAGGGCCATTACTGCAACTGCACCAGCTTCTTCAGCAATTTTTGCTTGTTCAGGATTAGTAACATCCATGATTACTCCGCCTTTTAATTTTTCAAAATCCATTTTCAAACCTCCGATAAGTAATTTTTGTTTTCTGTATTTAGAATAAGACAAAGCTGATATGCTTTAAAGACCCACATAAACATAAAATATAGGAACCAGATACTCGGCTTAATATTAAGACAAAAATTTTTAAACAAAAATTTAAGACTTATATAGAAGACATAAAAAACCCAAGCTAAAAACTCTAGCTTGGGTTTAAAAATTATTTAAAATGCGTCGTAATAAATTCTATCTTCTGTAACTCCTTTGGCTGTTAAATGTTCGATTATTGAGTCGATCATTTTTGGAGAGCCGCATAGGTAGGCTGTCCAGTTGCCGCCGCCGTCTTCTACATACTTGTCTATAGAATCTGTTACTCTTCCAGTATCTCCTGTCCAATTCATTTCTGGAGTTGTTCTAGATAGAGTTGGCATAAATTTAAAGTCTGGAAGTTCTTCTTCAAACTTTTTCATTTCATCTAAGACAAAAAGGTCGTCTGGAGTTCTGGCTCCAAAAAACATTCTAACTTTTCTATCTATGTTGTTGTCTCTTAGATGGTAGAGAATTGAAAGTAGGGGAGCCATACCAGTTCCTGCACCAATTAATAGGATTGGGCCGCCGTCATCTTCCTTATAGTAAAAGTCTCCATAAGGACCGTTCATATTTACAATGTCTCCTTCTTTCATAATCTTGTGAACGTAAGTGGAGCAAATACCTTTTGTATAGCCGATAAAGTTTTCGACATATCCGTGATCGCCAGCTGATGAGGCTATTGAATAGGCTCTAAAGACTTCTTCATCTGAACCATCAAAGTCATCTCCACCGTCATATTCTGGGGCCTTTATTTGTATATATTGGCCTGGTTTAAAGGTAATTGATTCACCTTCAGGAAGTTTCCATCTAATCTTTTTAATTTTATCTGTTACATCTTCAATTGATTCTACTGTAACATCATATTCTCTAACATTAAATAATTCTTCTGGAATTTGGATTTTAATATCTTGTTTAACTTTAACCTGGCAGGAAAGTCTTGTGTTAGACTCTACTTCTTCCTTTGATAGCCAAGGAAGTTCTGTTGCAAGGACTGGGCCGCCTCCTTCAAGGACTTGGCACTTGCAATAACCACAAGATCCCTTACCACCACAGGCTGAAGGAATGAAAATTTTATTGTCTCTAAGAGTAGATAAAAGAGAATTTCCTCCTGCAACTACCATTGGTTCTTCGTCATTTATTTTTAGTTCAACTTCTCCATAGTCAGCAATGTACTTGTCAGCTAGTGACAAAGCTAAGGCAAGGACTGCTGAAATTATTCCTAGGATGAGAACTGTCTGTAAAATTATAGCCATGTCTCCTCCTTATGATATTTGAACTATACCAGAAAATCCTATAAAGGCCATGGCCATAATACCTGTAATAATTAAGGTGATAGCAGGACCTCCTAGGCCTTTAGGTAGGGCATCTTCATTTATTCTTGAACGAATGCCAGCCATTGAAACTATAGCAAGGAGCCAACCAAGGCCAGAACCAAGTCCAAATAGGGCTGTTTGAATAAAGTTGTAGTTTCTAATTACCATAAATAGTGAAACCCCAAGGATTGCACAGTTTACAGTAATAAGTGGTAGGAAGATACCTAGGGCATAGTAAAGATTTTCTACATATCTTTCTAAAAACATTTCCAATAATTGTACAAAGGCGGCAATGACTAAGATGAAAACAATAAATCTCAAATAGTCAAGGCCAAATGGGACTAGGACATAGTGGTAAACAATGTAGTTTAAAATTGTTGTAATAGTAAGTACAAAGGTTACTGCTATTCCAAGTCCAGTTGCTGTTTCAATTTCCTTAGAAACTGCTATATAAGAACACATTCCCAAAAAGTTTGAGAAGATCATATTAGAAGTAAAAATTGAAGCAAAAAATATTACTAAAGGATGAACATCTACCATTATCTTTTCGCCTCCTCAGTTTTGTTAACTTTTGCATTGGCCCACCACATAATAACCGCTAGGATAAAGAAAGCTCCTGGAGGCATTATCATTAGGGTCCAAGCTGTAAAAGACTCTGGCAAAATTTGAATTCCAAATACAGAACCAAAGCCAAGAATTTCTCTAATAAATGAAATAACTAATAGGACCATAGTATATCCAAGACCTGAAGCAACACCGTCTACAAAAGATGGTAGAGGTTTGTTTGCTATAGCAAAGGCTTCAGCTCTTCCCATGATAATACAGTTGGTAATAATAAGTCCAACATAAGGTCCAAGGGCCTTAGACATATCTGGCATGTAGGCCTTTAAGAAAATATCTACTAGGATTACATAAAATGAAATTATCAGTACCTGAACCATCATTCTAATATGGCCAGGAGTTTTATCTCTCAAAGCAGAAATAGTCAAAGATGAAAAACCAGTCACTAAAGCTAGGGCCAGTCCCATAATTAGGGAGTTCATCATTAAGTTTGTAACAGCTAGAGTAGAACAAATCCCTATAACTTGGAAAATTATTGGGTTGTCTTCTATTAGTCCAGCTCTAACAATTTTTTTATATTTTGTCTTAGCCATTATTTATTACCTCCTTGGTCGAAGGCCTTTAAATCTTCGTTGATCATATTTTGAACAAAGGTAGAAGTTTGAGTAGCACCAGCTATGGCATCAATATTTCCGCCAGGTGCTGGTCTATTAATAATGTACTTGTCAGTGGCATTGGAAATATCTACATTTCTGTATTGTTCCTTATAAGGAGCTTCAGAAATTCTTCCACCAAGACCAGGAGTTTCGTTTTGAGAAATAAATTCTACACCAGTAACTTCGTTCATATTTGCATCTACACCAATATAGCCTGTAATTGATCCCCAAAGACCTGGGCCAGAAAATGGAACAGCATAGGCTTTTTCGCTAGACCCATCCATAAGGGTAAAAAGCTTAGCATAATTCCAGTCAGATTCTACAACATGGTCTTCAAAAAGTTTGTTGACTTCGTCGTCAGAAGTTTTTCCTTCTTCATACATGTCAAAGACGTAGAGAATCTTTCTTCTAAGTTCTAGGTTTTGGTTTTCTTCAACCTTGGCCAGAGTAGTTTGGTTTAAAAATGCTAGGATAAAAACTGTAATGACAGTTAATAAAGTCATAAAAATAATTGGATAAGCTAGTGATTTGTTTTTCATGCCTTAGCCACCTCTTTTTCTTTGGACTTTTTCTTTTTCTGGGTCTTCCTAACAGTATAGTCAATTATTGGAGCAAAGGTATTGCCAATTAAAATAGCAAACATTACACCACCAGAGAAAAGGGCAAAGCCTCTAATAATTACAGTTACCACACCAATAATAATTCCGTACAACCACTTGCCAGGGACTGTTTTCGCTGCAGAAATTGGGTCTGTTGCCATAAAAACTGCACCTAAGATAAAGCCACCTGTAAGCATGCCGATTATAGGATTTGGAACAGATTCAACTCCCATTAGATTAAAGATTAAAGTTAGTCCAGTAAAACCAAGGGCACAACCTGCCATAATTTCCCATGAAGCAACTTTTTTCCAAATTAGATAAATTGCACAAAGAAGAATTACAATTTTTGCAGATTCGCCAATAACTCCAGGAACATTTCCTATTAATAGGTCTTTAATATTAGGAAGGATTCCTTCGTTTCTAAAGGCAAGCATTGGAGTTGCAGTAGAAACTGTGTCAATACTTGGGAAAATCCATTTTGCAAAGCCTCCTGGAAAGTCTGAAAGACTTGGAACTAGGTTCCAGTGAATAGTTAAAGGCTCTGGGAAGTTAATGTAAATAAAACACCTGCCAACAATAGCTGGGTTAAAAACATTTTTTCCAAAACCACCAAAAACCATTTTGCCAAAAAATACTCCAAAGACTATACCTACAATACTCATCCAAAGAGGAAGAGAAACAGGTAGTGTCATTGTGTATAAAATGGCAGTTACCAATAAGGCTTCAGAAACCTTTTTCTTCTTGTTGATTTTAGTTTCAAATAGATATTCAGTTAAAAAGGCAAAGATTATATTAACGGCTGTTAAAAGTAAAACCCTTAGGCCATTAAAATAAACAGAACAAATAAGTACTAAAACTAAGGCCTTTAAAACAGTTCTCATCATTTTTTGTTTAGTAAAAGTGTCGTTAACGAAACTCATAATCAACCTCCTTTTTAAAATTATTATAAAACTCAACTCATTAAATTTTATATTATGTATTATACCATTAAAAACCTTTTCTTTAAAGAACTAGTTGGGATTAAAAGCAAAAGCAAAATAAAAAATTCATCAAAGGTAAAATTTTTAAAAATTTTTAAAAGTGCTTGTAATTTTAATAGACTTGTGCTATATTCTACTTGTTTAATAAAACGTGTGTATGCACCTAGTGCTGAAGCGAAAGCGAAGGGAATTAAGTTAAAATCTTAAACTATCCCAGTAACCGTGATGCGGACAAAGGACAAAAGCCACTGCAAGTTTGTGGGAAGGCGTCTGGAGGATGAAGCTAAGTCGGGAGACCTGTACATGCGGATATTCTCCTGGGTATGAGACAAACATTTATTTGTGTTTTTGCTCTTACTTTAGGTGAGAGCATTTTTTATTACCAAGAGATAATTAAACGATAGCGCCAAGGGTCAAAATTTAATCTTTAGTGTTTCTCCTAATCTCTAGAGATTATATAATCATAATACTTTATCTCCAGAGCCCTCTCTAATCAAATTCTGGATGCGACCTAAAGCGTATAGAGTAAAAGTCCTTAGCCACCCACTAGGGGCTTTTATTTTTTAATAACTTGGGTAAAACTTTTAAGAGAAATAAAACTTTTCTTAAAATTTTTATAAATACAATTTTTGTAAATAATGAGGAGGAAATTTATGAAAAAATTTAGAATACTAGCCTTACTTTTAGTTTTAACTTTAAGTCTTGGCCTAGTAGTAGGATGTGAAAAACCAGCAGAGAACAAGGAAGCAAAGGCACCAGCCCAAAGCACTGAAGAAGTAAAAGAAAACGAAGAAGAAAGAGTAGATGGCGCCGCCTTTAATGTTGTCGATATGACAGGCAGGGAAGTTTCTTTTGAAAAGACTCCAGAAAAAGTTGTTGCTATTACTCCATCAGATGCTGAAAACCTAAACGCCATTGGAGCAGTTGACAGCCTAGTTGGAATTGGAACTTATGTTGATAATCCAGAAGAAATCCTATCTCTACCAGTTGTTGCATCTGGCAGCGACTTAAATGCTGAAGAAATTATTGCCTTAGAACCAGACTTAGTTTTAATGGCAGACATGGCCCAAAGCGAAGAACAAATTAAGGCTCTATCTGACGCAGGTGTTAATGTTGTCATAACCAATGCTGGAACAATTGAAGAAGTTTATCAGGCCCTTGAATTAATTGGCAAGGTTATGGGCAAGGAAGACGATGCAGCTAAAGTTATCCAAGATATGAAAGATTCTTTTAAAGCAATAGAAACTAACAAAGAAAACCTTGCTGGCAAGAAAATTTATTTTGAAGTTTCTCCACTTGAGTATGGATTGTGGTCTGCAGGAGCCCATACCTTTATGGATGAAATTGCACAAATTGTCGGCCTAGAAAATATTTTTGCTGACGTTGAAGGCTGGTCTGAAGTTTCAGAAGAAGAAGTTATAGCTAGAAACCCAGACTACATTGTGACAATTACTATGGGATCAATGGAAGGTCCAAGTCCTGTTGAAGAAATTATGGCTAGACCTGGCTGGGAAGGAATCACTGCAGTTAAAGAAGGAAAAATTCTAAATCTAGTTGACAATGAACTTTCTAGACCATCCGTAAGACTTGTTCAAGGGGCAGAGGCTTTAAACGATTTTGTAAATAAATAAAAACAACTTTAGGATGCTGGCTACCGCTGGCATCTTAAAATTTTACATATAATAAAAAGGGGAGAAAAAAATGAACAGAGGAAGAAAAAAATATTTTATTATCTTAGTCCTAGGCCTTGTCCTAAGTATTTTTGTCTGCCTAAGTATAGGTAGTGTCTCTATTCCTCTAAGAGAAATTTATAGCATTTTAAAGGGCCAAGTTTTAAAGGCTCCAATAAAGTCAGCCAATGGGTCTATAATTTTGGCAGTTAGGTTTCCAAGAGTTTTAAATGCCTGCCTAGTTGGATCTTGTTTGGCCTTAGCTGGAGCTGCCATGCAAGGACTACTGCGAAATCCTCTTGCTGAAGGAGGAACCCTAGGAGTTTCTGCAGGGGCAGGCCTAGGAGCAGTTTTAGCAATTGCCTTAGACATAAGCATCCCCTTTATTCCCTTTGGCGGCCCAGTAGTTATGGCAATGATATTTTCCTTTTTATCAATTTTAATTATTTTAACTCTGTCCTATAAGTTAGACTACGGCCTATCAACAAATACAATAATCCTTTTGGGAGTAATTTATTCAATGTTTATAAGCTCCATCCAGTCTTTTATTATTGTATTTTCATCTCACAAGCTAGAGGCAATAACATCTTGGTCAATGGGGTCCCTTGCTGGGTCAACCTATAAGGGAGCTTTGGTTATTTTTATAGTCCTTATAATTTTTGGCCTTAGAATTTATTCTAAATCTAGAGAGCTTGATGCCTTTGCCATTAGTGAAAAAAACGCAGCCCACATTGGAGTTGATGTAAAAAAAGTAAAACTTTCAATTATGATAAGCGTCTCTGCAATAATTGGAGTGGCAGTTGCCTTTGCTGGCTCAATTGGTTTTGTAGGCTTAATTATTCCCCACATAATGAGAAAGTTAGTTGGCCCTAGTCACAAAAAACTACTACTTGCAACTACTTTGGCTGGAGGAATTTTTTTAATGTACGCAGACCTTTTAGCCAGAGTTGTTTTAGCTCCAATTGAACTGCCTATTGGAGTAATTACATCTTTTGTTGGATCAATTCTCTTTGTAAATATATATTTTTCTATGAGGAAGGTAAGCTAATGTTAGAAGTCAAAGACCTTAGTGTTATTTTTACAAAAAAAATATTGGACCAAGTTTCTTTTACTGTAGAAGAAGGAGACTGGCTAATGATTATTGGCCCAAATGGCGCAGGAAAAACTACAATAACCAATGCCATTGCCCAAAGTTTATCTTATAGCGGCCAAATTTATTTTAAAGGCACAGACCTAAAAGACCTGCCAGCAAAAACTAGGGCAAAAAACCTAGGAGTCCTTATGCAAAACCACTACATCTCTTATGCCTTTGCAGTTAAAGATGTTGTCAGCCTAGGATCTTATTCTAGGGACAGGGGATTTTTTTCAAAAAAGACTGACGATGAGGACGACAAAATTGAAAAAGCCTTAGACCTAACTGGTATTTCTTCTTTAAAAGATCGGTCAGTTCTTAGCCTATCAGGTGGAGAGCTCCAAAGAGTTTTTCTAGCCCAACTTTTAGTCCAAGACCCAAGGCTAATGATTTTAGATGAGCCAACCAACCACCTAGACCTGTCCTACCAAGAGACGATTTTTTCTTTAGTTGATAAATGGAGGCAGGAATCAGGCAGGGCAGTAATTTCTGTTGTCCACGATTTGAGGCTGGCGAGAATGTTTGGGACCAAGGCTCTATTATTAAAAGAAGGAAAAGTATTTTCTTATGGAGACATTGAAGACGTAATGACTAGGGAAAACTTAAAAGATGTTTATGGAATTGACGTCTACCAGTGGATGAACAGATTAAATGAGGGCTGGGACCTTTAAATTGCAATTGCTATATAGACTTATTTATGCTAATATTTAAGAGTAAATATGAATCCGAGCAAAAATTTTCTAAGGGCAACTATGAAGTTTTTGCCAAAACTCTTTGGAGTTTTCAGGGTCAGAAGAGAAATCGACTGGCCTTCCGTATTTGAAAAGGACGACATAAATAAGATTTACTTGTTGTTTTGTTGTCCAAAACAACTTTTTTTATTTGGAGAAAAAAATATGAAAAAATTTTTCTTGGCGGTCTTAGCTTTTACTTTAATCTTTGGACTGGTTGCATGTAAGAATGAGGACAAACAAACAAGTGAGAAAGCAGCAATGAAAAATGCTGAAACTACAAATGAACAAACAAGTGGAGGCAAAAAAGAACTTTATGTTTTTGCAGCAGCATCTTTAACAGAATCCTTAGAAGAAATTAAGGCTGCCTATGAAGAAGAAAATCCAGACTTGGAAATAATTTATACCTTTGACTCATCTGGAACTTTAAAGACTCAAATTGAAGAAGGCGCCTATGCTGACATTTTTATTTCAGCTTCCCAAAAGCAAATGAACGCCTTAGACCCAGAAAAAAATCCTGAATCGACAGACAAAGTAGTTGACTCAGAATCTAGAATCGACCTTTTAGAAAACAAGGTCTGTCTAGTTGTGCCAAAGGGATCTACCAAGGACATTAAAACTTTTGAAGATTTAAATTCTGACAGAGTGGATACTCTTGCCCTAGGAAATTCTGACGTTCCAGTAGGCCAATACTCAGAAGAAATTTTAAGAAAGCTTGGCTCTTGGGATGCCATCCAAGAAAAGATCACTTTTGGATCAAATGTAAAAGAAGTTACTACTTGGATCGTTGAAGGAGTAGTTGACTGTGGTATTATTTACAAAACTGACGCCTACTCTGCAGGCCTTGATGTAGTTTATGAAGAAGACGGCAGCCACTTAGACACTCCAGTCATCTATCCTGCAGCCCTTTTAAAAGAAAGCGAAAACCTAGAAGAAGCAAGAAAACTTTTAGCCTACTTCCAAGGACCAGAAGCCATGGAAATATTTGAAGCAGTTGGCTTTAGTCCAGCAAAATAAAAAATTTACTTATAGGAGAACTTATGGACCTTTTTCCCCTCTACAATTCACTGAGAATAGCTATAATTTCATCTATAATAACATTTTTCCTAGGCATTTTCTTTGCCTACGAAATAAAGAAACTTCCTAGGACCCTTAAGGGGGTCCTTGATGTTTTTTTGACCCTGCCTTTAGTTTTGCCACCGACAGTAATTGGATTTTTTATTTTAAAAACTTTAGGACCAAATTCATCTTTAGGAGCCCTTGTAGACAAGGCCTTTGGCATAAGTCTTGTAATGAAATGGTATTCGGCAATTTTTGCAACAGTTTTAGTTACCTTTCCCCTTATGTATAGAACTGCCAGAGGGGCCTTTGAAGCCTTTGACGAAAATTTAAAATACGCAGCCCAAACCCTAGGCAAGTCCAACACTTGGATTTTTTGGAAACTGTATTTACCAAATTCCAAGTCGGGGATCCTAGCAGGTTTAGTTTTGGCCTTTGCTAGGGCCCTTGGAGAATACGGGGCGACTTCAATGGTTGCAGGTTATACTCCAAAGAAGACAGCTACAATTTCAACAACAGTTTATCAATTGTGGCGAACAGGCAATGACGTTGAGGCCTACCTTTGGGTTTTAATAAATGTCTTTATTTCCCTTTTAGTTTTACTAACTATAAATATTTTAGAAAACAAAAACCAGACTAAGCTAAAAAAAGAAAGTCTTGAGGACCTATAATGATAGAAGTTAAAATAAAAAAAGAATTTCCAGGCTTTAGCTTAGATGTAGATTTTAAATCAGCAAATGAAATTCTCGGCCTCCTTGGAGCCTCAGGTTCAGGCAAGTCACTGACCCTAAAATGTATAGCAGGCCTAGTCAAACCAGATTCTGGTCGCATTGTTTTAAATGGCAGGGTCTTATTTGACAGCGAAAAAAACATTAACTTAAGGCCCCAAGATAGAAAAGTTGGCTACCTCTTCCAAGACTACGCCCTCTTTCCCAATATGACCTTGAAAGAAAATGTCTTAGTTGGCATTAGGGAAAAAATATCTAAAGAAGAGAAAGATTTATTGGCAGAAAATATCTTAAAAGAATTTGACCTAGTAAACCACAAGGATCATTACATTTACGAACTTTCTGGCGGACAAAGACAAAGGGCAGCCCTTGCGAGAATTATTGTAAACAAACCAGAGATTTTACTTTTAGACGAACCTCTTTCAGCCTTAGATGACTTTTTAAGATGGCAAATAGAAATTTCACTAAAGGAAATAATTACAAAGCACAAGCTACCTGCAATTTTAGTTTCCCACTCTCGAGACGAGGTTTACAGACTTTGCGACAGCATATCTGTAATAAAAGACGGCAAGTCAGAAGAAAAAATGTCTACCCTAGACTTATTTGCCAGGCCAAAGACCCTAGCAGCTGCCTTAATATCTGGTTGCAAAAATTATTCTCACATAGAAAAAATTGGAGACGACTTAGTTTATGCCAGCGACTGGGGAATAGACTTAAAAGTGAAAGATTTAAAAGACCAAGATATTTTAGGCATAAGGTCTCACAGCTTAGAAATCATTACAAGCCAAGAAGAAAACTCTTTTAAAATAGAAAAATATATGGAAATAGATGACGTCTTTGAGTCAGTTGTTATAGTACACAGTCCGAAAAACTCTTCTAAGTTTGGGAAAATTAGAATTTCCCTGGCCAAAGAAAAATGGGCAGCCTTAAAGACCGAAGAAAATTTATATGTTAAAATTAGACCAGAAAAAATAATGCTATTAAATACTTAAAACCCTAAGGAGGGCAAATGAATTATAAGGACCAAATTACTCCTGACCAAGGAGCCAAAAAACTTTTAGACTTTAATATAGAATATAAATATGAAGAAATAGAGACAAGCCAGGCCTTTAAAAGGATTTTAGCTGAGGACCTATATGCAAAAATTGACGTGCCTTCCTTTGACAAGTCGCCCTTTGACGGCTACGCCCTAAGGGGAGAAGATACTAAAGGCGCCAGCGAAGAAAATCCAATAAGATTTGAAATTACAGAAGAAATTCCTGCAGGATCTTTTCCAAAGAAAGATCTTGGAATCTTTCAAGCAGCAAAAATTTTAACTGGCGGTCCTCTACCTAAGGGAGCCAACACTACAATAAAATTTGAAAAAACTGACTTTACAGAAAATCAAGTTTTTATAAAAGAGGAGCTAAAGGCAAACTCTAATGTAGTTAAACAGGGAGAGGATATTAAGAAAAATAGTTTACTTTTAGAAAGGGGAAGTAATCTTGACAGTCCATCTCTTGGACTTTTAGCTAGCCAGGGCATAGAAAAAATCAAAGTTTATAAAAAACCGAAATTAGGATTTTTCCTAACAGGATCAGAATTAAAAGAGTTAGGTCAGGACTTAGAGCCAGGAGAAATATACGACTCTAACCACTTGACCTTCTTGTCGATATTTGAAAATCTAGGCTTTGTAGTAGAAGACTATGGTTTAGTAGAAGATGGCCTTGAAGAAATTATGAGACTTACAAAGATAGCCAATGAGACTTGCGACCTTTTAATAACAACAGGTGGAGCCTCAGTTGGCGACTACGACTATGGAGCCAGGGCTGTTAAAAATTTAGGCGGAAAGGTTCTCTTTACAAAAACTGCCATGAAGCCAGGAGGGTCTCTAGTTGTTTCAAAACTTAATAACAAGGCAGTTATTAACTTGTCTGGCAATCCAGGTGCAGCAATCCTCGGCCTCTTTAGAGTCTGCCTGCCATTTTTAAAAAAGACCCTAGGCAGGAAAGAAATTTATAGCCCATCTTTTCAAGCCCTTTTAAAAAAGCCCTTTGACAAGGAAAATCCAAGGCTTAGGCTTTTAAGAGGATCTTTAGAATATGAAGATGGCAAGGTTTATTTTGTAGAGGACTCAAGCCAAGGCAATGGAATTTTATCTTCCTTTGTTGGCTCTAAGGTCTTTGGAGAAATTCCTCCAGGAGTAAACTACTTAGACGCAGGAAAGCTTATTAAAGTATATGACTTAGAAAATTTATTTAGTTAGCGGTGAATTAATTAATGAAAGATAGATACAAAAGAGAAATTTCCTATATGAGAATTTCCCTAACAGACAGGTGTAACTTTCGATGTCTCTACTGCATGCCAGCAGATGGCATAGAAAAGTGCAGCCACGACGACATAATTTCTCTAGAAGAAGTTGAAAAAATCGTTAGAGCAGCAGCAACCTTAGGCATAAAAAAAATTAGACTGACAGGAGGCGAGCCCCTAGTTAGAAAGGGAATCGTGTCCTTGTGCGAAAAGATTTCTAAAATACCAGGCATTGAAGAAATTTGTCTGACTACAAATGGAGCTCTTTTCAAAGACTATGCCAAGGCCTTAAAAGACGCTGGAGTAGGAAGAGTCAACTTTTCCCTAGACACCCTAGATCCAGAAAAATTTAAAAAGATAAGTAGAGGCGGCGATCTAAAGCAGACTTTAGCAGCAATAGATGAGGCCATAAGTCTTGGATTTAAGGTTAAGATAAATGCCGTTCTCATTGGCGGTTTTAATATAGATGACATTGAAAAATTAGTGGACTACACTAAAGACCATGATATTCAAGTTCGCTTTATTGAACTTATGAAAATGGGTCAGACTATTAATTGGGACCAAAAAAACTTTGTTTCTAATAATATAGTTTTAGAAAAACTTCCAGACTTGGAAGAAGTAAAGACAGATGGAGTGGCAAAAGTTTATAAAATGCCAGGACATAAGGGAACTGTCGGCCTAATTTCTCCAATTTCATCTTGCTTCTGCCAGGACTGTAATAGGATTAGACTAACAGCAGATGGCAAACTTAAGCCTTGTCTCCATTCAAATAGAGAAATTTCATTAAAGGGCCTAGATGGAGATGACCTACTAGCTGCCTTAAAGGAAGGAATATATGACAAGGACAAAAGCCACCACTTAGTTGACGGGACAACTGACACAAAAAGATTTATGAACACCATAGGAGGTTAAGGATGGAAAAAAATCTAACCCACTTAAATGAAAGTGGCAGGGCCAAAATGGTTGACGTGTCTAATAAAGACAAGACTCAAAGAAGCGCCAAGGCCTCAGCCAAGGTACTATTAAATGAAGAAACTTATAGGTTACTTGTTAACCAGGGCATAAAAAAGGGAGACGTTTTAGCAGTTAGTCAGGTAGCTGGAATAATGGGAGCAAAAAAAACTCCAGACCTAATTCCCATGTGCCATCCAATATCTATAACTGGTGCAGACATCGACTTTGTTCTAGATGATAAAAAATATGAAATTGAAATTATTGCTACGACAAAGGTCCTAGGCGAAACTGGAGTTGAAATGGAAGCCTTGACTGCAGTTGCAACAGCAGCTCTAACAATTTATGACATGTGCAAGGCTGTTCAAAGAGATATTGTTATAACAGATATAAAATTATTAGAAAAAACTGGCGGCAAGTCAGGAGACTATAAAAGGGAGGACGCATGAAAGTAGTTTCAGTTTGTATAAGTGAAAAAAAGGGGACAAGAAAACACAAGGTTCCTTTTGTTGAAATAAAAAAAGACCACGGCATTGTTGGAGACGCCCACGCAGGCAACTGGCACAGGCAAATTTCTCTACTAGGCATTGAATCTTTAGAAAAAATGAAAAAAGAATTGCCAGACTTAGACTCTGGAGACTTTGCAGAAAATATTATGACTGAAGGCCTTTGCCTTTATGAACTTCCTATAGGAACTAGATTAAAAATTGGCCAAACAGAAGTTGAAGTTACTCAAATTGGCAAAGAATGTCACCATGGATGTGAAATTAGAAAAATAACTGGCGACTGTGTTATGCCTAGAGAGGGAATTTTTGCCATAGTAATTAAAGAAGGAAAAATTTATCCAGGTGACCCAATAGAAATTTTAAAGTAGGTAAGAAATGATAAAGAAAATAAAAACAGAAGAAGCAATTGGAAAACCACTTCTTCACGACATAACAGGAATTCTAGAATCAGGTTTTAAGGGAGTTGTCTTTAAGAGAAATCACATAATCAAAGAAGAAGACGTTGAAGTCCTTAAGGACCTAGGCAAGGACCATGTCTATGTAGGAAGCCTAGATAAAGACCAAGTTCACGAAGAAGACGCAGTTTTAGAAATTAAAGACCTGCTAAAGGGAAAAAATATTTCTACATCAGAAGTTTCAGAGGGAAAGATCTCACTTATAGCTGACTGTGATGGAGTCTTAGAATTAAACAGCCAAGGCCTTTACCAGATGAATTTAATTGGCGATTACACTTTGGCGACTTTAAAAAATTTCTCTCCAGTAAAAAAAGGCGACAAGCTTTGTGGGGCCAGAATTGTTCCCCTTTGGACTAGCAGGGACCAAGTTGAAAAAGCCAAAAACCTTGCAGAAAAATATTTTCCAATTTTTCAAGTACATCCCTACCAGCACTTAAGGGTGGGCATAATTATAACTGGCGACGAAGTCTACACTGGCAGAATCGAAGATAGGTTTGAAGGAGTTTTAAGAAATAAACTTGCAAGCTTTGATGCAGATATTATTGATGTAAGAAAATGTCCAGATGATCTTCAAAAAATTAAAGAAGCCTTAGACTTTTATCTCTCTAAAGATGCAGACTTAATTATTTTTACAGGAGGCATGAGTGTAGACCCAGATGACCTAACACCAACAGCAATAAAAAATTCTGGGGCAAGGATGATTATCCAAGGTCTTCCAGTTCAACCAGGAAATATGCTGACAATTGGCGACTTAGATGGAAAGATTTTAATCGGAGTTCCTGGAGCGACTATGCACGCACCTATAACTTCCTTTGACTTTGCTCTGCCAAGAATTTTTGCAAAAATAAAATTAAAGAGAGAAGACTTTATAAAAATGGGAGAAGGAGGACTTTTATAATGACAAAAAAATTAAACGGCTACAAGGCAGCAGTCCTTACAGTATCAGACAGGTCTTATGCAGGAGTTAGAGAAGACCTTGGCGGTCCGCTTTTAAAAGACCTACTAGAAGACCTAGGTTTTGAAGTTGTTGCCAAAGGCCTAGTTCCAGATGAAGTCTATCGAATTAAAGATGCTTTAATAGAAATTACAGACAGAGAAGACATAGCTCTTGTTGTAACAACTGGAGGCACAGGTTTTTCTAAAAGAGATGTAACACCTGAAGCGACAATAGAAGTTTGTGACAGACTTGCTCCAGGCATCCCTGAAATGATGAGGGCCTATTCAGCAAAGATTACTAACAGGGCCTGCCTATCAAGAGCCCAAGCAGGACTTAGAAAGTCTAGCCTAATAATAAATTTTCCAGGCTCACCAAAGGCCATAAAAGAAAACTTGGAGGCAATTTCTGATTCACTTATTCACGGCTTAGATATGCTCACAGGTGGACCAGCAGATTGTGCAAATGAAAACAAATAAATAAAATTTTTAAAGGACAAAAGCTCTATAAAGACTTTTGTTCTTTTTTTGTTTTTTTATTGACAAGGACTTTTATTTCCACTAGTATAATATTTATAAGAAACTAATAAGAGGGGAAAAATATGTCAGAAAATAAAAAATTATTTGATAAGAAATATACACGTAGACAATTTTTACAAATCTCTGGAAAGGGACTTGCAGGTCTTGCTGTTTCTGCTTCACTTTTAAACCTAATTGGTTGTGAAGAAAAACAAATTAAAAACGGCAAAATCTTTTCCTGGGCAACACCAACAGGCTTACTTGTTGTTAACAAAGACAAGTGCGTTGGCTGTCACAGGTGCGAAATGAATTGTAACCTACAAAACGACGGAAATAGAATTCAACCATTTATCGCTAGATTAAACCTAAGAGATAATTATTACTTTGGTGAAGAGCTAAATGATGATTACCTACATAATCCAGGAGTCATTGGAAACTTTAGATGGGAACCAGTTACTTGTAAGCAATGTGCAAATCCTTGGTGCGGAAACGCCTGTCCAGTTGATGCAATTTATGCAGACGAAAAAACTGGAACAAGATTAATTGACAAGGAAAAATGTATTGCTTGTGGCGCTTGTACAAAGGCCTGCCCATGGCATCTACCAAAAATTGATCCAGAAGAAAATGTTTCAACTAAGTGCGTTAACTGTGGAGCCTGTGTAAAAGGCTGCATTACTGGCGCCATTGAAATGGTTAAGTGGGAAGATGTAGCAACTGCCCTAGCTGAAAGCAAGTAAGGAGGATTTTATGACTTTAGGATTTACAGGCAAACAACTTAGGATAAACCTAACAACAGGAGAATCTACAGTTGAAGATTCTTTAAAATACAAAGACTATATAGGAGGAGCTGGAGTAGGAACTAGAATAATGTATGAAGAAGTTCCAGTAGGCACAAAACCTTATGACGAAGCCAACAAATTAATTTATTCAGTTGGACCAAACACAGGTACCTCAGCTCCATGTTCAGGTAGAATTACAATCACTTCACTTTCTACATTTACCAAGGGCCACAACATTATCCACGCCCACATGGGTGGAGAAATGGCCTACATGATGAAAATGGCTGGCTATGACACAATAATTGTAGAAGGAAAAGCTGACAAGCCAGTCTTTATAAAAATAAGAGACGACGAAGTTTCTATAGAAGACGCCTCAGACCTTTGGGGCCAATCGACTAGGGAAACAACCAAACGTATAGCAGATAAAATCGGCAAGGAATACAACACAACTGCCATAGGAGTAGCTGGAGAAAATCTAGTCAACCTATCTTGTATGCTAAATGCAACAGCCCACTCAGGTGGTGGAGGAACTGGCGCAGTTATGGGTTCTAAAAACTTAAAGGCCATTTCAATTTATGGAACAGGTGGAGTAAAAGTCGCCGATGGCAAAAAGATTTTAGAACTAAATAACTATGTAATGAAAGACCTAATGGGATCTAACAACAATCACGTTGTTCCATCAACAGAAAGACCTTGGGCAGAATACCACGATCCTAACTCTCGTTGGACAGGAAGACCAGGCCTAACTTGGGGAGCAGCTGACGGCGGCCCAGTTGATACAGGAGATGCACCTCCAGGGGAATTAAATAAATTTGGTTACAGGTGCCAAAAGGCCTACAAGGACTTTGGACCGGTTTCAGAAAAATATACAGTAAAAATGGGCGGATGTACATCTTGTCCAGTTAGGTGCTACGGAGTAGTTGAAGTTCCATTTATGGAAGAAGAAGGCTACCTACCAGTTGGCGCTAACACCTGTATGCCTAACTTTGAATACGCAAAAATTTTAAATAAACCAAAGGACTATATGGAAGAAGGAGACGGAACTTTCTTAGCCAATTACGCAGCCTTAACAACTGCTGACGAGCTTGGACTTTGGGAAAACTACGGAGAACTTCCAAACACAATTAAATATTTTATAGACCACAATATTTTGGAACAAATTTTACCAAAAGAAGAATACGACGACCTAAGATGGGACCTATATGAAGCAGGAGACCCAGGCTTTATTAGAGACATTCAAACTAGAATAGCAGAAAAGCGTGGAGAAATTGCCCACCTAGGTGAAGGCGCCTACTTTGTAAACGAAAGATACAAGGACATCTTAGGAGACGACTACCTAAACGCCAAAGAAGTTTCAGTAATTTCACCTCTTGGTTGGTCCAAACACCACGGCAACGAATGTGCTGCCCAAGTTGGAGCCCTAACAAATATTTTCTACAACAGAGACTGTATGACTCACACAATTGTAAATATTTGGGGATCAGGCCTTCCTTATGACGTACTTAATCCAATAATTGAAGGCTACTTTGGCAAGGGATGTTTAGACAAGGTTAAAAACTACACTCCAATGAACGAGTCTAAGGCAAAATTTGCAAAATTCGGTGTTGTTCGTCAGTGGCTACACGACTCCTTTACTCTTTGTAACTGGGTATGGCCAATGACTTTATCTCCACTTCCAGAAAGAGGCTACAAGGGTGACCTTACAGTAGAAGCCCAATATATGACAGCCATTACTGGAGACGAATGGTCAATGGAAGACTTAGACTTTGCAGCAGAAAGAGGTTTGCAACTTCTTAGGGCTACAACAGTTTTAGGTCTAAACACAGTTGATATGAGAAATGAACACGATGCCTTTAACGATTGGGTTTATGATATGGATCCTGACTTTAAGGCCTTTGAAGAAGGAACTATTAAAATGGACAGGGCAGATATGCAAACAGCTCTAACTATGATTTACAGAGAAATGGGCTGGGACGAAGTTACAGGAGCACCAACTAGGGCGACTTTAGAAAAGTTTGGCCTAGGAGATGTTGCTGACGATTTAGCTTCAAAAAATCTGCTACCAGCATAAGAAATATAGGCGGGCCAAATGTGCCCGCTAAATTTTTAGGTGATTAAGTGACAAAAAATTTTGACCAAGAAAAAAATCTTCCTCAGACCAGAGCTGAAGAGGAAGCTGAAATAAAAAAATATATAGAAGAAAATACAGACCTTGATGAGAAGGAAGCAGCTGAGCTAATGCACAACTTAGATTTAAAAACAATAGCAGCCTTTGAAACTGCTATGGACAAGGTGGCAAAAGAATACGAAAGAGAAAGGTCTCAGGCAGAAATCCTATACGAATATATAAGAGGAAAAAATTTAAAAGAAAAGCTTGGAAAAAAATCTGATCTTATAAAAAATCCTCCTCAAGGCTTAAGGTCAGAAGAAGTTGAAGAGATTCTTACAAACATTGACGATTATGAAGACCTTGACAATCTTGATCTAATAGAAACTGCCAAGGATGTTTACTATTATGATATTCTCTTGTGGACTGGACAATATGCAGACACTGCTGTAATATTAGAAGAGAAAGATATTAACAAGGCAATAGCAACTAGGGCCAGAAGAGATTGTAAAATTTATCCAAGGCCCTTACAATTTACTGCCCTTTATGAGCCTCCTTATTCCTATAAGGAAGAAGAAATTGAAAGAGCCTTAAAGGCCATGGAAGCAGACGAAAACTACCAAGACATAAAAGTAGTTGAGGCTTCAAACGGCGGCAAGTGTATTTATTCCACAGATGAAATGAGCGAGAAGTATGCAAAAAGTCTTTGTGAATATTTAGAAGTTGAAAGTAAAGAGTACCAATAATTTTTATAGAAAGAAGGAAGATAAATGGGAAGATTAGGAATAGGCGAATTAGCCATAATACTAGTAATAGTCTTAATAGTATTTGGACCAAAAAAATTACCAGAGCTTGCAAAGTCAATGGGCCAAGCAGTCAAGGAATTTAAAAAAGGCCAAGAAGACCTAGAAGAAACTTTAAACCAACCAGCCATAACAAAAGAAGAAAAAACTGATGGTCAGGTTTCAGAAAAAATTGACCAAGCTCAAAACAATGACAAATAAGACTAGAGGTTAGATTTTTGAATTCAGATAAAGACATGCCAATCATTGGCCACTTAGACGAATTAAGAAAAAGACTTACTATAGTGTCAGTAGCTCATTTAATTGTGATGCTACTGGCATTTTCACGCTCAGGAAAGATCCTAGAAAAGCTTATGGAATTAAATCCTAAGATGCACCTGATTTTTGTAGAACCGTCAGAAATTATGAACGTCTACATTCACATAGCCCTAGTTCTAGCAATTGGAATCTGCTTGCCACTGACTATCTACCATCTTTGGGCCTTTGTAGCCAAGGGCCTTTATGACAATGAAAAGAAAATGGTAAAAATAGCTTTAGGTCTAGGCTTTGGATTTTTTCTTGTAGGAGTGATTTTTGCCTACAAGGTTGTTGTGCCAATATCCCTACAATTTTTTACCAGAATTGCCATTGACCAAGTTGCGCCGATGATTTCTGTAAAATCTTATATATCCTTTATCTTGACCTTGATGTTAGCTATGGGCGTGGTTTTTAATATTCCATCCTTTGCCTACATTGGCACCAAGCTAGGGATTTTGACACCAAGCTTTTTTACTAGCTATGACAAGCACTTAATTATTTTGATTTTTATTTTGGCAGCAATTATTACGCCACCAGATGTAATTTCCCAGTGCCTAATAGGCCTGCCAATGGTTGGCCTTTTAAAACTGTCAGCCTTTATTTCAACAAAGACCTACAAGGAAAAACTTAGAGAAGCAGACAAGGAGTTAGTAGATGAGACAAAAAAATAAACACATGAAGGCCTTTTCTGTAACAGGAGTTTCTAAGTCTGGCAAGACAACTTTAGTAGTTGAGCTTACAAAAGAATTGACAAAAAGAGACTATACAGTTGGAACAGTAAAATCAATTGGCTGTGGCAGAGGCTGTCAAGGTCATTTAACAGGAGCCTGTGACGGAAACCACCACCATCCAGAATTTGGTTTTACCATAGACACTGAAGGGAAAAACACCTTTAAGCACAGAAGGGCTGGAGCAAAAGTTGTAACAGCCTGGTCCAAGGGAGAAACAGCTTTAATTTATCCTGAGAGACTAGAACTTGCTGACCTTATTGACAGCTACGACTATGACTTTTTAATTGTAGAAGGTGGCAGGGCCTATGATCTTCCAAAAATCACAACAGGGTCAAGTCTTGAAAACTTAGACAAGAGACTAAAAAAGACCACCTTTGCCATATCTGGAAAAATTGCAGATGAGATAGAAGACTACAAGGGCCTTAAGGCCTTTAAAACTTTTGATGACATAGAAAAACTAGCAGACCTAGTAGAAGAAAAAGTCTACCCAGCTCTTGCCTTTAAAGACTATAAGGGCTGCAAAATGTGTGGACTGACTTGCAAGGACCTGGCAGAAAAAATTGCCCAAGGAGAAGAAACTTATAAGGCTTGTCTAAGAGCCTATCCAAAAATTGCTTTTGATGGCGATGAAGAGACAGAAGAAAAAATAAGGAAGGCCCTAGTGAAAATGGACCTAGAAAACTTTCCAAGAGAAATAAAAATTTCATACAAATAAAAAACCAAGATTAGCGAAAATGCCAGTCTTGGTTTTTTTGATTTGTTGCAAAGGGGGACACAGCTAAAACGTAAGGGGACTGTCCCTTGTGGCCTGTCCCCGACTTAACTGCAAGGGGGACACACCTGAATAGGCCGTCGAATTCTAACCAATCGACCTTCCCTTTCGGTCGGTCTCTTGGGAATTCTTGGCACGAGACCTGTAACCAAATCAGAGATTTGGACTAGGGCTTCGAATGTCCCCTGAACAAAAAATTTATTTTTCCTTACCCTTGGCGAAGCTTCTAAAGTCTGACGGGGTCATTGTGGTCTGTCTTTGGAAGTTTCGCAGGAAAGTTTTCTGGTTGTTAAAGCCTACTCGCAGGGCGATTTCACCAACAGGAATGTCTGTGTCTGTTAGTAGTTGGCAGGCTTTTTTTATTCTTAGAGTTGAAAGCAGGCTAGAGAAGTTTTCTTCTACATAGTATTTTAAAATCTTGTTTATATTTTGAGGACTGGTATCAAAAAGTTCTGACACTTCTAGGATGTCCAAATCACCTTCGTAGTTGTCGTAAATGTATTCTAAAATTTTTACTGCCCTTTGGTCCAATTTTGTATTTAAAAACTTTGTGTAGGCCTGGTTGGCCTTGCGAAACTTGTTGGCCTGAACCCCTGTGTGGGTTTGAAAGACCTTGGACACTTGGGCTCCGTCTGTAAAGTTTAATAGTGAAGCAATTTCTTCTAAAGTCAAGTTGGTGTAGACTAGGAGAAATTCGATTTTTAAAATCTTCATAGACTGGATCAGCTCATAAAAGCCCATGCCAGTTAGAGATTTTATATAAGTTGAAATTGCCGATTCAGACATATAAAAAATCTTTGACAGCCTAGCAAGTGACAAGTCCTCTTTTAAATTTAAAAACATATAAGATAAAATCTGCTCGCTAAAAAATTCGTCTTCTTCAAACTCTTCTTCAGACCTTTCAGAAAGTCTTAAAAAATAAACTAGAAGCTCTGATATTTTTGCAAAGACAAAGATGTCAGAATAATTTTTCTTGCTTAAGTTTACATCTAAGGAACAAAGGCCAACTTCATCTCTAAGACTTTGGAAGATATTTAAAATCTCAGATCTCAAGGACTGAGGAACTTGGACCTTGTTGATCCTATA
This sequence comes from Neofamilia massiliensis, assembly GCF_001299475.1. Classification (GTDB taxonomy): domain Bacteria; phylum Bacillota; class Clostridia; order Tissierellales; family Peptoniphilaceae; genus Neofamilia; species Neofamilia massiliensis. Next base: position 651,283 of record NZ_CYUJ01000003.1, on the reverse strand, counting down.
AAGGGTTTCTAAAAAAGGAAAGTCTTCGCTATTTAGGTTTATGTGATTTTTAATTTGATAGTTAAATAGTTCGTACTTGTAAATCAGTAGATAATAGCTAATGTGGTCATCGACTTCAATTATTTCTGAAATCTGCCAAGGATTAAGGGCAAGTAGATCGCCTTCTTCCATGGTGTAGATTTTATTTTGGATTTTAATTTTTGCCTGGCCAGAAAGGACATATAAAAACCTAGACTCCTTGTGAAGTAGGGGCCTAGTTGGAGAAAAATCTGTTTGTAGGTCTAAGGTTATTAGGTCTCTTTCGCTGACCTTGGCCTTGTAGGGATTTTGAATTTCAACTTGTTTTAAAGCCATAATTTTGCCTTTCTAAATTTCTAGATCTAATCTTTCTTCATATAATATTATATGAAAAAAATTTTGAAAGTTAAAGCTTAAATCCATTAAATACAAAATTTTCACTCGATTTTGTCCCTTGTTGGGAAAAGGTTTATGTTAAGATTATAGTAATTGTACATGTTAAATAATTATAAAGGAGACGAAGACAATGAGTTTAAATTTAAGAGGAAAACATTTTTTAAAGCTACTAGATTTTTCTAGCGAAGAAATTAGATACCTACTAGATCTATCTAAAAACTTTAAGGACATGAAAAGAGCAGGAGTTCCACACAGATACCTAGAAGGAAAAAACGTTGCTCTAATTTTTGAAAAGACTTCAACTAGAACTAGATGTGCCTTTGAAGTTGGCGCCAAGGACCTAGGTATGGGAGTTACTTATCTAGACCCAACTGGTTCTCAAATGGGCCACAAGGAATCAATTGCAGACACTGCTAGAGTTCTAGGCAGAATGTTTGATGGAATTGAATACAGGGGCTTTAAACAAACAACTGTTGAAGAACTAGCTGAATACGCTGGCGTTCCAGTTTGGAATGGCCTTACTGATGAATGGCATCCAACTCAAATGCTAGCTGACCTTTTAACTATTGAAGAACATTTTGGTTATTTAAAGGGCCTAAACTTTGTTTACATGGGCGATGCTAGAAATAATATGGCCAACTCTCTAATGGTTGCCTGTGCAAAAATGGGAGTTAACTACACAGCTTGTGCTCCAAAAGAGTTACAAACTGACGAAGAAATTGTAAAAATCGCCACAGAAATTTCCAAAGAAAACTTCTCAACTGTAAAAGTTACTGACAAGGTTTCTGAAGCTGTTACAGGCGCCAATGTTATCTACACTGATATTTGGGTTTCAATGGGCGAACCAAAAGAAATTTGGGCTGAAAGAATTAAACTTCTAAAGGACTACCAAGTTAACGCCGACGTAATGAAAAAAGCTGATGAACAAGCTATTTTCCTACACTGTCTACCATCTTTCCACGATGACAAGACTACAGTTGGCCAAGATATTGCCAAAGAATTTGGCCTAGTTGGTCTTGAAGTTACTGACGAAGTTTTTGAATCAAAACAATCTAAGGTTTTTGATGAGGCTGAAAACAGAATGCATACAATTAAAGCTGTTATGTATGCAACCTTATTCTAAGATAAATAATTTTAGGCCGATAGATAATTTTGTCGGCCTTTTACATAGGAACTTTAAAAGTTTGCTTGGATCTGCCAGGCTTTCTTTTAAATTGTTTGATAATTTAATTTTAAAAATTTTTACTTAAAAAGAGGATGCTTATGGATAGGAAAGAAAAAGTTTTTTACAAAAACGAAGTTGGCCTAGAAGTTTTTATTTTTCTGGCCTTGTTTTTAGGATTTTTTATTTATATGGGATCTGTTATGGGCGGATCTAATATGATAAACACCATTATGTTAACTGCCTACAAACTTTTAATGGACGTCTGCTTTTATTTAATGGCAGTTTGTGTAATTGCTGGTGGGATTTCAGGACTTTTTTCAGAATTTGGAGTTATCGCCTTTATTAACAAGGGACTTTCTGTTGTTATGAAGCCGATTTACGACCTGCCAGGGGCTGCGTCTCTGGGAATTTTAAATTGTTTTATGTCAGACAACCCATCGATTTTAGCCCTGGCCCACGACTCAAACTTTAGAAGGTATTTTAAAAAGTATCAATTGCCAGCTTTAACTAACCTTGGAACTTCCTTTGGCATGGGACTTATTGTCTGTACAACTATGGTTGGCCTACCCCTAGCTGATGCGCCGAAGGCAGCCTTAGTTGGTTTACTTGGTGCCATTGTCGGCTCAATTGTTTCAGTTAGACTGATGTTACTTTCTACCAAGGCCTATTATGGCGAACTTGAAATGGTTGAAGTGACAGAAGGGGATATTATTCCAGAGGGCAAGAGAAAGGTTAGAGAAGGATCTTACGGCTCTAGGTTTATCCAATCGCTTTTAGACGGAGGTAAGGTTGGAGTAGACATGGGCCTTTCAATTATTCCAGGTGTACTTTTAATTTGTACTTTGGTTATTATGCTAACTAATGGCCATGGAGCTAACGGCCTCTATGACGGTTCTGCCAACCAAGGTGTTGCCCTTTTGCCCCTGCTTGGTGAAAAAATTTCTTTTATAATCAAACCACTTTTTGGTTTTACATCAGCTGAGGCCATTGCCGTTCCTATAACTGCCCTTGGCTCATCAGGAGCAGCCATAGCTGTAGTTTCTGAAATGGTAAAATCTGGCAAGGCCCTTGGCAATGACATTGCAGTTTTTACTTCAATTTGTATGTGTTGGTCAGGTTATCTTTCGACTCATATTGCAATGATGGATGCCCTTGACACCAAAGAAATGACAGGCAAGGCAATTTTATCTCACACCATTGGTGGATTTTGTGGAGGAGTTGCTGCCCACTTTATCTATTTACTTCTAGCCTAAAGGAGGATTATGGATACCACAACTTATACCCAGGAAGCTGCTTTTCTTATAAAAACAGGCCAAGACCTGGCTATAAAAAACGAAAATTTAGAACTGACAAATTTGCATATACTCTATTCGATTTTAGACGATGAAGGAACTAAAGTTTTTAAAATTCTTTTAGACTTAGGTCTGCCTCTAAAGCTAATTAAAGACGACCTTGACCAGGCTATAAAAAAATTAAAGTCGCCTAAGGGAGTCACTAAACTTTATCTGTCTAAGGCCTATCAAAAAATGATTTTAAGTTCTGGGGAAATTTCTAGGACCATGTACGCCTCAAAAGTTTCTTCTAGCCACATTCTCTTAGGGATTTTAAAGGGAGATGACCAGGCCAGTAAAATTGCAGGCAAGTATGGCCTAAACTACGAAGTCTTTGAAGAAGCCCTTATGGATCGTTACACTAAAGATTTAATAGAAGGAGTTTCAAAAGATTCGCTTTCTAAACTTTCTAAGTACGGCAGAAATCTTACAAAAGAAGCCTTAGAAGGAAAACTCGATCCAGTTATTGGCAGGGACAGAGAGTTAAATTCCCTAATTAGAATTTTGTCTCGTAGGCTCAAGAACAATCCAATTTTAATTGGCGAAGCAGGAGTTGGAAAGACTGCCATAGTCGAAGGCTTGGTTCAAAGAATTGTAAAGAAAGACCTGCCAGACCTTTTACAAAACAAAATCGTCTTTTCCCTAGATATGACTGCCTTAGTTGCAGGAGCCAAGTACAGGGGCGACTTTGAAGAGAGACTCCAAGAAGTCCTAGACATAATAAAAGACTCTAATGGAAAAATCATTCTCTTTGTAGATGAAATCCATAACATTATTGGTTCAGGGTCTTCATCTGGGACCATGGATACGGCAAATATTTTAAAGCCCATGCTTGCTAGGGGAGAAATTTTAACCATTGGGGCTACAACCATTGACGAATATAAAAAATACATTGAAAAAGATTCAGCCCTTGACAGGCGCTTCCAAAAAATTTTAATTGAAGAGCCAAGTGAGGAGACGACTCTTTCTATTCTCAGAGGGATAAAATCCAAATACGAAAGCCACCACAAGGTTACAATCACCGACCAGGCCCTAGTTGAAACTGTAAAACTTGCAAAGAGATACCTGCCTCAAAGGAAGTTTCCAGACGTTTGTGTAGACATAATTGACGAGGCGGCGGCTCTTTTAAGAATGTATGCTGACCAGACACCTAAGGAAATTGACGATTTGAAGAGACAAATTTCCCAGCTGGAAACAGAAAAGGCTCTTATAAAAATTGAAGAAGGAAAATCTTCTTACAGGCTTGAAGATTTAGACCAGGCCATCGAAGAAAAAAATAAGCTTTATCAAGAAAAACTATCAGCTTACAAAAAAGAAAAGACCAGGCAGGAAGATTTAATAAAAGAAAAAATTGCCCTAGAAGATATAGACAAACAAATTGCTAAGGCCAAGGCCGCAGATGACTATGAAAAACTAGACAATTTACTTCTTGGGAAAAAATCTATAGAGGCGGAAATAAAAGACCTTGAAACCCAAGGACCTTATTATAAAATCGCAAACCAAGTTACAGTTGACCAAGTTAGAGAAATAGTTGAAACTCTTTCAGGCATGCCCCAAAAGACCACTGCCTACAACTTAGACTACTTTGAAAAATTACGAAAAGATTTAAAAGAAAAATTAGTGGCCATGGATCCACTAGTTGATAGCCTAGTTGATGCCTTTATTAGGTCTAAGGCAAAAGTCATTAAAGGGAATAAGCCTCTAGGATCATTTTTGCTTCTAGGCCCAAGTGGAGGAGGCAAGTCATATTTTTCTGACCTAGTTTCTAGAGAAATTTATGACGGCGATGCATCTCTAATTAAAATGGATATGGGAGAATTTACTGACAAGTCGGCGCTGACAAAACTTTTAGGAGCCCCGCCAGGCTATGTTGGTTTTGATATGGGAGGAGCCCTTTGCGAAAATATTAGGATCCATCCTTATTCAGTTGTAGCCTTTGAAAATATTGACAAGGCCCACAAGGATATTTTTTCTACCATTATAAATATAATAAAAAACGGAAAAATTAAAGATTCTAAGGGTAGAGACGCAGACTTTTCAAATGCTTTTTTAATCTTCAGCCTAAGTACAGACCTAGAAGAAGAAAAAGCCAGAGAAAAATTAGAAGAGCTTTTGCCAAAAGACTTTTTACGCAGTCTAGACTTAATTTATTATATAGACAAATTAAATGAAGAAAATGCAAGAAAGCTTGTGCAAATAAAATTAAAAGACCTCCAAGGGTCTTTGAAAAAATCCTATATAGAATTTTCTTACGACAAGGACCTAGAAGATTATTTAGTGGCCCAAGCCTTGGCAGAAAAAACTACAGGTCTAGCATTAAATAAAATTATAGAAGATGACCTGCTAACAGAAATTTCTATCTTAACTATAGAAACAGGACCAGAAGACTTGATAAAAGTACACGGGTCTTTTGATAAAAAAATTCAAGTAATAAAAAAATAAAAAGGGGAGGAAATATGTTTAAATTACCTGTATTTGAAGCACCAGACTTCAAAGAAGAAAAGTACATGACTATGCCAAATGTAAAAACTGAGGCAGTAGAAATTAAGGGAGTGGCCCCAGAAGATTTTTATCTAACCAGTCACATGCCAACATATTATAAGGTGGGAGACAAGTGGTACCTACCAGATCACAACTCAATTAACTGCCTGGCAGTTGTAAAAGATGGGGAAGTTGTAATAAAAGAATTTAGAGACCTTGAAGTTGGAGACCAAGTTGTCCTTGGCCAAAAAAGAGATGGATCTCAGGGAATTTTACTTTACAAGGAAGGCTTTCCAGCATCTGTCTATACAGAAAAAGGCTGTGCAGTTGAATCATCATTTTCAGAAAAATACGACCAGCTTTTTGACCTAATGGAATACGAAAGAGACAACGGCGGCTATATAGTTTGGGTCCTTGGACCTTCAGTTGTCTTTGACTATGACACTAGACACTCGCTAAACAAATTAGCAGAAAATGGCTACATTGACTGCCTACTTGGCGGCAATGCCATGTGTACCCACGACCTTGAAGGTGGATTTTTAAATACTGCCCTTGGTCAAAATATTTACACCCAAGAAAATGTACCTCTAGGCCACTACAACCACTTGGACCTTTTAAACGAAGTTAGGGCTACTGGTTCAATAAAGAAGTTTATTGCAGACGGCCATGTAAAAGACGGAATTATAAAAACACTAAACGACATGGACGTACCTTTTGTCCTTTGTGGATCAGTTCGTGATGACGGCCCGCTGCCAGAAGTATATGGCGACATAGACAAGGGTCTAACAGCAACTAAAGAACACTTAGACAAGGCCACACTAATAATAACAGTTGCAACCATGCTTCACTCATCATCAGTTGCCAATATGGCCTCAGGTTATAGGGTGAGAGAAGACGGTAAGATTACTCCAGTTTATATGTACACAGTTGACATAACAGAAAACGTAGTAAACAAAATTGCAGCAGCCAGAGAAAATATGGCCTTTACACCAATAGTAACTAATGCCCAAGACTTTGTAGTAAACTGTGAAAGAGCCTTAATTAAAGTAGCAGATAATGAGCTTCAAGCAGCCAATAAAATTGAAGAAAAAGAATATATACCAGCAAAGAAAAATTCAGTGGAAGGAGAAATAAGATAATGAAATTTGAAATGCCAAAATACCATCATCCAAACTTTGAAGAAGAATTTTTAAAAAAAGCTCCAAATGTTACAACTCAAGTAGTTGAAAAAGATGGAATTTCTCCAAGAAACTACCACGCCCTTTCAGTATTTCCAGAATACTTTAAAATTAACGGCAAGTGGGTCCTAGCAACTCAGTCTAGAATGGATACAGTTTGTGTAGTAAACGACAAAGAAGGAGAAGAATCTGTAGACATAGTTGAATTTAGAAATCTAAAAAAAGGCGACAAGGTTGCCATTGGAAGAACAGAAGACGGATCAGAAGGGATTTTCGTCTGGACAAAAGGCTTCTTAGAAGAAGAGGAAGAAGCAAACACCTTTGCCTTTAGAGAAGGAAGGTCTAGAGAAACTGCCTACTCAGTTGACTATGACAACTTATACGAAGTTTTAAAACACGAAAAAGCAAACAATGGTTATGTAACCTTAGTTATTGGAGCAGCTCTTACCTTAGACAGGGATTCAAGATTGGCTCTAGAAAGATTAATTCGCGAAGGCTATGTCCAAGCGATTTTTTGCGGAACAGAAACTGCAGCCTTTGACCTTGAAAGGGGAATCTTTAACACAGCTTGGGGCCAAAAGGTTTTTGATAAGGAACAAAACACAACTAGAAATCTTTATGCCACAATAAACCTAGCAAGAAAGTACGGCTCAACTAAGGCCCTAGTAGAATCTGGCATGGTTAAAGACGGTTTTGTAAAAGCCTGTATAGAAATGGACGTGCCAATAGTAATGGGAGGCACAATTAGAGACAGACTTTCGCTACCAGAAACCTATAACAACGTCTACGATGCCCAAAACGAAATGAGAAAGCACTCAAGAAAAACATCGACAATGATAATGATGTCAGCAATACTATTTACAATAGCAACAGGAAATATGACTCCATCTTACAACGAATTTGATGGCCTAGTAAGACCAGTTTATATGTACACAATTGACATCCAAGAATTTGCCGTCAACAAACTTTCTGACAGGGGAACAGTTACTGCAGTAACAATGGTAACCAACTCCCAAGACTTTATTAGAAATGTTGACAGAGCCTTAAATTCATAAGAAGAGGAAAATAATATATGAAGAAAATTGTACTAGCCCTAGGAGGAAACGCCTTAGGCTCAACTCCGGAGGAGCAAAAAGACGCAGTAAAGACAACTGCAAAATCAATAGTTGACCTAGTTGAAGCAGGCAACAAAATAATAATATCCCACGGCAACGGCCCCCAAGTTGGAATGATAAACTTAAGCTTTGATACAGCAGCAAAATCTGAAGCAAAAACTCCAGCTATGCCCTTTCCAGAATGTGGAGCAATGAGCCAGGGATACATTGGCTACCATTTGCAAAACGCCATAGAGAATGAACTTAAAAATAGAAAACTAGAAAAAATGGTTGCAACAATAGTCAGCCAAGTTCTAGTAGATAAAAAAGATCCAGCCTTTGAAAATCCAACAAAACCAATTGGGTCCTTCTATAGTGAAGAAGAAGCCAAGGCCATGGAAAAAGACGGTTTTGTCTTTAAAGAAGATGCAGGCAGAGGCTACAGGCGAGTAGTTCCATCACCAAGACCTGTAGATATTGTTGAAAAGTCCGCCATAAAACTCCTTTACGACAATGATTGTATTGTTGTAGCAGGAGGCGGCGGAGGCATTCCAGTTGTAGAAGAAGACGGCAGGCTCATAGGAGTTCCAGCAGTAATTGACAAGGACTTTACCTCAGCAAAAATTGCAGAACTTGTAGACGCTGATACTTTAATAATTTTAACAGCAGTTGACCAAGTCGCCATAAATTTTGGTGAGGAAAACGAAAAATGGTTAGATGAAATTACAATTGATCAAGCCAAGGTCTATATAGAAGAAGGCCACTTCGCTCCAGGCTCAATGCTACCAAAAGTCCAAGCTGCTATTAGCTTTGCAGAAACTAAAGAAGGCAGACAAGCCCTAATCACATCCTTAGAAAAAGCAGCAGCCGGGCTCCAAGGCAAAACAGGAACAATAATAAAAAAATAAAAATTGAATAGAGAAAAGGGGACATTTAATTTTTGGGACGTTCCTTTAGGGAAAGGGGACATTGCTTTAGCTGTGTCCACGTTTTTCAAAATTTCGGGGACATTCGAAGCCCTAGTCCAAAATTCTCCCTTCGCTCCACACAACGTGGGGACTGACCCTTGTGGTCTGTCCCCCTTCACCATCTTAACACCAAGGCGAGAGTCGATTGGCTAGAATCTGACTGCCATTTATGTGCGTCCCCTTTTCAATTGACATAATTCACTTGCAAAAAAAACTTAACCTCATCTTAACAAAGACCCAAAGAAAAACTAACAAGCCTCCAGTAAACTAAGACTACAAACTAGGAGGCGAAAATGAAAAACGGACCAATAATAGTAAATCCCCAAGCCTTAGAAAACCTAGGCAGGGACAAAACACTTGAAATCAAAGACGAAAAACCACAAACAATTAAAGTACAAATAAACCCAGACCTAAAAGTCTACACCTACGACGAAATGTGGGAAGCGATATTTGATTGAGAATTTTTTCTTAATTTAGATTTATTAAAAACATTGACCACAACTCGTAAGTTAAGAAATTAAGTTCTTTTCATAAACAACTATTGCCAATGGCGAAGCAGCCTTCCGCAGGAACAGTTTAGGGTGAAAGGGGAGGAGGGTCTCGGGAGGAGGCGATGAGGGAGAATTAAAGCCCTAGTCCAAATCTTTGATTTGGCTAACAGGTCTTATGCAAAAGATTCCCAAGAAGCCGACCGTAGGAAAGGCTGATTGGCTAGAATCTGACTGCCAGCTCCCTTAGTCTCCTCCTGAGGTGGCAACTCATTTAATCAATGAGAAAGACTAAGCGTCACAATGACTTTTGAATTTGGCGAAGCAGAGCTAGCTCAAATATTTTTATTTACTAAAAAGAACTAAGATCAGAAACAAATTATTTAATTGGCGAAGCCTTAATACAAAAAAACCAAGGCAAAATCCTTGGTTTAAATTTTATAAGTTATTAATATCGTAGTCTTCCATAGACTCATAATAGTAAGATTGTTGAATGCCTCTTAGGTAAACTTGTCTAGATTTTATTTCATCTGTCAAGGCAGCCTTTAACAAATGCTTTAGCTCTAAAGAATTTACAGGCGACCTTTCCATTGCTGACAGGTAGTCATACTTATTTACTTTCGCCCAGTCAATACATCGACCAAGCCTGGCTTTTAAAATTTGGTCCAACCACAACCTAGTTGCCCTGCCATTGCCTTCTCTAAAGGGATGGGCTATGTTCATTTCAACATACTTTTCTACAATTTGATCAAAGTTTTCTTCTGGCATAGCTTCAATTATTCTCAAGTTGTCTTTTAAAAATAAGGTTGGGGCAAAGCGAAAGTTGCCCTTGGCTAGGTTGACATCTCGGATTTTGCCAGCAAAGGGAAAGATGTCTTGGAAAAGATAGGCGTGAATGTCACAAAGTCCTTTAAATGTTCCAACTTCAAAGTTATTGATTATATTTTTGTCCCAAAGTTCAATTGATCTTTTTTTGCTTAACAATTCTTCATCTTTTTTCATTTAGTCACCTCGCTGTTTTCGTCTTTTATTTATTATAATATAATAATAGAGGAAAGGGCAAGATGGAGATTTTTGTTAATGGGGACGAACCTAAAGGAACGTCCCCGTTTTTTTAATATCAAAAAAATGAGACGATACTTAACTTCGTCTCATTTTTCAAATACATTTATTTTGCAGACTCTAAAGTCCCTCCGCCGACAACATAATCATCTAAATAGAAAACTGCTGCCTGGCCTGGGGTGATGGCTCTTACTTTTTCTTTAAAGGAAATTTTTACCCTGCCATCATCAAGAGGAGAAATAACTGCGTCAGTTGCCGATTGGGAATATCTGGTTTTTACTTTGACATCCATTGGACCGTCAAGACTTTCCATGTAGATAAAGTTTACATCAGATACAATTGCTTCACTAGAATAAAGGTCTGATTCCTCTCCAAGAACAACTAAATTTTTCTTAGGATCAATGGCAACAACATAGGCAGGCTTTCCAAGGGCGATTCCTAGGCCCTTTCTTTGGCCAATGGTGTAGTGGGTGTGGCCCTTGTGGTCGCCGAGAATTTTTCCATCCTTGTCTACAAATTTTCCTGGACCTGGATTTATATTAAGCTCTTCTCTTAAGAACTTTTCGTAGTCGCCGTCAGGAATAAAACAAATATCTTGCGAGTCCTTTTTGTGGGCGACATCTAAGTGGCCGTCTTCTGCAAGGTCTCTGGCCTCGTCTTTACTAAGTCCTTCCATTGGAAAGAGAACACGACTAAGTTGGTCTTGTTTTAGGCTGTAAAGGACATAGGTTTGGTCCTTTCTAGGATCAGCTGACTTTCTCAAAAGATACCTGTCCTTGGTCTCATCGTATTCAATTCTTGCGTAGTGGCCAGTTGCAATTTTATCAAAACCAAGTTCGTCTGCTAGGTCAATGAGCTTTGAAAATTTTATATAGCGGTTGCACTCAACACATGGATTTGGAGTTCTGCCTTCTTCATAAATTTTTCCAAATTTATTTATAACCTTGTCCACAAAATCTTCGCGATAGTCTAAAAGATAGTGGGGAAAGCCAAGGGTTGCTGCAACTTTTTTTGCATCTTCTTGGTCCTTACTTGTTCCACAGGCCTTATTAGATTCGTCTTTTTTATCAAAAAGTCTAAGGGTGACGCCAGCAACTTCGTAGCCTTCTTTTACCATTAAAAGGGCAGCAACAGAAGAATCAACGCCACCAGACATTGCAATTAAAACCTTCTTATTAAAATCTCTTTTCATTGTAAATCCTCTTTAAAAAATTCCCAAAAAAAAGAAGCACCTAGGCTTCTAATTTTTTTTAAGTTTTTCTTCCTCTAAACAATCCTTACACAGGCCCTTTAAATAAATATCCTTGCTATCAACAGCACAATCAGCAAGTGTTGATGTATCAAGGTCCAAAGCCCTAATAGCCAGGTCCTCAATTTTTCCGCAGGCCTTACAAATAAAATGCGCATGGTCTTCTAAAATCATATCGTAGTGGATTTCAGAATTATCAAAATTAATTTCCTTAATAATTCCCCTGTTTAAAAACAACTTTAGATTATTATAAACAGTTGCCTTAGAAATCGTAGGCAGGTTTTTTGATAAATCAATATAAATTTTATCTGCTGTAGGATGAATGTGATTTTCTTCTAAGTACTTTAACATTAAAATTCTTTGAGAAGAAGGGCGAATGTCCCTGTCTTCTAAAAATTTTCCATAAGTATCGAAACTTGTCATTAATTTCCCTCCTATCAGTTTAAATTTAAAATCGTTCTAAGTAATTTGTTATATTATATGCGAATAAATATTAGTTGTCAAGAAGATGACAAATCCCACTTTAGAAATAAAATTAAAAACGTAAGTAAAAAATATATAAAACAACCAAGACTAAAATAAAAACGATAACTTTACAAACCTTGCAAACACTAATGTGTAAAATTGATGAAAGAATAGAAAAAACTTTATAATTAGAATCATTAGTGTTATAATACGCATACAATAATTAAACGGAATATAATAAGTATAAAGTGAAAACTTTAAAAGTTAGGAGTAAAAAAATGAACCAAATACCAAAAGAAAAAATCAAAGTAAGAGCTCCTTATTCTAATGAATACATTAAAAAGATTCTATTAGGAGCATCACTAGTAGCAGGAGTAGGACTACTAGGATCTGCAAGCCCAGTTCACGCAACAAACATGGCAGAACCAACTGCTATCGTTGAAAGCACAGAACGAGAAAGCATATCCATATTCCAAACCCCTAGCGACCAAAGAGAAGAAGCTGAAAAAACTTCAGAAAGAGAAATAAGTATTTTTAATAGAGAAGCAGAAGCAGCTCAAGCTAAAAAGACTTATGAAAGTCAACCAAGTATAATTAATAACCAAGAAGCAATTATCAAAGAAGCAAAAGAAGTAGAAGAAACAAAAAATTCTTCAATGGAAAGCAAGGAAATAAACAGAACCCAAGCTTCAGCTAGAAGAAGGGCAATGGCATCCAGACCTAGAATAAATAGACCTACTAGCACACCTAGTCCAAGATTAAATACTAGTAGCTTTAACCTACAAAAAGCAAACATATTAGCCAATGGATTAGAAATGTTTGGAGATACAAATTTTGGAATTCAAAAAGCACCTCAAATGGCAACTGATCCGAACTATTTAAAAGATGAGAGAAACGTAGGATTCTATAAGGATACCCAAATAGAAAGAGGAAATGGTCCATATGTCGGATATACTCCTACTACTGAAATGGATAGGTTTATAGATGGTTATCGCTACAATACCTTAGAACCATCTGCAACTGCTGAATCGAAAACTAAATATGGTTTTGAGATTGAATTTGACAAAGAAAAAGGTCAAAGAACCTATACTAGTTTTGGGTTTAGTAACTCTGGTCTTTTGAAGAATTTACTAGATCCTGTAACTATTTCTGCAAAATCACCAGAAGAAGGCAGTCTTGGAGATGGATTTAAAGCACCTAATTATAAGGCTAATACAGTTCTTGAAATTACTCCTGCCGGACGCCAAATGAATTTGAGTGCTCTTAATACTATAGAAGATTTAGAGCATATCAACAATAAAGATATTACAAACACAACTATGGTTTGGGAAGGTAACTACACAAAAGATAATCCTAATGGACTGAGAGCTACTCAAGGAAGTAATGCTTTATATAGCTTTACAGTTAATCCATGGCCAAATGAAAATGATATGCTTGACCTCATATACCTAAATGGAGATTATGACAAAAAAGAATTTGTCCAAGGTCAAATTATAGAAACTGGCATAAAGGTAGAAAACCTTGACGACAATGCAAGAGAAAGACTAGTAGGTCAAGTCTACCATCCGGTATCAGGAGAAGTTGTCCCAGGTGCAGAAGCCTATATCGATAAAAATGATATGGTTGTAGTTAAAATGCCAGAGGGTGCTCTAAAGAAAGACGCCAATGGCAAGACTGTAATCAATGAAGAATCTATCTTTAGCAAAGCTGGATACAAGAACATTCAAAGTTTGGATGTAAAATTCTTTGCTCGTCCAAGGACTAAAGCGGAGTTTGAATCGATTGCTGGAGATAATTATGGAACATATACGGAAACAGGTGCTGGTACTGAAACCATCAACCACAAGGGCCAATCTGTAACAATAGACAAACAAGGTATCCCTCGCTATGACCACTACAACATAGTAGGTGAATTCAAGATTAACCTTGACGACACTATGTACTATGACCAAAGGTTTGAAGATGGAAACGGTGATGATACTACAAAGGTAACTTCATCAGCTGTAAAACCAGAAGAGCCTTTTGAAGTTAAAATTGTACCACCAGCTAATCCTGGTGAAACTGACAAGTCAGCTGCAGATATGAATGGTGCAGAAAGCAGGGGAGAAGCTTCCGGAGAGTTAATACTAGATTTTATTGAAAAAGAAAATAAAGGCAAAGCACCAGAAGACCAATGGAAGATAGATGTTGACGAACATGATATTTCTAAATTTACTATCACTCCCCCAGCATCAGCCAAGGCAGGAGACTTTGTGGCTGTAGCCGTAAAATATACCTATACAAATGGATCTACAGATACTCACTGGTTCCATTTTGTTGTTCAAGAGTCAACCTATATAAAACCAGAATATGATGCTCAAGTTAACTTCCCTTTCAATAAGCAAACATCACCAGCTACATGGACTGAAGATGGAAAGAGAATTCCACCAAGTAGATTTACTCTTCCAGACACTCTAGAAACTGATGAAGAAGGCAACAAAATAGCTACTGATGATAAGGGAAACAAATGGATTGTAACCCTTGATGAAAAAACGGGTCAAGTTACAGCTCAGCCAGTTACCCCAAAAGACTTTGATGGTGGAGAAAAGCTTACAGTACCTGTAATTGCTCATTATGTAGATGAACAAAAACCAGGCGAAGATATAACTGAAGAAGTCAATGCCTATTTCGTAATAGAAGAAAAGGCAAATATGACTCCTCGTTACAATGCAAAAGCAGGTAAAGAAGGAGATGAGCTTTCTTCAGATGTTATCTTAAACGAAGAAGATAGGTACAATAGAAGACCAGGCAAGTTTACCCTTGATTCACCAACTTACACAGATGATAAGGGCAACGTTTGGAATGTAACTATAGATGAAAAGACAGGCACAGTCACAGCTACAGTACCAAATGCTGAAGAAGGCAAGACCATTGACGGTGCCCTACTAAATGTCCCAGTAACAGCCCACTATTATGAAGAAGATGAAGAGGGCAATATTGTTGAGGCTGGAACAAAACAAACAGAAGTACAATTTGTTGCATCAGGTACAGATGGAACTTATACAAAAACTCAAGAAATTCCTTTTGAGACTAAGGTAGAAAAAGATCCTAAGCTTGCAAAAGGTGAAATCAAAGTTATCACTGAAGGTAAGCTAGGTTCTAAAGAAGTAACTTATGTTATCAAAGACTCTCAAATTGATGAAAGTAAGACAACAGAAAAAATATTAGAAGAACCTCAAGAACGTCTAATTCACGTTGGTGAAGGCACAAATGACGGAGAACACAAGATTGAAGAAAAAGTTGAAGTTCCTTATGAAGTTGAAATAGAATTTGACGACAGCCTAGCACCAGGTGAACAAAAAGTAACTCAAGAAGGAATACCTGGAGAAAAAACTAGAACTACAACTATCACAATCCAAGATGGTAATGTTATAAATACTCAAGTAGGAGAATTTACTGAAACAAAAGCACCACAAAAGAAAATTATTAAAGTAGGCGCAAACACTGAAGGTAAAGTTGTTCACGAAGAAAAAATTCCGTTTAAGTATGAAATTTCTTACGATCCAAATCTAAAATCAGGCGAATATGTTATAGATGTACCTGGAACTGAAGGAACAAGAAAGACAACTTGGACTATTAAAAACTCTGAAATAGTTGGAAAACCAGAAGTTGAAACTACAGACCCAGTGAATGCCGTAATTAGAGTTGGTAAGAAAGACTTCACAGGAACCCTTGAAACTAAGAAAACTAAGGCTATCGAATTTGAAACAGAATATAAGGTTGATAATTCATTAGAACCAGGTCAAGTAGTAGTAGAACAAGAAGGCTCTCTTGGTGAAGAAGAAACTACAGTAACTCACACTATCGTAAATGGCGAAGTTACTAAGTCAGAAGAAGGTACACCAATAATTACTAAACAGCCAGAAAAGAGAATTGTAAAAGTTGGTCCAGGAAAAACTGAGGGAACTCACACAATCGAAGAAAAAGCTGAAGTTCCATTTGAAGTTGAAATCCAATTTGATGACAGCCTAGCCCCAGGCGAACAAAAAGTAACCCAAGAAGGTGTTCCAGGAGAAAAAACCAGAACTACAACTATTACAATTGAAAATAGTGAGGTTACAAACACCGAAGTTGGAGACTATAAGATTACAAAAGAGCCAGTTAAGAAAATTATTAAAGTAGGTAAAAAACCAACTGAAGGAACTCACGAATACACCAACAAGATTCCTTACGAAGTTGAAGTGATAGTAAACCCTAAACTTAAAAAAGGCGAACACAAGGTTGTTCAAAAGGGTGAGCCAGGAGAAGAAAAATATACTATTACCATAGAAAACTCTAAGGTTACAAAAACAACAGGTCCAGAAAGAACCAAAGAGCCAATAAAAGAAATAATTGAAGTTGGCGATGAAGATTTCACTGGAGAATTTGAGTATGTTGACAAGGAAGTAATTCCATTTGATACTATTGTAAAAATCAATCCAAATCTTGCACCAAATGAAATAAAAGAAATTACACCAGGTGAAAGTGGTTCTAAAGAAAGAACTGTTACTCAAAAATATACTAACGGTGAAAAAGGCGACTTAGTTGTTGGAGAATATAAAACAACTAAAGAACCAGTAACTAGAGTTATTGAAGTTGGTTCTAATACTACTGGCCAATACAATGAAACAGAAACTATTCCATTTGAAGTAGAAGTTAGAAAAGACCCTTCACTTAAAAAAGGCGAATGGAAGTATGATGAAATTGATGGCGTTCAACAAACAGGTGAATATGGTCTAAAGGAAAGAACTATAACTATAGTTAATTCTCAGGTTACAGAAATATCTGAATTTAAGACAACTAGAGAACCTAAGAAAGCAATAATTTTAGTTGGTGATGATGACTTTACTGGAACTTTCGAAACTAAGAAGACCAAGCCTATTCCATTTGAAATAGAATATATTGTAGATGAAACTTTGGAGCCAGGCAAAACAGTTGTTGTACAAGAAGGAGAACCTGGCGAAGAAGAAGTGACAGTAACTCACACTATAGAAAATGGAGAGGTTGTTAAATCAGAAGAAGGCGACCCTGTAAGAACAAAGGAACCAGTTAAGAGAATTGTTAAAGTAGGTAAAAAACCAACTGAAGGTGAAGTTACTGAAACTATTGAAAGGGAAATTCCTTTTGAAACTAAGATAATTTATGACGAAAACCTTGATGCTGGCTTCCAAGAAATTGAACAAGAAGGTAAAATAGGCAAGGAAAAAGTTACTATCACACAAGAAATTAAAGATAGCCAACCAGTTGGCGATCCAACAAAAACTATTGAAACTATTGAAGAAAAGGAAGATAGGGTAGTTAGAATTGGTGTTAAGCCAGTTGAAAGAGAAGTTGAACTTGGTCACGATACAGAATATAGATACAATCCACAACTAAAACCTGGAGAATTAAAAGTTATCGAAGAAGGCTCTGAAGGATATGTAAAATACACCGTTACCTTTAACAAGGAAACTGGCAAACTTGAAGTCAAAGAAGAAAGAGTTGAGCCTAAGAATAAGATTGTAGAATATGGATCTAAGACTGAGGGAGAAGTAAAAGTTAAAAGCGATATTCCTTTTGAAGTTGAAATTATAGAAGATCCAGAAATGGAAGCTGGCAAAACTGAAGTTGTTCAAGAAGGTGAACTAGGTAAGAAAGAAACTACTATAAATATTGAAAACAGCAAGGAAGTTTCTAGGGAAGAAAATATAATCAAGGAACCAGTTAAGAAGATTATAAAAGTTGGAACTAAGAATGTCTGCGAAATCCCACCAGTAGATCCGACAGATCCAACAGATCCAACAGATCCAACAGATCCGACTGATCCTGAAGATCCAAAAGATCCAGGAAATCCAGGCGGCGTAGATAAACCAGATCCAAAGGATCCAGAAGATCCATATTATCCACCGATACCAGGAAGACCTGACAGACCAGACAGACCTGAATATCCAAGACCAGGAGATGATAGGCCAATAATACCTTGGAGCCCTAATCCAATTAGGCCAATAACTCCAGGAAATGAAGAACCAGGAACTCCAGGTACAGAAGAGCCAGGTAAACCAGGTGAAGAAAAACCATTTGAACCAGGAACACCTGAAAGAGAAGAACCAACTAAAGACCCTGTAAACGAAGAAACAAATGATCAAGTAAGCAGTCCAGAAGAAACTAGAGAAGACTCAGCTTATAGAGATTCAGATTTAATTCCAAAAACTGGAGACGAAACAAAACAAGGACTTTGGTTAGGTTTATCAGGCTTCTCTTTAGCAGGCTTATTAGTAGCACTTAAAAAGTATTTTGAAAAAGAATAATTTTTAATGAGAACTAGCTAGTCTAGTTCTCATTTACATAGGAGATATAATGAAGAAAAAATCAAAACTACTAAAAGTCTTAATAATAATATTTGCCCTTGGCCTTATTGGGTCGCTATCAAAATTTATAAGCATTAGATACAAGGGAATAAAAGAAGAAGAAGCCTTTGAAAACCTAAGGCAGACAGTAGAGATCACAAAAGATAAACCGAAATCAAAACCAATAAAAGTAGAGGTTGAAGTAGAAACTAAGGAAGATCCAAAACCTGACTTTACAAAATATAAAGTTCTTAAAGAGACCAATCCTGATTTTTGCGGGTGGTTAAAAATTGAAGGTACTGCCATTGACTATCCTGTTATGATCACGCAAGACCAGCCTAGATTTTATATGAGAAGGGGCTTTGATAAAGAATATTCTTTAAGTGGAACTCCTTTTGTTGGAGTAAACGGCGACGTGGATTCTGATATGTTTATAATTTATGCCCACAATATGTCTAACGGCACAATGTTTTCTCAGCTTGACTCCTACAAGGACCAAGAATTTTTTGAAGACCACAAGAGATTTTCTTTTACGACTATTAATGAAGAGAGAACTTATGAAGTCTTTGCAAGTTTAAAGGTCAAGGTTCCAGTTGAAAACGACCTGGCCTACTATGAATATTCAGGTGACTTAGAAGATTACGATT
Organism: Neofamilia massiliensis; assembly: GCF_001299475.1. Classification (GTDB taxonomy): domain Bacteria; phylum Bacillota; class Clostridia; order Tissierellales; family Peptoniphilaceae; genus Neofamilia; species Neofamilia massiliensis. The sequence goes on along the minus strand of NZ_CYUJ01000003.1, from coordinate 632,397 downwards.
ACGAAGATTTAGTAAATTATTTGACAGCCAATTCTCTAATTGCAGCTGAAGGGCCAAGGGACAGGGAACAAATTTTAATTCTCTCAACTTGTTCCTACCATACAGAAGACGGAAGATTTATTATTGCAGCAAAGAGAATAAATTAAGATTATGTATGGGTCTGTCCCTTGTGGACTGACCCTATTATTTTTGTTTAATATTTGGGGATATTCCTTCAGATGTGTCCCCCTTTCTCACGTTATCACCGACTGGGTAGAATCTGACTGCCGTCAGGTGTTTCCTCATTTATAAAACTTTGTGGCTTTACCGGGGACAGGACCAAAGGGACAGTCCCCTGCACACTTTCGGGGACATTCCTTCAGGTGTGTCCCCTTTATCACGTCATATTTCCTCTCACTTAGCCAAAAATCTAATTGCACCTTACATTATAAATATTTATGTTGTATAATAGAAGTTGTTAAAAATTTTTGAAAGACAGGTAAGTTATGGATAAAAAAGAATTTAATCTTATGCATGAAATTGGATCTTGGATAATGGTTTTAGTTTCTGCTATTGTTTTGGCATTTTTTATTAAGACCTTTATTTTTAATACTGTACAAATTGATGGACCGTCTATGAACCCAACCTTAGAACATGGAGACAGGTTAATCACATTAAAGATTCAGTATTTTTTTAAGAATCCTGCTAGGGGAGATGTAATTGTTTTTCAATCTCCAATTGAACCTAGCAAGGAATATATTAAAAGAGTTATTGGAGTTGAAGGTGACGAAGTTAGAATCGAAGATGGCTACGTCTATGTAAATGGAAAAAAATTAGAAGAGTATTATATTGAAGATGGCATCTATACCTTTATCCAAGAAGAAAGTTCTTGGAAGGTAGGCGAAGACAAGCTCTTTGTCCTTGGAGACAACAGGCAGGTCAACAAGTCCATTGACTCTAGGTATTTTGGAGAAATTCCAATTAATACTGTTGACGGCAGGGGAGTTTTTAGATACTATCCTTTCAATAAAATAGGACCAATCCACTAAAGGAGGCCCAATGAATATACAAATTTTCGGATCGACCAAGTCTTTTGATACAAAAAAGGCTGAGAGATTTTTTAAAGAGAGAAATATAAAAGTTCAAGTAATAAATATAAAAGAAAAACCAATGTCCAAGGGAGAGCTAACTAGCGTAGTTAATGCTTTAGGAGATCTTGACAAAATAATTGACCCTAAGGCCAAGGACAAAAACGCCCTGGCACTTATTAAGTATTCTCCAGATGAAACTAAATTTGAAAAACTTTTAGACAGCCAACAGCTTTTAAAACTGCCTATTGTTAGAAATAAACAAAGAGCTACAGTTGGAGTAGATGAAAAGACGTGGGCTGCTTGGATAGAAGAAAAATAAACACAAAAAAGACTTAAGAGGAAATTGACCTCCTAAGTCTTTATTTTTTTGATCTTATTTGTTTACTGTATCAAATACCTTGTTGTAGACAATGGCAATTAGTACTACTGTTAAAATTATTTCTGGAATCATATAAGTTGCGTTGTAGCCTATTGAATATCTCCAGACGTTCATGCCTTCTGGGGCATAAGATCCCCAAACTATAACTCCTGATAGTACTAACATTACAAATCTCATAAATCCGCCGACTAAACCGCCAAGTAAGGCTCTTTTTAAATCCTTAGTCTCTGTGTGGAAGATTCCTGCTAGTCCCATCATTCCATATCCTAGAACATAGTCTAAAATAATTGATGCAGGATGAAGGACAAAGCCGCCTAACATAAATTGAATAACTCCGTAAATACAGGCTGCGAAAAATCCGTCTTTAAGGCCGTAAAGTATTGCAAATAAAATTATTGGCACCATGGCACCTGCAGTTATAGATCCGCCTTGAGGCATCCTAAAAACTTTTACATAAGATAAAACTGTTGATAGGGCAATCATTAGTCCTGCCATTACCATTTTTCTTGTTGAATTATTTTTCATTATTTCCTCCTTGCCAGGCAAACAAAAAAACTACCAGCACAAGTGCAAGTAGTTAAGAAAAAAATTAGTGACTTCGCTCCGACGGCATTATCCGCATCAGCTTCTAAGGGTCGAGACCAAAGTCTCCTCTCAGCACTTGCTCCCCTGGACTATATTTATTTATAAATTTATTATAGACCTAATAAAAAAGTTTTTCAAGGTCTAGGCTTTAATAAGGTCATCAATTATTGGGATGGCCTCTTTAAGATTTTTTACTATATAAGTTGCCTTAGAAAAATCATTGTCAGCTGTATAAGGAGTTGGAATGGCTATGCATTTTATTCCTCCCAAGGCTGAAGCGATAACACCTTTTTCTGCATCTTCTAAAGTTATACATTCAGATGGCTTTAAGCCTAATTTTTTTGCAGCCAGCAGCCAAACTTCTGGATCAGGTTTTCTCTTTTTAACGTCATCAGCTGCTAGAAAAAATTCCATATACTGGTCTAGGTCCAAGGCCTTTAAAATAAATTCAACATCAAAGCCCTTTGATGCAGATGCAACTGCCATAGGAACCCTGCCATAAAAATATTTGACAAAGTCATAAATGTAAGGCATTGGCTGAAGGTCAGAGTGGAGATATTCTTCATAGTGAATATTTTTAATTGCCCTAATATCATCAGCTTCTAGGTCTGATCCTAGGATTTTTAAAACATCTTCAGTTCCGTAACCAATTTGGATCCAGTGCTTTTTATAAAAGTCGTCAGAAATCTCCATGCCTTTTTCTCTAAAGGCCTTTTGAAAACTTTTCATGTGCAGCCTTTCTGTATCTGAAATAAGGCCGTCTAAATCTAAAATTATTCCCTTAATCATTTAATCACCTAATTTATTGTATAAAAAAAGCAGCTATCTTTCAAGCTGCTAATGGAGGTGGTAGCCAGATTTGAACTGGCGGTAAAGGTGTTGCAGACCTGTGCCTTACCACTTGGCGATACCACCACAGGAACTTTATAATACCATAGTTATTTATAAAATTCAAGAGCAAAAGAAGAAATTGTAAAAGAATTATGACATTAAGCAAAAATTACGTAAAATATTTGTGACTTTTAACAAAGACAATTTTTAAAAAAGCATTTTAAAAACTTTTTAAATTTGATATACTAAAAATAGAAAACTTTATTTGAAATATTAGATTTTAGGGAGTGATACCAATGTTTCTGTAATTGATAATTAAAAAAATTATAAATTTTTCAGGAGGGTTTAAAAATGGATAATAAAAGAAATGAAAATATTCAAGCGTTAAAAACGCATAAGCTAACATTTTGGGAAGCTTCAATGACTATAGTAGGAGCTAATATAGGAGCTGGAGTATTAGGACTTGCTTATTCTGCTAGATTAGCTGGTTGGCCAATATTAGTAATGTGGCTAATAATTGCCGGATTCTTTACAACTTGTTCAATGTTGTATGTGGCTGAGTCCACACTAAGAACTGAAAAAAATATGCAACTTCCAGGTTTAGCAGAAAAATATGTAGGATCAGTAGGTTCATGGGCTATATTTTTTTCAGTCGCTGCAAATGCAATAGGATGTTTAATTTCCTATACGGCTGGAAGCGGAGCGATATTAAATGAATTATTTGGTATTTCATTACATTTAGGCAGTATCTTATTTACAATTCCAGCAGTTATAGTTGTTTATTTAGGATTAAAAGCTACAGGTGTTGGAGAAAAAGTAGTTAGTTTTGGTATGATAGTGTTACTTATCGTGATAGTTTTAGCGTCATTCCTATCGGGTAAAGCTGAAATTAATAACGTTATCTATACTAGTTGGAGAAATGCAGTACCAGTTTTTAACGTTGCTTTATTCTGTTACATCGCACAGTATTCTGTACCTGAACTTGCTAGAGGTTTAAAGGATAGACCAAAAGAGCTAGCTCCGTCAATTATAACAGGTATGGTTATAACTTTTATAATGCTTAGTGCTGTTCCACTTGCTGTTTTGGCTTTAGCTGGTCCAGAAAATGTTACAGAAGTAGCAACAATTGCTTGGGGTAGAGTACTTGGAGATTGGGCCCTATTTATAGGGAATATTTTTGCGCTTTTTGCAATGATGACTTCTTATTGGGCAGTTGCAGGAAGTTTTGTATCTAATATAATTGATAAATTTAAATTTAAAGACGACAGTGATATAAAAACTAGAATTTTAATTATAGCAATAATAGTCGTCCCATCATTTTATTTAGCTTATTCCAACACTGTAAGTTTTGTTGATGCTATATTTTTAGCAGGTACATTTGGTGGAATTATAATGTCAATAGTGCCTGTACTTATGATTAGAGGAGCTAGAAAAAATGGTGATAAAGAACCTGAATGGACATGTGGATGGATTGCTAGTAATATTGTGCAAATTTTATTAATAGTAATATTTTGTGCAGGAGCAATATATGCAATCTTAAGTATGCTAGGATTACTTCCTGTAGGCTGGTAAAGTGAGGTAAATTTATGCAAATTTTAAGTAAAAATAATGTAATTTATCATTTTTCACCTGATGATAAGCCTGTTTATTTTGTTAAAGATGGAGAAACTTTTTGGGTTGAAACAGATGACTGTTATAGTGGACAAATAAAAACAGAGCATGATCTTAGGCCAAACATTGATATTTCAATAATGGATGCTGCAGTAGGTCCTATAGCTATAGAAGGTGCAACTACAAATGATATTTTAAAGGTGGAAATTTTAGATATTGAATTTGATAATCACGGTGTTATGGTAACTTCTCCTGGACTTGGAGTATTAGGTGATAAGATTTCAGAAGCTGACACAAAAATAATACCGATTAAAGACAATAAGGCCTATTTTTCTAAAAATATTATTCTACCATTAACACCAATGATTGGAGTTATAGGTGTATCTCCAAAAAATGATCCTATACACTGCGCAAAGCCAGGTGATCATGGCGGAAATATGGACACCAAGATAATTACTATAGGGTCTACAGTTTATTTACCTATATTTCAAGATGGAGCTAACTTATCAGTTGCAGATCTTCATGCTTGTATGGGAGATGGAGAGTTAAGTGGAGTTGGCCTAGAGACTGCAGGACGAGTAAAACTAAAAGTTGAATTAATAAAAAATAGAACGATAAATATGCCTAAAGTTGAGAGAGATGATTGTATATATACAATAGCAACTAGAGATACGATAGATGAAGCTATTAAAACAGCTGTTGCAGAAATGGTAGAAATATTGGAAGAGAAATTAAATTTAGACTTTCAAGATGCTTATAGATTACTAAGTGCTACTTGCGACATTCAAATTTCTCAAGTTGTAAATGGAGTTTTTACACTAAGAGTAAAATGTCCTAAGTATGTAATAAATAATGAAAATTTGTTTTAGATGACTTACAGAAACACCCTCTTAAAAATATTTTTAAGAGGGTGTTTTAAATTTAATACACTACTCTAACATAATGTGAGATAATTTCGGAAAATAAAATTAATTAAAAGGAAAAACATGAAAGATTTTGTTACGATTCAAGAATTATTAAACAATAAGTGTTTAGGAGCCTCTAATATAATAACTAGATTTGATGGATTAAATAACAAGGCCAGAAATGTAGTTGTACTAGAAACTCCAGCTGGTACAGTATAGCTTAAAGGTAGTGAAATAGTTTGACAGTTAGATATGCATTTATGAATCTAATAGAAACTTATAATGGGAAATAAATCTTATTCAAGTTTACAAATAATAAAAAATATTATTATGATTATAATTCAAAATTACATAAAACTTTTTCAACGTATATCACAAATGATTTAATAAGATATAAATTACCGAAGGAACTTCATATACATGTCGAAATTTTGAAGTATAAATTATATAGAATAGAAAACACTACAAGGCAGATACTTATTAAATAATTGTAGACAGATTATGCCATTAATTCAATCAAAAGGTATGTTAGGATACTATGATAGTACATATAAAACCAATAAAAATTCTATGATTAAGCCTATATATGAAAACTAAAACCTCTTATATAATAAAATATAAGAAGAGTAAAGAGAAAAAAGAAAGAGAATTTCTGCATTTTAATCTTTTCTTTTGTTTTAGGTATAACTGTAGTAATTTTTTTAGATTCATTTAATTCTGATATATATTACTATAAAATTGATTTTAAGTATACATTTGAACCTATATTAAGTTACATAATTAAAGAAGATATGGAAGTAATAGTAATTGGGGTAACTAAAGAAAATTTAAAATTAGCATCTACGATGTTCGATAAAGATTTGTTAGTAGAGGTAGATGAGATTATAAAGGAAAAATAGGAGGTGTTCATAATGTTTGAAGTTGGTTTAATTAGAGTATTGTCAACTGAAGATAATGAAATTCTTAACTCTCATGGTAGAATTATCGAACAAAATTTTTCTAACATGGAAGTAGAATCTTTAGCGATTAAGGACCAGCCAAAAGGAATTTATGATGATAACACAGAAGAAATAGCGAAAGCAAAAATTATTGATCTTGCTAAAAACAAATTTTCAAATAAAGATGTAATAATAGTTTCTTGTGCAGGAGATCCAGCTTTAGAAGAACTTAGAAATGTAATGAGTATACCAATAATAGGTGCAGGAGAAAGTGCGGCTTTACTTAGTAAAATTTATGGTAATAAAGTAGGCATAGTTGGTATAACAAGAAACCTACCAAAATCATATGTAAAGTATATAGGAAAAGATGTTATTGGTGAACCTTTTATACCTAATATAAATAATACTACCGATCTTATGAAAAGCTATGGACTAGATAAAGTTCTAGCTCATTGTGAAAATTTAAAAAACAAAGGTGCTGAAGTTTTAGTTTTCGCATGTACTGGTTTGTCTACAACGAGATTTGCTCCAATTATTGAAAAAGAGATTGGGCTTCCAGTAGTAGATTGTGTATATGCTGAGGCTGTATTTGCAAATGCAGTATGCCTAAGAAATTCATTCTATAATATAAAGTAATTATTTTAGTAGGGAAAGCTTTAATTGGACTATAGAACATGATATTAAATTAGTCTATTTAATAAATAGTGTTGATTAAGAAAAACAAGGACTAATAAGTGGCTCAGACGGCAATGTCTGGGTAATTTTCATTGTGGGTTTACCAACCTATGTTGGTGAATGATTACTTTAGATTTAAGCAAAAAAACTTCAATCATGTTAAAATAGATTTATCTATCGATCTAATTAAATGAGAGGGGTTATCCACGTGGATAATAATAGTTTATCACATAAAAAATGGAATTGAAAATATCATATAGTATTTGCACCAAAATATAGATGGTAAATTATTTATGGAAGAAAAAAACAGATATAGGAAAAATCTTACGAGACTTGCTGACTATAAAGGGACAAAAATAACATAAGCAGAATTATTTATAGACCACAGCCATATTTTGTTAGAGATACCAGCACATAAACCTTATAAAGTTTAGGCAGAAAAATTGTAAAAATATAAGACTAGGTGAAGTTTTTTAATTATAAGAGAAGACAAGAGAAATAAATAGGAAAGAAGTATTTAAAAAGAAACAAAATTTAACATTCTAAAAATTTATTTACTATTTAAACTTAGAAGTTTAAAATAACAAGCTTTAAAGGCTTAAAACTTAAAGCAAGATAACTGTTTAGTATATTAATAAAACTACTACAATTTTTATAAAATAAGAAAGGGAAAAATGAGAGATTACATTACAATAAAGGATTTATTAGAAAATGAGTGCTTTGGGGATTGCAATTTAGTAGCGGGTATGAACGGCTTGAAAAACAAAGCGAAAGATGTTGTAGTCTTAGAAACACCAGATGGAGTAAGCTGGTTTCAGGGAAATGAGATAGTTTTAACAGCAGGATATGCATTCATCAATGAGAAAAAGTATAAGTCTGAATTTATTAAGAGTGCATACGAACACAAAGTAGCTGCAATATGTATAAAAATAGGTAGATATTTTGGAGAAATAGATAATAATTTATTAAACGATGCTGATAAATATGGTATTCCTTTAATTATATTGAGAAAAGAGACAACTTATTCTAAAATTGTTGGAAACTTCTATGAGTTTCTTTTTAATATAAAGACAAATAACCTCATAGAGCAAAACTTGGCATATAATAAATTGTTAAACTTAAACTCTAAAAACATAAGACTAGAAAAAATTTTGGAAGAAGTAACTAATTTGATAGGTGAGGAAGTTAGGTATACGAGATTTTTGGACAATGAACAAAGTAACTTTCTTTATTTGCCAATTAATACAACTGAGAATTTGGGATATATTTATCTAGAAAAAGAAGTTCAACTTAATGACTTTCAAAATAATTGTATAACTTATGCTATCTCATTAATTAAAAACAAATTGTATTTGGAACAAACATTTCTTTATAATATCAGTCAGAATCATAGGATAATTACAAACATTTTACTTCAAAATCAAAATCATAGTCAAAGTTTTCTAGATAGTGTAATTTTTAATTTAAATTGGAAAAGTTCAGAATTTTATTGTGTTTATTTTAGGCAAGATGAAAAAATAGTAGCTAATTCAGACATAAGAAAATTTTTAGAGTTTAAATTGAATAGCTATTTTTTATTTAATACTTATAATGATGGGATGGCAATATTTTGCCATATTGAAAGAAATAAGTTACAAAATATTCTTTTTAATCTAATAAAAAAATTAGATCCAGAAAATAAGTATCTACAAATTGGAGTATCATATCTAAAAAAAGATTTGAAAGAAATTAATTTATCGTTAGATGAGGCTGAAAAAATTTCAAAAACGGACAAAAGGACAATATACTTTATTGAAGATTTCCCTAAGGAAAAGATAATATTTGATTTAGCAGATACTATGAATGGGAAGGAAGTTGTTAATGATATAGTTGACAAGATTAAAGTGTACGATCATGAACACAACACTGAGCTATATCTTACTTTTTGTTCATTTATATCAAATAATATGATTAGAAAAGATACGGCAAAAGAACTTCATGTACATGTTGAAACATTAAGATATAGATTAAATAAAATAGAAGAATTAACAGGCTATTGTTTTGAAAATAGCAAAGATCTTATGCTTTTAATTTTATCAAAAGAAATTTCAGATATCCTATAAAGATTATTTATAAAATGATACTATTAAAGCTTAGCTTTCTAATAAGAATTAAAAAAGCTAAGCTTTAATCAAAATGCTTTTATTTAATTTCAGTCAATTTCCCATATATGTGTGGTTTTCTATCTCTTAAATAAGATATTTGAGTTCTATACTTGTCTACCTCATCCAAGTCAATTTTTACCACCTCAACAGCCTCTTTATCTTTAGGTAATTCATGGATAATCTTTCCTCTTGGATTAGCCACCATAGATCTGCCAAACATATGAAGATTATCTTCAATACCATATCTATTTACACCTATAGTAAATAAAATATTCTCAAGAGATCTTTGTGGAATATTCATATTCCACATATCTTCGTCTTCTATTCTCCAAGCGGCAGGTACAAATATCATTTCTGCCCCTTGTAACATTAAAGATCTAAATGTTTCAGGAAATCCCATATCATAACATATTGCAATTCCAAATTTTCCATATTTTGTTTCAAATACAGGATAGTCATTTCCTTCTTTAAAATAGAGTCTATCTCTAAACCAAAGATGACTTTTTGCGAAACTGCCCATTTTTTCCCCTTCATCATCAAAAACGATGGCAGAATTATATACTATTCCAGGAACTTCTCTAACTTCACCAAAAGAGGCGATTAAATATACGTTATTTTCTTTAGCAGCAGCTGCCATAGAATCATAGGTATAGTTAAAATACTCAATACTCAACTCAGCTATTCTTTCTTGTAAAATTTCTAAATTGTATCCTGTTGCAAATAGTTCAGGTAAAACAACTATATTTGCCCCTTTTTTTGCTGCTTCTTCTATTAATTGAACTGCTTTAGAGACATTAGCCTCAACATCTCCTAATACTGATTCAAATTGAATAATTCCAATATTTACTTCTCTAGTCATTTTTTATCCTTTCTTTAATTGACATTAATAAATAATATAACAGTCCTCCCACAATTATTGCGTTTATAGGTGGTATGAAAATACCATATCTATCAGTTAAAAATGAAACAACAAATGCTGCTATCCAGCTTAATACAGCAACAACGTTAGTTCCTTCTTTAAAGTTCAATGATTTTTTATTTAATATATAATAGTCTACCCACATTACTCCTGCTATTCCAGATATTGTCATGCTAAGCAAACCAAGAAATTCTTGAAATTTAAATATTATTCCACTTGCAGCAATAGCTGTTCCAATTAAACCTGCAATTATTGTAAGAGTTTCTCTTTTCATGTTAGGAAAAACTGTATTTAATGCAAGTCCACCTGAGTATGCATTAGATACATTAGTTGACCAGGCTGCTAATAATAATATAAGAAAAGCAACCCAATTAAATCCAAGATTTTCTAAAACCTCAGTTATATCCCAAGACGGTGAATCCATTGCCAAGACACCTGCAGATACTTGCTGAAAAAGAGATATCAAAGCAAATCCTATTACAGATATAATTACTATGTCATTTAAGCTTCTTGTATATCTAAGTTGGTCAGGTGAGATAATTGTTCCAACAATTACAACACCAATTACTATATTAAGTCCCTCAACAATTGTCATTTGAGATGCTGGTGTATACGATAAAATAGATTCAAATCCATTAGCACTTAATGCCTTAAACATTCCCCATATCATCATAATAATTAGTGGAGGAACTGCTAGATAATTGAATTTTGCCATTGCACTAAAACCTAAGACTGCAAAACACATCATTAGTAGACCTAATACTATTACAGAAATAGTCAAATTTAAATTTGGGAAAATCCTAAGTAGAGATAACCCTGCTACACCAGCTTGCACCCCAAACCATCCAAAACTAGTAACTGCCAATATTAATGATATGATCCACTTACCGCCTTTCAATCCAAAAGTACTTTCTGCAAGGGAGTAGGTATCTAAGCCTTCTCTCATTCCTATATTACCTTGTAATATTAGAATGAACACTAGCATTAAGTTTCCTATTATCGAAGTCGCTATCAATTGTTTAAAAGTCATCCCAGCAACAAGGGCTCCTCCAACCATCAATTCAGAGATTGCTACATTGCTACCCAATATATTAAACAATGGTGCCTTCCAACCTACTCTTTCATGATCTTCAACTCTCTTTATGGAGTATCCAATATTATTTTCTTTCACAATCTTACCTCCTTTAAATATTTATTTTTAAATGTTATTTCCAAGAGTTTGCAATATTTTTAAATCTCCGTATCGTTTTTTTATAATGTCCCATTCAGTTTCATCATAAAAAGATACTTTACCTTCTCCAAAATCTTTACAAACTTCTAAAACATATCTAGCTGCTTGCTCCACATCATAGGGGTTGGTAGCACCAGTTGCACACCCTGCTACAATGGATTCAGTAGTTATTGCTACACCAACTACAGGTGAACTAGTAGCAGTGGATGGTTGCATAATGCTGTTAATATGGTGAATATTATTTCCATAAGGGGTAATATCTTGGTTTGTAATAGGAAGGACTTTAGGTAACTTTCCTGTTGTTCTTTCCATGATATCTAATAAATCCTCTGAAACTTTTAATATAAAACCATCTTTTACCGTAGGAGATATGGCGAACCCATTATGATTTATAATTCTATTACCTTTTGTTGTATCAACTGAAATAATAGCATCAAGATTTCCTTTAACTTCTTCTGAATTCATAGTTGCCATGTCTACAGGGGAATCCATAAAAGGAACTGGATTATGAGGAATAGTAGGAGCATCTGGACATATGTGGGTTGAAATAACAACATCTCCTTTTAATAAGTCGCCCTTGCTATTCATGTTTAGTATTTTTGCAGCAACTGCTAATACTGCCAAGGCTCCATCGCCATCTGAAACAAATCCAGTAACTTCCGGTCTAGCACCAATTCCTCCAAGTCTTCCTAATACTCCAAGAGTAGGAGCGTTTCCGCCATTGATCTTTCCGTTCGTACCTGGAATTGTAATTCTAACAAAATCGGTACTTCCTTTTTCTACCTTTAATGTATGAACGTTGATATCAACGTTTTTATTACTAATATTACTTAAATATGATTTGATGTCATACCCAGTTACTTCGGAACTATCAAGTAAATTATAAATTTCAACGATTTCTTTTAATAACATTTCTCCTCCTAATAAAAAATAAATATAGATAGTGTATTTAGCTATTGCAATAACATAAAAGACTTTGTATCAATATGATATAAAGAAAAGACCTATATTTATATAGGTCTAATCATAGAATTACAATATAAGAATTATGACTTATCATAAAATAAAATAAAACAAATTTAAAAATAAAAAAACTCCCTGCCATCAAAAAAGAAGCCTTCAGGCTCCTTCTTTGTCGTTAATTTTTAGGGAGAAAATTAATTGTTGTCTGTGTACAGACTAAATGAAATCGCTTACAGTTAGTTAACGATTTCCTATATCGTTCTTCTATATAATACAAAAATTCTTATCTCTTGTCAAGGTTTTTTATAAAAAAGATTTATTGGATACAAGGTTCTTATTTACTAAGTTTTAGAAGAAATTTGGAAAAAGTTTTTATTATTTTTCAAAAATTCTAAAATTCAAATTTGATTTCAGGGAAAAATGTGTTTACGTTTGCTTTAAGTCTCTTGCATCAAAAGAAAAATTTAATTGTTACTTTATTGTAACTTGTTTTTTTATTTAGATGGTGGTATTTTATTTATAACAAGAGTGTATGTAGTGAACCCACACACTAAGGAGGGATACAAGTGTATAAATTAGATTATGCAAGTAAGGATCCCATCTATCAGCAAATTGTTGACCAAACTAAATTATCTATTGCCAAGGGTTATCTCCAAGACGGCGACCAACTGCCATCTGTTAGAGATATGGCCAAGGACCTTTTAGTAAATACTTCTACTATAACTAGGGCTTACAAGGAAATGGAAAGTTTGGGCCTAATACAAACTGTTGTCGGCAAGGGAACTTTTATTAGTCTCGACGACAAAAAGATGGAATGGGAAAGAGAAAAACTTATTGAAAAACTCAGTGAACTTTTTCTCCAATGTGAATTTTTCAATATTTCTCTAGATGAAATTAATGAACTTTATAAAAAAATTAAGGAGGACCAAAAATGATACTTGAAGGAAAAAATATTTCTAAGTCCTTTGACGGAAAAATTGTTCTAGATGATATATCTTTTACTTTAAACACTGGGAAGATCTATGGTCTTGTTGGAAGAAACGGGGCAGGAAAGACTACCCTTTTAAAAATATTAGCCAGAGTCCTAGATTCTGACAAGGGAGAAACTACTATTGATATGAGAGACTATGTTGCAGAACCAAGCCTTGCTAAGAGCATTGCCTATCTGCCAGACAGGTTTGATTTTTTTTCTTATGTTTCTGCCTTAAAGGCCATGGAATATTATGAGACAATTTATCCAAACTTTGACAGGGCTTATGTCTTACACGAGGCGGAAAAATTAAAATTAGATTTAAAGAAAAATATTAAGGCCCAATCAAAGGGCAACAAAACCCTAATTGGCCTCTTAATGGTTTTAGCAACCAAGGCAGACTTTCTCCTTGTAGATGAAACTTTAGATGGCCTTGACGTTTTAAACAAGGAGGCAATTATTAAATACCTACTTGATGCCAGCCAAGATGGCAGGTGCGTTTTAATTTCAACCCACCAACTCCAAGAGCTGCAAGGAATTGCTGACGAAGTTTTCTATCTTGGTCTTGACGGAAAGATCCAAGGAGTTGATAAGTCTAAGGATGCAAGTTTCCAAAAGGTTCAAGTTGTTGTTAAAGAAAAACTTCCTAAGGACATCTTAGACCAGGCGATTTTGAAAAACCACCTAGGCAGGGTCTATACAATTTTACTTCCAGGCAAGGAAGAGGAAGTTGTTAGAGAACTAGCCAGGGAAGAAATTGTTCAATTTGATATTTTGCCCCTACAAATAGAAGATAGATTTTATTTTGAAAGAGGAAGGGAGAAGGACAATGAAAGACTTTAAAAAGGCCGCAAAATTACTTTTAAAGAGAAATGGTTTTTGGTTAACTTTAACCTTGGTCTTTGTTATCATTGTTAGCTTTTTTACTGCAAATTCTAGAATTGAAAATTACACAAATAATTATGCCTATGCCTTAGTTGGCCTAGAAAAAACTGCAAAAGAAGAAAGTTTTTCCAATGATTATAATTTTGAAAAATCTCTGAAGTTAATTAAGGAAAAATATCCTGACAAGCTTCCAAAAGATTTATTTGCCGAGTATGACAACTACTATAAGAAGGCAATGAAAGTTTATGCCAACACAGCTGATATGGATTTAAAGGACCAGGCCTATTATTATTTAAATGATTATAAGGATATTAGATATACTGATGAAAAAGTTGATATTTATAATTATATGTCTAGCTATGGTGGCATTGAACAAGGCAAAATCATTTTAGGCAAGCAGCTAGCAGCATCATTTTTTACACCGCTGATTTTTTCTTTGGTCTTAGGATTTTTATTTACTTCTATGGAACACTTTACTCCATTTTATGAATTTACTAGAATGCTTCCTTGGTCAAAGACTCAGAACTATTTATTTAAAATCGGCCTAGGTTTGCTTTTAACAAGTCTGGCATATGTAATTAATATGGGCTTTGGGATTTTAATGTGGAAGACTTCATATTTGTCTAACTTGTTAACAACTAACGGTTTTTGGTCAGATATACTTTTAGGCCTAGGAAGAAATGCCATGTTCTATATAGTTGTTATAGGATTGGGAACAGTTGCTGGAAATATTTTTGGCCATTTGGGTATGATGATTATTGGCCTAGGCGGACCAAAACTTCTTGTAGAAAATTATGTAATGCTAAGAAGTATTGTAGGCCTTGATGTTACAAATAGAGATTTTGTTTTTATCTTAGACGATAAGGTTAGAGACACAGTTTTCTATCCTTTATATTTGCCAGCTGAAGGTTTAGATTATAGTAAACCTTTAATGATGGCAGGATTTTTATTTTTTACAATAATTATCTTTGTCCTAGGACTTTTTTGGGCCAATACTAGTAAGGCTGAAAGATCTGGCATGTTGATTTTGAAAAAATCAGTATCTAACTTTGCCTTTTTTATGGCAGTAGTGACAACCCTAAGTGTCTTTGGACAAATTATTGATAACTTCTACGACATTCCAAATTTTATAAATATTCCAATTTGCGCAGTAATGGGCTTTATCTTTTACAGGCTTTACAAGATCCTCTTTAATATAAAAATTGGCGTATAAATAGGAGGACTAAGATGAAAAACGAAAGAGAAAGGGAGGATGTTTATGAAAGATTTTAAGAAAGCCTCTATCTTACTTTTAAAGAGAAATGGTTTTTGGCTTCTTTTAAGCCTATTGGTTGTTTTGATTTTTACTTTTTTCGCGACCAATGGTTCTATAGAAGGTAAAATCCACTGGTATGCAAACACCTTAAATGGAATAGAGCAAGCAGCCCAAGGCGAATTTGATGGTTCTTATTATATTAAGGCCGACTTTGTAGAAAAGCTTAAGGCCAAGTATCCAAAAAAACTTCCTGCTGAAATCTTTAAAGACTATGATGACCTTTATAACCAGGCATGGGAAATTTATAATGACAATATTGAATCAGACGAGTATCGAGAAATAAAATATGCCCTAAACGACTATGACACTCTTAGGTTTAATTTGAATGAAAATTCTTATAGGACATCTCAATTTAAAGATGGCCATGTGGTTTTAGCTGAGCAAGAATATGCAGTTATAAATTTAGTTTTATTCTTTGGCCTAATTCTAGGATTTTTATTTACTTCTATGGAGCATTTTACTCCCTACTATGAATTTACTAGGATGCTTCCTTGGTCAAAGACAAAAACTTATTTTTCAAAGCTTGGCCTAGGAGCACTTTTAGTGACTTTGGCCTATGTAGTTTTAGTTGGATTTTCTGTCCTTCTTTGGAAGACATCTTATGTTTCAAATTTATTGTACACAGGAGGTCTATTAAAGACTTTGGCTCTAGGCCTAGGAAAGAATATTTTATTCTTTGTAGTAGTTGTTGGCCTTGGAACAGCTTCTGGAAATATTTTTGGCCATTTGGGAATGATGATAATCGGCCTAGGTGGACCAATGCTTTTAACACTTGACTATAAGATTTTAAAAGATATGCTTGGTCTTGGCCTAGACAAGATGGATGCTATTTTTAAGTTTGAAGACTTAATAGAAAACAAGTTTTACTATCCACTTTATGCCCCGATAGAAGGACTTTCTTATGGTAAGGACCAAATGCTTATAGGCTTTGCCATTTTCAGCCTAATAATATTTGCCCTTGGCCTTTACTGGACCAAGACTGCAAGGGCTGAAAGGTCTGGCATGTTAATCTTAAAAAAATCTGTATCACACTTTGCCTTTTTTATGGCAGTGATAACCAGTGTCGCTTTCTTTGGACAGATTTTTAATACCTTTATAAATACTAGGGGATTAATTATTCTTCCAATATATGCAGTTATTGGTTTTATCTTCTACAAGCTTTACAAGATTTTGTTTAATATAAAAATTGGCGTATAAAAAACAGGAGGCGGGAATAAATTTTCTCGGCTCCTATTTTTGTCTTTGCAAATAAAAAGTTTTTATTTTTCTTCTTGTTTAGACTCCCAGTGGATAACCATGGCTATGGCTACACGGATAACAACTAAGGCTCCAACATGGGCTAGCATTTTTAAGTCTTCAGCCACCAGGGTCATTAAAATTTCCCCAGCTAAAAATATTTCCAAGGCCTTGGTCAAGCCTGCATTTAGGTTAGGATCACTTTTTGCTTGTTCAAAATCAAATTTTTGGGCAAATAAATTTTTTACTGCTCTAAGTACAGATACTATTATTACTAAAACCCCAACTAACTCAACTAAAAGGGCAAAAAAGTGAACAAAGTCAGAAAAATAAATTTGAAAACTTCTAATAAAATCGCTCATAAATTCACCTCGTCTTTTTATAGTTAAATTATAGCATAAATTTGAAAAAAATCTTTAAAAACTCTAGGCCTACAAGACCTTAGATAAAAAATCCTTGGTCCTGGCACATTTTGGATTTGAAAAAACTTCTTCTGGGCTACCAGCTTCTAAAACCCTACCTGAGTCCATAAATAAAAGTCTAGATCCAACTTCTCTAGCAAAGGCCATTTCGTGGGTGACTATAACCATGGTCATGCCTTCCTTGGCTAGGTCTTTCATAAGGTCGAGAACTTCTCCAACCATTTCTGGGTCAAGGGCAGATGTAGGCTCATCAAAAAGCATTACTTCAGGTTCCATGGCTAAGGCCCTGGCTATGGCTATTCTCTGTTTTTGTCCACCTGAAAGTGAAGAAGGAAAGGCGTATTTTTTATCTGCCAGGCCAACTTTTTCTAAAAGCTTCATAGCTTTTTCTTCTGCTTGGTATTTAGGCATCTTTTTAACTTCTCTTAGGGCCAGGGTAATATTGTCCATAACATTTAAGTTGTTAAAGAGATTAAAGGACTGGAAGACCATGCCCATTTTTTCTCTAACCTTATCTATATTTATAGATTTTTCTGTAATGTCTTGGCCGTCAAAAATTATTTTTCCAGAGCTAGGCTCTTCTAATAGATTTAGGCACCTTAAAAACGTAGACTTGCCTGAACCTGATGGGCCAATTATTACTAGGACTTCGCCTTTTGTAACTTCTTCATTTATTCCCTTTAAAACTTCATTTGCTCCAAAGGATTTTTTTAAATTTTCAATTTTAATCATTGGCCAGTCTCCTTTCTAAAAGACCCATTGCCTTTGATAGGGAAAAGGTCATTATAAAATAAATTAAGGCTGCATAGACAAAGGGTTTAGTAAATTCAAAAGTGGATGTGGAAATATTTTTTCCTACATACATTAGCTCTGCCACACCTACTGTATAGGTAATAGAAGATTCTTTTATTAGGGTTATAAACTCGTTGACTAAGGATGGCAAAATATTTTTTATAGCCTGGGGAAGAATTATCTTCTTCATAGCCAGCTTGTGACTTAGGCCCAAGGACCTAGCTGCTTCCATTTGGCCCTTGTCAACAGAATTAATTCCCGACCTAATAATTTCTGCTACATAGGCTGCAGAATTTAGGGATATTGAAAGGGAGCAGAGAAACATTGGCGCCTTTAAAAATCCTAGAGAGTCTGGAATAATTTGTTTGAGGCCAAAGTAGACAATCATAATTTGTACAAGCATTGGCGTTCCCCTAACTATTTCTATATAGGCAGAGGAAATAAAATTTAAGACCTTCTTCTTTGAAATTTTCATTAGGGCTAGGACTATGCCCAGGCTAAGTCCAAGAACAACTCCAACTAAGGAAAGTTCTAAGGTAGTAAGGGCGCCTTTTAAATAAGCTGGGCCGTATTTAGATAAGAAAGCCATTTGTTTTTCTATAAAATTCATAAGATCTCCTTTAAAAAAAATCCCTAGCTTTAACTAGGGACTATGAAATTTTAATTTCCAGCAGTGGTGCTTGAAAGTTCTATATACTCATCTAGCCATTTTTCTATTTGGCCAGAATCTTTTAAGTCAGCTAGACTTTGAGAAATTTTATCTCTTAAGTCCTCTTGGTTTTTATTTAAGGCAACTGCAAAGCCAGGTTCGTCTTCAACATCTGCAAGATCAACTATGGCTAGGCCTGGAGTAATTTTTGCAAACTCCTTGGCAGGTACTTCTGATAAAAAGGCTGCGTCTATAGATTTGTTTTTTAGCTGTTCAATAAGCACATTGTTTAGGTCGTAGCCAAAGACACTGTCTCCAAATTTTTCTTGAGCCAGGTCTTGTTGGGTTGACCCTAATTGAGTTCCAATTTTTGCTCCTTCTAAGTCAGCAAAGGAAGTGTACTTGTCCTTGTTTTCTTCTAGGACTAAAAGAACTTGACCTCCTTGGAAGTAGGAATCGGAAAAATCAACTTGTTCTTTCTTTTCATCTGTTGCTGCCATACCTGCAATAACTATATCAACATCGCCAACTGCCAGTGAAGCAATTAGGCCTTCATAGGCCATGTTTTTAATTTCTAAGTCAACTCCCAGGTCTTCTGCAATTTTTTTTGCGATTTCAATATCAACGCCAACATACTCTTCTCCATTTTCGTGGGAGATCCATTCAAAGGGTGGGTAGTCAGCAGATGTGCCTAAAACTATCTTTCCATTTTCCTTTATTCTTTCAATTGTCTTTGGGCCTGCGCCTTCACTTGTTTGACTGCTACCGTTAGAACAGCCACCTAGGCCAAGGGCTAAGACGAGGACCAGTAAAATACTTACAGTTTTTTTCATTTTCTTTACCTCCATCACCCTATAAAAGACAAAATTCTTTAAATTTCAACTAAAATAGGATTATAATAAATATTTTTAAAATCAATTATAAGTCAAAGGACTTTTAATTGCAAGAAAAATTTTTAAAAAATCTTTGATCGTATTAAGAAACAAAATATCCTTCAAAGAAATTCAGCCTAGGTCAAAGTTATTTATCATCTGCTAGGCATGTGTTATAATTAGGTCAAGAGTAAGAAGTAAAAGACAAGAGTTTTAGACAAATAAGAAAGAGAGTGAAAATGAAAAAACCAGTTTTAATTGTTATGGCAGCTGGCATGGGGTCCCGTTTTGGAGGCCTAAAACAAATTGAACCAATAGACGACCAAGGTCAGATAATTATGGACTTTTCAATTTATGATGCCAAACAAGCAGGCTTTGAAAAAGTTATCTTTGTAATAAAAGAAGAAATGAAAGACAGCTTTGAAAAAAATGTTGGCGATAAAATTAAAGACCACATTGACGTTCACTATGTCTTCCAAGATATAAATAACCTGCCTTTAGGATTTGAAGTTCCAGAGGGAAGGGTAAAACCTTGGGGCACAGCCCACGCAATTTTATCTGCCAAGGACCTAGTTGATGGGCCCTTTGTTGTAATAAATGCAGACGACTTTTATGGCCAAGAGTCTTTTATAAAAATCTACGACTATTTAATGGAAAATTCTAAAGAAGATTCCTACGACTATGCCATGGTAGGCTATGAGCTAGCAAAAACTGTTTCTGATAACGGCGATGTATCCAGGGGAGTTTGTAGTCTAGATTCAAAGTTAGAGCTTGTGGATATTGTTGAAAGAAAAGAAATTATAAAAAAAGATGGCAAAATTTTATTTACAGAAGACTCAGGGGAAACTTGGGAAGAGCTTCCAGAAGATACAGTTGTTTCTATGAATCTTTGGGGCTTTCGAAAGACTTTTATGGACCAACTGGATAAAGAATTTCCAGAATTTTTAGAAAAAGGTCTTAAAGAAAATCCATTAAAGTGGGAGTACTATCCAACTATGGTTTTAGCCAGGATGATTAAAGAAGGAAGGGCAAGGGTTAAGGTTCTAAGGACACCATCAAAGTGGTATGGAGTAACCTACAAGGAAGACAAGCCCCTAGTAGTTGAGGCAATAAAAAATCTAAAAGAAAGAGGAATTTATCCTGAAAAACTTTGGGATAAATGAAATGGAAACAAGTAAGATAGATGACCTTCAAGAGACCATTGGAGTTTTCAATTTTCCTGGGTCTCTTATTGATATAAAAATAAACAAGCAAGGTCACATTAATGACACCTATGTCCTAAGTTTTTTAAATGAAGAAAAGATTCAAAAATATATTTTTCAAAGGGTCAACCAGGGAGTTTTTAAAAGGCCTGAGGAGCTAATGGAAAATATTATTGGAGTTACTAAGCATCTTAGAAAAAAAGTTCAAGAGGCCAAGGGAGACCTTGATCGAGAAGTGCTCCAGGTTTTATTAACCAAGGACCAAAAACCCTTTTATATAGATGCTAAAGGAGACTTTTGGCGGGCCTATAAGTTTATAGAAAACTCTTTGGCCCTAGAAAAAGCAAGTGGAGCCAAAGATCTCTACCAAACAGGCCTGGCCTTTGGAAACTTTCAAAGGCTTCTATCTGACTATCCAGCTGAAAGTTTACACCAATCAATAAAAGACTTTCACAACACTGAAGTGAGACTGGAAAACTTTATTAAAGCTCTGGAAGAAAATCCAGCCAAGAGAAGAGATAATGTTTTAAAAGAGGCAGATTTTATTTTATCAAGAGCTGACTTTTGTAAGACCTTTATGGACCTAGAGAGAAAAAAACTAGTGCCTCTTAGGGTAACCCACAACGACACAAAACTTAACAACATTCTCTTAGATGATCAAAGTCACAAGGCCTTATGTGTAATTGACCTAGACACAATTATGCCAGGCCTAAGTATGAATGACTTTGGCGATGGAATTAGGTCAGGAGCCTCTAACGCCTTAGAAGATGAAGCTGACTTAGAAAAGGTTTTTGTAAATCTTGAATACTTTGAAGCCTTTAGCAAGGGGTTTTTACAAGGAGCTGGACCGTGTTTAGAAGATCTAGAAGTTTATCATTTGAGAACTGGGGCCAAGATGATGACCCTAGAATGTGGAATAAGATTTTTAACAGACTATTTACAAGGAGACCAGTATTTTAAAATTTCCTATCCTGACCACAACTTAGTCAGGGCCAGAAACCAATTTAAATTAGTTGCTGACATGGAAAAAAACTGGGAGGTCCTTTTAGATATAGTTAACAAATACAAGGAGTAAGACAATGACAAATGTACTAATTACAGGAGGAGCTGGCTATATAGGCAGCCACATAGCAGTAGAACTTTTAGAAGCAGGCTATGAAGTTGTTGTAGTTGACAACCTTTACAACTCATCAAAAATTGCCTTAGACAGAGTTGAAGAAATTACTGGCAAGAAAGTAAAATTTTATGATGGCGACATTCTCGACACCAACCTAATGAAAAAGATTTTAAGAGAAGAAAAAATCGACTCAGTTATTCACTGTGCAGCCTTAAAGGCAGTAGGCGAATCTGTTAGAAAACCTCTTGAATACTATTCAAACAACCTAACAGGAACTTTAAGTTTATTAGAGGCCATGGCAGCAGAAGATGTAAAAAATATAATCTTCTCATCATCAGCTACAGTTTATGGCAGCCCAGACCACATGCCAATATCAGAAGACTTTCCAAAAGGCGAGTGTACAAATCCCTACGGCTGGTCTAAGTCAATGATGGAACAAATTATGGTTGACCTTTACAAGGCCGATCCAAAGTGGAATATAATTTTACTAAGATACTTTAATCCAATTGGCGCCCACAAGTCAGGAAAAATTGGCGAAGATCCTAAGGGCATTCCAAACAACCTAGTGCCATATATAACCCAAGTCGCAGTTGGCAAGTTAGAATATTTAAGTATCTATGGCGATGACTACGACACAGTTGATGGTACAGGAGTTAGAGACTACATTCACGTTGTAGATTTAGCCCAAGGTCATGTCAAGGCTGTTGAATATTTAGAAAAAAATCCAGGCCTAGATATAATTAATTTAGGAACAGGCAGGGGATATTCAGTTTTAGAAGTATTAAGGGCCTTTGAAAAAGCAGTTGGCAAAGAGATTCCATACAAGATTGTAGAAAGAAGGCCAGGTGACATAGCTACAACTTACGCTAAGGCAGATAAGGCCAAAGAAGTTTTAGGCTGGGAAGCTAAGCTTGGCATAGACGATATGTGTGAGGACTCATGGAGATGGCAAAAAAACAATCCAAATGGCTTTGAAGAATAGAAAATCTATAAATGATGGACTTGTATTTAATTAATCTATAGATATCTTTGATTTAAAAATATATGTGGTATAATTGCAAGAATAAAGTATATTTAGAAAGGAAGATACTATGAAAAGATTTATTTTAACTTTGTTGCTTGTGTCTTTAGTTCTAGTTGGTTGTAATAAGCCAGCAGACAATCAAGCACCAGCTGATAACCAAACACCAGCAGCAGAAAGCACAAGTTCATCAGACTTTAATGGTGAATTATCTTTTGCAGGCTCTTCAACTTTAGGACCTGTAGTTTCAGCAGTAACAGAAGATTTTAAAGCAGCTTATCCAAAATGGAGCGACCTTGACCCTGCCTTTGCTGACAAAGAAGTTGTAGTTAACGTAGCAACAGGTGGTTCTGGAGCAGGAATAAAGGCCATCCAAGAAAAAACTGCAGACTTTGGTATGCTAGCTCGTGAATTAAAGGACAGCGAAAAAGAAATCCAAGACCTAGTAGTTGATAAAATTGGTATTGACGCTTTGACAATTTCTGTAAATCCAGAAAACCCAATTTGTGACATGATTGATGACCTATCAAGTGAAGAAATCAAAAAGATTTTCTCTGGCGAATACAAACTTTGGTCAGACTTTGACCCAAGTCTTCCAGCAGAAGAAATAGTTGTAGTTGTTAGAGACTTAGGCGGTGGAGCCCATGAAGTTTTCCAAAAGGCAATAATGGGAGAAACTCCTGTAAAAGAAGATGTTATCCAAGCACCTTCAATGGGAGCCTTAGTTCAAAAGGTTATTGAAAACAAAAACGCCATTGGCTATGCTTCTTATGGAGTTTCAAAACAAAATGAAGGCCAACTTTTCCCTATTAAGGTAAATGGTGTTCCAGCAACTGAAGAAACAATCCTTGATGGTTCTTATATAATTTCAAGACCATTAATAATTGTTCACACAGGAGAACTTTCTCCAGAAGCTCAAAGCTTTATGGACTATGTAAAATCAGACAAGGGCGAAACAATTTTACACGACCTAGGATTTGTTCCAGTAAAATAAAATATTATTAGAAGGAGGTAAGGATATGAGAAGAAATGATAAGATTTTTAAGTCAGTTCTCTCTATCTTTACCTTTTTTTCTTTGTCACTTTTATTTTTAGTCTTGGCTTTTATTATTTTAGAAAGTCTGCCTTTTTTTAAGGACCAAGGAATTTTTAAATTTATTAGCGGCAAGATTTGGAGGGTGGGAGTAGAATTAAAATATGGGCTTTTAGGAATAATTTTAGCCAGTGTCTATACTTCATTTTTAGCAGTTGCCATAGCAGGACCAGTTTCAATTTTACTTAGCCTTTTAATAGTTGGCTATGTCCCAAGAAAAAAGAAAAAATACATAAATAACCTTTTAAACATTCTAGCAGGAATTCCATCTGTAGTTTATGGATTTTTAGGCCTAACTGTCTTAGTGAAATTTTTTGAAGAAAAGTTTAATTTTCCAACAGGCGAGTCAGTTTTAGCTGGAGGAATTCTTCTAGGTCTAATGATTATTCCCTATATAACTTCAGTTGCCTTTGACAAAATGGAAGGCTCTTATAAGAAATACTATGAGTCCTTTAGGTCCCTAGGCCTTTCAAAGGAATACTTTTTAAAGACCCTTGTTTTAAGAGATTCTCTAAAAAATATTTTTGCAGGTTTAATTTTAGGCCTTGGCAGGGCCTTTGGAGAAACTATGGCAGTTATGATGGTCATAGGCAATGCTCCAATAATGCCAGGACTTTTAACCAAGGGCCAAACAATTCCATCACTAATTGCTCTTGAAATGGGCATGGTGGAAATAAATTCTCTCCACTACCACAGTCTTTACGCTGCTGGTTTAGTTTTAATGCTTATAACAATTGTTAGCAATATTCTATTTTCATTTATAATAGGAGGGGACAAAAACTGATGAAAAATTTTAAGGACCTGCTTTTTAAATTTTTATTATTTTTAAATTTGGCCTTGTTTCTAGGAGTTTTATTTATATTCTTCTCTAAACTTGTAATAAATGGCTACCAAGGCCTAAGTCCAGATTTTATTTTTTCATCTCCTTCAGGCCTGCCACCAGGCAAGGAGGGAGGAGTTTTTCCTGCCCTTGTTGGATCTCTCTTAGTATTTTTCATAGCTACTTTTATTTCAACAATTCTGGCTTTAATGACTAGTATCTATATAGTTTTTTATTCTCAAAGGCCTAGACTAAAGGCAACAATGAGACTAATAATCCAATGTATTTCAGGAATTCCATCAATAGTCCTAGGACTTTTTGGCTACACTCTTTTAGTTTATAAGTTAGGCCTAGGCAGGTCTGTCTTGTCTGCATCTATAACCCTGGCTATAATGATTTTCCCCTTTATAGAAATTAGACTAGAAAAATTATTTATAAACTTTAGCCAGGACAAGATCCAAACAGCCTTGGCCTTAGGTATTGACAAGGGGTATATAATCAGGCATATAGTTTTAAAAAGTCTTTTAAATAAAATAATTCAAACAGCAAGTTTGGCAGGGTCTTTGGCCTTGGGAGCAACGGCGCCAATTATGCTTACTGGAGCAGTTATTCACACAGGACTTCCCAAGGGCCTACTAAAACCTTTTATGGCTCTGCCTTATCATTTATATATTTTAATAAACGAAGGCATATCAACTAGCCAAGGCTACAAAACTGGCCTAGTTCTAATGCTGGTTTTATTACTTGTAAACACAACATCCTTAATTATTGGAGGCAAAGATGACTATTATTAGTTGCAAAAACTTAAATATTTATTATGGCAAGAAAAAAATAATAGATGACTTTTCAATAGATTTTGAAGATATGAAAATAACTGCCCTAATTGGGCCATCAGGTTGTGGGAAGACTACTCTCTTAGTCAGCCTCAATAAAATTTTACAAAATAGAAAGGGGTCCTATGATGGCGAAATTTTATACTTAGGCAAAGACATTGAGACCTATGACATCAACCAACTAAGAACCCAAATTGGCATGGTCTTCCAAGAGCCAACTCCCTTTCCCCTATCTATAAGAGAAAATGTAGAAATTGCTTTAAAGTACCACGGTTTAGAATACAAAAAAAAGGCCATAGAAGCCATAAAAAAAGTTGGCCTTTATGATGAAGTGAAAGATGACTTAAATAAAAAAGCTTCAGCCCTATCTGGAGGTCAACAACAAAGACTATCAATAGCTAGGTCGATTGCAATAAATCCTAGAGTCCTTCTCTTAGATGAGCCTTGTTCTAGTTTAGATGTAATGAATACAGAAAAAATAGAAGATCTTTTAGAAAAATTAAAAGAAGAAATGGCGATAATAATTGTCACCCACAATCTCCAACAGGCCAAGAGGATTTCAGATAAAACTGCCTTTATGCTCAATGGCAAGTTAGTTGAATATGGAGATAGTAAGGAAATATTTTCTAGGCCCAAGGACCCAAAGACCCAGGCCTATGTAAGTGGTTTATTTGGATAGAAAAAATTTAGAATTAGAAAAAAATTTAGAATTAAAAAAGCTAGGCAGAAAAATCCTAGCTTATTTTTATGTCCTTGATAAAATTTTTAAATTGAATTTTTAATTGGTCATTGCCACTTTCGTCTGGGTGGAGGCCATCTTTTGTTGAAAGGTCTTCCTTGGAAAAATCGTAGGGAAGATAATAATAAGCATAGGATGTGGCGCCTTTTTCTATTAGGTCGTTGAGCCTTTTAATCTTTTCATTAATTTCAGCTTCTGAAAAATTGTAAAGAGAGAGAAAATATTTTTTCTTAACAGGAAGAAGAGCTTCCACAATAACCTTTCTATCTAGGTCTTGTAATCTTAAAACAACTTGGACCAGTCTTTCGAAAACCCTGTCAGGGTCCCTGCCATAAATTAGGTCATTGACTCCAATGCCAACTAGGGCCAGGGCTTTTTTTCTTGAAACTTTTGTGTAGACATCTTCTACTAGGTCAAAGACAGTGGCGCCGTTGTAGGCAAAATTTTTCACTTCAAAGCCTGGGACTTCAGCACAATAAACTAAATACTCAAGGCCATAGCCTGCCCTTATTGAATCACCATAAATTTCAAAATCCATTTTTAATCACCAAGAAAATTTTAGCACAAAAAAGCTTTTTTGTAGACTAGTAAGTAAAGTAAATTTTAAGATTATATGGTACAATCTAATTAAAATATCAGACCAAGGAGGCAGACTTATGAAATACAAGTTAGACTATTTAAAAGTGGATCCTGCAGGCAATATAACAGCTTTTATTATTGGAGATGTTGATCCATCCCATAGGGCGAAAATTGCAAATATTATTATAGATGATTATGATCCAAGCGTTGAACAAGTTGGCTTTATTTCTAAAAAAGCTGACGGCACTTATCGTATGGACATGATGGGCGGAGAATTTTGTGCCAATGCCTCAAGGTCCTTTGGCCTGTATTTAGCAAAGACCCTAGACCTTTTTGACGAAGACTTAATAGAAGCAGAAGTTTCTGGATCCAAAGACAAGGTTCAAGTAAAAGTCGACAAGGATCGGATGACAGCTGAAATAATTTTAAGTCCAGCTAGGGAAGTAAAAAATTTAAGCCTTGCTGGAGGCACTTACACCACAGTTTTCCTAGATGGAATTATCCACGTCATAGTAAACGACAGAGAAGAAGATAGGGATCTTGCTGAAGAAATTATTAATGAGCTAAAAAATTTCTATACAGATGACGCCTATGGCCTTATGTTTTTAGATGAAAAAAATCTGACCTTGGTTCCCTACGTCTATGTAGAAGAGACAAAAACCCTAATCAGAGAAGGATCTTGTGGGTCAGGAACTTTTTCAGCAGGATATTATTTAAATAAAGACAAAAATCCAGGCTTTAAGGCGACCTTAAAACAACCAAGAGGCAGCCTAGAAGTCAAGGCCCAACAAGTTAATGACTCCTTAACTTATTCTATTGGTGGGCCAGTTTCCTTTGGCACCATAGAAAAAGTAGAATTTGATTTATAGTTTTTAGAAAAAGATAGAAAGTAGGTCCCAATGACCAAAAATTTTGCTAGAGAAAAAAGAGAAAATAAGATTATAGACTTGGTCCTTGCAAGGACGAAATTTTTTGCAGCCAAGGACCAGATTTCCATTGAAGAAATAGGCGATGGAAATATTAATTATGTTTACAGACTAGTTGAGGAAGAAAGAGGAAAGTCTTTAGTTGTAAAATATTCTGATGTACTCCTAAGGTCATCTCAAAGGCCCCTAGACTTAAAAAGATCTAAAATCGAAGCGAAAGCCTTAGAAATAAAAGGAGACCTTTGTCCAGGGATGGTCCCAGAAGTTTATTATTATGACGAAGAAAATTCTATAATTATTATGGAGGATATTTCTGCCTACAAAAATTTAAGATATGAACTTTTAAATGGAAAAACTTATAAAGATTTAAGCGAAGACCTGGCAGAATTTTTAGTAAAATCACTTTTTCCGACCTCAGACTTAGTTGCAGACAGGAAAGAGAAGAAAGAGGCCATGGGATTTTTTATAAACCCAGACCTTTGCGATATTTCTGAAGACCTAGTCTTTACCGAGCCCTACTACGACTATAAAAATAGAAATATTTTAAGTCCAGGGACAGAGGACTTTGTAGAAGAGAGACTTTATAAAAACTTAAGTCTCCAAGGTCAAGTTTTAAAACTAAAAGACCGCTTTCAAACTTATTCCCAAGGTCTCCTTCACGGCGATCTTCATACAGGATCGGTTTTTGTAAAGGAAGACGGCATCAAGGTAATTGATCCAGAGTTTGCCTTTTATGGGCCCTTTGGCTACGACATTGGCAACCTTTGGGGAAATTTAATTTTTCCCCTTGCCAACCATCTTGTTACAGGGTCTGATCGAGAAATGATTTTAAATTTAGAAAAACTTTTTGTAGAAACTGTGGATAAGACCATGGAAAAACTCTTTTCAGCCTATGACATCCTTGTGACCTTTCCCTACTTTAAAAACGAAAACTTTAAAGAGGCCTATCTTAAAGATATTATCTCCGACTCCTTTGCCTACGCAGGTCTTGAAATTATTAGAAGGACAGTTGGAGACTCAAAGGTTAGAGAACTAACAGAAGTTAAGGATCCAAAAGTCAGACAGATCCTAGACAGGCTTTTAGTTGAAACGGGAATTTATTTAATTGAAAATAGGTCTGACTTGGAAGCAGGAAGCCAAGTTGTTAATTTTATAAATGAGGAAATAAAAAAATATGATTAGATACGACCAAAATATGCCCTTCTTATTAAAATACGAAAATGTTGCCTGGTATGAAAATGGCAAGGTTACAATTTTAGACAGGCGACTTTATCCTAGAGAGGTAAAGTTTGTAATTTGTAAGTCCTATAGAGAAGTTGTAGACGCCATTAGAAATATGGTGACCCAATCAGCTGGACCTTATACTGCAGTAGGCATGGCCATGGCCCTTGCTGCTTATGAATCTAGAGATCTTGCAAATGAAAAGCGCATTAGGTTTTTAGAAGAAGCAGAAAAAGCTCTTAGAAATTCTAGACCGACTACTGCCTTTCGCTATGGAAAAATAACTTCAAGAGCTCTAAAAATTGCCAAAGACGCAATAAAAAATGACCTTGATCCAGTGCCTTTAATTTTTGAAGACACAGTTGCATCTTTAAATCGCAGGTATAAGACCATGCAAAAAGTTGGCGACAACTTATTAAAAGTCATTCCAGACAAGGGGACAATTTTAACCCAGTGCTTTGGCGAAACTATAATTGGCGCACTTATTGCTGGTGCAAAAAAGACCAATAAAAAATTCAAAGTGATCTGTGCAGAAACTAGGCCGTTTTTACAAGGAGCCAGGTTAACTGCTTCTTGTTTTGCAGAAGAGGGCTTTGATACAACTGTTGTAACTGACAATATGGTTGCGGATATTATGTCTAAGGGCATGGTAGACCTTTTCACCTCTGCAGCAGATACAATTACAGAAGATGGATCTGTTGTTAACAAGGTTGGCACCTATCAAATCGCCTTGCTTGCCGATTACTTTTCCATCCCCTATTATGTGACAGGAATTCCAGACCAAGGCAAGAAAAACCTAGATGCAGTTAAGGTTGAAATGAGAGACCCAGAAGAAGTTCTTTCCTTTAATGGAGTTAAACAATGTCAACTTGGAGTCAAGGGCTACTATCCATCCTTTGATAAAACTCCAAGTAACTTAATTAAGGCAGTAGTAACTGACAAGGGAATTTACAAACCAGAAGACCTAGAAGAATACTTTTCCGTGGACCAAGAAGAATTTTATTAGGAGTTATTATGAAATATTTAGAAGAAAGACAAGAACTAATTTCATACGGAAAGAAAATGAAAGAAGAGGGACTTGCTCCAGGTACTTCAGGCAAC
The DNA here is from genome assembly GCF_001299475.1 of Neofamilia massiliensis. Taxonomy (GTDB): domain Bacteria; phylum Bacillota; class Clostridia; order Tissierellales; family Peptoniphilaceae; genus Neofamilia; species Neofamilia massiliensis. The sequence goes on along the minus strand of NZ_CYUJ01000003.1, from coordinate 602,353 downwards.
TTGTCTGTATTTTTAAAAGAGGAAAATCTTGTTTTAATAAGTCCATCTGGTATTGACTACTTTGACCTAAGAGAAGAAGACTTGGTTCTTATAGATTTAGATGGAAATGTTATTGAAGGAGACAAGAAGCCATCAAGTGAATGGTTTTTGCATACAAGTTTTTACAAAAATCGCGACGACATTTTTGCCATAGTCCACACTCATTCAATGTATTGTGCCTGCCTGGCAGCAATGCGCATGCCAATTTTAGCTGTACACTATGTTCTGGCAGATGCAAATACCAACAGGGTTCCTTGCGCTCCTTACGAAAGATATGGCAGCAAGAGCCTAGCGAAAAAAGCAGTTGAAACTTGTGGAGAGAGCAAGGGAGTTTTACTAGCAAACCACGGACTAGTAACCTTAGGCGAGGACTTAAAGTCTGCCTTTAACCTAGCAAAGACCTTAGAATATGTAGCAGAAATCCAAGTTAGAACCATGGCCATTGGCAGACCTTTCGTTTTAAATAAAAAAGAAATGGACCAAGTAATCGATGCCTTTAAAGGCTATGGGCAAAAATAAAAACCAGTTAAAATAAAAAAGCAAAGACAAAGGAGATGAGAACTTGCAAGACTATAAAATTTTTCTTAGAGACATTGACAAGGACCAAAGTAAGTTAGCATTCATTAACGAAGATCTTGTAAACCAGGTACAAAAGTTCCACCAATCATTTGACGAGTACCAAGAGACACCATTATTAGAACTTAAAAATCTAGCAAAACTTTTAGGCCTAAAAAATATTTTTATAAAAGACGAGTCCTATAGGTTTGGCTTAAACGCCTTTAAGGTTTTAGGCGGATCCTTTGCCATTGGAAGATATATAGCAGACCTACTTGACATTGACCTAGCAGAATTAACTCAAGAAAAAATGCTTTCAAAAGAAGTTAAAGACAAACTTGGAGATGTAACTTTTGTTTCTGCAACAGATGGCAACCACGGTCGCGGAGTTGCTTGGGCAGCCCAACAACTTGGCCAGAAATGTACCATCTTTATGCCTGATGGATCTTCAATTCAAAGAAGAGACGCAATAAGGTCTCACGGAGCAGAATGTGAAATTATGGAAGGTCTTAACTACGATGACTGTGTAAGACTAGCCAACAAAAACGCAGAAGAAAAAGGTTGGATCCTGGTTCAAGATACATCTTGGGAAGGTTATGAAAAAATTCCTACTTGGATCATCCAAGGCTATGCAACCCTTGCAAAAGAAGCCAAGGACCAAATTGAAGCTGCAGGTCAAAGACCAAGTCATATCTTTGTTCAAGCTGGAGTAGGTTCATTTGCAACAGCAATTACAGGTTACTATGCTTCAGCCTACAAGGACGACCAACCAATGATTAACGTCGTTGAACCATTAAGAGTTAACTGCCTTTACAAAACAGCAAAAGCCGAGGATGGAAAAATCCACAAGGTTACAGGAAAGTTAGAAACAATAATGGCAGGCCTTGCTTGTGGCGAACCAGTAACAATTGGCTGGCCAGTTTTAGATTCTTTTGTTCAAGGTTTTATTTCAGCTCCAGATTCTGCAGCTGCTAGGGGAATGAGAATTTTAGGAAATCCCCTAGGAAATGACAAGAGAGTAATTTCTGGAGAGTCAGGAGCAGTAAGTCTTGGAGTTTTAGCTGACCTTTGCCAAAGAAAGGACCTAGTAGAATGGAAAGAAAAACTAGGCCTTGATGAAAATTCTGTAATTCTTTTATTCTCAACTGAAGGAGATACAGATTTTGAACATTACAGAAAAATAGTTTGGGACGGCCTTTATAAAAACGAAGGAAGCTATATTTATACCAGCAAATATTAATGGACAAAGAAACCATACGATGGCGCTACTTTTAGATACAATTAAAGACCTATCTCAAAGATAAAAAGTAAATTTAGAAAACTAAAAAAGATTCTTTAAACAAAAAAACCAGGAAGCTAAAAGAAAAATTTAGACCTCCTGGTTTTTTCTTGGAAATTTTTTGATAAAAAGCTTATAAACAAGGATAAAACTTTTCTTAAGGCTAATAAAATTTCTATTTGCCCTAAACAAATTGACGTTTTATTGGTATAATATACTAGATATAGTAAAAACTTTTTTTAGAAATACAAATGCTTCCTAAATACCTTGGAAGTATGCATTTGGAGGATTTAATGAAGAAAAAAATTGCCATAGCCTTGGCCTTTATTGTGGCCATAGTGGGAATTATTTATTTATATAAAAAAGAAAACGAAAGCACACCAGTAGATTCAGAAATTACCTTGCACCGACTTAGTTCAGCAAGTGAAGAAGATCTAAAGAATAAAGTTGATAGAGAAGTTGACAGGGGATTAATTACTGATCTTCCAGATCTTGAGCTAATGGAAAAACTTTATCCAGACAACAAGGCCTACAAGAAGGCCATCTTTAATACTTATTACGACCAAGACCCTAACAAGGGCTTACAATATGCTGGCAAGGTCTTTATGGAAACTGGAGATAGGGAACTTTTAAAACTTTTAGCAGACAAGACTTCAAAGACCTTTAAATACTCTCAAGACTCTAGGTTTGAAGTTATAAAAGAATTGGCAGAGGAAACTGCCAGTAGAATGTTTGGAAGCTGGAAGGACGTATTTTTAAGTCCCTACTATAATGCAGACGCCCCTTATTATTTGAAAAATACCAACCAAGTTGAGTTAATGGATGGGTCAGATGGCAATCTCTATATCTTAGTCTATGGTGCTACTCCCTTCCAAGAGACAATTTCTAAAGGAAAAAAAATCCCAGCTAATGAAGCTGAAATTTATAAAATTAGCAAAGATGGCCAAGTTGACCTAGTTAAAAAAATTGTCAATGACGAAAGTGCTTATAGGGAAATAATTTTTAGAAAGGTCGGACCTAACATAGAATTTTTCCAAGCTAGTTCTATAATAAATCTCCAATCTGAAATTGCATTTTTTGCCAGCTCAACAGAAGAAATTTCTAAGGCCAACCAAGAAATTTTAAATAACTTAGAACACAATTCATTAAATATAGACTGGACAGGCTATGAAAATCTGGCACCTTTTGCCAAGGCCTACATGGAAGAAGTTTTCAAAATCAAAAATCTAAATGCCAAAAATTCAAATGGCGATGGAAAAAGCCAAAGTCTTTTGAAGAAAGGTTTTTTAGTTGACTTGGACCAAGATGGGGTCTTAGACCTAGTTTTACTTACTAGCAATTTTTCAGATACGAAAAAAACTCAAGGCCTTTATATTTACACCTATGCCAACAACCAGGCCATAAAAATTTACCAATACGAAGATACTATAACAGAAAATTCAACTTATAATTTTCATCTAGATGCTGGTCTTTATGAAGAAGATGGAAAGACCTTTGTCTTCCTTGCTCACACAGCAGACTCAGGATATTTTGTAACTACAAACTTAGGACTTTTATCAAAGGCCAAGGGAGAAAATAAGATCTACCAAGAAGAAGGTTATTCAAATGTTGGCTATATGACTTATCTATCAGCTGATGGAACTAGCAATCAATATGAAGAAAGTTCTTTTGTAGAAAACTCAACCTTTATAAAACCAAATACCAATGAGTCACCTGAGGAAGGCTACTACAAACTAAGGGACAAACTTTTTGGACCAGATTCTAATTTCTTTATTACAGATGCCAAGGCCAAAGTAGACCCTAAGACCTTAGCCGAAGGTGAAACTGGAGTAGAGGGCTTTGAATATCCAGCTAGAGACAAGAGAGGAAACCTGATTTATGAAGCTTATGATAACTTCCTTACAGAAGACCAATTACTTTCTCTTTTGCTAATTCCTGTTGAACAGCCAGTAGATTTTCCAATTATAAGAAGATTTAGAATTGGAGACCAAATCTTCCCAGCTGAAATTTTAAAAATTAGAGCAGACTCAACTGGCCACATTAATGCCTCTATTTTTAAAGACCAAGACCAAGTAGCTTTAAGAAAAGATGGAGACAACTTAGTAATTGAAAAAGACAATAAGACTTATACAGTTGAAAATCCTATGATGGACGAAGAGGGAAATTATTATGTTCCATTTGCTACTTTTAAGGAAATGGGAATAATCGCCAAGGACCAAGACTATATAGTTGACTTATCCTTTGACGGATCTTTAAGTGAACAAATCCAAGGAGAAACCTACGAGGCCATTAAGGATAGAGTTGACCAAGAGCTTTCAAGAGGGGGAGTAAAATCTATTAGAGACTTAGAGCTTATTTCTGCCCTTGAAGATGACTTTTCTTATAAGGCAGAGAGAATTAAGTACTACTATGGAGAAAATCCAGACAAGGCCTACTACTATGGCAGGTACTATTATGGAGAAGAAGGAAACTCTTTAGCTATAAAGGCTCTAGATACCAAAGACCTAGAAATTTTATCTGATCAAGACAAGTTAGATGAATTTGTAGAAGACTTAGACGATAATACAAATTTAATAGAAGCAAACAAGGCTTATTTAAATAAACTTTTAGACCTTTATGAAAAAGCCAAAGCCAGTAAGGGTGATAAAGAAACTGCCTTTAGTATTGACTCAGGAATTTTTTATGACTTAGACGGCGACGGAGTAGAAGAGTTTATTCTAAAACTTAGCTTAGATGATGAGCTAATAATTTTAGCCTACACTTATGACCCAGATGACGAAAGCTTAGTTCAAATATTTTCTGAATCTATAAATAGAAGACTAAACCAAAAGCTTGAATATGGAGTTGGAGGACAGGAGAAGACTTTCTTTATTCTAGAAGACTACAAAGACGACCTAAGTAGGACTAGCCTAAAGACTTATAAGTTTGAAGATGGAGAACTTTCTTTAGATTGTGAAGTTTATAAGACATTAAAAGCAGATTCTAAGGAAGATCCTATCTATACTTTTTCTAAAAAGGATGAAGACAATGACAGGGATGCAGAAAAGATCTTTAAGGATTTAAGAGAAGAACTTTTTGGAACCAGCGAAATTTATTTCTATTCAGATGGTCAGGCGAAGAACGTATTATTTTCTAAGTATCCAGACTTTTATAGGCTAGATTTTGAAAGTCTTTTTAAGTATTTGTTAATTCCAGAAAACTTAGACTTTTACCCAGCTATAATTAGAAGGTTTAAGGTAGATGATATAATTTATCCTCAAGGGACTTTGAAAATAAGCCCTGAATCAAAAGGCTATGTAGATCTAAGAGTTCTTAAAGCTATTCCACAAGTTGACCTTAAAAACGATTCTGGAAGTTTTGTTTTAAAAATTGCAGATAAATCTTTTGACCTAAAAGATCTAATAGAAGATGAAGATGGCAATAGTTACCTAAGCCTAGAAGAAGTTAAGGACCTAGGCCTCTTTAAAGAAGACCAAGGACCAATAATTCTTTTGGGAAAATAAAACTGCTTGTTTAAAAGGGAGGGACCTATGAAAAAGTTTATAAGTCTAATGTTGATTCTAACAATTTTGCTTCTGCCAATTAAAGCTCAGGCAGTAGAATTTTCTGACCTGGCTAGTGACCACTGGGCTAAAAGTTATATTGATAATTTAACTAATGAAGGTGTTATTAGTGGCTATCCAGATGGGACTTTTAGGCCAGAAAGATATGTGTCATTTTTAGAAAGTCTAACTATGATACAAAAAATAAAACAGCCTGACCAAGCAGAAATAGAAAATGCCTTAAAGTCCTATGGATCTTTAGCAGACAAATATAAAATTTCTCCTTGGGCCAAGGAGGCCTTTACTTACTGCCTATATAAAAATATTATTTATCAGTCAGAGGTAGAAGATGCTTTGAAAAAAGGTTATTTAGTTGATGACCCAAGCTTAAATGATGCCTATCCAAAAAGAGAAGATTTGGCAGTTTATTTTGCCAGAGCCTTAGAAGTTCCACCTTCTTATGACCACAGCAACCTTCTCTACAAGGACTTAGACCAAATTGGCAGAGCCCTTGGCAACGACTTAGATATAGCAGACTATTTATCAGGCCTTGTTAAACTAGGAATTTTTGATTCTAAAGGATCTGAAGGCTACTTTGAAGGAGATAGACCTTTTAGAAGGGCAGAACTTTGTAAGATAACATATCTTTCTTTAATATATTTAGCTAATCAAGAAAATTAAATATTAAAAAATTTTCCAAAGAAAAGACCCTCAAGTTTTGTACTTGAGGGTTTTGTATTATAACTTATTAGTTATTTAATTTTACTACAGCTTCTACAGCTTCTAGTAAGCTACCATCTTCGATTATAGCAGTTGCTATTTCAAGTTCGTCGAATAATTCGAAGTTCTTGTCGTCATCGATAAATGGAATGTTTTCTCTAACAAGGTCATAGGCTGCTTGAGTTCCCTTACCTAGTTTTAGATCTGGATTTAAATCTTTTCTAAAGTCTATAGCTTGGCAAGCTGCCATTAGTTCAGTTGCTACAACTCTCTTTAGGTTTTCAACAATGTCTCTAGCGTTCCTAGATGCAATTGTTCCCATAGATACAAAGTCTTCTTGGTTTTCACAAGATGTTATTGAGTCTACAGAAGCAGGATGTGCTAGTACTTTGTTTTCAGATACTAAAGCTGCTGCAGAATATTGAGTAATCATAAAGCCAGAGTTTAGACCTGGTTTTTTAACTAAGAAAGATGGGAATTCAGATAGAGTTGCGTTAACTAATCTTTCGATTCTTCTTTCTGAAATGTTTGCTAATTCTGCTGCACCAATACATAAGAAGTCAAATGGTTGAGCCATTGGTTCACCGTGGAAGTTACCACCTGAAATAACTTGGCCATCTGAGAATACAATTGGGTTGTCAGTTGCTGCGTTAAGTTCAATGTCTACCTTAGATCTTACATAGTTAATAGTGTCTTTAGAAGCACCATGAACTTGTGGCATACATCTTAGAGTATAAGCGTCTTGAACTCTAATTTCTGCTGTGTGAGTTGTTAAAGTAGAACCTTCTGTTAGGTTTCTAATATTTTCAGCAGTTGTTAGGTTACCTTGGTGAGGTCTAATGTCGTGAAGTTTATCATAGAAGGCGTCGATAATTCCTCTGTGGGCTTCTAGTGATAAAGCTCCAGTAATATCTGCAACTTTTGCAAGTTCTAGGGCGTCATAAGTTGCTAGGGCACCGATAGCTGTCATTACAGTTGTACCGTTGTTTAGTGCTAGTCCTTCTTTTGCTCCAAGTTTAATTATTGGAATACCAGCTTTTTCCATAGCGTCTTTACCATCTAGAAGTTCATCTTCGTAGAAAGCATAGCCAAGACCTAACATTGGAAGAACCATATGGCTTAGTGGACAAAGGTCACCAGATGCACCAATTGATCCTTTTTCTGGAATATAAGGAACAACACCCTTGTTTAACATTGCAAGTAGAGTTTCAATTGTTTCTCTTCTAATAGCAGATACACCTTTAATTAAAGAGTTAACTCTAATTAAAATAATTGCTCTTACTTCATCGTCAGCAAGTGGAGCGCCGTAACCAACAGCGTGAGACCTAATTAGGTTTTCTTGTAGTTGGGCTGTGTCTTCTTTTGAAATTGATACTCTAGCTAGAGAACCAAATCCTGTGTTAACACCGTATACTACTCTTTCAGATTCAACAATGTCTTCAACAACTTTTCTTGAAGCAACTACTTGTTCCATAGTTTTTTCGTCGATTTCTACTTGTGCATAGTCTCTAGCAACAGCAATTACTTGGTCTAAAGTAAGGCTGTCGCCAGTTAAAATTACTTTTTCCATTATTAATTTACCTCCCGATTTTTAATAGTGTTATTAAGTTTTTTCTTCTTACAATGACTTTATTATCCTAAAATCATAGTGCCAATAACGCCACCAATAATTAGTGGGATATTGAATGCTATAAATGATGGAACACAAGAGTCCCAAATATGGTCGTGTTGACCGTCAGCATTAAGAGCTGATGTTGGTCCAAGAGTTGAGTCAGATGCTGGTGAACCTGCATCTCCTAAAGCTCCTGCTAAAGCTACTAATAGGATTATAGATTTTGGTGAGAATCCTAATTCAAGTCCTAGTGGAACGAAGATAGTAGCAATAATTGGAATTGTTGAGAAGGAAGATCCGATTCCCATTGTAATTAAAAGTCCAATTAGAAGCATTACAAAGGCTGCAACTGCTTTGTTACCGTGCATAGCTGCTGCTGATGCTTTAACAAGGCTTTCAACAGCTCCAGTAGCAGATAAAACTGCACCGTATCCTGCTGCAACTAGCATTACAAAGGCTATAAAGCCCATCATGCCAATACCGCCATTTACTACGTCATCAAGTTCTGAGAATTTAATTCCGCCTAGGATTAACATAGTTAATACACCAAATAAGGCAGAAAGTGGAAGTGATTCAGTAGCAATAGAAGTAAAGGCAGTAACGATGGCGCCAATTAAGGCTGCCCAAGCTTGCTTGTTCATAGTTACTTCTTTTTCATCTGCTCCTTCTTCTTGACCAATAATTGGTAGGTCTTCATATTCTCTTGGCTTGCTCATAAAGTAAGTAGCCATAATAATTAGACCTATAAGCATTGATAGACCGCCAATCCAGTTAACAGAAGTTACATCACCTATTGTAACATTAAGGCCATTTGCATTCACTTGGTCTCTGATTATACCTTGGAAAATAAGTCCGAATCCTGCTGGAATTACAATATAAGGTGCCTTAACTGAGAAGGTAAGTGCTATAGCCATAGCTCTTCTGTCTAACTTCATTTGGTTCATTAGGCCTAGTAGTGGTGGAATTAAAATAGGCATATAAGCAATGTGAATTGGAATTAAGTTTTGAGATAAACATCCAACTGCTGCAATTGTAAATACCATAGCAGCCTTGCTCTTACCTAGGGTTCCTGATAGCTTTCTGGAAAGAATAGTTCCAAGACCAGATCTAGCTAAACCTACAGCGAAAACACCAAGTAGGATATAAGCTAAGGCTGTAGCAGAGTTTCCACCCATACCATCAATAAGAACGTCAACAACTCCAGGAATCTCTTCAGATTGAGCAACTGTTCCTGGAAGCCAAGTAAAGCTATCTTTTACTGCTGCTAAAGGCATTCCACCAAGAAGGCCCCCAACAATAGCTGCTACTATCAAGGCTAAAAGAATATTAAATTTTAATAAGCATAGTGCCGATAAAACTATTACCGATACTACTACAGGGTTAGTAATAATTGACATAATTGTCCTCCTAATAATATTAAAACTTAATAACAACTATTCTAAAGTAAATATACCACTTAAACATCAAAAGAATGTTTAATAGTTTAGAAAAAAACATATATAAATCCAAAGACCTTTTAGGAAAAGATTTTCCTCAAAAAAAATTCTAGACTAAAAACCTATAAAACTAGTAAATCAGCAAAATTAATGTCAAAAAAACGTTTAATAAAAAATAAAACCTTTAAAATAAAGTCGAAAAAATCTAGGTAAAGTCCTTGAAAAATTTTTTCTTCATCCTTATAAATTTGACGAAAATTTTATATTCTACTATAATAAAGTCAATAATATCAGAAAATTATTCACAGGAAAGAGGTGTCAAATTTTTGAAGATTGAGGCGAAATTATTTGGCCTAGGGGAAATATATGTAGACGGAAAAAAAGTAAAGTTTTCCTATTCAAAAATCGAAGGCTTTATTTACTATATGATAATTCAAAAAACAGTTTCCAGATCGGAAATGGCAGGACTCCTTTGGCCAGAAGATAGTGAAAAGACAGCCAAGAAAAATTTGAGAAATGTCCTTTACCACACTAGAAAAACTATAGATAAGGACTTTATTCTAACTCCTAACAACACCATTCTCCAACTTAATGAAGATATAGATATAGAGACAGATTTAGAAGACTTCTTAAAAGATCCCAAGGGCAAATCCTATCTTTACCAAGGCGACTTCCTCCAAGGCTTTAATCTTAGAGATTCTGAAGGATACGAACGTTGGGTTCACAATAAAAGGGGCCAGTATTTTGAAAAATATTACAGAAATCTCCAAGAAAAAGCCAGAGAAGACATTGACAAAAGAAATTTCTTAAGTGTAGAAGGAGACCTACAAAAACTTATTGACCTTGACAACTTAGACGAAGAAAATTATAGGCTTTTAATGACCTATTATCTCCTAAACAAGCGCTACAAAAAAACCATAGAACTTTATTCTGATTTAGACGTTTTATTAAAAAGAGAATTAGGCGTTAAGCCTGGCCAAGAAATTAAAAATCTTTACGAAGAAGCCATTGAAAAAATAAATTCAGATTTAAGAAAATCTACTAAGGATTCTTATTTTTATCTAGCCAGAGAAAAGGAACTGGCCCAAATCCACCAGATTATTTCAAACTTTAAAAATGCCGGGAAAGTTAAAGCTCTTTATCTTGAAGGTGAGGCTGGAATTGGAAAATCTGCCTTGTTAACTAGGGCCTATGAAGATTTTTCAAGAGAGATTGAAATTTATAATATACCTTGCTATGAATTTGAAGAAGGCAGGGTCTTAAATGTCATAAAATTTTTTTTAGAAAACTTAGAGAAAATTAAAGGAGCAAGAGTTGACAGGCTTTTAAAAACCATTAGAAAAATTCAAGAAGCAAGTAGCAGAGGAGAGGCTCTTGATTTTTACCTAGGGGACTTAGAAGAAAAATTACTTGAGCAAATAAAAATTTTAGACGATGGAATCTATAGGATTTTTAATTTTGAAGATGTCCACTGGATAGACGAGCCTTCTGCAAAAATTTTGACTAAATTAATTTTAAAGGATTCGTCTAAGACCATGTACTTTTTCTCAGCAAGATCTAAGTCTAATGATTACGTTGATGATATGGTTGCCAGTTTAGACAAGTATAGAATTTTAGAAAAAATTTTCCTAAGGCCGCTTACCTATGAAGAAGGAGAAAAATATGTAAGAAAGGTTATGGGACCTGACTTTAAAAAAGATTCTTTTAAAAAAATTTATGACCAGGCCCAAGGCAATCCTCTCTTTATGGAAGTCTTTACCAGCCAGGCCATTGAAGGTAAAGAAATTGGCCAGCTTAATGAAAGGCTAGTTAGGGACATAAGGTCTCGTTTTACTTCCTTTAAACAAGGAGAGAAAAGCCTTTTAAATCTCTTGTCTTTTTTTAAAGAACCCTTTCCTCTAGAAATAATTTTTAAGTTAACAGACTTGGACAGAGAAGTAACTGTCAACCTTTTGGACAAGTTAGCAAAGAGAAATATCCTCTACGAAATAGAAAAAGACGGCACCCTTTACTATGACTTTGTCTACAAAAAAATCAAGGACTTTGTCTACTTAGACTCAAACAAGGCTAGAAGAAGGCTCTACCACAAAAAAATTGGCGACCTTTTAGAAAAAAATCCGAAAATATATAAAAATAAACTAAAATATTTAGAAGAACTTTCCTATCACTTCTACCAAGGAGAAGACCAGGCCAAGGAAGTCTTCTACGAAATTGAAATCCTCGACTACTATCTAACTTACAGCCACGAACTCTATCCAGTTTTAGAAGATATAGACTTTAACGAAAATAGAAAAATTTATATTGAAAGTGAGCTTATAGATGAGAGACTTTTTAGCTTAAAAGAAAAATTAGACCAGCTAGAAAAAACTGGCTGTGCAGACCTGGAAGACTTGAAGAAAAAATATTTTTATATAAGAGGCAGGTATTTAATAAGAACAGGATCCTATGAACTAGGCCTTAAAGACATTAACTATGTTCTAACTAAGGCCAAATTTTCTGACGATCTTTCATATATGCTAAAGGCCTACAAGCAGCTAATTTATTATAAAATCCAAGTTAATGAAAGTGCTGACATGGGAGCCTATATTGAAGAAGGCTTAAAGTTATCAGCCCAGGCCAACTACCACAAGGAAATTTCTATGTTTTTAAGATTTAAAGGTCTTTACTATTTAATGAAGGGGACCTATGACCAAGCAGAAAAACTTTTAAGGGATTCAATTAACACCCTCTCTGTTATAGAAGAAATCGCCAACCAATATGCAACTAACATTGCCGCTGCCTATTCTTATATAGGAGAAATATATTTGGCGAGAAAAGATTATTCTAGGGCCAAAAAAGAATTTTTAAAAGCCATAGACCTAGGCTCAGAAAAAAAGGTTCAGTCGTCACTGGCAGTTTTTTATATAAATATTGGTAAGACTCTTTACTATGAAAAAAATCTAGAAGAGAGCAAATTATATTTTTCCAAGGCTCAGGAAATTTTTGAAGCCTATGACTTTTATTGGAAGAGGTCAGTTTTATATTCCTATATGAGTCTAATAGCCTTTGAAGAAAAGGATTTAGAAAATGCAAAAAAATATTTAGACTTAGGGCTGGAAGCAGACCAGCAAATAAAAGACCCAAGGGCTTTGGGAATTTTAAACTTTGTCATGTATACAACTTCAAAAAATATTGAGAAAGACCAAGGAGAAAAATATTTTAAAGAGCTTTTTAAAGAAGACGCAAAAACCTACAAGGACTTGGCCTTAGAAAACTTAGACCCTTATAGAGATATATACGAAAGAGACCTAGTAAAATAAGCTAGGTTTTTTTGTGAAGAAAAATTTTAAAATATCTTCTATAATAGAACCAAGAGTAAATTTCTTAATAATTTTGTAAGAATTATGCAAAAAATAAGTTGAAGTTTTTTGTTAGTATAAATTTGGAGGAAAAAATTATGGACAAATTTAAAATTTTAGTTGCTGAAGATGACAAGGCCATTAGAGAATCAATTGGCATATATTTAAAAAATGCAGGCTATGACCTAGTCTTTGCAGCAGATGGCAAAGAGTGCCTGGAAATATTTAATAGAGAAAAAATCGACTTAGTAATAATGGACTTAATGATGCCAAATTTAACAGGCGAAGAGGCAATAATGGAGCTTCGAAAAGATTCTTATGTTCCTATAATAATTTTATCTGCAAAAAGCGAAGACTATGACAAGGTTATGGGCCTAGACATTGGAGCAGACGACTATATAACCAAGCCCTTTAATCCCCTTGAACTAATAGCCAGAGTAAATTCTAATATTAGAAGGTTTTACAAGTACAAGGAATCCAAGGACGACAATATTATAGAAATTGGCACAGTTAAATTAAATACCTTGGACAAGTCTGTTTCAGTTGAAGATGAAAAAATCTTTTTAACTTCAATTGAATACAAGATTTTAGAGCTTCTCATGTCAAATCCAAACAGGGTCTTTTCTGTAGACGAAATTTATGAAAGAGTTTGGAATGAGCCTGCTATCGAAACTAAAACTGTAACTGTCCACATTAGACGAATAAGAGAAAAAATTGAAATAAATCCCAACAAGCCAATTTACCTCCAAGTGGCCTGGGGATTGGGCTATAAATTTGTTAGCCCTAAAAGGAGATAGGACAAATGAAAGATGGAAATAAATTTTTGTATGAAGGAAAATATATTTTACTAGGCCTTTTAATCATTACCTTAGTTTGTAGCTCACTTAGTTTTTTTCTTCCTTTAAATCTTACAGGCGATAAGTCGGCAGCCTACTGGTCAATAATGAATGGAGTTTCTAGCTCCCTTTATGATGACACTAATCCCGATTTAGATGGAATCTTTAGCTATTATTTAAGGTCAGAAAAAAAAGACAGTCCAAGTTTTGATGATTATGGAGAAGACTACTACGAAGACTATTCTCTTATAAGCTTTGACGAAGACCAAGTTACTATTAGAACCTTTGAAGGATTTATAGCAAAATTTTATAAGGCTTCAGCTGATAAAGATATTTTCTTAAAAGAAACGACCTATGATGAAGGCAATATTAATACCAAAGAAGTTTCAGCTGAAGAGTTTTATTACTACAATCCTCTTTATAAGGACCAAGAAGCCTACAAGCTTAGGTATTTAACTAACGACAATATATTTTTAAGGACCTATGGCAGCGACTTTAAATTTGATCCGCTTAATATGGACTTTGATGAAACTTACGTCTATGTAGTGGGAACTTATGACGGCAAGACAGCAAAAATTTTAAAGACCAATGCTGGTGTGGAAGGCAAAGCTACAAGGGCCTTATCTTATTTAGAAGATGCTGTTGATGAAATTTATAAAAGTATTAGTTCTACAAATAAAATTAAAGACTTAAACTTTGCCTATGCCCTAGATGTTTCCAGTCCAGCCTACGCTGAATTTTTATCTAAGACAAGCTTTCAAGATGGATTTTTCCCAAAGTTAGCCATATTTTTAACTGCAGCTACAGGAATTTTCTTAATTCTAAGTCTACTAACAGCCTATGACAAGGCAAGGGCCAGCAGATTTTATCAAGTTCTAGGAAAATTTCCTATAGAGCTGGCAATAATTTTTGGATCCTTAATTTTTACCTATGGAGCCTTTTACTTGTCTACTGAATTTTTAAGGACCGGGATCTTATCTTTAAGGGCTGAATACATTCTTGGATTTTTAATGCTAACTGCCATGACCTTTTTAATTGGTCTATGTCTTTACTATCTAGTATTTTTATTTAAAGACTTATTTGCAAATAAGGGAAAGAGTTATCTTGTAAAAAATTCTCTAATCCTAAGATTTGTTGGCTTTTTCAAAAGACAAATTCTAACTTTCTTAAGAAAGGCTACTGGAAACTTTGAAGGAACAAAAAAATCAAATGTTCTTTTGGCCTTAGGCTTAATGCTTTTAATAGGTTTTATTGGCGCTAACGCTTTTACCCGCCATCCAGGCTTTGTATTTTTCCTTTGGTGCATTTTAGTTTTTGGAATAAGTTATTTTTTAAAGGGCTACTACGATAGCATCTTAGCCTTAGAAGACTTGTCTTCAAAAATCAAAGACGGCGACTTTACCAGCCAGGTAGACGAAGACAAGACCAGGTTTAAAACCCTGGCCCACAATTTAAACACAGTCAGCCAAAATATGGACTTGGCCATAGAAGATGCCTTAAAGTCTGAGAGAATGAAGACAGAATTAATTACCAACGTCTCTCACGACCTGAAGACTCCGCTAACATCTATAATTAACTATTCAGAACTTTTAATAGACGAGGACCAAGACATGGAAGCAAAAGTCCAATATGCCCAAGTAATAAATGACAAGGCCCACAAGTTAAAGATTTTAATAGAAAATCTCTTTGATCTTTCTAAGGCAACTGCCAAGGCTATTGACCTTCACTTAGAAGACTTAGACTTTGCCCAACTAGTCGACCAGGTCTTAGGAGAATGGGAAGACAAGTTAGAAGAAAAAAATATTTCTGTAAACTTTACATCTGACCCAGGTCCCCTAATTTTAAAATTAGACGGCAACCAAACTTATAGGATTTTAGAAAATCTCCTTTCAAATATTTACAAGTACAGCCTAGAGGGAACTAGACTTTATGTAGATTTAAAAAGAGGCGACAAGACGACTTTGACTTTAAAAAATATTTCCAAGTATCCACTTAATATTTCTGCAGAAGAACTGCTAGAAAGATTTACTAGGGGAGATGCATCTAGAAATACAGAAGGATCAGGTCTTGGACTTTCAATTGCCTCATCTTTAACTGAACTTCAAGGAGGGACCTTCCACATAGAAATTGACGGAGACTTATTTAAAACCAGCCTAGTATTTTAATTTTAAGCCAGACTTTTAGTTTGGCTTTTTTATATTGTTTACTTTTTTCGAAAGTCTGCATATAATAGAAGTATTGAAAGGGTGGACTTATGATAGGAAAAATACTTTTACTTGTAGGGGCAATAATTTTTTCCCTTGCTGCCTATAAAAATTCACAAATAAAAAAAGACCTGCTAGTGCCTTCATCTTTTGATAACAAGATGAAAGTTGGCCTAGTTTTACTTCCCATAGTTTTATTATATATTAGCTATGCCTTAGATCTTAGCCTTTATGGCCTAGCCTTTACTGTCGCATTAGAATTTTTATTTTATTCTCTTAATGCAGGAACAGGTTTTACCAAGGATGAATATATTTATTTTTCAGGTTATAATATTTTTTTGTCTAAGAAAAAATTAGAGGACCTTTGGTTTGTAGATATTAGGTCTAGATTTAAAAATAATTTAATTGTAGTTCACCTTAGAGGCAATCTATTTAAAAAATCTTCCTACTATGAGTTTCGCTATGGAACTAATATAGAAAGACTTTGTAAAAATGCCAAAGTTGATTTTTACCCCCTGGGTCAAGCTGCACCAGAAAAGAAATTATTTTAAGGACTTAATGGAGTTTACAGGCTCCATTTTTTCTTTTTAATTTCACTTAAGTTAGCTTTAATAATCTGGCCATATGAGATAAAATAAATATTGATTTATCGTTTATCAATAAATGACTTTAAAATTAAAAAAGACCTATGTTGAATAAATTATTTATTTAAAGTATTATATAAAACTAGAGAAGATAGGAGATACTATGACGAATAAAGTTGATAAAATTACAAGGTCGGCAACTGCCTTAGTTGTCTTTGCCTTAATAGGAAAAACTATGGGTTTTGTTAGAGAGACCCTAATAGCAAATTACTTTGGAGCAGGAGTTGAAACAGATGCTTTTAATGCAGCCTTAAAGTCTACAAACTTAATAACAGCTATAGTTTCAAATGCCATAGCCAATACCTTTATCCCAATGCTATCAAAGGTAAGGGCAGACGAAGGAGAAGAAAGAGTGGCCTACCACACAAACAACATGCTCTTTATGTCTATTTTTGCATCTATTATCCTAACTGTTTTAGGAATTTTAGCAGCTCCATTAATTGTAGGTTTTGTTGGTCGAGGCTTTGAAGAGCAAACTTTTAACTTAACCTTACAACTTACAAAAATTGGCATGCCAGTTATGATTTTTTCTGCCATCGTAGGAGTTATGACAGGTTATTTGCAATCCCAAGGAAAATTTGCAGCAACTGGAGCTATTCCAATTCCCCTAAACATTGTCTATATTTTTTATCTTATTGTGCTATCAGGTAAGTTTGGTGTATTTGGCCTAACTATTTCCAGCGTTTTGGCCATAGCTGCCCAAGTTATATTTTTACTACCAGAAACTGTAAAGGCTGGCCACAAATATTTTTGGGCCTTTAATATTAAGGACAAGTATGTTATTCACGCCCTTGAACTTTCTATTCCAGTTTTACTTTCTGTAGCAATAAATGACGTCAATATTGCAATAAACACAGCCTTTGCTTCAGGACTTGGAGAAGGAACTGTATCTTGGCTACATTATGCCAACAAGTTAAATGTCTTAATTTTAGGAATTTTTATTGCAGCAATTACTTCTATAGTCTTTCCTATTATGTCTAAGGCCTTTTCAGAAGGAGACATTGATGGCGGTAGAAAGTCAATGGCCCTAGCAACTAGACTCATATTTTTAATAACTATACCAGCAACTATTGGCCTAATTGTCCTAGCCAGACCCATAGTAGAAATTGCCTTCCAAAGAGGGAAGTTTACAAGTTATGATACTGAAATGACTGCTTTGGCCCTAATTTTTTATGCGCCAGCTTTAACAGCCTTATCACTAAATACCTTGTTAAACAGAGTTTATTATTCTCTCCAAGATACTACAACGCCACTTTTAATTTCTGCAATTTCAGTGACCTTAAATGTGCTTTTAAACTTTGTCTTTGTAAAAGTTTTAGGTCACAGAGGCCTTGCACTTGCTTTGACCCTTGGAACAAATATTGCGGTTTTTATTTCATTTATTGGACTTAGAAAAAAACTTGGCCACATTTTTGGTTGGTCATTTTTAAGGGCTATAATAAAAAATTCTATAGCGGCAATTATTATGGGAGTAGTTGTATACTTTTCTTACTATGGACCAATGAATACCTTTGCTATTTTAGAAACTAGAGTTATTTATAAATTGCTTTGTTTCTTATTTGCCTTGGTTTTAGCCATAATAACTTATGGATTCCTGTCCTATTTATTAGGAGTTGGCGAAGTGAAAATGGCCATAGAATTATTTAAAAGCAAGAGACAGAAGAAAGTAGAATAGGGGGAAGTTTTGAAAGAAGACAAGTATCCAATTTCCTTGTTGAATTTATTTATCACATTTTTTAAGATAAACTCAATTACCTTTGGAGGCGGATATACAATTGTGCCAGTTCTCATAGACGAGCTAGCCAACAATAAAAAAATAATTACAGAAGAAGAAATGTTAGATCTTCAGGCTATTGCCCAATCAGGACCTGGCGCCATGGCAATTAATACATCAATTTTAACTGGTTTTAGGCTAAGGGGACCAGCAGGAGCCATAATTTGTCTCCTGGCTTCAGTTCTTCCTTGTATTATTATAATTACAATAATTTCTTATTTTTATAGGGAGTTTAAAGAAAATTATTATATCAACGCCGCCTTAAAGGGCATGGCAGGAATAATTTCTGGAGTCTTAGTTATAACTACAATCAGAATGGCAAAAAATGCCAGCAAGGAGAGAAAAGCCTTTTCTTTTACGCTAATGGTCCTAGCCTTTATAGCTTCCTATATCTTTAGTATAAACACTGGCCTAATAATTTTAATTTCAGCTATTTTTGGCCTAATTTTATTTTCAATAGTTAAGGAGGACCAAATAAAATGACAACTCTTCTTGAACTTTATTTGCAATTTTTAATTATAGGAGCGACGGCCTTTGGTGGCGGCTATGCAGTTTTGCCACTTATTAATTCATATATAGTTGAAGGCAAGGGCTGGATTACCATGGCAGAAATGACAGATGTAATTACCATTTCTAATATGACTCCTGGACCAATAGCCATTAATTCGGCGACCTTTGTTGGAACAAAAATAGCAGGACTTCCAGGTTCTATTGCAGCAACTCTTGGAGTAGTTACTCCATCTTTTATACTAATGTCAATTTTAGGATATTTTCTCTTTGCTAGAAATAAAAAGCTAGATTTTTTAGATAAGATGCTAAAGACCTTGAGACCTACAGTTGTTGGCCTAATAGCAATTGCAGCCCTAGATTTAATTCAAGAGGCGATTTTTACAAACGACCTAAGTCCAGAATCTTTTACCATAAACTATGTGCCCCTAATTACATTTTTTATAGGTCTCTACTTCTACCACAAGAGAATAAACCTAACTAAGCTAATTGTCCTGGGGGCAGTCTTAGGAATTGCCTTGTCATTTGTCTTTTAATTATTAATAGAGAAGTGAAATTATATAAATTGATTTTTTACAGCCTATAGCAACAAAGATATTAAAAATAAATTATGTTATAATAAAAACGAAGAGGAGGGCAAGTATGGTTGAAGTAGTTAATAATGAAGAAAAATTAATGGCCAATAAAAAAATCTTTGTTGGACTCCCATGTTATAACGAAGAAAAAAATATCGGAAAACTTTTAGATTCTTGGTTAGATTTAGCTGACGACTTATTACAAAGAGGTTATGAATTAGTTTTAAGGCCTGTTGACGATAAAAGTTCAGACAAGACTAAGGATATTTTAGAAGCCTATGCCAACAAGTATTCAAATATAAAACCAATTTACCATAAGGAAAATAAAAATTTAGGTGGAGGCCTTAACTCAATAATAAATACATTTTTAGCTAACTGCCAAAGAGGAGACTTATTGGCAGTAATGGATGGAGACTATACCCACTTGCCTATATTTAGCCTATCAATGATTGATAAGCTAGCTTACTCCTATGATATAGTTATTGCTTCAAGATATAGAAAGGGATCTGAAATTCATGGCCTAAGTAAGTTTAGAGAAATGATGAGTATTGGCGCTAGAATTTATTATTCCTTAGTCTTAGGAATTAAGGGCGTAAGAGATTATACTTGCGGCTACAGAATTTATACTTATGAAATTTTAGAAGAAGGAAAAAATAAGTATAAGGAAAATTTAGTCCAAAATACTTCATTTGCCTGTATGATGGAGCTACTTTATAAATTATATAAAAGTGGAGCAAAAATAGCTGAAGTTCCCTTTGTTTTAAAATATGACAACAAAGAAGGGGAAAGTAAAATGAATGTCGGAAAAACTAGCAAGGACAGTATTGTCTCTGCTATAAAATTAAGGCTTGGTAAATAGAATGGAAATTAAAAACTTAAAATTAGATAAAAATAAAATAATTTATTTCCTGCTAATAGCTTTTATTCTCGTATTTTTTACTTTTTTAATAAAACCAACCCTAGGAAACTCAGCAATTGAAAAATATGAATCTTGGAGGCAATCAGATACTTATTCTGTAGCCAAAATTTATGATGTCAAGGGAATAGATCTTCTAAGACCAGAATTTTATTATGACGGCATCGGTCCTCATATAATTCAACTTGAGTTAGAATTATTGCCTATGATGGGAGTTTTTTTAAAAAATTTATTTGATATAAACTTGTTGCTAGCCTTAAGGTCAGTCTCCTTATTTTTCTTTTTAATGTCAGCTGTATTTTTGTACCTACTAGCAAGGTTATTTGTAGACCAAAGCTCATCAGTTATTTGCCTTCTCCTATATTTAATTATGCCTTTAAATATTATGCTTTCAAGGGCAATTATGCCAGAAGCCTTAATTATGTTTTTTTATCTAGGAGGAGTTTACTTTATTTACAAGTGGTACAAATTTGATAAGAGATTAGATTCTTATTTATCAGCTGTATTTTTGTCTCTGGCTATAATAGAAAAAATTCCTGTAATGTTTTTTGGCCTAGTTGTTATTTACTTGTATTTAAAAAAATATGGCCTAAAGACCTTTAAAAAAATAGATTTTTACTTGTATGGAATAATAGCCTTGTTGCCAACTATTATATATATGCTCTACATGCAAAAATTTGCCAACCACGGTTTTGTTAGTGACATTGCCAGCAAACACATATTTTCAAAAGAGATTTTAAATATATTTTCAAAAGAAACGATAAAATTTCATCTAGAAATTTTTAGGAACTATTTTACACTTCCAATTTTCACTATATTTTGTCTTTCACTAATTAAGATTAATAAATTCAGCTCAGGAAAAAAGCTTATCCTTCCTTGGATAGTTTTTATGTCCTTAGAAGTTATGATTATATGCGGAATAATAAAATTCAACTACTATTATGTATTTTATACTCCTATTGTTGCCTTGACTGGAAGCTTTATTTTAGATTTTATTTATGACAAAAGACAAAAAATATTTTTCATAAGCTTATTACTTGTCTCCTTATTTTTTATGGTGAGAAGGGTAAGCTATCAAAAGTTAACCTTAAATGAAGAAACTAATAGGGTTATAGAAAAAATTAGAGAAAATTCAAATGGCAGACCTATAGCTTTAAATACTATTTATCCAATGTATATTAATGAACTTGACCGCTATGGGGCCAGACTAGATGTTGGCGTCTATGATTATGTTCAAAAAGAGCCTAGGGAAGAAATAGAATACTGGCTTGACGATGGAATTAAAGAATTTTTACTATTTAAGAGTATGGACAATTTTGAAAAATATTCAACTGTTATTAATGGCATGGATACTTTTAAAATTATTTTTGAAGATGATGAGATGATAATTTATGATAGCAACAATTAAGGAACTTGTTAACAAGCACAGACAATTAATTAACTACGGTCTTATAACTGTATTTATAAGTCTTGTAGATATAATTATTGTAAAAATACTTCTAAATCTATCTATGGAAATATGGCTAGCCAATACTGTTGGCGTAATAACTGGAAGTATTTTACAATATATACTTACTATTAAATATGCCTTTGGAGTCAAACATTCAAAGGAAAAACTTTTAATACATGGAATAACTTTTGCCATAGGTTTAATATTAGCAGATATAATAATTCACTATTCATATACCTTCCTATTGACACTTTATTCTAAGAATATTAGTTTTTTACTTGCTAAAGCCTTGTCTATGGTTGGAACTTTCTTTATAACCTTTTTCTTAAGAAAAAAATTATACAAGGTATAAGAAAGCTAGTAGAGGAAAAATCTAGCTTCAAAAATAGAATTATCTTCTTAATTAAAATAAAGATTTTCACAAAAAAAGAGCCAAGATCAAATCTTGACTCTTTATTTTTTTATCTAAGCTGCTTTTTTTACTTCAGCATTAACTAATAGGTTAATTTGGTACATAACTTTTGCAAGTTCTGCTCTTGTTGCCTTGCCTTGTGGGTCAAATAGATTGCCTGGTTTACCAGACATAATCTTTGTAAGTTGGACTGTTTGTACATCAGTTAATGCCCAAGTTGCAATTTTGTCTTGGTCTGCAAAGGCTTCTGGTAGCATTGATGTTACAGGTACAGCCTTGTAGGCTAGATATCTAGAAATTATTGCAGCCATTTCTTCTCTTGTTACTTCTTGGTCTGGCTTATAAGATTTATCTTCATAGCCTTTAACAATGTCATTTGCAGCTGCCCAAGCTATTGGGTCTGAATACCACATATTTGTTTTAACATCGGAAAATTCAGCTGGGTTTTTAACTTCTGGCATGCCTTCTAGTCTATAAAGAGTTGTTACAATCATAGCCCTAGTAATATTTGCATTTGGTTCAAAAGTTGTCTTTGAAGTTCCCATAAAGATTTTATCTTCTACAACTGAGTTTATAAATTCTTCTCCCCAGTGGCCTTTAATATCAGTAAAGCCTACTTGTTCTTCTGTCTTAGGCATAGCTGCAGCTACAACTCTGCCTTCAACCTTAGGTTCAACAACTTTTTCTTTTTCAATATAGTCTGCTAGGACTTCAGAAAGTAGTGGATATTCAGATAGTTTCTTAGTTCCCTTAAACATTTCATAGCCGTCTCCACCACCAGCCATAAAGTCATTAGTTACAAGCTTGTAAGTTTTATTTAAATCAAGGGCTTCTTTGCCAACGACTACATCAAAAACTCTTGAACCTGGTTTTTGATTTTGGTCATATTTAAAGGTCATGCCAGCAATGTGTGGGAATTTTCCTACAACTTCTGGTGCAGAATCTACACCATATTCTAAGGCGTCTTTAATAGTTTGACCAGTTACTTCAATAACAACTGGATAATTTGCAAATGGGAATGTTTGTAGAATTTGGCCCATTGTAACGTCGCCTTTAGCAATAGATTCTCTAATGCCGCCGCCGTTAGTTAAGGCTACATCTGCCTTAGTTAGGTTTAACATTGCATCTGTAACTAGGTTACCTAAATTAGTTTCGCCAGTTCTTACGTGGTCACGAAGACCGTCTAAGTCTACTGCAGTTTTGCCAACAACTCTGTCTAAATAAGGTTTGTTAGCTTTTTCAACTTCTTCGATTTTTCCTAAAATTTCTTTATTGGCTTCAAGACCTTTTAGTTCTTCATATGGATGAAGTTTTGCTGATTTTGCACTAACTTTTCCATCTTCAACAACTAGGGTAACTTCGCCAATATTTTTAGTGTGGTCGCCAGTTTGAGCAATTAATACTCCATTTTCTAGCTTACCATTTGCTAAGTCAGTGTGAGAGTGGCCGTCAATAATTAGGTCGATGCCAGCAACTTCTTTGGCTAGGACGTCAGATCTTTCTTTAGATGCTGGGTCTAGGCCAAGGTGAACTAGTGCAACAACTACATCTGATCCTTCTTCTTTAAGTTGAGCAACTTGAACTCTTGCTGCTTCAATGTAGTTTGTAAAGCCTAGGCCTTCAGTGTTTTTTGGATTAGACTTAGTTCTAGTTTCTGGAGTAGTTATTCCAAAAATACCAACCTTTACGCCGTCAACATCAATTATTGTTCTGTCTTTTAGGAAAAGTTTTCCGTCTTTGTCTACAACATTAGCTGATAAAATTGGGAATTCTGCCTTAGTAGCTAGTTCTTTTAGTCTATCTGATCCATAGTTGTAGTCGTGGTTACCAGGGGCCATAGCCTTGTAACCTACTAAGTTCATTAGGTCAACAATTGATTGGCCCTTTGAAATAGTTGCAAAAGTTGTTCCGTGAAGAACGTCTCCTGCGTCAACTAAAATTGCGTTTTCCTTAGAGTCTGCAAAAGTTTTTAATTTTGCATATCCAAGTTTTCCATCTTTTTCGTTTTCAACGACATTTCCATGAACGTCATTAGTGTGTAGGATAGTAATAACTTTTTGGTCAGCAGCAAAAACTTTTTGACCAGGTAGGACTAGACCTACAACTAAGACTAGGGCCATTAAAAGGCCTAAGATACGATTTCTTTTCATAAATAACCTCCTAAATATTTAAATGTTATACACTTATAAAATTATTATACCCATTTTTTCACAAGATGACCATAAAATCATTAAAAATAGAAATCTTTAAATAACTTTCTTATTTTAATTATTATCTGATATAATGTTAAAAGTTAAAATGAGATTTTAATAATTTTGGAGGAATAAATGTTACAAGTAAACAATGTTTCTATGATCTTTCCAGACAAAAAACTATTTGAAGATGTAGACTTAGTTTTTAGTCCAGGCAACTGCTATGGAATTATAGGAGCCAATGGAGCAGGAAAGACAACTTTTTTAAAAATCCTTGCAGGTGAAAAAGAACCGACCAAGGGATCAGTAACCATGGACAAAAATGCCCGTATGTCTAAATTAAACCAAGACCACTATGCCTTTGAAAACCAAGTAGTCTTAGACGTTGTAATAATGGGCAACAAAAAACTTTATGACATTAGCAAGGAAAAGGAAGCCATCTATATGAAGGCAGATTTCTCAGACGAAGACGGCATGAAGGCAGCCCAACTAGAGGCAGATTTTGCAGAAATGGGAGGCTATGAAGCTGAAGCAGAAGCGGCAACACTTTTACAAGGCCTAGGCGTTGATATTTCCAAACACTATATGTTAATGGCAGACTTAAAAGAGGCAGACAAAATTAAAGTTTTACTTGCCCAAGCTCTTTTTGACAGTCCAGATATTTTACTTTTAGACGAGCCTACTAACGGATTAGATATTAAAGCAGTCCTTTGGCTGCAAGATTTTTTAATGGACTTTCCTGGCATTGTAATAGTTGTATCTCATGACAGGTACTTTTTAAATGAAGTTTGTACAATGACAGTTGACGTAGACTATGGAAAAATTTCTCTCTTCGTTGGCAACTACGATTTTTGGTATGAGTCATCTCAGCTCGCCTTAAAAATGGCCAAGGAACAAAACAAGAAAAAGGAAGAAAAGGCCAAGGAACTTAAAGACTTTATTGCCAGGTTCTCAGCAAATAAGTCCAAGGCCAGACAGGCAACATCAAGGAGAAAACTTCTAGAAAAAATCACCTTAGATGACATTAAACCATCAACTAGAAGGTATCCTTTCGTCGGCTTTCCACTTTCAAGAGAGCCAGGTAACGATATTTTAATTGTAGAAAACCTAAGTCTAAAAGATGGCGACAAAAAATTAATTGACTCTATGTCCTTTATAGTAAACAAAAATGACAAAATCGCCTTTATAGGCAATGACCTAGCTATAACAAAGTTTTTTGAAGTTATAAATGGAAATACAGACGACTATGAAGGGTCCTTTAAATTTGGCCAAACAATAACCAAGGACTACTTTCCCAAGGACAATAACGAATTTTTTAAAGACATTGACCTAAACTTAATTGACTGGATGAGACAGTATTCAGAAGAGCAATCTGAAATTGAAATGAGAGGCTATCTTGGAAAGATGCTTTTTTCAGGAGATGAGGCTTTAAAAAAGGCAAGTGTTCTTTCTGGAGGAGAAAGAGTTAGGATGATGTTTTTAAAGATGATGGTTGAGCCATCAAACCTTTTAATCTTCGACCAACTTACTAACCACTTAGACCTTGAATCAATTGAAGCTGTCAACAAGGGGCTGGAGGCCTACAAGGGAAATATTTTATTTACTTCCCACGACACTCAAATTATCTTTACAGTTGCCAACAGAATAATTGAAATATTTGAAGACGGAACTTATAGGGACGAAGAAATTTCTTATGAAGATTATATTGACAAGTATTACAAGGAAGAAAAGTAAATACATTTAAGCCTGAGATCATAAAAATCTTAGGCTTTTTTCTTTGAAAAAATTTGGGAAAAATTTTCCTAAAAATTAAAAAAACTTCTATTTATTAATTGACAAAGATATTTTCTTCATTCATAATGATTATAGGAAAACATATTCACAAGAACGAATAAAAATCACTTGGAGGTGGTAAAATGGCAGCAACAATTAAAGACGTTGCAAAAATGGCCAATGTTTCTATTTCTACAGTTTCTAGGGTTGTAAATGACTCTAAACCTGTAAGTCCAGAGGCCAGAAGAAGAGTACTTCATGCCATAGAAGTATTACAATATGAACCAAACGAAATAGCCAGAAGTCTAGTAACTAGAAAGTCAAATATTATTGGAGTTATAGTTGAAGACTTTGGCTTATCTTTTGTGTCTCAAGTTTTAAGAGGAGTAGAAGAAGTTGCTAGGATGTACAAGTACGATATTTTAGTTTCTTCAACCTATGGCGATCCTGAAATAGAAAACAAATACATGAAATTATTTTTACAAAAACAAGTTGAGGGAATAATTGTAATAACTGAATCTGACAACGCTGAAAGAATCCAATACCTAAAAAGTCTAAAGGTGCCAGTTGCCTACTTAAATAGGTATTATAGAAATGACGAAATTTCTACAACAACTATAGACAACACTGAATCTACCAAAGCTTTAGTAGAATATATTATTTCTATGGGCCATGAAAAGATATCTTATTTAGGCAATAAAAAAGACCTAGAAGCAACAGTTGAACGTTTTAGAGAAAAGGGCTATATGGAAGCAATGAAAGAAAAAGGCCTTAAATCTGAAATTCTATCTGTAAGCGAAGACTCTGAAGAAGGATTTTTAGACGCAAAAGATTCTATTTTAAAAACTGTAAAAAATGGAACTACTGCCCTTGCAGTTTTCTCAGACGAAGGAGCTATTAGGGTTATTAATATGCTTAAAGACAATGGTATTAGAGTTCCTGAAGACGTATCTGTTACAGGTATGGGAGATATTACCATGGCAGACCTTTACAGGCCAAAACTTACAACAGTAAAAGAACCCCTTTACGACTATGGTGCAGTTTCTGTAAGAACTATTATTAAGGCCATTAAAGGCGAAGGCAAAATGCCAAAGGAAAAATTGATTTTACCTTACCAAATAATAGAAAGGGAAAGTGTAAAAAAACTTTAAACCATGAAATATGCTGTAGTATCGTCATCTCAACTTAGGGGCCAGGCCATTTACAGGCTCTGCCAAAGTTTTGTAGATGAAGAGTGTGGCCATTTATTAATAGGCTCCTATGATATGGACTATGTCCTCTACGAAGACTTAGATATTTTGCTTTTTGACTATAAATACTATGTGGATTATAGAAATAAAATTAGAAACTTAAAGACCATAGACAAGCTTTTAATTTTAATTACTTTTGATTTAGAAAAAAAAGACTTAGGAAAAACTCCAGACTTTATAAATGTTCTTGGAGCAGAATCTTCTATAAGAGATTTAAAAAGACTTTTTATAATAGAAGAAAAAAAAGAAGAGACTTTACTTTTAGAAGACAGGGACAGGTCGATTTTATTTTTACTGGCCCAAGGTCTTACTAACAAGGAAATAGGAAAGAAACTTTACCTAAGTGAAAAGACTATAAAAAATAACTTGTCTAGGATTTATAAGTCTATGCAAGTGAAAAATCGCTATGAGGCCATTGAGGCCTACAAGAACAAAAAAATAATTTATCAAAAAAAAGGCTCTTAAGAACAATCTTAAAAGCCTAATTTTTTTATAGAGATTTAATATATTCTGTTGCTTTAATTGCAGCCCTAGTTCCATCGGCAACTGCTGTAGAAACTTGGCGGACGTTTGTATTTCTAACATCTCCTACTGCAAAGACTCCTGGAATATTTGTCCTGCACCAGTCGTCAGTTTTAAAATAGCCATTTTCTTTTTCAACTTGGTCAGCTATAGAGACATTTGGATTTGCTCCAATGTGAACAAAGACTCCAATTTCATCTGCAGAAATCTCTTCGTCTTTTCCACTTTGAGAATTTGTTAAAGTTACTTTATTGACTTTGTCATCTCCATCTACTGCCTTTACAGCTGATGATAGGTGGACTATTATATTATCCCTTTCTTCGATTATAGTTTTAAATTCCTTAACTGTGCCTAAAAAATCTCCATGGTGGATCAGGTGGACCTCTCTTGTAAATTTAGAAAGAAAAATTGCCTCCTTACAAGCTCCATCAGATCCTCCTACTACAACTACTACCTTGTCCTTGTAATAGTCGTGGTCATTTTGGGCGTTTTGATAAAGGCCTTTTTTTGTAAATTTTTCTTCATTGGTTAAGCCTAATTTCTTTGGACTTGTGCCGCTGGCAAGGACAATGGCCTTTGCCTTATAAGTTTTGTCTTTAGTTCTTACAATTTTTTCTGGCTTCTTTAAATCTGTGCCAATAACTTCTTCATAGACAACTTCTAGGCCATAGGAAGAAACTTGGTCAGCCATTTTTTTGGCAAAGGATTTACCAGTTTCATTTGCTATGAGTCCTGTGTAGTGGGTGACTGTAGAAATATTTCCAATCATGCCACCAATTTTATTTTTTTCTATTAATAGGGTTTTGAGACCTCTTGAAAGAGCATAAATTGCTGTAGATACTCCTCCAGGTCCGCCGCCAACAATAATTAAATCGTACATACTTACCTCCTCATAAAATAAAGTACTACTCTTTTATTATAAGACTAAAAATTTTTATTTGCTAGAAAATAAAAAACTTTCAACAAATCTTCTTAAAGCCTTGGCTCAAAGACTTTAAATAAAGAAAAATATTTACTATAATAGAAAGAGATGATAATAAAAGGAAGAGATAAAATGACAGAAGATTTAACAATTAACGAACTTTGGAAGACTTATCCCATTGAAATAAAAAACCCAAACCCCAACTGGCCAAATTTATACGAAAAAGAAAGAGACAATCTTAAAGATATTTTCGAAGCCAGGTCCTATAAGATCCACCACATTGGCTCAACTGCTGTGCCAAATTTAAAGGCTAGAGACATAATCGATATACTAGTTGAAGTTCCAGAAAACGAAGACATGAACTTCTTAGCCTTTCTCCTAGTAAAAAGTGGCTACAAGAAAATGCTGACAGAAAAATCTAGAATTTCACTAAACAAAGGCTACAGAGAAGATGGAGAAGAAGATCAAATATTCCACATCCACCTTAGAAGGACAGGAGATGTTGATGAAAT
Organism: Neofamilia massiliensis; assembly: GCF_001299475.1. Lineage (GTDB taxonomy): Bacteria > Bacillota > Clostridia > Tissierellales > Peptoniphilaceae > Neofamilia > Neofamilia massiliensis. Next base: position 573,343 of record NZ_CYUJ01000003.1, on the reverse strand, counting down.
TTATTTTCGCAATGCCCTTAGAAAAAGTCCAAGAATGGCAAAAAACTACGAGTCTTTAAAGGAAAAATTAGCTGAAGAGTTTCCTGAGAGTAGGGAAGACTACATTGCAGGCAAGTCTGATTTTATTAACAAGTACACCCAAATGGAAAAAGAAAATTTTAAATAAAAAGAGATGAGATTTTTTACGATCTCATCTTTTTTATATTGACCTAGCTTGTTTTCTAAAATTTCCAGGACTAGTTCCTTGGTAGGTTAAAAATGTAGTTGAAAAATGACTTTGAGACTTATAGCCGCATTTTTGGGCTATGTAGTCAAGAGGATAGGAGCTTGTGCCTAAAAGGTCTTTGGCTTTTTCTATTCTCAGTGAGTTTACATATTTACAAAAACAAGCCCCAGTTGTCTTTTTAAACAAATTTTAAAAATAATTTTTATTTAAATGAACTTTGCCTGCTACTAGGTCTAGGGAAAGATCCTGGTCTAGATTTTCCCTTATATAATTTAAAGCAGTGTTTATGTATTCATTTTCAATTGGGATATTTGTCCTAATACAGTTGTAGTAGTCTTCTAAAATCAGCGGGTCAATAAAGCCTTGGGAGATTTTTTTTAGGTTATTGCTATAAACTCCTTCAATGCAAGTTTTATTTAAGCCAAAGGCTTTTTTATAGTGTAAGTAAGTCATTGTATTTAAGCTAGAAATGATTGTAAGTTGTTGGACTCGGTCTTTGTTTTTTATTAGAGCCTTATAAATCTCTCGTATGTGGTCTTGGTCCTTATTTTCTATTGCTTGCAACAAGAAATTAAAATTTCTTTCTATTATAGTAATCATTTTTTCCTCCAAGGCTATTATAATATAAGTGATAATTAATATCAATAATTATTTGTGAAAAATTTTACTAGACAAGTTTTCTCTAAAAAATACTTGCAAATAAAAAAGATTGGACTTATCATCCAATCTTAAAAACTTCTACCTGCTCCACCGCCGCCTGAAGATCCGCCACCGCCAGAAAATCCTCCGCCAAAGCCTCCAGATGAAGAACCTCCACCTGAAAATCCTCCGCCAAAGCTTCCTGGAGAACTATAACCTCCGTAGTAGCCTCCTCTATACCTTCTTCTTCTGCCTCTAGGACCTCTAGGTCCACGCCAAAAGTTTAGGTAAAATGCAATTAGTATGATCAATATTAAAATGGTAAAAAGGTCTATTCCATCACTTTGATTATTTAAAGTATTAATATAATCTTGGTAGTTTCCCTCTAATTCTATTCCGTATTCTATTGCAACTTGAGATATTACAGCTCTAAAAGTTTCCATTAAAGCCTCATCAAAAGTTCCTAAATCGTTTCTATCAACTAGGGGCAAAAAATACTCATCAATAATTCTACCTACCTTACCATCATTTAATATTCCCTCTAGACCGTAACCAGTTGTAATATAAATAGAATACCTATCTGTACTTGGTTCCTTGGCTAAAAGAATTAGGGCGCCATTATTTAATTCTCCATCTCCAATTTTCCATTTTCTAAAAAGTTCCAAGGCGTAGTCTTCAACTGGATAGCCTTCTAGGTCATTAATAGTTGCTAAAACTACTTGGGCCTTGGTCTTTCCTTGAAGCTCAATGTTAGTCTTCATTATTTCTTCTTTAGAAGTTTCTTTTAAGACTCCCATTTGATCGTAGTAGAAAAATTCTCTAGATGGGTCAGGCAAGTCTATGGCAAAGACTAGGTCTGGCAGGGTAGATAAAATAAATATTAGAATTAAGAAGAGAGGAATAAACTTTTTAAAAGTTCTATCCTTCATGGTCTTATCCTAGGTAGTTTTTTACAAAGATATAACCAAAGTCAACTGTAGGTGCCTTTTCAGAACCTGGATCAGCTTCAAAATAATCCTTAGGAGAGAAGCCTAAAATTTTTGCAAAAATAGAAGTAGGGAACCTTCTAACTTGAGAATTAAAAGTGTTAACTACGCCGTTGTAGTCTTTTCTAGCTACAGCAATTCTATTTTCTGTTCCAGCAAGTTCGTCTTGAAGTTGAATAAAGTTTTCATTGGCCTTTAATTCAGGATAGGCTTCTACAACTACGTTAATGTCGCCTAGGGCCCTAGTTAGTTCTGCATTTGCCTTAGAAAGTTCTTCAGGATTTGATGCACTAGTTACCTTAGACCTGGCTTCAGTAATTTTTGTAAGTGTTTCTTCTTCGTGGGTTGCATAGCCCTTAACTGTGTTAACTAAGTTAGGAATAAGATCAGCCCTTCTTTGTACTGCTGTTTGTAAGTCTGCGTAGGACTGGTTGACTTTTTCTTCTGTTACAACTAGGCCGTTGTAGGTATTAAAAAGCCCAAGTCCTATTACTACAACAATAATTAAAATAATTAAAAATTTGCTTCCACCTTTTTTCATAAAATCCTCCTTTATGCTTGTAAGTTAAAAAATATATTAGCAAGCTTTTGTTTTTAAAAAGAAAAAAGTTTTTAATTTTAGTCTTGTCTTATAAAAACTAAATCTTTATGTTTAATTAATACCCCAAAATACAAGTTCAAGACAAAATTTATTAGTTAAAAAACTAGCTAGACAAGAAAATAAAAATAAAATATGTAAAAGCCTAAAAAAAGGCCTGTAAAATTTTAAAGAAAAGAAAAAAACCTCTGCTATAATAATAGTTGATAATAGTTATCAATCAAACTTACTATTATTTACCTCTTATTAAAAATTGTTAGAAAAAGAAAAAAACTGGGAGTCAAGCTTCCAGTTTTTTCTTTGGAAAAATAAAAAAAAATAACAAGCAGATGGCTGCTTGCTATTTTACTTGTAATTTAATTTTTGAAATTCTATTTTTGTCTAAGTCTAAGATAGTAAAAATAAGATTTTCATATTCTAATACTTCTCCTTGTTCAGGAATCCTATCGAACTTTTCGAAAATAAATCCTGCTATTGTATCTACCTCATCTGATTCTAATCTCAAGTTTAGTCTTTCGTTTAAGTCTTCTAATCTTAAAGCTCCATCTAAAAGGTAGGCGTTTTTGTTTAAGACTCTAATTTCTTCATCTATTGAGTCATCGTCATATTCGTCTTCAATTTCTCCTACAATTTCTTCTATTAAGTCTTCCATAGTTACAATGCCATCAGTTCCACCGTATTCATCTAAGACTATGGCCATGGTAGAATTATTTTTTCTCATTTGGGCAAAGAGATAGGAAGATTTTTGATATTCAAAAGAGTAAATAGGTTTTCTCAAATATTTTCTAATGTCTATATCTTTTTCGTTTATTATAGGAAGTAGATCTTTAACGTGAAGGATTCCAAGGACATTGTCTATGTCATTTTCATAGAAGGGAATTCTAGAATATCCTTCTTCCACAAAAGTTTTAATAATCTCGTCCATACTAGTGTCTTCAATGTCAATGGCAACTACATCTGTTCTTGGCGTCATAACATCTTTTACATAAGTATCGGAAAAATCAAAAACTTTTTCTATAATGCCATACTCGTTAACGTCTAAGAGACCTTGTTCCTTTGATAGGTTCATTGCATTGAAAAGTTGGTCTTCAGTTATTTTTGGTTCCTTGCTGTCTTTTTCTAGACCAAACAGTGAGCCTAGTGCCTTTGAAGATACACTGACAAAAGAACAAATTGGGCGGGAGAATTTTGTATAAGCAAGGGCAAAGCCTACAAATTTTATACAAACCTTGTTGCCCATGGCCCAAGATATATAGTAGGGGGCACTTTCTCCTATTACTAGAATCAAAATAGACGCTACAATAACAGCGACAATAAGTCCTGTTAGTTGGTAGCAGTAATAGCCAATAGATGCAATTGCTGCAGCAGCAAAGGCATTTGAAAAGTAATCTGAAATTAGAAAGGCAGTTTGCAAGTCTGATAAGTTATCTAAAAGAATTAAAAGCTGGCCTTCTTTTTTACTAGTAATTAAGTCTTCTTCCATAAACTCTTGGATTTTAAATTTATTTAAGTCCTGGTAAGAATACTTTAAAAGGGTAAAAAAACCACTAAGAAATAGAGCTACTAAGGCAACTATTATCTGGGGCAGTGGATCAATTCCCATAAATCAACACTCCTTTAAAATTAAGATTTCCTTTATTATACCACAGGAAATAAAAAAATATCTACTTCCTAATGAAAACTTAAGAAAATTTATTTTAAATTAAGTCAAAGATTTGAATGGCTAAAGGCTAGTAATGAACAGCCTTATAAAGATTTATCTCTTAGAAGTAAAAAAATGAAAAACTCAGGTAATATTTTTGTAACAATTCTGTAATACTTTTTACAAGCCTTGTAAATACTGAATCCTAGGGCTTGAAAAAATGACTTTATATTTGAAAAAACCCTATAAGCTAGATATACAAAGGCTTACAGCAACTGGTTAAAAATGTTGACAAAATTATACAAATAAATTAATATCTCAATAGAGCTGAAAAGTTACAAAAAAGTTACAATTCAGTTTTTAACAGGAGGTAATTATGAGTCAGAACAAAAATCAATTCAGAGGAAAGTTCCGTCTGATATTGATGTTGCTCGCTTTTGTACTTATAGGCATGGGCTTTACAACTATGTTAACTAACGAAGTAACCCTTGTTTATAATGGAGAAAGCACAGTCATTAATACTACTTCAAATACAGTAAAAGACTTATTAGCAGAAAGAAATATTGAATTAGTTGATCATATATACTTAAGTCACAAAGTAGATACAGCCATAAAAAATGGCATGGAAATTACCGTAAGGTCTCCAAAAAATGTCATCATTCTTGACAACGGAGAAGAAAAGACAGTTCAAACAGGAAATTTAAAGGTATCTGAAATACTTAAAGAGTATGGCTATGAGTTAAAAGAAAAAGACTATACAATTCCAAAGTCAACTGAAAATATCAGATTTACAGAAGACAAGGATCCATTAATTATAGTAAACAGAGTTTATGAAAAAACTGTTACAGAAGTTGTTTCAATTCCATTTGAAGAAGAAACAAGAGAAAATCCTGAAATTGATAAGGGCCAAGCTCTTATTATTCAAGAGGGAAAAGACGGATCAAAAATTGTTACAACTGGAATCACTGTTATGAATGGGGTTGAAGTTGAGTCTCATTTAGTAGAAGAAAAAGTTGTAAACAAACCTGTAAAGAGAATTTTAGAAGTAGGAACAAAAGAAGTACAAGTAGTAAAAGAAAAAATTGCAAACGCAAAAGCCAGCTCAGAAGAAATTAAATCTGGCTACATCAATGGTAGAAAAATCTTAAAGGTTTTAACCATGAATGCAACAGCCTATGATGCATCAGTTGAATCAAATGGTCATTGGGGTGCTGTAACAGCTATAGGAACAAACCTAAGACCAGGCGTTGTAGCTGTAGACAAAAGTGTTATTCCACTAGGATCAACACTTTACATTGAGTCTATGGACGAATGGCCATCATATGGAATGGCAAGTGCCGAAGATACAGGTGGAGCTATAAAGGGAAATAAAATCGACTTATTCTTCCAATCTAGAGACACTGTAAAACAATTTGGCAGAAGAATGGTAAAAGTATATGTATTAGAATAGTATTAAACCGAGGTCAAGACTGGCCTCGGTTTTTGCATGGAGAGAAAAATTGTGTTATATTTATAGGTGGAAAAATCCGAAAATTAATAGATGATAGCCTTTTGGGTATTAATAAATAGAAAAAATTGGAGGGCCTATGTTTGGGAAAAAAGTACAAGTAAGCCTCGAACTAAGTGAACCTATCCTTAGAGAAATTGAGACGCTTTTAAAAGAAAATAATTTAAATTTAGACCAGGCAGTAAATTTATTTTTATATTCATCTGTAAGCGATGAAAGACTAACTTATAACCATGAATTGGCCAAGGATTATTATACAAATATAGGAAAAAATGCCAGAGACTTTCTCTTTAAAGAATTAAAAGTAGGAAGAGAATCCTTTTCTGGCCCTGAAATAAAGCAAGATCAGGTACTAATGTTTTTAGGACTCTATTAAAATGATTAAATACTCTTTAAAGGCCTTAGAAGACCTGGCCGCTTTAAAAAATGACCTTATAAATAAAGATCCAGTTCTCGCCATAGTTTCTGTTAGCGACCTAGTAGAAGGAATTGGCAGGATAGATAAAAAAGAATTAAAATCAATTTCAAATGAGGGATTAACTTATTATTATACTAGTATTAATGACCATCTGATATTTTTAAGAATAGGAGCAGGCGATTTGTATATCGATAGAATTTTTAACAAGGACCTAGACTTTATAAGACTGGCCTTAGATTTAGAAAAATAAAATGGAGGGCTTATGGCACTAAAAGAAAACATACTTGAAATAATTAAAGAAGCAAAGAGACCTCTTACCCAAGAAGATCTAGCTGAAATCATTGGAGTAAGAGGGAAAGAAGCAAAACTTGTCTATAAGACCTTGAAACAAATGGAAAAAGAAAATCTCCTAGTTAAGGATAAAAAATCTCGCTACAAGCTTTTAGACCAAGACAATATTTTTGTTGGCCAAGTTGACATGGCCCAAAGAGGCTTTGCCTTTGTCATAGTTGAAGGCAGAGATGATATTTTTGTGGCGAAAAATGATTTAAACACAGCCATGGACAAGGACGAAGTTTTAGTTGTCTTAAAAACTAAGGCCACTGATTCAGAAAAAGCTGAAGGCTATGTAAAAAAAATTATAAATAGAAATATAAAAAACATAGTGGGAAAAGTTTCCAAAAAGAAAAAAGATGACTTTGCCTTTATTATTCCAGACAACAAGTCCATTAATTACGACATCTTTGTAAGGGCCAAGGACTTAAAGGGAGCAGTAGATGGGCAAAAGGTCTATGTAAAAATAACCAAGTATCCAGAAGACGACAGAAAACCTGAAGGAGAAGTTGTAGAAGTTTTAGGTTTTCCAGACGAAGATGGCATAGATGTTCTTTCTGTAGCCTACAAGCATGGCATAAGAATGGAATTTCCACAAAGTGTTTTAGACGAAGCTCAGGCCATGCCTTTAAGTGTTAAAGACGAAGATTTAAAAATTCGCAAGGACTTTAGAGATGATTTGATTTTTACAATTGACGGAGCAGATGCTAAAGACCTTGACGACGCAGTTGGCCTTGAAATATTAGAAAATGGCAACTTTCTTCTAGGCGTTCACATTGCAGATGTTTCTCACTATGTAAGAGAATACTCAGACCTTGACAAGGAAGCTAAAAAAAGAGGCAACTCTGTTTATTTAATAGATAGGGTTGTGCCAATGCTACCTGAAGAGTTGTCAAATGGAATTTGTTCTCTAAATCCAGGAGAGGACAGGCTTACTCTTAGCGTCCTAATGGAAATTGACCCAAGGGGCAAGGTTGTAAATTCAGAAATTTGCCAGGGACTAATTAGGTCCAAGGCTAGACTTACCTATACTGATGTATCAAACTATTTAGAAGATGACGACAAAGCTTCTAAGGACATTTTAGGTCCAGAAATTTGCCAGGTTCTTACAAACATGAAAGACCTGATGGAAATTTTAAACAAGAGACGCCACGACAAGGGAGCCATTGACTTTAACTTTGCTGAAACTAAAATCGACTTAGACCAAAGAGGAAAAGTTTTAGATATTTCTAAAGAAGAAAGGCGAGTGGCCAATAGATTAATAGAAGAGTTTATGCTAGTTAGCAACCAAACTGTTTCTGAAAATTACTTTTGGCAGGAGATACCATTTTTATACAGGATCCACGAAAAGCCTGATGACGAAAAGCTTATGACCTTTTTAAATTTTGTTAGAGGTCTAGGATATTCTGTAAAAACTTCGCAAAACGAAATTCACCCTAAAGAGCTTCAAGCTGTTATAGAAGAAGTCCAAGGAAAGAAAGAAGAAATGTTAGTTTCTAGAATGATGCTAAGGTCTTTAAAAAAGGCCAAGTACTCTGAAGAAAATGACATTCACTTTGGCCTGTCATCAAAGTACTACTCACACTTTACTGCACCAATAAGAAGGTATCCAGACTTACAAATTCACAGGATTATTAAAGAAAACATAAATGGCCGTCTAAATTCAAGAAGGCTAGACCACTATGAAGAAATCCTTCCTGAAGTTGCTAGTCATTCGTCAAAAATGGAAAGGCTGGCAGAAGAAGCAGAAAGAGATGTTGAAAAAATTAAAAAAGCCGAGTATATGGTCGACTATATTGGTTGTGAATATGAGGGAATAATTTCTGGCATAACTTCCTTTGGAATTTTTGTAGAATTAGAGAACACAGTTGAAGGCCTAGTGTCTTATAACAGCCTTGAAGATGACTACTATGTTTATAATAGAGAGAATATGACAGCAGTAGGCGAGAAAACTCAAAAAACCTACAGTCTTGGAGACAAGGTTAAGATAAAAGTATATAATGTAGATGTGGAAAAATATGCCATAGACTTTATTATAATAAATTAGAAGAGGAAGATAAGATGGCAAAAAAGAAAAAACTAGATGGCAATAATTTAGTTACAAATAGAAAGGCCAGACATGAGTATTTTATAGAAAATACCTTTGAGGCTGGTCTAGTTTTAAAGGGGACAGAAGTAAAGTCAATAAGAAAGGGATCGGCCAACCTTCAAGATGCCTATATTTCTTTTAAAAACGGCGAGGCCTTTGTTGACAATATGCACATTAGCCCCTATGAACAGGGAAATATTTTTAATGAAGATCCAATGAGAAGGAGAAAGCTCCTTTTACACAAGAGGGAAATTAGAAAACTTGAAGGAGAAGTTCAAAAACAAGGCATGACTATAATCCCCCTAAGACTTTACCTGGTTAATGGCAGGGTAAAAATTGAAATTGCCGTGGCCAAGGGTAAAAAACTCTATGACAAAAGAGATTCAATAGCCGAAAGAGATTCGAAAAGATCAATAGATAGGGCTATGAGACAAAATTTAAAATATTAAAGTAAGAGGAAAGACGTAGATGAAAAAATTTAAGAGAATTTTTCTCCTAGGCCTAGCCTTATTAAGTCTAGCTGGCTGCCAGGAAAAAACTTCTGGAGAAAAAACAGAAGAAAGTCAAACACAAGTTGAAGGCCAAGAAGTAGAATCAGAAGATACAATTAAAGTTGAAGCAACTGATGGCCTAAATAAATACAGCAATTATTTTTTTGATAGCTTTGATACAGTTACCCAAACTGCAGTTTTTGCAGAAAGTGATGAGGAAGGCTACAAGTACAGCAACTATATAAAAGATAGGATGGCTGACCTCCACAAGGAATTTTCTTCCTTCGATGCCTATGAAGGAGTAAACAATGTTTATACTATCAACGACCAAGCAGGAAAAAATCCAGTTCAAGTTTCAGATGAACTTTTTGACCTTATAGAATCAGCTTTAGCAGACTATAAAAACTATTCTCACAAAAACGACATATCCTTTGGCAGAGTTACAGAAATTTGGAGAAGGGCCATGGATATTTATGGAGAAGAAGGTCACGACCACAGTGACAACAAAGCCCTACCAAGCCTTGAAGAACTAAAGGCAGCTGACTCCTTTACAAACATAGACAGCATAGTCTTAGACAAGGAAAACAAAACAGTTTTTATTTCTGATCCAAAGACAAAACTAGATTTAGGCTCAGTTGCTAAAGGCTATGCAGTTGAACTAGTGGCGAAAGAACTTGAAGAAATGGGGGCCAAGTCTGTATTAATTTCTGCAGGAGGAAATGTTAGGGCCATAGGCGGTCCATCAGATGGCAAAAGAGATAATTGGGCAGTAGGCGTTCAAAATCCAGAAGCTCACGGAAATGACTCAGTTGATTCAATAAAAGAAATTCTCTACGTAAATGGAAAAAGTGTAGTAACCTCAGGAGACTATGAAAGATATTTTACAGTTGACGGAAGAAACTACCACCATATAATAGATGTAGACACTCTTTATCCAGCAGACCACTTTAGGTCTTTAACAATAGTAACAGATAGTTCAGCCCTGGCAGACTTTTTGTCAACAGCAGTATTTTGTATGGACGTAAGTGACGGCTTTGATTTAATAAATTCAATAGACGGAGTAGAAGGTTTTTGGATTTTAAAAGACGGAACAACTGTTCACACTCCAGGCATGGAAGCTTATATGGAATCAATGGGCGCAAGTCCAGTTAATTAATTTAAGGAGGCCTTATGGACAAAATATTAGTAATTGAAACTGGTGGAACCTTTGCAACAAAAAGTGTAGATGGCATTAGGTCCCTTTCAATTGGCGATGCAGATATTTATAGAAAAAAAGAAGTCTTAGAGAAAAAAGAACTCTACGGCTTTGACTTTGACATTATTAGACCAATTTATACCCTAAGTGAGAACATGACTATAAAAAAACTAAATGTCTTAATAGAGTCAATAAGGACAATGAATCTTGACGGCTACAAGGGAGTAATAATAACTCACGGAACAGACACCATGGCCTATTCAGCAAATGTACTTTCAATGTTATTTGCAACCAAGGGCTTGCCTTTAGTTTTAGTTTCAGCTAACCATCCAATTGATATGGAAATTTCAAATGGGACAATAAACTTTGTTTCAGCAATTGACTTTATTTACACCTGTGATGTTCAAGGAGTCTTTGTAGTTTATAAGGACGAAAGAGGAGAAATCCAAGTTCATCTTGGCTCAAGAGTAAAACAAATGGACCAATCTCTTGATGGCTATAAGAGATATAAAAACAGGGAGTTTGGCCAAATTGTAGATGGAAAATTTGTCCTTTCAGACCAGGCCCATCCAGTTGAAGAATTAAATGAGAGAAAACCTCTATACGACGACTTGTCCTTGGCCAAGAAAAACATTTTAATGTTAATTCCCTATGTTGGACTTAGATATGACCTAATTAGCCTAGATGAAATTGATGGAATAATTTTAGGAGTCTACCATTCAGGAACCTTAAATACAGATGTTAATGAAAGAGAAACTTGTGTAAATACAATTTTTGAAAAGGCATTAGAAAAAAACATTCCAGTTTTTATTTCTGAAGTTGAATCAGACTTTGACCTTTACGAGTCTGCAACATCCTTAGAAAAATTAGCTAATGTCCACTATATTTACGACACAGCCATGGAAAATCTTCACGCAAAAGTTCTCCTGGGCATGTCTAAGTTTGAGGACCAAGAATTATTAGATTATTTAAATACAAATATATTTTTTGAAAAACTAGAAAAGTAAAAAACTATTGAACCACTGTAAGCTAAGCTTATGGTGGTTTATTTATTTTTCAAAAATTAAATTTTGAAATTGCAAGAAAGATAGAACAAATTAGTCCAAATTAAAATAAATGATCGACCAAGATAAATTAAAAAGAAAATCTATTTAAAAGAAAACAAATCAAGGTCATAAGCCAATAAAAATAAGACCAACAAGAAACTAACTTAAAATAAAATTTAAAAAATCAAACTTAAATCACAGATAAATTAGAAAAATTAAAAACAAAATTGAAATAAATCAATTTTATTTCAAACAATACCTTGCATTATTTAGTAGCTGGTGGTATTATATAGTCAAGAAGAAAAGAGGTAGACTTATGAACATACAATTTAAAAAAGGAGTTTTAGAACTTCTAGTGTTTTCCCTCTTAAAAGACAGAGACCACTATGGTTATGAAATGGTAGAAAAAATTTCAGGCCATATAAATATTTCAGAAGGGACCATTTATCCCTTGCTGAGAAGACTAAGCAAGGAAGGTTATGTGTCCACCTACTTAGAAGAGTCTCAGTCAGGACCGCCGCGAAAATACTACAAGTTAACAGAAAGAGGCTACAGCCAATACGAAGACCAAATTGACCAGTGGTATGAATTTGTAAATGGAGTTAACAGCCTTTTAAGGGAGGATGAAGATGAATAAAAAAGATTACTTAGACCTGCTTAGGTATTATCTTAGGGACTTGCCTGACTTAGTTGTAGAAGATATTGTCTACGACTACGAAGAGCACTTTAACATAGGCCTAGCCAAGGGAAAAACTGAAGAAGAAATAGCAAAAGAATTAGGCTATCCAGATGATGTAGCCAAGGAATACTTAAAAGGCGACTTTAATAAAAGGCCAGAAAGACCTAGCTATGAAGAAGATCTTGAAGACCTAGACGACGACTTAGAAGAAGACAAGTATAAAAAATCTAAAATCGGCTGGATAATTTTACTTATAGTCTTGTCGCCACTGATTTTATCTTTAGTAGCTTCTGTCTTTGCTATAATTGTTTCTGTACTAGCAGGACTTTTTGGGGCGGGCATAGGTCTTTTAGGAGGAGGGCTTGCGATTTTTGTATCATTTATTCCAGGTCTTGGACACATAGTTTCTCTATCAATAAGCCATCCTATAACAAAGATATTTGTTGGGCTAGCTTTAACTTGTTTAGGCATAGTTTTACTTTACCTAGGAGTAAAATTTGTTCAACTAATGTGGAAGCTTCTTAAAAAAGCTTGGATAACTATTAAATGGAAATGGGTGAGACAATGAAAAAGTTTATAATTATAGTTTTTGTAGTTGGGATTTTAGCCCTTGTTGGAACTGGATTTTCCTATTACTTTCTTGAAGATAGGTCGGCAGGTGTAGTGATTGGTCCTAGAGACCTAGCAAAAAGAGTTATTGATTCAGACGACTTTGATTTTAAAATAAATGGCGAAAACTTTATAGACAAAGACGACTTTGATTCAGACCTTGACTTTGATCCAGAAGAAGGCTTGGCTGAACCAATAAAGGCCATTGAAATAGAAAAATTAAATGGCTACTTGGTCTTAGAAAAATCAGACAGGGAGGCCATCGAAATAAGTGAAAATGCCCGAGAAGATATTTCCTATAAATATTCCAATGGCGTGCTTACAATAATTGACTCCTTAAACTCTTCAAATGACAATAATTTTGGAAATAAGTTTAACGACTCTAGGGTAGTAAGAGTGTATAGCTCAAAGCCTGAACAAATATCTTTTAAAATGGACAAGCTTAATGGGGCAACAAAAATAAATAATAGCCTTAAGTCCTTAGATGTAAACAAGGTCAACGGGTCCCTACAAGTTAAAGCAGACGAATCATTTGATATAAGTATTGACAAGGTCAATGGAGAGGTGTCCTTAAAGATGGAAGATCTTGACAGCAGAATAAAAGTTTCTAAGGTCAACGGAGCCTGCTTTATCTTTGGAAAAAATATGGTAGACTTTTTCTCTGACGATCCTATTGACGAAGTTGTAGGAGAAGGAAGAGATTTAATTGAAATTGACAAGGTCAACGGTTACCTTGGTATAAGTAAGTAAAAATAAAAAGACTGGATGGAAAAATAAATTTCCTCCAGTCATTTTTTATTTGCTTTCTTTCATTAGCATGTCATAGTAAAGGCCGCCTAGGTCAACTAGGTCTTGGTGGGATCCTCTTTCTACAATATTGCCATAGGAAAGAACTAGAATTTCATCTGCGTCTTTTATAGTAGAAAGTCTATGGGCAATTACAAAAGTCGTCCTGCCTTCTTTTAATTTCTCCAAGCCAACTTGGATAAAGCTTTCAGTTTCAGAATCTATTGAAGAAGTTGCCTCGTCTAGGACTAGGATTTTTGGATCTCTAATTATAGCTCGAGCAAAGGTTATAATTTGCTTTTCTCCTTGAGAAAGACCTGATCCAGCTTCAGAAAAAACTGTGTCTAAGTTTCTGCCTAGGTTGTCAAAGAGATTTTTTCCGCCAACTGCTTCTAAGGCGGCGATAACATCTTCATCAGCATAATCCCTGCCTAAAGTTATATTTTCTCTTAAGGTCCCTTGATAGATAAAGGGCTCTTGTAAAACTATGGCCATGTTAGACCTTAAATCAGAAAGGCTGTAGGCATTTGCGTCTACGCCGTCAAAGAGGACTTGACCCTTTTGTTCCCTATAAAATCTAAAGAGCAAGTTAATAATAGATGACTTGCCAGATCCTGTTTGGCCAACTAAGGCCAGGGTTTTGCCAGCTGGAACTTCAAAAGAAATATTTTTAAGAACATAGTCTTCGTCTTTGTAATAAAATGAAACATCTTTAAAGCTAACATTTCCCTCTAGCTTTAATCCCTTTACTTCTTTTTCTTCTTCAGCTTCCATAGAGAAAATTTCAAAAATATGGTCAGCTGCAGCAAGAGATCTTTGAATTTCTCTCAGCCTATTTAAAACTTGTTGGAGGGCAGAGTAAATCCTTTGGGTGTAGTCTAAAAGTATATACATAAGGCCAACAGAAAAGTTGGGATTGCCCTTTAAATTCATTAGACCAAAGACCAAAAGAACTACTAAAACATTTATATTTGACAATGTTTGGGTAGCGTTAAAGGAGACAAAAGAGTCTAGCCACTCAATTTTCAGGCCAGTTTGAAAATTTTCTTCGCTAACTTTTTCAAAGGCCTGATAAACTCCATCCTCTGTATTAGTAGTTTTAATAACTTCCATACCCTTAATGTTTTCGTTTATATCAGAGTTTATTTGAGACAAAGATCTTCTAAAGTCGTGGTTGTACTGGCTTGAGTACTTGTTATAAAACTTTATTAGAAAATACATTATTGGCATAGGCACAAGGACAAAGAGAACGGCCCAGCTGCCTTTAAATAATAGAACAAAGAAAATTGCAATAATATAAACTGCTGAAGTTACCATTTGGCCAAGTAGGGTTTGGAAAAGGGACTTTAAGGCGTTGGTGTCGTTGGTAATTCTAGATACGACCTTGCCAGCAGAAATATTGTCAAAATATTTTTGTGGCAGCCTTTGAATGTGGTCGAAAAGGTCCCTGCGAATTTCTATGGCAACTAAGTTGGCAGTTTTCATAAAGGACATACTTGATAGGTACCTAATTACAGCCTGGATTAGACCAACTACTAAATAACCTACAAGTAAAAAGCCAATTGATCTAAGTTCTATTAAATGGTCCTGGCCAAGTTTGTCGTCAATTATATTTCCAATTAGCATAGGCATAATAATTTGTAGGCCAGTTAGGATAAATAAAATTATAAAGGCTATGGTAAGTTCTTTCTTAACCCTTTTTCCATAGGCAAAAAGCCTGGAATAAACTTCTTTTGATTTTTTATTCTTGGTCATTTTCACCCTCCATCATTTGCTTGTCATATTGGTCCCTGTACCAAGAAGATTTTTCATAAACCTCAAGGTGAGAACCTTGGGCTTCGATTTTTCCATCGTCAAGGACTACAACATAGTCGTCAGGTTTTATAACAGAAAGTCTGTGGCTGGCAAAAATATTTGTCCTGCCAGACCTTAGATTTTCTAAATTTTTGATGATGTTGACTTCAGTTTTTGTATCAACTGCAGAAAAGACGTCATCTAAAATTAAAATTTCCGAATCTTTAATTAAGGCTCTTGCTAGGGCTATTCTCTGTCTTTGGCCGCCAGAAAGGGCAACACCCTTTTCGCCAGTTAAAGTGTCTAAGCCCTTAGGGAAATTGTCTAAGTCCTTTTGAAAGTCAGCAAGGTCTACAGCTGCTTGAATTTCTTCTATAGAAAAATTTCTGTAAAGGTCGATGTTGTCTTTAATAGACCTAGAGAAGAGGTAATTTTCTTGAGGCACGTAGGCGATTTTATCAATTAGTGACTTGCGCTTGTAGGATTCAATGGCCTGATCATTTATATAAAGGTCGCCGTCAGTAATGTCATAAAGTCTTAAAAACTGTTTTAATAAAGTAGTCTTTCCAGACCCAGTTTTTCCAACTAAAATTACAGTGGACCCAGCTTTAAAGTCTAAGTTAATATCTTCTAAGACCAAGCGGTCAGCAGAAGGATACTTAAAGTCTAAGTGCTTAAAAGAAAAACTTTCAGGACTTCTTAAGGCGATGGCGTCATCTCTATCTACAATGTCTTCCTTGTAGGCTAAAACTTCTTCGATCCTATTAATAGATGCCTTGCCTTCTTGACCCAAAGACAAAAAGTCTGATAGGGCAAAGGCTGGCCAAGAAAGATTAGAAACATAAAGGGTAAAGGTAATTAGTGACCCTATAGTCATGGCACCTTTATTAATTAAGGCAACTCCACCAAAAATTGAAGCAGTCATTAAAATTGTATTAAAGCCACTAGATAGAGGCATATAAAGTTGCAAAATTTTATTTTTGTCCATGTCCTTGTCCATGTTATTGTGAATTTCCTTGGAGAAATTTTTCATAAAGACATCTTCAACATTAAAGGCCCTAATGACCTTTATAGATGAAATAGACTCTAGGGTAAATTCGTTCATTTGGTCAAAGGACTCTTGGAGTTTAGTAAACTTATCTTCTAGTTGTATATTTATTTTTAAAAGCAAAAACATAAAGGGAATAAAAACTAAAATGCAAAAAAGAGTCAGCTGCCAGGAAATATTTACCATAAAAAGTATGAGGGCTATAGGATAAAGAATAGCATCAAAAATACACATAATCCCGTAGCCAACAACTTCTGCCATTGACTCAATGTCGTTTGTGGCCTTTCCCATTAGCGATCCAGTTGAATTCTTTTCGAAAAATCTAGGAAACTGGCCTAGGTATTTTTTCATCAACTCATTTCTCGTGTCTCTAGAAATTAAATAAATGTTTTTAAAAAGGTTAAAAGACCAGCCAACATTTATAAAATAATTTGACACAACTAAAAATGCAAAAATTCCCAACCAAGTTAAAAGCTCTTCCTTAGTATAAGAGGCAGAAACAATTGCATCTGCAACTTTTCCAATTAAATAGGGCTTAGTAAAGGTGACAAAATATGAAATAAGCAAGAAAAAAATTGCTAAAAATTGGTTCTTCTTATATTTTTTTAAAAAATTTCTTAGTTTATAAAGTGAACTAAACATACATTCCTCCCCTAATGATTATACTCAAAAACTTATTTTTTAAGCAGATAAATTTATTACAAGTTGATTAATTTTTCTTATAATAGGGAATAAGTTATTTATTGGAGAGATATTTATGAAAATATTTAAAAAACTTCTTCCCTATTGGAAGGATATTCTTATTGTAACACTAACCTTATTTTTAAATGTCCTAGGAACTCTTTTAATTCCTAGAATGACAGTAAATATAATTAATATTGGAGTCTTAGGAGGAAACCTTGCCTATATTAAGAGCCAGGGTCTGACAATGGTTTTAATTTCTCTTATGGCTTCTATTTTTATGATTATATCTGTAAAATTTGCCACCAAAGTTGCAACATCTTTTGCGGCCGACTTAAGGCTAGAGCTTTTTAAAAAAGTCCAGGACCTATCGATAAACCAATTTGAAAGTTTTTCATCTTCATCTTTAATAGTTAGGGCAACAGATGATATTAACCAACTGCAAGGCTTTGTTAGAATTGGCCTTAGGGTTTTATTAAGGTCGCCACTAATGTTTATTGGTGCAATTTTTATGGCCCTATCAACAAATTTAAAACTGTCAACAGTTTTCATTTTAACTTTGCCCTTGACTATGTTAGTAATTATAATCTTTGCTAAAAAGATGCTACCAATTTCTAAGGATCTAAGACTTGCCTTAGACAAAATCACCCAGGCCTTGCGCCAAAGACTTGCTGGCATTAGAGTCATTAAGGCCTTTAACATGGAAGGCTATGAAGAAGAAAACTTTAGTAAGATTAATACTTCTTACACAGATCTTTTTAAAAGAGCTGGAGATTATACAGCTGTTTTCGGACCGATGATTGGCCTAATTATGAACTTGACCTTAGTTGCCATTGTCTACTTTGCATCAAAATTAATTTTAGCCGAGGCTATGCAAGTTGGAGACCTAGTTGGCTTTATCCAATATGCAACTAGCATTATGATGTCTTTTTTATTTTTCTCAATGATAATTTCCCAACTGCCAAGGGCCCAAGCATCCTTAGAGAGAATTAATGAAGTCTTAGACCTTGAAGCTGATAGGTTAAGATCAGGAAGAGAGATTTTAGACTCAATTGAAAGTCTAGAATTTAAAAATCTAACCTTTACCTATCCAGGGGCAAGACTTCCGTCTTTGCAAAATATTTCCTTTAAAATAGAAAAGGGCATGAGATTGGGAATAATTGGCTCAACAGGTTCAGGCAAGACAACTCTTGCCAACCTTTTAGTGCGCTTTTACGACCCAGACTCTGGAGAAATTTTAATAAATGGCAGAAACATTAAAGACTACGAAATCAAATCTCTAAGAGATAAAATTTCCTACACAGAACAAAAACCTAGCCTAATAGCAGGCACAGTTGCTGACAATATACTAATGGGCGATGACTTAGATTTTAAAGAAGATATAATTTCAGCCTTAGAAATAGCTCAAGCTGACTTTGTTATAAAGAGAGAAGATGGAATTTGTTCTGAAGTTGCCCAAAGAGGCAGAAACTTTTCTGGTGGCCAACAGCAGAGAATTTCAATAGCCCGAGCAGTTTATAAAAAGCCAGATTTATATTTAATTGACGACTCCTTTTCAGCCTTAGACTATAAAACAGACAAGGCCTTGAGAAAGGACCTTTACGAAAATTCTAAAGACTCCCTTATGGTTTTAATAACCCAAAGGGCCAGCGTGGTTTTTGATGCCGACTTAATTGTTCTTTTAGACAATGGCAAAATGCTAGCAGCTGGCAGTCATGATGAATTAAAAAGGACCAGTCCTGAATACAGAGAAATCTTAGAATCTCAAGACTTTAAGGCAGGTGATTTAAATGGCTAAAAGAAAAGTAAATCCTAGGGACCAAAGAAAACTAGACAGGGAATCTTTTAAAATTCTAAAGAGACTTTTTACCTACCTTAGTCCCTTTAAACTAGGCATATTTTTTATAATAGTCTTTGGCCTTTTAGGTACAGTTTTTGAAATTCTTGGGCCCCTATTAATGGGAAGAGCGACCAATATAATTGTGGCAGGCTTTAAAGAAAAAAATTTCATCTGGGAAAACTTTATAAAAATAATTTATATCCTAATAATCCTTTACGGCCTTTCAGCTCTGGCAGAATTTTTGCGCCTTAGAATTGCCAACAAGGTCAAGGTTTCTATAATTTATAGGATGCGAGCAGATGTTTCCAAAAAATTAAAGGACCTGCCAGTGGCCTTTTACGACAAAAATCCCCTAGGAGACCTCTTATCTAGGATGACCAATGACATTCAAACAATAGGCGACTCCCTTAACCAAGTTTTGAACCAGGTTTTTAACTCCCTAGTTGTAGTCCTTGGAATTCTAATTATAATGCTGAGAATTAGTCCGCTCTTAACTTTAATTACAGTTTTAATAATTCCTGCTACAGTTTTGGCCTCAGTTTCTATAATAAAAAAGGCTCAAAAACTTTATTCCATCCAGTACAAGGACCTAGGAGATTTAAATACCCACATAGAAGAAATTTTTTCTTCCAACAAGTTAGTCAAGGCTTACAACTACCAAGACCAGGCCCTAAAAGATTTTGAAGAAAAAAACGAAAGGCTGAGAGACTCCGCTGCAAAAAGCGAATTTCTATCAGGAATAACTATGCCAATTTCATTTTTTATAAACAATCTTGGCCTAGTTGTAACTGCCATGGTTGGTGCCTTTGAAATTATAAAGGGAAACTTAGACATTGGTAGCTTCCAATCCTTCTACCAATACTCTAGGAAGTTTAATAGACCTATTCAGCTAATTACAGAAATGCTAAGCATCCTTCAATCTGGAATAGCTGCAGCAGAAAGGGTCTTTGAACTTTTAGATGGAGAAGAGGAAGTCCAAAAAGACCTAGCTAATGTTAATGTAAATGAATTAAAAGCAAAACTAGACTTTAAGGACGTGAGATTTTCTTACGGAGACAAGGAAGTTATTAAGGGCATAAGTTTTTCTGCCCAAGCTGGATCGAAAATTGCCATTGTCGGTCCAACTGGATCAGGAAAGACAACTTTAGTAAACCTATTAATGAGATTTTATGATGTAGATTCTGGAGAAATACTCCTAGACGGAGTTAACATTGAAAATATAAAACGATCAGACCTTAGAGAAAATATTTCCATGGTCCTACAAGACACCTGGCTTTTCCAAGGCTCTGTTTTAGAAAATATTTCCTACGGAACTAAGGGAGCCAGCAGGGAAGATGTAATAAAAGCGGCAAAGTCTGCCTATGCCCACGACTTTATTTCTAAACTTCCTCAAGGCTATGATACAATTTTAGAAGAAAATGGATCTAATATTTCTGAAGGCCAAAAGCAATTAATAACCATAGCCAGGGCCCTTTTAAAAAATCCAAGAATTTTAATTTTAGACGAGGCAACTTCATCAATAGATACGAGAACAGAAAAGCTGATCCAAAAGGCCATGGACCAACTTGTTCTTGGAAGAACGTCCTTTATAATTGCCCACAGACTTTCAACTATAATAAAGGCAGACATGATTTTAGTTTTAAAAGACGGAAAAATTATAGAAAAAGGCAGGCACCAAGACCTGCTTGATCAAAATGGTTTTTACAAGGACCTTTACAGCAGCCAGTTTTAAATTTTATTAACAAAGGAGACGCTATGACAATTCCAAAGCACGGAGGCAATATTTATGAATATCCCAAGGGGATTTTAGATTTTTCATCAAATATCAATCCCCTAGGCTATCCAAAAATCCTAGAAGAAAAAATTTCGAAAAACTTCTCGGACCTTTTAGTTTATCCAGACATAGACTACAAGGACTTAAAAAATTCAGTTGGATCTTATTTAAAAGTTGACCCAGCTTATGTCTTTTTAGGCAATGGGTCAGTCGAAATTTTAGATATGGTAATTTCTAACTTTAAGAGAATGGTCCTTGTTGAGCCTTGTTTTTCTGAATACAGACTTAGGGCCAAGGTTCACAAGTTAGAAGTTTTATCTCTGCCCCTAGGAGAAGATTTTAAAATTCCTATGGCAGCCTTAAAGAAAAGTATTCGCGAAGGAGACCTAGTTTTATTAACTAACCCTAACAACCCAACAGGCAGGACCCTAAGTTCAGATGAACTTCTAGATCTTTATCTTGACATTGTGGAAAAAAATGCATATTTACTTTTAGATGAGGCATTTTTTGAATTTGCCGACCTAGACTATGACACTCTTGATCTCTTTAGACCACTTGGTTTTGCAAACATTGGAATAATTAGGGCGGCGACAAAATTTTTTGGCCTGCCAGGAATCCGCCTAGGTTATGGAGTATTTGACCTAGATATGATAAGATTATTAAAGGAAGCTGAGCTTCCTTGGTCTATAAATTCATTTGCAAATATAGCAGGTGGATGTATATTCGATGAAGAATTTATTTCTAAGTCCAGGGCCTTTATCTTTAAAGAGAGGGAAAGATTTTACGGCCTTTTAAAAGAAGTAAAAAACTTAAAACCCTATAAGTCAAACTCAAATTATTTTTTACTAGAGTTTAAAGGAAAAAGTGAAGAAGAAATTTTTTCTAGACTTTTAGAGAAGAATATTTTAGTGAGAAGGTGTTCTAACTATAATTTCTTAGAAGGGACCTTTATTCGAATAGCTATTAAGACTAAAAAAGACAACAATAAATTTTTACAAGCAATTAAGGAAATTATGGAGGAATAAAATGGAATTTTCTTATAGGTTTTACACCAACCACGACTGTAAGTACTTACCCTGCCACAAGACAGATGATGTAGAAAACTTCAACTGCCTATTTTGCTATTGCCCTCTCTATATGTTAGAGGAAAAATGTGGAGGAAATTTTGAAATCAAAGACGGAGTTAAAGATTGTACAAATTGTATGATTCCCCACAAGCCAAGAGGTTATGACTACATAAACCAAAAGCTTGGAGAATATATAGCAGAAATGACTATAAAGAGGCTAGAAAATGACTTATAAAATCGAAGAGTTAACAGCTGGCATCGAAGGCATTAAGCCAGAAGATTTTAAAAAATACAGAGACTACTGGGACAGCCTAGTTCATCCAACAGGATCTCTAGGTCAATTAGAAGAAGTTGGCATAAAGCTTTGTGGAATACTAGGAGAACTTCCAGCAAAGGTTTCTAAAAAAGCAGTTTTAGTTTTTTGTAATGACAACGGCATTTACGAAGAAAATATTTCTTCTTCGCCAAGAATTTTAACTGACCTTTTAGCTGTACAAATGGGTGAGAACAAAACAGGAGTTGTTGCCCTAGCAGAAAATGCAGGAGCAGACGTTCTTGTTGTAGACTTGGGAATTGAAGACTTTAAGGGAAACGAAAAAGTTTTAAATAGGAGAATTTCCAACGGCACAAAAAACTTTATGAAGGAAGATGCCATGACTAGGGAAGAGGCCTTAGAGGCAATTTCCATTGGCTACGACCTTGCATGCGACTATATAGAAAAGGGCTACAAGGTTTTAGGAACTGGCGAGCTAGGTATGGGCAACACAACAACTTCAGCAGCAGTAATTAGAGGACTAACAGGAATTTCAGAAGAGAAAGTTGTTGGTCTTGGGTCTGGAGTTACAGATGAACAACTTGCAAACAAACTAAGGGTTGTAAGAGACTGCCTTGATTTTAGAAATATTGATCCAAAAGATCCCCTAGGAGTTTTACAAAAAGTTGGCGGCTATGACATTGGAGCCATGGCAGGAGTTTATTTGGCCTGTGGCAAACACAAGGTTGCAGGAGTAATTGACGGCCTAATTTCTTCAGCAGGGGCCCTTCTTGCCTATAAGCTCAACAAAAATGTAAAAGACTATCTCTTTGCATCTCATATAGCCAAGGAAACTGGATCGAAAATCGCCTTGGACCAAATGGGCCTAAGGGGCTACTTTGATCTTGAAATGAGACTAGGAGAAGGATCAGGTTGTCCACTTTTATTTAGACTCTTAGACGACTCCCTATATTGTATGAACAACATGGTTAAGTTTGACCAAACAGATATTATTAACTGCCTAGTAAACATTAGGGACAAAAAATAAATGATAAGATTAGTTACAGGAGGCCAGCGCTCAGGCAAGTCCTCCTTTGCAGAAGGATTATTAAAAGACAAAGAAAATGTAGCCTATATAGCAACGGCAAATGTTGACGGCGAAGAAATGGAAGAGAGAGTAAAGAGGCACAAGGAGACCAGACCAGAAACTTGGTCAACTTATGAATGCTACAAGGACTTTCTCTCTCATATAGGAGATGAAGATTATTTGCTCCTAGAGTGTCTGGGGACAATGACCTCAAATATTATGTACGAAAAAACCAAGGACCTAGAGAGAATAGCTCCAGAACTTGCAAAAGAAATTGAAGACGAAGTTTATAAAAATGTCAAAGAACTAATCACTTATGTAAGAGGAAGAGACAAGGACCTAACTATAATTACCAACGAAGTTGGCCTAAGTCTAACACCAATGGACCACATAAGTAGAGTTTATACAGACTGTCTAGGTAGAATTTCTCAAAGGGTTGCTAAGCTTTGTGATGAGGTTTATTTAGTAGTTTGCGGAATAGAGATGAAGTTAAAATGATAGATGGAATAATTTTATCCTTCCAGGTTTTTTCTAGGATCCCCTTAAAAAAACCAGTGGACTTTTCTAATAAAAATTTAAAAATCGCCTTAGGCTTTTTGCCAATCCTTGGACTTTTAATTGGCAGCCTTCTTGGCCTGCTTTTACAATGGGCAAATCCAAAGGCTCCATTAGTTGGAGGAGCCTTGGCCTTGACCCTTTATATAATTTTAACTGGCGGACTTCACTTAGATGGCCTTGCAGATACAGCAGATGGATTTTTGTCAAATGCAGATCCGAAAAAGATTTTAGATATAATGAAAGATTCACTAATTGGATCTTTTGGCTCTTTGACTTTAATTCTTTACTGTCTTTTTAAGTTTGCCTTTTATACATCCTTTACAGAAAATTTTATTTTTACCCTGGCTCAAGTTTCTTTTGTATCTAGACTGTCAGCCCTTTATGTAATAAAAAAAGGCGGCCTAGCTAGACCAGGAGGTTTTGGATCAGTTATGAAAGAAGCCTTAAGTGACTACAAGGCCTTTTTATTTAACTTAATCCTCTTAGCAGTTTTGGCATACTTTGACTGGAGAATTTTGCCAGCGGCCTTTATTAGCTTAATTCTTTGCGAACTTATTATTAGAATGGCCAGCAAAAAAATCGGGGGCCTAACAGGAGACCTTTATGGAGCTACAATAGAGATTAACGAACTTGTAGCCTTATTAGTATATTGGGGGTTATTATGGATTTAATATTACTTAGACATGGGGAGACAATTCACAACACCCAAGGCAAATATTCAACAGACGACTGTCCACTTTCAGATAAGGGAATCTACCAAATTGAAAGAGCAGCAGACAAGTTGCAAAAAATGATTATAGACAGGGCCTGGGTTTCTCCTCTAGCTAGGACTATAGAGACCTTTGGAATAATTTACAAGTATCACGACTATCCCTTTGAAATTAAAGACAATATCCAAGAAATAAATGCAGGAGACCTAAGGGGGCTGAGCTTCGATGAAGGCCAAAGACTTTATCCAGATCAGGTAAATGCCTATCTTAAAGATCCTTTTAAAAATCCCCTTCCTCATGGAGAAAGTATAGAAGAAGCCTACGCCAGGGCCCAAAGGGTTTTAAAAGAAGCCAAGTCCTATAGTGGCAATATTCTTCTTGTCAGCCATGGAGGCTTTATAGCCTTAATGTTAGCAGCAGTTATAGGAGACATTAATGCCTACACTCGCTTTGATGTCGCCAACGGGTCCTTTAGCCTAATAAAAAATGGAGACTACCAAAGGATCTCTTACGTAAATCGAATTTAAAAATTAAGAAGCTAGCTTGCAATTTTTGTAAGTGGCTTCTTTTTTATTTGCAAATTTTAAAATGGAAAAATATAATTTGTCTTTTGGAATTTTAAATTTTTATTTTAAATAAATTCTTTGGTAAAAAATTGGTTTTTAAGTCTCGCTTAAGTTTATAAAAAGATTTAAAAAGTACTTTAATTAATAATGAAAATTATTTTTTATTTCTATTTTTCTTAGTGAAAATAAAGAGGGCCTATGTTATAATACTTTCGATAGTCAAATATGTAACAAGGAGTTATTTTAAAAACAACCTATAAAGAAAACCATTGACTATAAACTTGAAAGCCAAAAGGGATAAAACCCCAAGTAATTTTAGAAGGAGTTTTCATAGGTAAATAAAAAACAGGAGGATCTTATGACGAAGAAAGAAAAGAAATCGGGTTTTGACCGATTTATTGACGGAGTTGAAAAAGCAGGTAATGCTCTGCCATCGCCATTTGTGCTTTTTATTTATTTGTGCCTTATTATTTTAGTCCTATCTTTTGTCCTATCTAAATTAGGAGTTGGTGTTGAATTTACATCAGCGGCAAGAGATGGAGCAGAAATGGAAACGGAATTTGTTTCAGTTGTCAACCTATTAAGTAAAGAAGAAATAGCCAAGACACTAACTAACTTTGTTCCTACCTTTATTGATTTCCCACCATTAGGCCTAGTCTTAGTAATGATGATGGGTATATCATTTATCGAACATACTGGTTTAGTTAATGCAGCCATGAGGAAGACTTTAATGGGAGCCCCTCAATATATGGTTACTTTACTTATAGCCTTTGTTGGAGTTAATTCAAACATTGCTTCTGACGCTGGTCCAATTTTCTCAGCATCAATTGCAGCTTCACTTTTCCACTCGCTAGGACGAAGCCCTGCAGTTGGAGCAACCCTTGGATTTGCAGCTGCATCAGGTGGATTTACTGCTAACTTATTTGTAGCAGGAACAGACGCCTTGCTATCAGGAATTACCCAATCAGTTACAGAAGGTATGGGAATTGATGCAGTAACTCACCCACTTATGAACTATTACTTTATGGCAACTGCAACTTTCTTTATTACCATTGCTATAACTTTAGTAGCTGAAAAATACTTGCTACCAAAACACGACTATGAAAGAGTTGGCGAAATTGACCTAGAAGCTCACAAAGTTACAGATTTAGAAAAGAAGGGGCTAAGAAGATCAGGCTTTGCCTTACTTGCTTATATAGTATTAATTGTAGTTTTAACTGTACCTCAAAATTCTCTATTTAGAGCAGAAGATGGAGCTATCCTACCAAAGTCTCCACTTATTTCATCAATTGTTCCAATCCTATTCTTCATGTTTGTACTAATAGGTTATGTATATGGAAAAACTGTTGGAACAATTAAAAGCGAGAAAGATGTTTTCGCTTTATTTAGACAAGGGATCTCTAGTGCTCTTACTTTCTTAGTAATTGCCCTACCAGCATCTCAATTTATCAGTCTATTTAATAGAAGTAAAATTACAACTGTTTTAGCTGTAAAGGGAGCAAACTTTTTAGGTGGTTTAGACCTAGGAACAATTCCACTTTTACTAGTATTTATTTTCCTTGTTACTCTAGTAAATATTTTGATGACATCAGGTTCATCAAAGTGGCTAATTCTAGCTCCAGTATTTGTTCCAATGTTAGCATTTTTAGGCCTATCACCAGCAGCTGCCCAAGTTGCTTATAGAATTGGAGACTCTTCAACAAATATTATTTCTCCAATTAACTCAACCCTAGCTGTTGTTTTAGGTATTATGCAAAACTATAGCAAAGATGGTGATGAGGAAATAGGAATAGGAACAGTAATATCCTACACCCTACCATATTCAATAGCTATCTTATTATCACTGTCAGTCCTACTAGTAATTTGGATCTTATTAGGTTTACCACTAGGACCAGGAGCAGGAATTTATTTGTAGAATCTTTAAAGGCTCCCTTCTAGGGAGCTTTTTTTAAAATGGAGGACTTATGTTACTTATAAAAAATTGTAAGCTTATAGACATGAATAAGGTCTATAAGGAAAAGAGAGACATTTTAATTGATGGAAAGAAAATTGTGGAGATTGCTGAAGAAATTAAAGCAAAAGACGATTATGATATTGTAGATGCTCAGATGAAATTAGTAACTCCAGGCCTAATTGAATCCCACTGTCACATGGGAGTCTATGACACTGGAGCAGAGTCGGGGATAGATGGCAACGAAACATCTGATCCACTTTTACCAGGACTAAGAGGCCTAGATGCAATTAATCCCTTTGACTCAGGTTTTTATGCAGCTAGAAAACATGGAGTGACAACAATAGTTACAGGCCCAGGTTCTGCCAACCTTATGGGTGGGACTTTTATTGCCCTAAAAACATCTGATGAAGATCTTGACCAAAGAATTATAAAAGAAGAAGCAGCTCTGAAAATGGCCCTAGGAGAAAATCCAAAAAGAGTTTACGGCTCTAAAGGCAAATCTCCAGTAACGAGAATGGGATCATCTGCCTTAATGAGAGAAGAATTTTTCAAGGCCAAGGCCTACTACGAAAAATTAAAAAAATATGAAGAGACCAAGGACCCATCAGACAAACCAAAGTATGACATTCATTTAGCCTCTCTTGCTAGGGCTTTTGACGGCATGAGAGTAAAAATCCACGCCCACGAAGCAGATGATATTATAACTGCCATAAGAATTGCAGAAGAATTTTCTCTCAACTATTCAATTGAACACACAACATCAGGCAAGATGATTCTAGATTATTTAAAAGACCACCAGGTGGACTGCATTGTCGGTCCGTCACTAGGTTTTAAAACTAAATACGAACTGAAACACAAGGGAGCAGAAATTGGCGGCCTAATGGAAGAAAGGGGCATGGACTTTGCAATAACAACTGACCATCCAGTTATTCCAATTGAAGCCATGTTAAGTCAGGCGATTTTTTACATTAAAAAAGGCGCATCTAAAAAGAAAGTTTTACAGGCGCTGACAATAAATGCAGCAAAAATTACTGACATTGATGAAAGAGTTGGATCTCTTGAAGTTGGCAAAGACGCCGACCTAGTAATTTGGGATGTCCCACCCTTTGACACCCTTTACCAAGCAGGAAAAGTTTTTATAAACGGCAAACTTGCCTACGACCACAAGGAGGAAGGCTATGACTTTGATTATAAAAAATGCTAAAGTATATGACATGGTAGAAAATTTTGGAAGTGAAAAAAATATACTCATTGAAGATGGAAAAATTTCTGCCATAAAAGATAAAGACGAAAAAATTGATGGAGACTGTGAAGTCATTGATGCTGATGGAAAAATTGTTACACCAGGCCTAATTGAACCATCATCTTCTCTTGGTCTAAGAGAGGCAATTTATCCAGACGGCAACGACATGGACGAAGGAGTAGATCCAATTAATCCAAAACTAAGGGCCTTAGATGGAATTAGTACAGACGACCAGGCCTTTGAAGATGCTCTTAAAACTGGAGTAACAACTGTTCTTACAGGTCCAGGTGCAAAAAATTTAATAGGCGGAACTTGTGCAGCCTTAAAGACCTTTGGCAAGGACTTAGACTCAAGACTTATTAAAGATGAACTTGCCTACAAGTTTTCTCTAGGCATGGGACCAAAATCTGCCTTTGGATCAAAAGGAAAATCTCCAGTAACTAGAATGGGGTCAGCAGCCTTAATTAGACAGGCCCTAATCCAAGCTAATGACTACAAGGACTCTGAGAAAAAAGATTTTGACATGAACCTAGAAGCCCTTAGCCGAGTCTTTGATGGCATGCTAGTAAAGTTTGAAGCCAGACAAGTCCAAGACATTGTTACTGCTGTAAGGATTGGAGAAGAATTTTCTCTCAATTACACTGTAGACAGGGCAGATGAGGCCTATTTAATTCCTGACTTTATAAAAAATCACCAGGTAAGATTAGTTTATGGCCCAGTTTATGGCGGCAAGAGAAACAACGAGGTCTTAAAAAGAGAAGCAGTTGGTGGAAAAATTTTAGCAGATGCAGGAATTTCCTTTGCAGCATCTACCAACCATCCTGAAACTTCCATTGACCTGACCATGGTTAACGCCCTTATGATGTATAGGAAAAAGTTAGACGGCATAGAACTTTTAAAGACTTTGACAATAAATGCAGCCAAGGCTCTTGGCCTAGATCACAAAATTGGAAGTATAGAAGTTGGCAAAGATGCTGATTTAATAATTTGGGACGGAGATCCCCTTGACCTTTATTCAAGTCCTAAAAATGTTATAGTAAATGGCAAGCTCGCCTTTTAAATAAAATAAGTCCTAGACCAAAATCATCTTGGTCCAGGACTTTTTTTCTAAGCTTATTTAAATAATCTTATATCAATTCTATTGGTATCAAGAGAGTCGGCTCTCGTTGGAACAGAGTAGCCCATAAAGGCTCTAAGAACTCCATCGTCAAAATAAGAACCTCCTTGGTCGTTAAGGGACTTGGCCACAAGGTCAATAGTCTTTGACGGCTTGCAGGTCTTATAGACAGGGAGAAAATATTCCATAGGCAAAGCTAGGGCTAAAAGTTCTAAAAGCATGTCTTCAGAAACTCCAATTAATTTTCCTTCCTTGGCAGCTCTTTCAACTTGGGCCATATTTACAATTAGGTCTTGGCCGTATTTGGATTTTTCCATGCCCATATTAATGCCAATTAATAAAATGAATATTGAAAAAATAAGAGAAATAATTCCAGTTATTTCATGTTTAAAAATTGAGACCATGCCTAAAAGAAAAATTACAAGGCCTAAGGCCTTCATTGGCCTGGCAGCTTTTTTGTCGCCAATGGCTAAAATCTTCTTGGCCTTAAGGTCATTTTCAACAGCCAGGGCCCATCTTCCTTGGTCCTTTAAAAAATTATCGCCATTAATGGCCCTTTGGGTCAGGTCGTCAGTTGTTACTTGGTCCTTGTCTCCGAAAATATTTTTCAAAAAAATTTCTTCGTGCGATTTTAAGTCCGTCTCATCTAAAAGTCTAAATTTGTATTCAATAACAAAGTCGGCCCTTTTTTTATTTCTAGAATCTCTTTTGTATTCTTCAATAGAAATTTTTCCTCGTCTATAAAGGTCTAAAAGACTAACTAAAATTCCTCGGTTGAGATAGGTCATGTCCTTGTAAAGATAATTTTTCTCTACAGGCAATAAATTTTCTTCTATTTTTGTAACTTGGCCTTTTTTAATTCTCTTAGAATTTGCAATAATAATAAAAACTCCAAGGACAAAGGCCAGTATATTTAAAATTCTAATAAGCATAAGTCACCTCTAAAATTATTATAACAAAGATTGGAGAGAATAAGTATTCTTTCTAAGTAAAATATTTTGTTGAGTAAAACGGGGATGAACCTGAAGGAACGTCCTCTTCATTAGTTGTTGAGGCATTTAAAAGCTAAGCAAAAAACGTGCTGACAGTCCTTAAAAATGTGGGGACATTGCTTTAGCTGTGTCCCCTTACAAGTCTGTCCTCTTTATTCGCAAGTTAACCTTTAAAAGTAAGGTGAAAAGGGTAAGGATATAAGACAAAAGAAAAATAGAAAGAAGGTAAAAATGCACTATACAGGACAAATTTACAGGCCACCATCAGAGGCTTGGACCCCACTTTTAGAAGTGACTTACGGCTGTTCCCACAATGGCTGTGTCTACTGTACCATGTACAAGGACACTCCCTTTGGCACAGCTAAGAGAGAAAATATTCAAGCAGACATTTTAGAAATTAAGGAAAATTATAGCTATCCAGTAGAGAGAATTTATTTAACAGGAGGAGATCCCTTTGTCTTAAGTCCCAACAAACTTTTAGACATCTCTCAAATGATTCATTCCCAGCTAGACCAGGTTAAGACCATAACTTGTTATGCCTCTCTTTATAATTTAAAAAACAAGTCAGTTGAAGATTTAAAAAAGCTAAAAGAAGCAGGCTACAATGAAATTTATATAGGAATTGAAACTGGTTATGCTAAGTCCCTAAACTTTATTAACAAAAACATAAACCTAGAAGAATCATTTGATCAATTAAAAAAACTAAAAGAAGCTGGCATAGACTATATAGCAATTTTAATGCTAGGCATAGGAGGAAGTGGCCAGGGGGAAGAAAACGCCAAAGCCACAGCCAAACTTTTAAACACCTATATGCCTAAGGCTCTTGGAATGATGACTACATCTGTAATACCAGGATCAAAACTTTATGACATAAGAGACAAGGGACTTTTTAAAGAGGCAACTATGAGAGAAATCCTAGAAGAACAAATTGTACTTTTAGAAAATTTAAAACCAGACCATCCAGAAAAAACTCTTTATAATTCCTATCACATGGTCAACCAAGTTCAAATCCAAGCTAGCTTAGACAAGAAAGATCAAATAATTGAGGTCTATAAGGAAGCCCTTAAAACAACGCCAGCAGAAATTTTAGACAGACCTAATATGCTAATAGCCAGATAAGATTTATAAATCTATGTTAAGACCTCTTTGTCATCAGATTAAAAACAAAAAAGTAAAATTTTTGTAAATTTCTATTGACAAAGATTAAAAAGCTTGTTATTATAAATAAGTTCCTTGCGGGAGTGGCGGAATTGGCAGACGCGCTAGACTTAGGATCTAGTGTCTATGACGTGGGGGTTCAAGTCCTCTTTCCCGCACCATAAAAAGCTATTATCACTAGCCATGTGCAGTGATGGTAGCTTTTTTTATAGCTAGTATTATAATATAAGATAGATAGAAAACGGAGGTTAAGATGAAAAGAAAAATTTTGCTAATTCTCTGCTTGGGCCTAATTCTAGTTGGCTGCGAAAATTTTAATTTAGGTCAAAAAGAAAAGCCTGAAGAAACCAAGCAAGAAGAAATAAAGGAAGAATCTGCATCTAAAGAAAAAGAAGAAGATGATGAAAAGGAAAAGGAAACAGTCAAGGAAGATAACAAGGAAATTTTTAAATCCTTTTACACTTTGCCAATTGAAGACTTTACTCCTAATAGACTTTCTAACTACGAAACAGCATCTATTCTTAGAAATATAAATGAAGGTCTTTACAAAATTGATGCCCAAGGAAACTTTAATCTGGGACTTGCTGATTCAATTGAAGTTACAGAAGTTGAAGGCTATTTAATGTATGACATTGTTCTTAAAGATAATATAAAATTTCACAACGGCGAAGAAATTAAACCAGAAGATGTTCAATATTCTTTCTTTAGATATGCAGGTTTAGTTCCAGAAGTTGACAACACAAGGCTTGAAAACTTTAAATACTGGGTCAACCTCTTAGATGGAGCTCCAGGATCTGCCTATAAAAAAGGTAGGGTTGAAATTCTAGGAACAAATAGAATAATTTTATTTGTAGATAGTTTTTATGGGGAAGATACAACTTCGTCTCTAATAGCAAATACTTTTATAGTCCCTAAAGCCTATAGCGAAAGTGACCAAGTTACAAATCCTATTGGCGCAGGACCTTATAAGTTTGAAGGTCTTGAATCAGATGGAACAATTAAACTTGCTTCTTTTGATGGATATTATGGCGACCAGCCAGCTGTTAAAGAAATCTCCCTAATAAAATCAGCAGACAAACTTAATAGGGGAGAACTTTTTGCAAATGGCGACTTAGACATGGTAGACTCCTATCCAGCCCAAGGCAAAGAAGAAGGCTTTAACAATTTATCTGGAGATATTTATTCTCTAGTTTACAATGTTAATGATGAAGTCCTAAAAGACCCTGACTTGAGAGTGGCAATAAACTCTCTTATAAACAAAGAAGACATTAAAAATCAATTTTTTGGCCAAGCAGGAGGAGTGGTCGAAAGTCCACTAACTCCAAATCTTGCAGGAAAAATTGAAAATTTAAATTTGCAAAAGTCCTTTAACCCAGAAGTCACCAAGGAAATTTTAGCAAAAAGGCCTGAGCTTTTAGAAAATCCTCTTACAATTTCCTATGTTCAAGAAGACTTTTTAGCCAATGCCCTTGGAGAAACTCTTAAAAATTATATAAGTTTATACGGCTTTACAGTTGAGCTTGAGCCAGTAGCCTACAAGGACTTTATGGATAGGACAACTAGCCAACCAGACAAGGCCTACCAACTTGCAATTTTTAGATATAGTGGAGATATTGACCCTATAAAAATCTTCGACAGGTTTACAACTAGGGCTGCGAGAAATATTTCCAACTACTACAACACTGACTTCAATGAACTTACTAAGGGCGGAGTAAAAAACATTCCACAAATGATAGACCTAATAAATGAAACTTGTCCAGAAACTTTTATAATTGACCCAGGCAAGTCCTATAAAATGGCAGAAGGATTTACAGAACCAATAGTCTATCCATATCCTTATTTAGACTTTTCATCAATAAAGACCAAATAAATGATTTAAACTAGTTAGATTTTTTCTAGCTGGTTTTATTTTTGTAAAATTTGCCTTGATGAGATAATAAAAAATTTACTGAAAGAAAAAAAGGGTAAATGTATAACATAAAAAGAGAGAGGAGAATTATTATGAGTTTGAAAGAAATTTTAAACAGTCCTATTTTTTATATTTGTGTAATTATTGGACTAGTAGTTATTTTTGCAATAGCCTTATTTTTCTTTTTAAGAGCAAGAAAAAGAGCTATTGAAATGGGAGTTTCTAAAGAAAAAATTAATTCTGTCATTAGAGGGTCAATTGTATTTTCTATAATTCCTTCTATATCAATTATTATTGGACTTATTTCACTAACTCCACTTTTAGGAACACCTTGGCCATGGTTTAGACTATCTGTTGTAGGTTCTCTACCTTATGAACTTGTTGCAGCAGACCTTTCATCTGAATCAGCAGGCTATGAAAACCTAGCAGACTTTGCAGCTTCTACAGATGTAAATGCCCTAGGAGCAGTTTTATTTGTTATGAGTATTGCAATTATGGGTGGAATGATTTTCAACATCTTCTTCTTAAAGCCACTACACACAGGAGTTATGAAGGCTGGAACTAAAGATACCCCAGCAGTTGATTTAGCCCTATCAGTTTTAATTATTGGTATGATGTCAGTATTCGTTCCAACATACTTTATGCAATCAAAAATTTCAGCTATTGTATTATTAATTAGTGCAGCAATCACTTATTTGTTAACTAAACTTTCTAAGAAAGATGGCATGAAGTGGTTGGGAGATTATGTTATGAGTTTTGCCCTTGTTATAGGTATGGCTTCAGCTGTATTTTTAACAGGCATAATGTAAGACTAGGAGGATTATAATTATGAGTAAATATATGAAGAATTCTTATAGGTACGGAACTATAGCAACCATAATTGCTATGTTAGTTATGCTTGGTATTCCAGCAGTAATTTGTACCTACTTTGGCATTTGGCCAGATATTAATAGCGTATTTAAAGTTGCAGGATCGCTTCTAGCTTTATATGTACCAATTGCAGTTTCTGAACAATTATCACTTATTCCAATTACTGGAACAACTGCTTATTTAAATTCTATAACTGGTAATGTTATGAACATTAAGTTTCCTTGTTACCTATCAGCTTTAGAAACAGCAGAAGCCCAACCAGGAACAGAACTTGCAGACGTTATGGGGATGATAGCAATTACAATTTCAGGTATGGTAACTATGGTTGTAATTGCCCTAGGAGTTTTACTTTTAGTTCCCCTAGAACCACTTTTAACATCAGATACAGTTAATACAGCAACATCTTATATCCTACCAGCCCTTTATGGCTCAATGGGTATTTCAGCCTTTATAGGTAGAAGTGCAGGATCTTATTCTGTACCAAGAAAACCACTAGTTGCTGTAATAAATTTAATTTTAGTTTTTGCCTTTATTATGCTAGTTGGACCAATAAAAAATACAGGTATAGCTATGATTATTATGCTAGTATTTTCAATTGTACTATCCCTAATTTTATACAAGACTAATATAATAAAAATGCATAAAACAGAAAAATAGAAAGTTGAGGCTAATATGGATTTAGAAAAAATTGTTCAAGAGACTTACGCCTATGGAGAAAAATATTTAGACCAAGGAAATATTGTAGACTATATTCCAGGCCTTAAAGACGTAGATCCAAAAGCCTATGGCCTAGCCCTTATTGACGAGGATGGAAATTTTTATGAGGCAGGGGCAATTGATACAAGATATACAATAATGTCAATTACCAAGGTATTTTTATATATCCTAGCCTTAGAAACCTATGGTCTTGAAGAACTTAGAAAATACGTTGGTCTAAAGCCATCATCTAAGGCCTTTAATTCACTTTTAGATCTTCAACTTGAAGACAATATTCCAGTAAACCCTTATGTAAATGCTGGAGCCCTAACAGTTAGCTATTTGCTTTATAAAAAATATGGGGCTAAGGCCATTGACAAGGTCTTAGAAAAAATTAGAACCTTAGCAGAAAATGAAGAAATTGACATAGACGAAGAAGTGGTAATAACAAGTGAACACGCAGGCTATGCCAACAAGGCCATGATTTTTTCCCTACAAAATAAGGGGCCAATTTCAAAAGACGTTGACGTCTTTGATGTCCTAAGTGTTTATAACAGGGCCTGCTGTATAAGAGTAAGCACAAGAGATTTAGCAAAATTATCCTTTGTCCTATCTAATGATGGAAAAAATAGAAATGGAGTTCAACTTATTGATCCAGACCACGCAAGAATTTCTAGAACCCTAATGGCCACTTGTGGAACTTATGATTATTCTGGAGATTTTGCAGTTGACGTTGGCCTAGGAGCAAAATCAGGAGTTGGTGGCGGAATAATGACATCGACAAAGGCTGGTCTAGGTCTAGCAACTTATGGACCAAAGCTTGACTCTAGAGGAAATTCTGTTGTCGGTATTGAAATGCTAAAATATATTTCAGAAAAATTAAACTTAAGTATTTATTAAGGAAGGAAATTTATGGATTATATAAAAGAAATAGACGATATATTCGATGAACTAGTAGAATTTAGAAGAGACTTGCACATGCACCCTGAACTTGGCTACGAAGAGTACAGGACCCAAGGAAAAATTTATTCTGAACTAGAAAAAACTGGCCTAGAAGTTTCAAGAGACTATGGAAAGACAGGAGTTCTAGCCACCCTTTATGGCGAAGCAGGAGAAGGAGAGACGATTTTAATTAGGGCAGACATTGACGCCCTTCCTATTAAAGAAGATAACGACCTGCCTTATTGTTCAAAAGAAAGTGGACTTATGCATGGCTGTGGCCACGATATTCACACAACAATTGTCCTAGGCCTTGCAAAAATTTTAGCCAAGCACAAGGATAAAATTAAAGGCAACATTAAGTTTTGCTTCCAACCTGCAGAAGAAATTGCACCAACAGGTGGGGCCCAAATGATGATTGACGATGGAGTTTTAGAAAATCCAAAAGTTTCTAGGGCCTATGCCCTTCACGTTTGGAACAATCCACTAGGTACAGTTGCTATAAGAGACGGCGCCATGATGGCCCAATCTGATAGACTTTCTATTACCATTAAGGGCAAATCTTCTCACGCTGCCCAACCTCACAAGGGAAACGACGCAATTGTTGCAGCAGCTGCAGTAATTTCTGCCTTACAAACAGTAATTTCTAGAAATACTGATCCTCTTGAAAGTGCAGTAATAACCCTAGGCACAATTTCAGGTGGAAAGAAATACAATGTAATCTGTGACGAAGTTCAAATTGAAGGAACAATAAGACTACTTTCAGATGAAGTTATAAAAAACACCAAGCCATTAATTGAACAAGTTGCAACAAATGTAGCGGCAGGTTTTGGCTGTGAGGCCATTGTCAACTATGTAGATGGTTATGCCATGACCAAAAACGACCACGAACTTTTCCTAATGGCCAAGGAAAAATTAGGCGAAGAATTTGGTTCTGACAAGGTCCTAGTTCCAAAAAATCCTAACACAGGCGGCGAAGACTTTTCAGCCTATGGCAAAAAAGTTCCAAGTCTTTTTATGTGGCTAGGCATGGAATCAGACTTTAACAAGGGCAGGACAACCATCCACAATAAAAATCTTCTAATAGACGAAGAGATAATTAAAGAAGGCATAAGAGCCTTTATCGCCTTATTAAAAGATACAAACCTATAAAAAGAAAAAGTTATTTATATAACCCCAAAGTCTTATAAAGATGGAGGGGTTTTTCTTTGCTCAAATTATAATTAACTGTAATAATAATTAAGGAAAACGTTAATATATTAATTAATTCTAAAAAAATCAAATTCGTGATACAATATAGCTAACATAATATAAGGAGGTAGCGAAATGAAAGAAAAGAAAAAGATGTCCCTTCCTATTCAAATATTAATAGGACTGTTGGCAGGTATAGTGGTAGGTATTTTATTACAAAATAATGCAGAGATAGCAAATAGCTTTATTAAACCACTTGGTACATTATTTTTAAACCTTATTAAACTTGTAATTGTACCATTGGTATTTGCGTCTCTAGTAGTAGGAGTTGCAGACTTAAAAGATGCAAAGCAAATAGGCAAAATTGGAATGAAAACCTTTGTCTACTTCTTTGTAACTACAACTTTTGCAATAATAATTGGTTTACTTCTTGCGAACTTATTAGACGTATCATCAGGCTTTGTTTTACCTGCAGAACAATTAGAGTTTGAAGCAAAAGAAGCCCCTAGCTTTATAGATACACTTATTAACATAGTTCCATCTAATCCGCTTAAGTCTCTAGTTGAAGGCCAAATGCTTCAAATAATTGTCTTTGCTCTTATTCTTGGAGCTGGTTTGCTTTATTCAGGAGACAAGGGCACAGCAGTATTTAATTTCTTTGACGGTTTACAAGATGCTATGATTCACATAACAAATGGAATAATGAAATTTGCTCCTATTGGTGTCTTTGGACTTATTGCTCCAGTTATAGCAGCAAATGGACCTCAAGTATTATTACCTCTTATAAAGGTAGTAGCTATAGTTTATCTAGGTTGTATCTTGCATGCGTTTTTAATATACGGAGGATCAATAAAGTTAATAGCAAAACTTCCAGCTGGAACTTTCTTTAGAAAAGCTTTCACTCCATGGGCAGTAGCCTTTACTACATCATCATCAGCAGGAACTCTACCTATATCTCTAGACACTTGTGAAAATGAACTAGGAGTTTCTAAACCAATTGCATCCTTTGTTCTTCCACTTGGTGCAACTATTAACATGGATGGAACAGCAATTTATCAAGGAGTTTGTGCTCTCTTTATTGCAAAAGTTTATGGAATTGATATGAACTTGGGCCAACAACTTACTATTGTACTTACAACTGTCTTAGCATCAGTAGGAACAGCAGGTGTTCCAGGTGCAGGAATGATTATGCTTGCAATGGTTCTACAAGGAGTTGGAATTCCAGTTGAAGGTATAGCCTTAGTAGCAGGAATCGATAGGATTTTTGATATGATTAGAACATCAATTAATGTCCTAGGAGATATTTCCTGTTCAGTGATAGTTGCTAAATCAGAAGGCAAGTTTGACGAAGAAGTTTATAGAAGACAAAAGTTAAGTAAATAATAACATCTAGCATGATTATAGACCAAGATGAAAAAGAAATTAGGAATACTAGGAGGCATGGGACCTCTAGCAAGTAAAGTTTTTTATGAAAGAATAACTAACAACACCTTGGCAGCTAGTGATAATGACCACATTGACATAATGCTTTTATCTCACGCAAGTATACCAGATAGGACCAAGGTGATTTTAGAAAATAGAGATCATAGTGAAATTATAGATCCAGTGAGAAAGGATATAAGAGCCTTTGAATCTTATGGAGTAGAAAATATTGCTGTAGCCTGTAATACCTTTCACTACTTTCTAGAAGAAGTAGAAAAACTTACAAGCATTTCCTTTATAAATATGATTGACCTTGCAAGTTTTGATGCAAAAAAACTGGGAAATAAAGTTACAGTTCTTGGAACTACAGGGACCTTACAAACTGGCATCTACGACAAGTATATAAAAAAATATGGCCTAGACCAGCTAAAGGTTGATGATCAAATTGCAAAAAAGTTAATGGATACTATTTATCATATAAAGGCAACTAATGATACAAATTTTAAAGACTTTAATGAAATTTGCAGGTACTATTTAGACAAGGGTTCAGTTCCTCTTATAGCCTGTACAGAACTTTCAACTATAAATTTAGAAAAAGATATAGAAGACAAAGTAGTTGATGCCTTATCAGTATTAACTAGAGAGTGCATTCTAAGGTCAGGTTATAAGTTAAAATACAAAAAAATAATTCACTAAATTAAAAAATCCCCTAGCTCTTAGCTTTTTATTTATAAAAGTTAACTTTATGCTAGGGGAAATTTTATTTGGAGAAAAAGGACCCTTATTATATAATGATTTTAGAAGGAGAAAAGATTAAAGAAAGGGCCTATTATGATAGACAAAAGACTTTACGACTTTGCCCAGGGAATTTCAGATGCAATATTTGAAACAACTGGCTGCCATGTAACAATTTCAAATACAGAAAATATTAGAATAGCAGGAACTGGAGATTTTAAAAAGACCATTGGCAAAAAGATTCCAGAATTTTCTGCCTTTAAGTCTGCCAGAGAAAAGAAAAAAACTATTATAGTTAGAAATCCCAAAGCAGACAATGAATGTCTCTACTGCGATAAGAGAGGTCTTTGCCAGGAGAAATTTGAAATTTGCAGTCCAATAATTTTTGAAGACCAAGTTATTGGAGTCCTAGGCCTAATTGCAACAACAGATGAAAAAAGAGACTTTCTCATGGAAAAAGAAGATTCCTTTATAAAGTACATTGAAAAAATGGCCTCACTTCTAGCCAGTCACATGATGGAAGTGGACATAAAAAACCGTATAGAATTAAAAAACAAGGAATTAAATGTTCTAATAAATAATATTAACAACGGAGTAATTTGTATAGCAGAAGACGGAAGTGTCAAACACATAAACGACCCAGCCTTAAAAATGCTAGGGAAAAAATCTGTAGAAAAAAATATAAAAATAAAAAGCCTTTGGCCAGGATCTCTTTTAGAAAAGGCATCAAAAGAAGAAAATACTCGCCTAGAAATTAAAGACCAAGAAGTTATAAAACTTAAAGGAAAAGAAAGACTAGTCTCTAGTCATATAATAAAAATTTACGAAGGGGGAAAACTATCTTCAATAGTTGGAACCTTTACTGACTCTGACTCCATTCAAAAGACGGCGGCAAAAATTAGAGAGTCCTCATCTGATACATCCTTTGACAACCTCCTAGGCCAGGCGAAAAACTATGTAGAAGTAAAAGAAAAGGCAGAAATTGCAGCGACCTTTGACTCAAATATTT
The DNA here is from genome assembly GCF_001299475.1 of Neofamilia massiliensis. Lineage (GTDB taxonomy): Bacteria > Bacillota > Clostridia > Tissierellales > Peptoniphilaceae > Neofamilia > Neofamilia massiliensis. The sequence continues at coordinate 533,486 of NZ_CYUJ01000003.1, read as the reverse complement.
TAATAACAGGAGAAAGTGGAACAGGAAAAGAACTTTTCGCCAGAGCCATTCACGAACACTCGCCAAGAAGGTTAAGTCCCTTTGTATCAATAAACTGTTCAGCAATTCCAGAAGCCCTTCTCGAAAGCGAACTTTTTGGTTATGAAGGTGGAGCCTTTACTGGAGCCAGACAGGGAGGAAAAATTGGCAAAATGGAAATTGCCAACAAGGGAACTTTTTTCTTAGACGAAATTGCAGACATGAACCTCTACCTCCAATCAAAAATGCTTAGGGTCCTTCAAGACATGAAAATAACCAGAGTCGGCGGCCTAAATCCAATAAAGTTAGACCTAAGAATAATTGCAGCTACAAATAAAGACCTAGAACAAATGGTCAAGGACGGGTCCTTTAGAGAAGACCTTTACTACAGGCTAAACGTCATCCCAATAAAAATTCCAGCCTTAAAGGACAGAAAGTCTGACATAGAATTAATTGCCAATTATTTTGTAAACTTAAACAACCAGAGATTTCATAAAGACATTAAAGGCTTTACCAAAGAGGCCATGGATCTTTTAGAAGCCTATTCCTGGCCAGGAAATATCCGTGAATTAGAAAATGTAATTGAATACATCTCAAACTTTATTTCCTCTGGCTACATTGAAGTAGACCATGTTAGGACAAGAATAAATATTTCAGATTCAAACACCTTGTCTTTAAACGAAAGGGTAAAAATTTACGAAGAAAAACTAATCCAAGACCTTTTAAACAAATATGGATCAGACGAAGCAGGCAAGGAACAAGTTGCCAAGGAGCTTAAAATTTCTCGGGCGACCCTATATAGAAAGATGAAGTATCAATCTTGAGACTAAAAATCTCAATCTTGATACTTTTTTTATTTTCTAAAAGCAAATAAGCTAATAAAAGCTAGAAAAACTCAACTTGCTTTAAGAAATATAATCTTGGCACGAAAATTGCAACATATATAGGCGAGGTGAAATAAATGGACGACAAAAAAATTTTAAATAAACTAATTTCAAGTGTAAAGGAAGATTCAACTAGAGCCCTAGGCTGTACAGAGCCAGTTGCAATTGCCTACACGGCCTATGAAGCAGGCAGAAGAATAAAAGATGATAAAATTAAAAAGCTTACAATAAGCACATCAAAAAGCATTTACAAAAACGCCAAGTCAGTAAAGATACCAAATACAAAGGGCAGACATGGCATAGACCTAGCAGGAGCCATTGGTCTTTATTCCAAAGACTTAGACATAGCTCCAACATTGATTTTCGAAAGTCTAACTGAAGAAATTTTAGACAAAAGTCTAAAGTTAGTTGATGACGGCCTAGTGGAGGTAAAATACTTAGAAAATACTCCTAATATCTACATCAGTATCAAAGTTGAGACAGAAAATTCAAATGTAGAAGCCATAGTTGAAAACGGACACACAAAATTAAAAGAAGTTTTAGTAGATGGAAAACTTGTCTTCTCAGCAGATGAAGAAAAGGAAACTGAAGAGAAAGTTGATGACTTTAACTTTAGAGACTTGTCCCTAGAAAAATTAAAAGCCATAGTTGACCAAGCTGACCCTAAGGACCTGATGTTTACTTTAGAGGGAATTGAAGTCAACAAGAAAGCAGCCCAAGAAGGACTTAAGGGCTACGGCTCAAAACTTGGCAAAACCCTTCAAGGTCTTAGAGATAAAAAAATTATTGAAGACAATGTCCTAACTAAAACGAGAATTCTAACAGCTGCAGCAGCTGACATGAGAATGGGCGGTGGCCAATGTGAAGTTTTTACATCAGGTGGCTCAGGCAACCAAGGCATAGGAGTTATTCTTCCGATTTCAGTTGTGGGTAAACACGAAAAAATTTCAGATGAAAATTTAGCCAAGGCTCTGTTCTTTGCCCACGTTTTAAACAAATACGTAAAAGAATATTCAGGAAAACTTTCAGGTATTTGTGGCTGTGCAATTGGAGCAGGAGTTGGAGCTGCAGCAGGCATAGTCTATATGTTAGGAGGTGACGAAAAACAAATAGCAGGAGCCTGTTCAAACCTTTACGGCAACCTAACAGGAATGATCTGCGACGGAGCCAAAGAATCTTGTTCCATGAAACTATCAACCTGTGCCGAAGAATCAGTAGTAGCAGCCTACCTAGCCCTAAACGGCATGATAACAGATGACAACGTTGGAGTAGTAGGCGGATCAATTGAAGAGACAATTTTAAATGTAGGTAAGCTTTCTAAAGAAGCCTTTACCCAAGTAGACGAGGTAGTAATTGATATAATAGATAGATAAAAAACAAGGAGGTATATATGAGTAAAAAGCTAGAAGAAAATAGTATCTTTAATGAAAAGACACAAGCTTATTTGGTAGCTAAATACTATAACTACTTAGTAGAAGCATTTGGAGAAAGGGGGGAACAAGCATTTATCAATGCAACAATTTATTATGCTACACAAAGGGGAAGAAGAATGGCTCAGAGGGCAATAAGAGATGGGAAAGAATTAAATTTTGAAACTTATATGAATTATGGGGAGTGGATAAGCACAGAATATACAAAAAATCTAAGACAAGCTAATGATAATCATATTATTGAAAATGACAAAGACTTTGTAATTGAAATTAACACTTGTCCTTGGCATTTACAATTTAATGAAATGAATTGTGAAAAGGCAGGTATGGTTTACTGTAAATACTTGGATTCGTCCATATGTAGGGGGTTTAATCCGTCTTTAATTTATGATGTTGAAAAATTTTTGCATACAGACAATTCTTGTATACACAGAATTCATAATGCCAATATGGTAAACTACAAGCCTATTGATAAAGATAAGGCAAACATTAAACCATTTGTTTATCATTGTGCTCACTTGTATTGGAGTTTCAAAGAGGTTATAACTTCAATTTTTAAATATGAGGGAAAATTAATATCTGATAAAGTGCTAAAAGACTTTATAGATGATTATGGTATGGAAGCGGGAGATAGGTTAATCTCATATAGACAGGAAAATTTTAATATAATATTTTAAAAGAAAGGGTAAAATCATGGAAAATAATAAAATAAGAGAATTTAATATGCCGGAAGGCAATTTGTTTAAAAAGCTAAAATATATATTTGGATTTATTGGAGCCGGATCAGTTTTAATGTCGGCGGTAATGGGGCCTGGAACATTGGCTGCATCAATTTCAGCTGGAAGCAATTTTGGATATTCTTTACTATGGGTAATTATTTTAGGTGGAATCATGAATGGTGTGGTTTCATATGTAGGAGGAAAAATTGCTTGTATTACAGGGAAAAGTGTTTATGAATATTTTGCTGATAAATATGGAAAAGTTTTCACGACTGTTTTGCTTTGCTTAGTATTAACAACATGGGCTTTAGTTATATTGTCACAAGGTGCAGCTATGCTACAAATTGTTGAGTTTTTTGTAGGAGCACCTGGAACAATAGCTATTATTGCATTTATAATTGTTGAATTAGTTGCGGGATATTTTTTTACATCAGGAAATGTGACTGTTAATAAACTAGCATCTTATATGGTAACAATAGTTTCCCTACTATTATTAATTAACGTTTTTGTTGTAAAACCAGATATGGTTGAAGTAGGAAAAGGTTTAATTCCTAGAATTCCACCATTAGCTCAAGCTGCTGTTATCACAGGAATTATAGGTGGATCTGCACCTGGAACTTCAGCGGCGTGGTATTCTATTTCAGTAAAAAAATCTGGATACACCCATCCTGATAATTTAAGATTTATAGCTTGGGATCAAATATACTTTTCATTTGTATTTATAGTATTTTCTGCCGGTGCATTTCTTTCAGCAGCAGCAGTTTTGAATCCAATGGGAATAATACCATCAAGTACCTTAGATGCAGCAATTTCTCTAGAACCTCTAGTAGGATCAATGGCTAAATGGATATTTGCTTTAGGATTCTTTGGTGCTTTATTTACAACTGTAGGAGGAATGAGCAACTTATTTTCTGAAGGAATAAACCAGATTAAAACTATAAATAGTTCTTCTAACACAGAAAATACAAGTAATAGAGTTGTTTGGCTAGGGATATTAATCTCAATAGCAGGCGGACTTGTGATAAAGGGATCTATAATGAAGGTTCTTGTTAGCTTTATTGGGTTGCTTAACTTGGGAGGATTTATAATTATTTTCCTATTGACAAAGGATTTAAGAAATAAAGAATTCGCAGGAAAGTATAGAAACGGAATAATTCTAACAATTTTTTCTTGTTTAGCTGTAATTCTTAATGGATATGCAGTTATAAATTATGTATTAAAATTTATAAAATAGTTAAAATATAGTTATTTACTTACTGGAGGTACTATGAGATATAAAAAAGTTGTAACGGATTTACTTGTCATTGGTGGATCAGGAGCCGGAGTTATGGCTAGTGTTTATGCAAGCAAGAGTGATGTTAAAGTAACATTAGTATCTAAGGGTAAAGTAGGATTTTCAGGGAATGCCATAATGGCAGGAGGTGGCTTTGGTATAGATGGACAAAGTGCCTCTGAACTAGGGATTAAAGATGCGGATGAGTCATTTACAAGAGACCGCATGTTTGATTGTATTGTTAAAGAATCGTTCTATTTATCCGATCAAGACATGGTTGAACAATATGTAAAAGAAGGTCCAATTGCTGTTAATAAACTTTTGGAATGGAAAGACGCATCAAAGCAAAAATTTTTGTTTTTTAAACCAGCTAATTGGATTATGTCAGGCCTATCTATAGGAAAGTCCTTAAGATATGGGCTAAAACAACATCCTGAAGTAGAGGTTTTTGAGGATGTAATAATTTTTGAACTTATAAAAGATAAAGAAAAAGTTTGTGGAGCCTTAGGTATAGATATTATAAACGGAGAGTTTATATTTTTTGAATCTAAAGCAACTATAATTGGGACTGGTGGATACCAACCATTTTCAGAAAATAATACTGTTACTGACATGACTGGTGATGGGCAAGCTATGGCTCTAAGAGCTGGAGCAAGTTTATCAGACATGGAATTTATTTTAGCTTTTCCAACTGCAGTTTACCCTGAGCACATGAAAGGATCAATTTACCCATTTATATTTGAATATAATATGAGAGACTTAAAATACGATATCATTGACAAAAATGGAGAAGTAGTAAATATTCCTGAAGATGTTATACGAGTTTCGCGTGGTGGCAAGCTATCTAAATTAATAACAACATATTATTTTGGTAAATGTAAGGATGAAAACTTACTTGGATCACACGATGGTTGGTTTTATGACTATTCACAAAATTCAGTTGAGACAATTGATAAAAGCTTTGAGACTTTATATAACCGTTTTGATAATTGGCACAAACATGGATATTATAAGGGAGAAAGCTTAGCTGAAGTTGAAAAAATTATATACGATAAAAAGCCTCTTGAAGTTGGTATGGGGTTTGAGTACTGTATGGGTGGCATAGAAGTAAATGACAAAATGGAAACTTCAGTAGAAGGATTGTATGCAGCAGGAGAAGTTACTAGTGGTGTATTTGGTGCTTGTAGAGTTGGTGATGGAATAGTCGAAATGTTAGCACAAGGTATGAGAGCTGGATTGAGCGCATATGAATATATAAAAAATATAAATAGACTTGAAGTTGAAGATGAATTAATTGAAAAATCTATAGATAAAGTTATGAAATATTTAGACGATGAAGATGGTATGAATGCTATTCAAATTTATAAATCAATTGAAAAAGCTTGCGATGAAGGATTTTCTTATCTGCGAGATGAAGAAGGAATGGGAAAGGCACTAAATACAATTAATTGTTTAATTGATCAACAAAAGAGTATAAGAACTAAAGAAAAATCTTTAATTTATAATGTTGAACTTATTAATGCTATATCAAGCGAAAATTTACTACAATGCGTAAAAGCTTCTATCATTTCTGGACTAGAAAGAAAAGAAAGTAGAGGATGTCATATAAGAAAAGATTTTCCAGAAGTAGATTTTGATAACTATACTGTAAAAAATGTGGTTTCTTTAGATGAAAACAATAATTTTATTATAACAAAAAGGAAACCAAGAGTAACAAAGATAGATTTAAAGCAAGGAAAATCAGAATCGGTTGTTGAATATTTTATGGACCCAAGTTTAAATTATAGGAGGTAATATGAGAATAAAAGTTGATAGATACAATCCTAGAGAAAAGAAACAATGGGTTGAAGAATATAAAGTTGATTATGATAAAGTTAGGGGAAAAACAATAATGGATTTATTAGTTTATATCTCAAGTGAAATTGACCCTACTTTAAGTTTTTATTCTCATAGCAAGTGTAATCATGGAATTTGTATGAGATGCATAATGAAACTAAACAATAAAAATATTGTTTCCTGTATAACAAAAATTGAAAAAGATGAAGATATTCATTTATCACCACTTAATAATACTTGTATTAAAGATTTAGTTTGTAGGAGTTTATGATATATGGACATTCAAAATATGATTTTAGATATAGAAAAAGAAGTTATAGAATTAAGAAGATACTTCCACATGTATCCTGAAAAATCCTGGGATGAGTTTAATACACAAAAAAAGATAATAGAATGTCTTGAAAATTACGGTATTTCTTATAGAAAAGTAAAAAATACTGGAGTGATAGGCTGGATTAAAATAAATGAAGACTATAGAACAATAGGAATTAGGGCAGATATTGATGCTCTAGAAATGGAAGAAAATACAGACTTACCATTTAAATCAAAAAATGCTGGTATTATGCATTCTTGTGGACATGATTCCCATACAGCAATGCTATTAGGAACTTGCAAAATTTTAGCTCAAATAAAAGATGAACTAAAAGTAAATATTGTTTTTATCTTTCAACCTGCTGAAGAATTTATAAGTGATTCTGGAGCTAAATATTTAAAAGAAGAAGAAGAAATATTAGAATGTGATAATTTGATAGCGATTCATATTTGGCCTTCAATACCAGCTGGATATATAGCTTTAAGAGAAGGGCCAGTTATGGCTTCTGCGGATACTTTTGACATCTCCATTCAAGGCAAGGGTGGCCATGGAGCCATAATTCATGAAAACATAAATCCAATTGTTGCTGGGAATTATATAGTAAATACTTTGATAAATACTATGTCTTTAAAATATGATTCACAAGAATCTGCTGTTATATCAATAACAGCGTTTCAATCAGGACAAACATATAATATAACTCCAGAAACTGCAGTTATAAAAGGAACTACAAGATCGTTTAATCCAAAAATCTCAGAAAAATTTGAGGAAGATATAAAGCAAATAGTAGAAAGTATAAAATCTTTGACAAACACTAAAATAAGTCTAAATTATTACCAAGGACCGCCTGTAATGATAAATGATAAAGAAGTTGTTGAAATTGGAATTAGAGGACTGTCTAATGTATTAGAAGATAAATTTATTATCAAAGACTTTCAAAGACAAATGGGTGGAGAAGATTTTGCAAAATATAATTGCAAAAAGGCAATTGCTTTCTTAGGAGGAGGTAAAGAGGAAATGGAAGATCGTCATCCGTTACACTCTCCTGAAATGGATATAGATGAAAGAGTTTTAAAACTAGGAGTTTTATACTTTGTAAATTATGTTTTAGAGTATCAAAAATGTTTATAATAAAAAACATATTAAAGTTGTTATTTTTAGAAGAATTTTACTAATTTTAGTATTAATAAATTAATTATAAAAGACTTCATACAAAATAGTGTTGATGGACAAAAGTCTGTTAACACTATTTTTGCTTTATTGTAAATAATAGATATAGTTTAAATTTCCTTCCATAATAAATCTAATATAAATATCAACGATAAACGCTAACCCTTATGATTGAAAGCTGGTCCATATTTTCGTAATATTTCTTTAGACCATGATATAGTATTTTTAATTTTATAGCTTATTTCTATAAATGTATCTATTATCAGGGTAATAAGGCTAGTATATTTATTATGGCTTTCGTTAGTATTGAATCTTTAAATAATTTTTCCAACTTATTGAAATCCAAGCTCATTGTTACTATTATTGATACTTTTCCATTTCTTGATGATAATAGGTTAAAGAGTATTACAGGTTTGTTTGGCCTATCTTAGCCTCTATTAGGATTTCTAATGTTTGACATTTAAAGATATATTTTATTCTATGCTTGATACGAAATTTGATTATAGTCTCTAACTATATTAATTTAGTAATTGAGACTTAGAGGATTTACTATAAATAATTACAAGTATGATATAAGAATTGTTTTTAAAGAAAATATCAAAAAGATTGAGCTTATTAAGAGTGATACGTTTAGTTATAAAAGTTTCTATAACTAAAATAAAACAAAAGTCTTCGTATATAAAAAGCTTCAGTATAATGAAAAATGGCCAAGACATTACTGTCTGAGCCACTTGTTAGTTACTTTTCTCTTCATCAAAACTATTTGACAAAGAGCCATTAAAAGTTACTTTATTCTAAAAAATCTATATTTATTATTAATTAAAATTAAAAAAATAAATAGAAAAGATTTTTTATTAATTTATACTATTTTCTACTTACGCCAGTTTTAATGGCTGTTTCTTTTACAGCATTGGCTACTGCATCTGCAACTCTTTCATCAAATGGTGATGGAATTACATAGTCTTCGTTTAAGTCTTTTTCATCAATTAAGTTTGCAATTGCATGAGCTGCTGCAATTTTCATTTCTTCGTTAATTTCTTTAGCACGAACTGCTAGAGCTCCCTTGAAGATTCCAGGGAAGGCTAAGACGTTGTTAATTTGGTTAGGGAAGTCTGATCTTCCTGTTCCCATAATTCTAATGCCACCAGCCTTGGCTATTTCTGGAGTTACTTCTGGAACTGGATTGGCCATTGCAAAGGCTATAGCGTTGTCGTTCATTGATTCAACCATTTCCTTAGAAACTACATCTGAAACTGATACTCCAATAAAGATGTCTGCTTCCTTCATAGCGTCTGCTAGAGTTCCTGTCTTCTTAGTCTTGTTTGTAGTCTCAGCTACTTCTTTTCTAATTGGGTCAAGTTTTTCGTCATTTGGTTCTAGGATTCCCCTTGAGTTACAAACGATTACGTCTTTAATACCAGCTGAAACTAAAAGTTTTGCTATGGCAATTCCCGCAGCTCCTGCTCCAGAAATTGCTGCTGTACAGTCTTCGATTTTCTTTCCAACAACTTTAAGGGCGTTAATAATTCCTGCTAGAGTTACTATTGCTGTACCATGTTGGTCGTCGTGGAAAACTGGAATGTCTAATTCTTTTTTAAGTCTTGCTTCTATTTCAAAGCATTTTGGTGCATTAATGTCTTCTAGGTTAATTCCACCGAAAGTTGGTGCAATATGCTTAACTGTTTGAATAATTTCTTCTGGGTCTTGGGTGTCTAAGCAAATTGGGAAGGCATCTACGCCAGCAAATTCTTTAAATAATACAGCCTTTCCTTCCATAACTGGAAGTCCTGCTATACCACCAATGTTTCCAAGGCCTAAAACTGCTGAGCCGTCTGTTACAACAGCTACCATATTGCCCTTGTTTGTATATTCAAAAGCTAGGTCCTTGTCTTTGGCAATTTCCTTACAAGGTTCTGCTACTCCTGGTGAATAGGCAAGTGAAAGGGCCGCTGCATCTTTTACCTCTACCTTTGACTCAACAGAGATTTTCCCATGGTTATCCTTGTGTAATTTTAAAGCATCTTCTCTTAATGACATAATTTCCTCCTCGTAAATTCGTTAGATGTAAGTAATTATTAACTTCACATAATGGTATAACATAAATAAAAGTCTATAGATTCGATTAAAAAAATAATGATTTCTTTAAAAAATTGAAGATTATTGTCAGACATTCACTAATAATAAATATTTGTTAAAAATATCTACAATTTATATAAAAAAGGCTGGGCATAACTAAAAACTTTTCCTAAAAAAGTTAATATAAACCTAAAATTTAGTAATTAAGTTAAGCCCAATTTTTATATAAACGGTGTTAAATTAAAGTAAAAAAATTCTGGTGAGTAAAATCAAAATATAATAATTTTAATTAATCGAACATTTTTTATAGTGAGTTTATAACTCGGTTTGTAGTTTTATTATTACCAAGCGGCAACACAACCATCTGTTCTTGGTTCAGTCGCACCACATAAAACATCTTCATCATTTCTCCAAATTATTTCTCCTCTACCAAAATTGGTAGATTGTGTATTTGTTATTACGTCGTGTCCAGCTCTCATTAGTTGTTGAGCTATATTATTATCAAATCCTGGCTCGACTTCTATAGTTTTACCACCTGTCCATTGCCATCTAGGTTTATCTAATGCATCTTGAGGATTACAATTATTAATTATAGTACTCAATAAAACTTGTAAATGAGCTTGAGGCTGCATAAATCCCCCCATAATTCCGAATGGACCGACAGGTTTTTTATCTTTCATTAAAAAGCCTGGAATTATAGTGTGATAAGGTTTTTTTCCACCTTGAATGAAATTATCGTGATTAGGATCTAAACTGAAGTTAGCTCCTCTATTGTGTAAACTGATTCCAGTTTCGGGAACGACAACCCCAGAGCCAAATCCCATATAATTAGATTGAATATATGAAACCATATTTCCTTCGTTGTCTGCCGCTGCCATATAAACGGTGCCTCCTTTAATAATATCAGAAGGTTCTGGTGTCAAAGCAGTATCTGTTATTAAAGATGCTCTTTGTTTTGAGTAATCATCTGATAGAAGATCTGAAATAGACACACTCATATAATTTGGATCAGTTACATATTTTTGAGCATCTACAAATGCTAGTTTCATAGCTTCGATTTGTTTGTGTATGCTTTCAAAAGAATTTATATTTTTAATATCTAAATGTTTTAGAATGTTTAGTGCCATTAATACGCTAATACCATGACCATTTGGAGGAAGTTCAAATACATCATAACCTTCAAAATTTGTAGATATTGGTTCGACATACTCAGTTTCAAAATTATTAAAATCAGATAACTCCATGGCACTACCATTTTCTTGTAAAAACGTAACAATTTTCTTTGCCAGATTTCCTCGGTAAAAACTATCAGAATTTGTTTCGGCAATTTCTTCTAAAGAGTCTGCTAAAAACGGATTTTTAAATAAGTCTCCAGCTTTTGGGCATGCTCCATTTGGAGCAAATGTATCATACCAATATTTAAAAATATTGTCCTTTTCTAATTCTATTTTATATTTGTCATACGCTGCTTTCCATAACTTTGATACATTAGGTTGCAGAGTAAAACCATCTCTCGCATAATTAATAGCTGGCTTTAAAACATCTTTTAATTCAAGTTTTCCAAATTTATCAACAAGAGATGACCATGCTGACGGAATACCGGGTACAGTAATTGGTATTACTCCATAAGATGGAACTTTAGTATATCCTTTATCAATTAAATCTTGAGGATTTAAATTTTTAGGAGATCGTCCCGAACTATTCATTCCATATAATTTTCCTTTATACCATATAATGGCAAAAGCGTCTCCACCTACTCCGTTTCCAGTAGGCTCAACAACGCTTAATGTACTTGCTGTTGCTATTGCTGCGTCAATAGCGTTTCCACCTTTTTTTAAAATTTCTAAACCTGCTTGTGCTGCCAATGGATTTCCTGTTGCTACCATACCATTTTTAGAAAAAACAACGTTTCTTCTAGATGGGTAAGAATAGGAAAGCGAATCAAAATTAAATTTCATAAATTCCTCCTTAAATTCTATTTATAAATATTTACATATATATAACAAGCAAAATTCGTGCCAAAATATTAAGAAATATAAGATTTTCCCTCTGGTGTTAAATTCAATCCATTTCTACCAAGTTGAATAAATAATAAATTCTCATCATGAAGCTCATTAATTAATTTTCTTAAACTATATTCAGTGACGATAATATTATTTTTAGACAGTTCTTTTAAAATGGAACGTCTACCTCTAAAACCAGAATCAATCAAATATAGTATTTCCCTTTTTATGTCATAATTATCGTCACGATAGCTATTATAAGTGGAATACGTTCTTATCATATAAGAAGGTAAATCCACAATATCTACAAACCCTGTATACATTTCTGTTAAATAATTTATACAATTTTTTAGTTCTCGAATATTCCCGTTCCAAGGGTAATTTTCAAGGAATTCTAATGCTTTATTTGAGAATGTTATAGTCGAGTTTGCTTGCTTAACAAACTTTTTAATAAAAAATACAATATCATCTTTTCTAAATCTAAGCGGAGGTATTTCAAGTACCATTGTATTTAAACGGTAATACAGGTCTAATCTAAATTTTCCATTTTTTATTAGTTCTTCAATATTTCGATTAGTTGCTGCTATTATTCTTATATCTACATCAATAACTTTTTCACTACCAATTTTAATAATTTGTCTTTCCTCTAAAACTCTTAATAGTTTCACTTGAGTATCAATAGGTAAGTCTCCCACTTCATCTAAGAATAAGGTTCCATGATTAGCTTTTTGAAAAAGGCCTTCTTTTCCACCCCTCTTACTTCCTGTAAAAGATCCTTCTTCATATCCAAACAACTCTGATTCTAATAAATTTATCGGCAGTGCAGCTATATTTATGCTAACAAAAGGAAAATTTTTTCTACTTGAAGCATTGTGTATTGATTGAGCAAATAATTCTTTTCCAGTTCCAGATTCTCCAAGAATCAAAACTGGAAAATTCACGTCTGCCATTTTTACACCTTTTTCTTTACAATCAACTATTTCTTTACTTATTCCATCTATATCTGAAAAATTATATTTTGCTAAAAATCCATGAGATTGTATCTTCCTAGTAAGGCTATTTTCAATTTTTATTATTTTTGTTATATCCTTTATTAAAATTACAATGATATCGTGATTGAAATAATTGCTTTTAATGTATTTAATGGTTATCATCAAATTTAAGTTGTTTATGTCTAGATGTACATCCTCTATATTTTTATTGGATTTTAAGTGAACAATTAAACAATCTAAAGACATAAAATCATTAATATTCTTATCTATAATATTAAATTTCAAATTAAAGATTTTAATTGCTGCGTAATTATAGTTTATTATATTGTACTCGCTGTCAATAATAAGAACTCCATAGTCTATATTATCGATTATATTTCTTAATTGATATTGAAATGGGTTGTAATATAGATACATTTCATTTAAAAAACTATTAGGGACAGCAATATTTTTAACGTATTCATCAACTTTAAAAAAAAGCGGATCACTCATAATGTCAGATGAGTTTATTATATTTAAAATTGTTGAGTATGTAAAGAATCTTTCTCCTAAGTTAAATATATTATTAAAATTTAAAGGTAATATAGTAGATGTATTATCTACAATTATATAATCATAAGAGTCATTGTTGCTTTCATCATCTTTACCAGTAAATATCTCTAAGGAGGTATTTTGAATTCCCATATTATATAGTAGCTTTTTATTATATTCACTCGTACTTAGGTGGTCAAAGCATAAAAAGAACCTACTTTGTTTTAAGAGTTTAAGTTTCTCTATTGATTCTAAACTATAAGTAAACTCTAAGTAAATAACTTTACATTTAGGATTTAAATAACTACCATACATATCTAAAAGTGTGTTATGGCTTATCAATAAAATATCACAAGTTGAAATAAGTTTTAAATCCTCATCAGTAATTTTCTTTTCAATACTTAAAGAGTTGATTTCGAGATAATCGCTAAAAAGTTTAATTAATGGGTTAAGATATACAGTTTTAATTTTTTCTCTGATAGTAAATAATAATAACTTTTTCATTGAATCACCATATACATTATATCATCACAAGGGAATATATTCAAAAAATCACCCCATAAAATCCCATTACATCCCAATAAAATATAAATAAACTAGATTACAAGCTTAAAAAATAGCATCTTAAAATATAGTAAGAAAAATAAAAAGTCAGAAAACATTGAAAATAATTTCAAGTGTTTTTGATATTGTGATTTAGTACAAATAATTAACAATTTTTCTACATGATTTTTAATTTCACTTAATTAATAGATTTTTGCAACTATTTAATTTTATCTATATAACAACTGACATAGCTCTATAACTAACAAGATTGAATTATAATATAATTTAATTTTTGTAAGTTTTGTTATATTGGACTTTAAATTGTACTAATTAAGACGAAAATTATAAATTTTGTTCTATTTATATCTTGCTTTGCAATAATTATAAAAAGTGTAACACGAAATTTATAAAGCAACCACTAATACAACTTTAGTCAAATAAAAAATTTGGCACAAAATTTGCTTTTTATAAAAATAGAAATGAATTATGAACTTTATAGAAAGGAAAAAATTTATTGTGCTAATTAATAAAAAAATGGAAAAGCAAAAAGATATTTTATTTCACATGCTATCAATGTCTATTGGGGGGTTTATAAATGCTTATACATTTTATACAAGAAATGGTTTTATGGCGAATAATCAAACATCGAATATAACAAAAGTAGGAATTTATTTATCCCTTGAAAATTTTCAAGACATGATTAATGCATTATTGCCTATGTTGTCATTTTTAATAGGAAGTATTTTAGCATCACTGATTAAAATTAAGATCAATGATGAAAAAGAGTGGATCAATTTTATAATAATTTTTGAAATTGTTATATTTACATTAATTGGTTTAGTTCCTATAGAAACTACTTATATTTTAAATGAAATTTCAAAACTTACATGTAGCTTCATTAGTGCATTTCATTTAACGGCGTTTAGGAATTTAAGAGATTTAACGATTAATAGTACGATATGTACTGGAAATATTAGGACATTAGGAGATTTGATAGCAAATGCTATAAAGTATAAAACTTTAAACCATTTAAAAATTGTTTTTCTTTATTTTATTGTATTATTTTTTTTCCCTTTAGGTGCTTTCATTGCGATTAAGATAAGTGGAGTTATTTTTGAAAAATCTATTTGGGCATGTTCAGTAATTTGTTTCATAAAACTTTATTTAAAGAATAAAGAAGTTTAAAAAATGAAGAGGAGGTAAAAATATGTTATTTGATAATGTTTATTTTTGTGTTTTAGTGGTTTTTGGGATATTCGCTTTTGGCGATTTTTTAGGAGTTATTACCAAGGCTAAACTTTCATCAGTATTTGTTGCTTTAATGATTTTTTTAGTAGGATTTCTCTTAGGAATTATACCACCAGATATTATTGAAAGGGCAAACTTAACTCAAGTAAGTAAGTTAGCTACAGGTTTTTTAGTGTTTAACATGGGAACATCAATTGATATTAGACAAATGATAAGAGAATGGAAGGTATTATTAATGTCTCTTGTAACTATGGCCGTAGCAATTGTAGCTCTATTAGTAATGTCTCCTATTTTAGGTAAAGAAGCTTCTTTAGTAAGTATACCTATAGTAAATGGTGGAATTGTTGCAACGAATATTATGACAGAAGCTGCATTAGAAAAAGGCTTTAATTTAGCAGCAGCATTAGGCGCAATTGTATTTGCCATACAAAAATTTGTTGGTACTATACCAGCATCAAGAAGTGCTTTATCAGAAGCTAGATCTTTAATAGAAGATTATAGATTAAACGGACCTGATGTTTCTAATTTAGACGAAAAAGAAGATATTTTAGAAGTAGAAAATTTTGCAAGTAAAAATAAAAAATACTTTACAAACTATATGACATTAGGAATAGCTGCATTTTTTATTTTTATAGCTAGTATTTTAGGTAAAGTAACATTTTTGGCTATGTCCATTTGGTGCTTAATACTAGGAATTACTTTAAGATCATTTAATCTAGTTCCTAACAAAATATTAGATGTAGGAAAATCTTCTGGTTTATGGATGACTTTAACATTCACTTCTATAATCCCTGCCTTAGCAAAAATTAATTTAAGTGATTTAGCATCATTAGGAATTCAAACTGTTTTAGTATTTGGATCAGTTTTATTATTCACATATATATTTGTATATAAACTTCCATTATGGAAAATAGTTGGCTCTAGAAATTTAGCTATTGGAGTAGCGATGTCACAATTATTAGGATTCCCAGCGACCTTTTTAATAATTAATGAAGTTGCAACAGCAGTATCTGAAACAGATGATGAAAAGAACTATATCCTAAATAAATTAACTCCAGCTTATGTAATATCAGGTTTTGTATCTGTTACATCTATTTCAATAATAATTGCAGGTATATTTGCCTCACTATTGTAAAAAGTATATGAGTATATACTAATTTTTCAAAAACCATAAAACTTATACTTCAAGATAACTATATATTATTTGAGGAATTTCTTGATATAGCCATGGAGTATACTGTAGTTAGCTTAGAGTTTAATGAAAAAATTATTAGTTAAAGTTCCTACTTTTAATTAGCATAATATAAGAAAAACAATTCGTAAATCTAAATAAAAAAATTCCCTTGAATTTATTTTTCAGGGGAATTTTTTTCTATAGCTTTTTTTAATTCTTTAACTTCTTCTTCTAAGTCTTCCATTAGACTTAAAAGGTCTGATAGATAGTAGTTGTAGTTTTCTTCATAGTCTGGCGGGGTTATTTGAGATGCAACTTCTAGGTCTTTTTCAAAGTGAGATTTTAGTTTTTCCTTGTTGCCTTCAGATAGGATTGGGACTGTGCCGTCTTCTGACAATTGGGACAAAAATCCAAAGGCTGTAAAGAAGTTGGAATTAATTTTTGAAAGTTTATTTAGTTTTAAATAATACTTTGATCCGTACTTACCGTCGTTTTTTATATTTTTTAGGTCTTCGTTTAAAAGCTGAACTTCTTCTATAAACCAATCAATGGCAAGGCCTGAGCCAGATAAAATATTTATTAGGGCCTGGTCACACTCTACTAGAGACCTTTCGTAGGTCTTTAAAATAAATTCGCTTTGGTCTGGTCTTAGTAAAAAATAATTTACTAAAAATCCAATGACAAGGCCGACAAAGGTATCAAAAAACCTGTGGATGCCATAAAGCCAGTAGGGCATAAAATCAGGTTCAGATGGGGTGTAGACCATAATCATCATACATATCATAACGGCTAAAGTTGTAGAGTCTTCCCATTTAAAATAATTACAAATATTTATTACTATAATAATAGACAAAATCAGCGGGAAGAAACCTAAAAAATTTATATAGTTAAAAATTGATCCAATTACAACTCCAACAAAGGTTGAAACCAACCTGTCAATTGAAACTCTAAAGGAGTGGGAAATAGATGTTTTAATTGTTACAATTGCAGCAAGGCCTGACATAACAGGCATACGCAAGTCAAAGGCCATGGAAATATAAAGGGCCAAGGCAGTTGCCAAGGCTGTTTTTAAAGTCCTTATGCCAAAAAATCTTTTAAAAAATTGTGAAACATCATTTGCCATTAAAATTCTCCTCCAATATAAAAATTATACTATAAGATTGGCGGGCTTATTTGAAAAAGCTATGACAAATTATAAAAAAATTATCTTAAGCTTATTGACTTGGAGTTTGGTCTGTAATATTTTTTGAAAATGTACTATAATATAGACAGGAAGATGAAAATTAAATTTAGCCTAGGAGGGACAAATGAACAGAGAACAATTAGACATTATTAAGAACAAAAAAGGTTTTATTGCCGCCCTTGACCAAAGTGGTGGATCAACTCCAAAAGCCTTAGCTGCCTATGGAATTTCAGAAGATGCCTACAAGGATACAGACGAAATGTTTGACCTAGTTCACGAGATGAGAACTAGAATAATTAAGTCTCAAGCCTTTAATTCTGAAAAAATTATTGGAGCAATTTTATTTGAACAAACCATTGACAGAAAAATCGATGACAAGTATACTGGCGACTACCTTTGGGAAGAAAAGGGCATTGTTCCTTTCTTAAAAGTAGACAAGGGTCTAGCAGAAGTTTCTAATGGAGTTCAACTAATGAAGGACATTGACAACTTAGACGAACTTATTAAAAGAGCTAATGACAGACACATCTTTGGAACAAAAATGCGTTCAGTAATCCAAGAAGCCAACGAAAAAGGCATCAAAGATATTATTGACCAACAATTTGAAATTGGCCAAAGAATTTTTGATGGCGGCCTAATGCCAATTCTTGAGCCAGAAGTTTCTATTAACTCTAAGACAAAAAAAGAAGCTGAAGCTATAATGAAAGAAGAAATTCTAAAACACTTAGACGCCCTTAAAGGAGACACTAAGGTTATGCTAAAGCTTACTATACCAACAGAAGACGACTTCTTTAGAGAAATAATTGACCATGACAGGGTTATTAGAGTTGTTGCCCTATCAGGTGGCTACACAAGAGATGACGCCAACAAAAAGCTAGAAAAAAATCCTGGCCTAATTGCTTCATTCTCCAGGGCCCTAGTTTCAGAAGTTAGAGCGAGCCAAAGTGACGAAGACTTTGAAGCTGAAATGAAAAAATCAGTAGATTCAATTTATCAAGCATCAATAATTTAAGAAAAATTTAAAGCGTGGGAAAGACTCACGCTTTTTTACTAGGAGAAAATATGTATAAATTAGGAATAATCGGTTGTGGATCTATGGGCGGCGCCATAATTCGCGGAGCCTTAAAGGCAGGAGTGCTAAGTAGAACCGACCTTATAATCTACGACCACAATAAAGATAAGATTCAAGACCTCCTTGACCAAGGGGCAAGTCTTGCAAAGTCAGAAATAGATTTAGTAGGTCAAGTAGAAAATTTATTAATCGCAGTTAAGCCTCAGTCTTTTAAAAATTTAGCAAAAAGTTTAAAGGGAAAAATTCCAGGTCAGACACTTTTAATTTCAATAGCAGCAGGAATTTCTGTAGAAAAAATTAAAAATGACTTTGACCACGACAAAGTTTTAAGGGCCATGCCAAACACACCTGCTTTAGTAAATGAGGCAATGACTTCTCTATCAGCTGAGGAAAAATATTTAGGAGAAATTGATTTTGCCAAAGACCTTTTCCAAGCAGTTGGCAAAATAACTTTAATAGACGAAGAAAAAATCGACGCCTTTGCAGGCCTTGCTGGTTGTATGCCTGCTTTTGCCTTTATGTTCATTGAAGCAGCAGCTGATGCTGGAGTAAAAAACGGCATTAAAAGAGCAGACGCCTACGACTATGTGGCTCAAGCCATCCTAGGATCTGCAAAAATGCTTTTAGAAACCAAGGACCACCCAAGCAAACTCAAGGACCAAGTTTGTTCGCCAGGTGGAACTACAATTGAAGGAGTCTTGGCCTTAGAAGAAGCTGGCTTTAGAAATGCTCTAATTAAGGCAGTGGACGCAGCTAGCAATAAGAAAATAAAATTATAGGAGGATGGCCATGAAAAAAGTATTAGTTTTTATAGCAGACGGAACAGAAGAAATAGAAGTTTTCACCCCAGTAGATTTTTTTAGAAGGGCAGGGATCCAAGTAGACCTAGTTGCAGTTAAGGATTCAAAAAAAGTAAGACTAGCCCACAAGGTTTACGCAGGAGCAGACAAGACCTTTGACCAAGTTCAAGGTCAGGACTACGACGCCTTTTATATACCTGGAGGTCTGCCAGGAGCAACGAATATTAGAGACAATGAAAAGGTTATCGAATTAATAAAAGAAGCTAAAGACCAAGGAAAAATTCTTGCAGCAATTTGTGCAGGGCCAATAGTCTTAGAGGCAGGAGGACTTTTAAAGGACAAAAACTTTACCTGCTATCCAGGTTTTGAAAATGAAATAAGTTCAGGATCCTTTGTAGACGACCTTGTAGTTAAAGATGGAAATATTTTTACAGGCAAGGGGCCAGCAGCTGCAGCTAAGCTTTCCTTTGCCCTAATTGAAGAACTTTTAGGCAAAGACAAGGCAGAGGAAATTAAGGCCCAAACCCTTTTTAATCTTTTATAAAAACTTACTGTAACTTTTTAGTAAACACTTTTTTTCTCTAAGGTCTATAATTAAAATTAATAAGAAAATACAAGGAAGTGTTTATATGAAAAGGGGATTTAAAATTTTACTTGTCCTTATGACCCTAGGCTTACTAGTTTCTTGTAAAAAGGAAGAAGAGAAAGTTGTTGACTATGTCTTTCTCTATCCGGAAATAGACGACCAAGTTTTAGTTGACTTAGAAAACGGCCATTACACATCTTACTTTAACAAAGAAGACCTGGCCTACGAATATTTGGAAAAAGTTTATCCAGACAAGGACTTTGACCTAGTTGACTCAGCGTCCACAAGTGATACAGCTGACCTAAGTTTTAAAGCCAAGGACCAAGACCTTAAGGTCAATTTAAGCTTAGAAAAAGTTGATCTTGAAGGACCAAATGAAACTTTAAGTATTTGGACAGTAATGACCATAAAAGAAAATTAAAAGAGACAGCCAGATAAAACTTATCTAACATGTTTTCTCGGCTGTTTTATTTTTTGTCCTTTGAGGGTAAAAGAATTTAAACTTAAGGAAAATTTGGGATGTACTCTTAGGTCCGTCCCCTTTTTAAAAATTTTGTCTATACAAGACTAAGAGAAGTAAAAGTATTTAAACTTTAGTAAAAACTTTTAACTGTATTTAAAGCTTTGTGATATAATAAATGTTCGGGAGATGATTGTTATGAAAATTGAAAATATAAGAAACATCGCCATAATCGCCCACGTTGACCACGGAAAAACCACCCTAGTAGATTCGCTACTTAGGCAGTCTGGAATTTTCCACGAAAACCAACAGGTCCAAGACAGGGTTATGGATTCAGATGATATAGAAAGAGAAAGGGGAATAACCATCCTTTCTAAAAATACAGCAGTAAACTACAAGGGCAAGAAGATAAATATAATTGACACTCCAGGCCACGCCGACTTCGGAGGAGAAGTTGAACGTGTTTTAAAAATGGTGTCAGGAGTTGTCTTACTTGTCGATGCCTTTGAAGGCCCAATGCCTCAAACAAAATTCGTTCTTAGAAAGGCCTTTGAACTAAACCTGCCAGTTGTAGTTTGTATAAACAAAATTGATAGGCCAGATGCTAGGCCAGACGCAGTTGTAGATGAAGTCCTAGATTTATTTATAGAATTAGGAGCAGATGAATCTGCCTTAGAATGTCCCTTTGTCTATGCCTCAGCAAGGTCAGGCTTTGCAAGTCTTGATCCAGATGTTAGAGAAGGAAATATGGAGCCCCTACTTGATACAATAGTAGACTACATTCCAGCTCCAGAAGGAGACAAGGACGCTCCAGTCCAAGTTTTAATTTCTACAATTGACTACAATGACTATTTAGGAAAAATTGGCGTAGGAAAAATTGAAAGAGGAACTATAAAAATTAATTCAGATGTTTACAGACTAAACGCCCAAGACCCTAGCCAAAAAGAAAAAGTTAGAATAGTTCAGCTTTTTGAATTCCAAGGTCTTGAAAGAGTTGAAGTAAAGGAAGCCAGCGTTGGATCAATTGTTGCCATAGCAGGAATTGAAGACATAAACATTGGCGACACTTTAACAGATCCTAGCCAACCTGAAGCCTTAGACTTTGTAAAAATTTCTGAGCCAACAATAGCCATGAACTTTTCAGTAAACAATTCGCCATTTGCAGGCAGAGATGGAAAGTTTTTAACATCAAGAGAAATTAGGGCCAGATTATTTAAGGAACTTCAATCAGACGTTGGCCTTAGAGTTGAAGAAACTGATTCAGCTGACACCTTTAAAGTTTCAGGTAGAGGAGAACTTCACCTTTCTATTTTAATTGAAAATATGAGAAGAGAAGGCTATGAGTTTCAAGTTTCAAAACCTCAAGTCCTTTATAAGGAAGACGAAAATGGCAAAAAATTAGAGCCAATGGAAATGGCAACCATTGACGTAAACACAGAATACCTAGGCACAGTTATAGAAAAACTTGGCAAGAGAAAGGGAGAGATGATAACTCTAGAAGAAACTAGTCCAGGAACTTCAAGGGCAGAATTTAAAATTCCAGCCAGAGGCCTAATAGGTTACCGCCAAGAGTTTTTAACTGACACCAAGGGAACTGGAGTTTTAAATACAAACTTCGAAGGCTATGAAAGCTACAAGGGAGAAATTCCAACTAGACAAGTGGCGTCTCTAGTTTCCTTCGACACAGGAGAAGCAACAGCCTATGGACTTAACAACGCCCAATCCAGGGGAGAACTTTTTATTGAGCCAGGCGAAGAAGTCTACGAAGGCATGGTTGTAGGAATGAGCCCCAAGGGCATTGAAGTTGAAGTTTCTGTAACAAAAAGGAAAAAGCAATCAAACGTCAGGGCCTCAGGCTCAGATGAAGCCTTAAAACTTTCTCCAGTTAGACAAATGTCTTTGGAAAATGCCTTAGAATTTATAGAAGATGATGAACTAATAGAAGTAACCCCTCACAAGATGAGAATCAGAAAGAAAATCCTAGACTCAACTTTAAGATACAAGGCAGCAAAGAGAAAATAATAGATGAGTAAAGCTGGGTTAGTTTTGGTAAAAAGAAAAGCTGGGCATTCGAAGCCCTAGTCCAAATCTTCCCATTGCCCGCCACAACGTGGGGACTGACCCTTGTGGTCTGTCCCCCTTAACCACAGGGAGAATAACTACAACACAGTGGGGACATTCCTTTAGGTCTGTCCCCGTCACCACATACCACAGGGAGAATAACAATGACTGAATTTATTAGAATTTACCTATCCACCTTTGGTGTATTATTTTGGATAGACTTAATATTCGCCTTTATTGTAATTTTTAAAGAGAAAAAACCAGCAACATCAACCATCCTTTGGGTCATGGTTATTTTCTTGTTCCCAGTTATAGGAGTTATTTTCTACCTAATGATAGGAATTGACATGACCAAGTCTAGGTCCTTTAGAGAAAAAGACATTTCCTTTGGAAAAATTTATCCCCAAGACCTAGAGAGAATAGAAGCCATTAATGCAGGCTCCTACAACTATCACGACATAAAGTCCTACGACTACCAAAGTCTAATAAAATTACTATCAAATAACTCTCTGTCTAGATACAACGAACACAACAAGGTAGATGTCTTTTACGACGGAGTCAGCCTTAAAGACGATATGTTAAGAGAACTAAAAAAGGCCAAAAACTCAATTTACATGCAGGCCTATATAATAAAGTCAGGAGATTTTTTCGACGAAATCAAAGAAGTACTAATTGAAAAAGCTAAGGCAGGCCTAGATGTAAAAGTCCTAGTAGACGGCATGGGAGGCAGAAATCTTAGGCTAAGAGATAGAATAGAGTTAAGAGAAAATGGAGTTAAGTTAGGCATATTTTTCCCACCATTTTTAGGAAACTTAAATGTTAGGATGAACTTTAGGAACCACAGAAAGGTTATAGTTATAGACTCAAAAGTTGGCTATGTCGGTGGCTTTAACATTGGCGACGAATATATAGACATGTCAAAAAGATTTGGCCAGTGGAGAGACACTCATTTAAAGGTCCAAGGAGAAGCAGTTAACGATCTGACAACAAGATTTTATCTAGACTACAAGTTTGCCACAGGAGACGACTGCGGCTGCTACCAATCCTACATCTATGACGGCGAAGCAGACTACAATGTAGCCATGAATATAATCTCATCAGGACCAGACAACGAGCTAGAACAAATCAGAGACGGCTTTAGCAAAATGATTGAGTCGGCAACATCGAGAATTTATATCCAAACTCCCTACTTTATTCCAGACGAAGGCCTATTTAAGTCCCTTAGAATGGCAGCCTATTCAGGAGTTGACGTAAAAATAATGGTTCCAAAAAAACCAGACCACCCCTTTGTAAAATCAGCCTCTAGGTCCCACCTGGCAGAGCTAATGAAATACGGAGCAGAAGTTTACTACTACGAAACCCACGGATTTTTACATTCAAAGATGATTCTAATAGACAACTTTGTCTCAACAGTTGGCACAGCAAATTTTGATATTAGGTCCTTTGCCCTAAACTTTGAAGTCAACGCCTTTATGTACGACTACGGCATTAACAACGACCTAGCCAAACAATTTGAAGAGGATATGAAAAAAAGCGAAAAATATTCTATGGAAAAATACAACAACAGAAAAATATATTCAAGGATGGCAGAGTCAATATCCAGACTCCTATCCCCAATTTTATAGGAGGTTAGCTTATGATAAACGAAGCCCAAGGAAAATATTTAGTCTACAATGGAAATGTTTCTGAAGTTGAAGATTCGACTTACTTTGAAGCTATAAAAGAAGAGCCCCAATACGAAGTTTTTGTAGTCAAAGACTCAGTAGTGATGTTTTTTGAAGACCACATGAATAGACTTGAAGCTACAGCAAAAAAACTTGGCATAGAACTTTCAAGGACTGCTTCCCAAATTGAAAAAGATTTGTACACAGTAATAGAAAAAAATGGGATAACAGACTCACTATTAAAACTAATAGTCTACAAGGATTCCTATTTGGCCTACGAATTTTATGACAGAAAGGTAAGCGAAGAAGACTTGGCTGAGGGAATAAAGGTAGCGATCTTTGACTACGAAAGACAAGATCCAAATTTAAAAATCCTCCGCCACGAATTTAAAAGAGAAGTTGCAAAATTTATGCTAGACACAGAAAGTTTTGAAGCCCTTTTAAGAACAAAAGATGGAGAACTTCTAGAAGGCTCAAGGACAAATCTCTATTTCACTAAAGACGGCAAGGTCATATCTGCCCCAGCTGATAGAGTCCTTAGAGGCATAACCAGGTCCAGACTAGAAAAAATCTTTAAAAGACTTGGCGTTGACTTAGAAGAAAAAGTAATAAGAGACATAGACCTAGTAGACGTAGATGGAGCCTTTTTATCAGGCACAACAGTTGGCATCCTACCAATAAAATCCATTGAGTCCATAGACTTTGACGTCAAAAACAACGACCTAATAAAAAATCTAGTCCAAGGCTACAAGGACTTGCAAGAAGAATATATTAAAAGTAAGAGAAAATAAATTGTTTTGTTGAAAGGCAATGAAATTTTGGGGACATTCGAAGCCCGAAAGAGTGGGGACAGTCCTTTAGGCCTGTCCCCTTTACCAAACTGTCCCCTTTACCACAAACAATTTTTGTGTCAACAAATCCAAAAAGGGTAAATTACAAATAAGAAAAAATAATTACTTACAAAGGAGAAGCTTATGAAATGGCAAGGCAGAAGAAAAAGTTCTAATGTAAAAAGAGGAGGCCCTAAAGGAGGCGGCGTAGCCCTTGGTGGAGGGGGAGTAATCATCCTCCTAATAATGTATTTGCTATTTGGAAAAGTTCCAGCAGATGTCCTACCTAACCAAGCTACCCAAGGAGGCCAACAAAACCAAGAATATACCCAAACTGCAGAAGAAAAAGAGCTAGATGAATTTTTATCAGTAGTTTTAGCAGACACAGAAGACTATTGGAAGGAAATATTCTCTCAGTACGGCCAAACTTATAGGGAACCATCTTTAAATATTTATTCAGATTCAATAAACACAGGTTGTGGACTTGCAAGTTCAAACGTCGGTCCCTTTTATTGTCCAAATGACGAAAGGATTTATATAGACCTTTCCTTTTATCATGACTTAAAAAATGAATACGGAGCAGAAGGCGACTTTGCCTTGGCCTATGTATTGGCCCATGAAGTTGGCCACCACGTTCAAAAACAATTGGGAACTCTACAAGAAGTTTATAAACTTAGAGAGCAAATGTCAGAGGCAGACTTTAACAAGTATATGGTAAGACTTGAACTTCAAGCAGACTACTACGCAGGAGTCTTTGCCCACTACACCCAAGAAAATGGCTACCTTGAAAAAGGCGACTTCCAAGAGGCCATGGATGCAGCAGCAGGAGTAGGCGACGATAGGATCCAAGAAAAAGCCTGGGGCCAAGTAATTCCAGATAAATTCACCCACGGAACAAGTGAGCAGAGAATGAAATGGTTTAATCGCGGCTACGAGTACGGCGACTTAGACCACGGCGACACCTTTAGTGGAGACATATAAAATTAAGTATGAAAAAAGCTAGGAGTAAAATCCTAGCTAATTTTTTTATTTTGTTTTTTGTTAAAGAAATAAAATCGGGGACTGACCCTTGTGGTCTGTCCCCTTCTTCTCACATCTTACATCTTTTCCGGTGCCTTCATTCCCAAAAGTCCTAGGCCATTTTTAATTACAGTTTTCACTGCAAAAGAAAGGGCCAGCCTTGACTTCTTTAAGTCTTCGTCATCAACTAAAATTGAAGTGTTGGCATAGTAGGAATTATAGGCTTGACAAAGGGCCACTAGGTGTCTGGAAATAAAGAAAGGTTGGTACTTGTCTCCAGCATCTATAACAGTGTCCTTAAAGCCATAAATATTTTTCAAAATTTCAAACTCTTCATCTAAAGATAAAAGGGAATAGTCAACCTCATCACCAAGGTTAAAGTTTCCTTTTTCTAGTAGAGAAGAAATTCTTGCGTGAGTGTATTGAACATAAGGACCAGTTTCTCCTTCAAAAGATAATAACTTGTCCCAATCAAAGACATAATCCTTGTTTCTGTCATTAAATAACTCTTGGAAAATTACTGCTCCAATACCAATGTCAGCAGCTAGTTTTTCCTTGTCTTCAATGTCACGGTCGGCAATAATATTTTTTGTCTTGTCAATGGCAGTCAGTAGCACATCTTCAAGGTAAACAACATTGCCACGTCTAGTTGACATAGTTCCTTCAGGAAGGGAAACCATGCCGAAAGGAACGTGAACACAGTCTTCGGCCCAGTCCTTGCCTAAAAGTCCTAGAACAGTAAAAAGCTGTTTAAAGTGTAGGTTTTGTTGAGAGCCTACAACGTAAATGTTCTTATAAAAATCATAGGTCTTGTGCCTATAATAGGCAGCGGCTAGGTCCCTAGTTGCATAAAGGGTAGAGCCGTCAGACTTTTTAATTAACATTGGCGGCATAGAATATTTTTCCAAGTTTACAACAATTGCATTTTCAGATGGAACTAAAAGATTTTTATCTTCTAGATCTTTAACAACTTGGTCCATCTTGTCTGAATAAAAGGCCTCGCCGTTCCAAGAATCAAAGTCAATGTCTAGCATCTTATAAACTCTGTTAAATTCAGACAGAGAAACCTCTCTAAAATACGTCCAAAGTCTAACAGCCTCATCTTCGCCAGCTTCTAACCTTCTAAACCAATCTCTGGCCTGGTCTCTAAGACTTGGATCTTCTTCTGCCTCTTGGTTGACTCTAACATAAAGCTTTAAAAGCTCAGGAATTGGGTTTTTGTCAATGGCATCTTGGTCGCCCCAAAGTTTATAGGCAGTAATTAAAAGTCCGAACTGAGTTCCATAGTCGCCTAGGTGATTAACAGCTACAGTCTTAAAGCCTAAAAAGTCAAAAATATTTCTTAAGGAATTTCCAATAACAGTTGATCTCAAGTGGCCAATGTGAAAGGCCTTGGCAATATTTGGGCTAGAAAAATCTATAATTAAGTTCCTATTTTGTCCCAGGTCACTTGAACCAAACCTGTCCTTATTTTCGTAAACATCCTTTAAAACATCTTCAACCAAAAGTCCCTTGTTAATAAAAAAGTTTAAATAAGGTCCCTTGGCTTCGATTTTTTCAAAGTAAGGAGATTCTAAAGTCTCAGCTAATTCTCCAGCAATTAAATTTGGCGCCTTCTTCATTGTCTTTGCAAAGGAAAAGGCTGGTAGGGCAAAGTCGCCCATGGCAGGATTTGGTGGCACTTCAATAAGCTTCTCAAGTCCACTTTCATCTATGTCAGAAATTTTTCCCTCTATTAATTTTATTATTTCACCTTTAAAATCTATCAAAATCTATCCTCCCTAAAGTTAAAAAATTTTCGTCTTCGTATACTTCTCTAAATTATAACATAAAAATCAGCTACAAGGCTTTTAATTTTTCTCCAACAAAAAACTCGAAGTCATAAACTTCGAGCCTAAATTTATTTCTTTAAAAGATTTTCCCCAATTTTATAAACATCTCCTGCTCCCATAGTTACAATACAGTCGCCAGGCTTGGCATTCTCTAACAAATATTCTTCAACTTCTTCAAAGGACCCTAAATAAATAGCGTCCTTGCCATTATTATTAATTGATTTAACTAGCATCTTTGAGTGGATGTCGCCATAATCTTTTTCTCTGGCAGCATAAATATCTGGAATAATAATTTTGTCAGCATTGTCAAAGGACTGGGCAAAGGAATTTAATAGTAGCTTGGTCCTTGTATAGGTGTGAGGCTGGAAGATACAATAAATGTCGTTGGCATAGCTGTTTCTAATTGCAGCTAGGGCAGACTTTATTTCAGTAGGGTGGTGGGCATAGTCGTCAAGAACGTCTATACCATCAAAGGTCCCCTTAAATTCTAATCTTCTGTGAACTCCTGTGTAGGCAGATATTTTTTCAGCAATCATAGCTGGATCTAGGCCATAAATGTGACAGGCAGCAAAGGCAGCTAAGGCATTATAAATATTGTGTTTGCCCATAACACTTAAATCAAGGTGGGCAATTTTTTTGTGCTTAAAGAAGACGTCAAACTTTGGGAAACCAGATTCTCTAAAGTCAATGTTCTTAGCAGAATAGTCTGCCATTTTGTCCACACCAAAACTTATATATTTACAAGAACATTGGTCTCTTAAAGTATGAGAATTTTTATCGTCAGCGTTGACGAGAATATAATCATCTGGCCCTAGGTTGTGGCAGTAGTCTTCAAAGGTTTTAATAATATGGTCAATATTGTCAAAATAGTCCAAGTGGTCTTCGTCAATATTTAAAATTATAGCCAGCCTTGGAAAATATTTTTTAATGTTGGCCTTGTACTCACAAGCTTCAGTTAAAAACAACTTGTTAGATCCAAGTTTAATATTGCCGTGGATTTTATCTAACATACCTCCAAGCATAATAGTAGGATCTTCTTCCAAATCAAAAATAACTTCAGTAATCATAGAAGTTGTAGAAGTCTTGCCGTGAGTTCCAGAAACAGCAATAGAAAAATCAAAGTCTCTCATAAGATTTCCTAGAAACTCTGCCCTATCGACAATATCAATTTTTTCTCTAATGGCAGCCTTTAAATCTTCATTGTCCATAGAAATTGCATCAGTGTAGACAACAAGGTCAGCTCCATTTACATTTTCTGGCCTATGTTCATAAAAAATTTCTATGCCATCTGCCCTTAGTCTTTCTGTTAGCTCTGAAACTTTTGCATCAGAACCAGAAACTCTATAGCCCTTGCTGTACATATACTCAGCAAGTGCGCTCATACTAACTCCACCTATGCCGATGAAGTGAATTTTTTTACCCTTATTTTTATCTATATCAAAACGAAACATCTTTACCTCTCTTTTTTACAAAAACCATTATACCATAAAAAGTCTAAAGAATCTTAAAAATCTTTAATCTTAATTTATATACTTGTCCACCTTTAAAAAAGACTTGATTTAAGATAGAATATAAGAGAGGCATAAGATGAAAGAAATAAAATTTATAGACATATTTAACAGCGAAAAATTAGAAGAAAATCCAAAATTCCACCAGGACCTAATGGATTTTTTTGATAGCCTGGCAGATGGCATTTTAATAACCGACTCAAATGGCAAAATAATTATCTACAACAGGGCCAAGGAGATCCAAGAAAATAGGGACAGAAAAGATATGCTTGGCAAATACACCTGGGAGACCTATGGCTATTCAGGACCAGAAAACTCAGAGCACTATGAGGTTTTAAAATCTCAAAAACCAATTTTAAATAAGTACTCTGCCCACTCAAAACTAGGAGGAGTTGAAAGATATATTTCCTATTCCACCTATCCAATAATCCTAGACGGAAAGACCATTGCCGTCTATACAGTTGGTAGAAGCGAAGACTCTCTCCACCAGGTTTTAGTAGACACCATTGAAAAAAAGAGAAAGCACAATGCAAGTTTAGAAAAAGACCTGCCAGTCTATGCAGAAAACGGAACCAGATATACTTTTTCAAACATTGTTGGAGACTCAGAAGAAATTAAAAACGTAATTAACATTGCCCAAAACGTTTCTTTCTTAGATAATTCAATTTTAATAATTGGAGAAACAGGCACAGGCAAAGAAGTTCTATCTCAGTCCATCCACAACTTTGGCGATAGGTCCAAGGAACCATTTATTGGCATAAACTGTTCAGCCATTCCAGAAAACCTATTAGAGTCCATGCTCTTTGGAACAGTAAGGGGAGCTTACACAGGAGCAGTTGATTCAAAAGGCCTTTTTGAAAAAGCCAAAGGCGGAACTCTTTTTCTTGACGACATTAACACTATGCCTATGGGCCTCCAAGCAAAACTTCTAAGGGCCCTCCAAGAAAAACGAGTTACTCGAGTTGGCGACTCTCAGGCCTATCCAATTCAGTGCAGAATAGTTTCAGCAACTAACGAAGATCCCTTTGACCTAATTCAAAAGGGAAAACTCAGAGAAGACCTTTACTATAGAATCGCTGGCTTTACAATAAATATTCCACCCCTTAGAGACAGGAAGAAGGACATAATTATCCTAATCGAATACTTTATAAGAAGGTACAACAAGCCTCTAGGCAAACCTCACATAGGCATCGACTCAAGGCTGAAAAAAATTCTAGACTCCTATCCTTGGCCAGGAAATATTAGAGAATTAGAAAACCTAGTGGAAAATATGCTAGTAAATTCCTCTGGCGACTCGAGGTATTTGACAGTAGAAAATATTCCAGCCTATCTCAAAGAAAGATTTTTAGGTGAAGAAATAAAACCAGAAAAGAAAAAAGAAATCGAAAGACTTAGTTTCAACGATATGGTAGACGATTTCGAAAGAGAACTTTTAAGAAAATACTTAGAAGAAAACTCCTGGAATTATTCAAAGACTGCCAGGGTCTTAGACCTTAATCGCAACAGCCTCCTCTACAAAATAAAGAGACTAGGCCTAGAAAATGACTAAAAACTAAACAAAAACACAAAAATCGTTTAAAAACTAGGCACAAAAACTAAACACAAAGACAAAAAAATCATCGGCAAAGGCCCACAAGTCCATTGAAAAAATTTGGCACGGTTCTTGCGTTATATATAAGTGTTAGCAATCCAATATTTTGGAAGAAAGATATTGTCGGTCCTAAAGACCTGGAGATCTAGAGACCTTTAATTCTGGTAAAATTAAAGATGCTAGATATGTTAGAATGAAGCTCAAGTTTATTTCGCCCTCATAGCAGGGCGATGAAATCGAAAGACAAGTAAATTTAAATATAGATAAAACTTAAGGAGGACAAACTGTGAACAAAATACTTTTAAAGAATTGTAAATCCCTACTGACCTTAAAAGAAAAAAATGAGGACATAACAGGGGCTTTAGAAGGCTATAGTCTATTAATTGAAGGAGAAAAAATAAAGAAGATTGATTTATTTGAAAATCTAAAAAACGAAATTGACGACGAAACTGAAATTATAGACTGCTTAGGAAAAACAGTTCTTCCTGGTTTTGTAGACCCTCACACCCACTTAGTATTTGGTGGCGACAGGCTAGACGAATATGTAGCAAAACTTACAATGACAGACCCAGACGAAATTAAGAAAAACGTAAAGATTGGTCTAACAGGACTAGAATCATCAATAGTCCAAACAAGAGAAGCAGGATTTGACGGCCTTTTAAAAGAAGGAGAAGAAAAATTAAAGACCCTTCTTCTCAACGGAACAACAACAATTGAAATAAAATCTGGCTACGGCATAGATAAAGATGTTGAACTTACTCAACTTAGGGTAATAAAAGCATTGAGGGACAAGGTTCCACAAACCCTAGTTGCAACTTATCTTGGTGGCCACGACTGGGACAAGGAAATGGGCAAGGAAGCCTATCTAGACTTTATGCTCAAAGAAGTAATGCCAGTTGTTGCAGAAGAAAAATTAGCATCAATGGTTGATATTTGGGTAGAAGACTCAATCTTTTCCATTGACCAAGGCAGAAGATATTTACAAAAAGCCAAGGACCTAGGCCTAGCAGCAACAATTCACGGCGACGAACTATCCTCAATTGGCGCATCAAAAATGGCAGCAGAAGAAGGAGCCTACTGTGTAGCTCACTTAAACTACATTACAGAAGACGCCATTGACACCATGATAAAAAATAAAACAGTTGGAATTGTCCTACCAACAACTGACTATGTAAAAAAATATGACGACAACCTTGCTGACGCTAGACACCTAGTTGACAGAGGCATGGACGTAGCCATAGCAACAAATATAAACCCAGGAGACTATACAGTTTCAATGACCATCTGCATGGACCTAGTTTGTAAAAGACATGGCCTAACTCCAGCAGAAGCCCTAAGGGCAGCAACCTTAAACGCCGCAAAAGCTTTAAGATTAGATAGAGATTACGGATCCTTAGAAGAAGGAAAATACGCAGACCTACAAATTTGGGACACAGACGACTACAGAAACGTAGTTTATAGACACGGGTCTAACTTTGTAGAAACAGTAATCAAACACGGAAAAGTTGTTGTAAAAGACAGAAAGTTAGTTTATTAAAATTTTTAAGGAGAAAAAAATGGATTTTAAACACGTATTAGACCTAATACTTGACACAGACGACGTAACAGTAGGAGGCGGATCAGCATCAGCCCTAGCAGGAGCAAAAGCCTGTGGCCTAATAGGCATGGTTTGTAAGCTATCAACAAAAAAAGACTTTGGTCTACCAGCAGAAAAACAATTAGACTATGCCAAAGAGCTAGAAGAAATAAGAGACAAACTATTAAAAGGCGTAGTAGAAGACGCCAACGCCTATGGAGTAATTAGAGACGCCTACAAACTTCCAAAAGAAACAGACGAAGAAAAAGAAGCGAGAAAAAAAGCCATTGCCCACGCAGGTATAGTTGGAGCAACAAGCCCAATGAACAACGCAAAACTTTGTCACAGAGTCTATGAAATAGCAAATGAAGTAAACGGCAAAACAAATCCAAACTGTCAATCAGACTTAGAAATTGGTTTAGAGCTAGCAAAAATTGGAACCAACGGCTGCATTATGAACATAGAAGCCAACCTTCCTCTAGTAAAAGACCAAGAAAAAATTGACGAATTTAACAGTGTAATAGCTGATTATAAAATAAACTAAGACAAAGGAGTAATTATGACACAAGAATTCAAAACAGACGTACAAATAGCCCAAGAAGCAAAAATGCTACCAATCTCTGAAGTAGCAAAACAAATTGGAATTAGCGACGACTACCTTATCCACTACGGAAAATATAAGGCAAAAATCGACCTAAAACTTTTAGAAGAACTAAAAGACAAGGAAGACGGAAAACTAATTTTAGTATCAGCCATTAACCCAACTCCAGCAGGAGAAGGAAAGACTACAGTAAACATTGGTCTATCAATGGCCCTAAATAAAATTGGCAAAAAGACAATAACAACCCTTAGAGAACCATCCCTTGGACCATCTTTTGGAATAAAAGGTGGAGCAGCAGGTGGAGGATATTCACAAGTAGTTCCAATGGAAGACATTAACCTTCACTTTACAGGAGACTTCCACGCAATAACAACAGCCAACAACTTAATTTCAGCCTTACTTGACAACCACATCCAACAAGGCAACCTTCTTGACATCGACACAAGAAGAGTAGTTTGGAAAAGAGTTCTAGATATGAACGACAGGGCCCTAAGAAATATAGTAGTAGGTCTAGGCGGAAAACCAAACGGCGTACCAAGAGAAGACGGATTTGATATAACAGTAGCATCAGAAATAATGGCCATCTTCTGTCTAGCAACAGACCTAGAAGACCTAAAGAGAAGAATAGGCGACATAGTAATTGCCTACAATAGAAAGAACGAGCCAATCTATGCCAGAGACATAGAAGCCCAAGGCGCTTGTGCTCTACTATTAAAAGATGCAATAAATCCAAACCTAGTTCAAACCCTAGAAAACACACCAGCAATAATTCACGGTGGACCATTTGCCAACATTGCCCACGGATGTAACTCAGTAACAGCACTAAACATGGGTCTAAAACTTGGCGACTATGTAGTAACAGAAGCAGGCTTCGGTGCTGACCTAGGAGCAGAAAAATTCTTTAACATTACAGCAAGATACGGCGGCTTTGAACCAGACGCAACAGTACTAGTAGCAACAGTAAGAGCCTTAAAACACCACGGTGGAGCAGCCAAAGAAGATCTAGGAAATGAAGACCTAGAAAAACTAGAAATTGGAATGCCAAACCTTGAAAAACACATTGAAAATGTTAGAAAATTCGGCATCGAACCAATAGTTGCAATAAACCAATTCCCAACAGACACCCAAGCAGAAATCGACCTAATCGTTGAAAAATGTAAGCTTATGGGAGTAGAAGCAGTGCCAATCCAAGTTTGGGCAAAGGGCGGAGACGGAGCCATCGACCTAGCTAAAAAAGTAGTAGAAGTAGTAGACAAAGGCGACGCCAACTTCAAATTCCTATATGACGTAAACCAAAGCATCCCAGAAAAAATCGAAACCATAGCCAGAGAAATCTATGGAGCAGACGGAGTAGACTTTACAAAGAAAGCTCAAAAAGCAATAAGAGACTACGAAAAACTAGGCTACGATAAATTACCAATTTGTATGGCAAAGACCCAATACTCATTCTCAGATGACCCAAGCCTACTAGCAAGACCTGAAGGCTTTAGGATCACAGTAAGAAACTTTAAACTATCAAGAGGAGCAGGCTTTATAGTAGCCCTAACTGGAGATATAATGACAATGCCAGGACTACCAAAAGTTCCAGCAGCAAACAAAATCGATATACTTGAAAACGGAGAAATAGTAGGATTATTCTAAAAGATATCTTAAGGAGGATATTAAAATGGCAAGATTAGTTGAATGTGTACCAAATTTTTCAGAAGGTAGAGACCTTGAAAAAGTAGAAAAAATTGTCGACGAAATTAGAAAAATAGAAGACGTAACTCTATTAGACTACTCATCAGACCCAGACCACAACAGGTCAGTAGTAACAGTAATAGGCGAACCAGAAAAAGTAAAAGAAGCAGTAATAAACGCCATTAAAGTTGCAACAGAACTAATAGATATGTCAACTCACGAAGGCGCCCACCCAAGAATGGGAGCAACAGACGTAGTACCATTTACACCAGTATCAGAAGTGACAATGGACGAATGTATAGAATTAGCTAACGAAGTAGGAAAAGTAATGGGAGACATGGGCATTCCAGTTTACCTATACGAAGACGCAGCAACAAAAGCTGACAGAAAAAACCTAGCAAAAGTTAGAAAAGGCCAATACGAAGCCTTCTTTGACAAAATTCACGAAGAAGGATGGGAACCAGACTACGGCCCAAGAGAAATGAACAAGAAAAGCGGAGCAACAGCAGTAGGAGCTAGAGTTCCACTAGTAGCCTTTAACATAAACCTAGACACACCAGACGTAGAAATCGCAAACGCAATAGCAAAAAAAGTTAGACACATTGGTGGCGGCCTTAGATATGTAAAAGGAATCGGCCTAAAAGTAGAAGAAAGAAACATTACCCAAGTATCAATGAACCTAGTAAACTACGAAAAAACAAGAGTTTACCAAGCCTTTGAAATGGTAAAAATGGAAGCTAGAAGATACGGCGTAAACGTAGTAGGATCAGAAGTAATAGGAACAGTACCAATGAAATCCCTATTAGACGCAGCAGAATACTACCTTCAAATCGAAAACTTCGACATCAATCAAATTTTAGAAAAGAGACTACTAGACTCAATGAGCAAGTAAAAATAAAATATGAGAAACAAAAAAAATGGGGACATTGCTTCAGCTGTGTCCCCATTTTTTGTTGCTCTGTTTCTATGCCAGGGGACTGTCCCTTTGGGCCTGTCCCCTAGAAATCGGCGAAACCTACCACAAACTTTAAAAAGAAAGAAAAAACATTTTTCCTAAACTCAATTTGCCAACGGCGAAGCAAACCACAATTATCTTAAAAGAAAGAAAAACTATTTAACCTCAATTCTCTTGGCAATCGGCGAAGCAGCCTTCCGCAGGAACAGTTTAGGGTGAAGGGGGAGGAGGGTCTCGGGAGGAGGCGATGAGGGAGAATTAAAGCCCTAGTCCAAATCTTTGATTTGGCTAACAGGTCTTATGCAAAAGATTCCCAAGAGATCGACTGAAAGGAAGGTCGATTGGCTAGAATCTTACTGCCAGCTCCCTTAGCCTCCTCCTGAGGTGGCAACTCATTAAGTCAATGAGAAAGATTATGCGTCACAATAAATTTAGAATATGGCGAAGCCAACCACAATCATTCAAAAGAAAGAAAAAACATTTTTCCTAAACTCAATTTGCGATTGGCGATAGCCTACCACCATTTACCGGGGACACACATAAATGAATGTCCCCTAACAAATCTTACCAATCATTTAAGCAAAATCCTATTTAAGAATAATTCCAAAACGGAAATAAAATTAAATAGGCCTTTAGACTGTCACGAATGCTATACAAAATCCGTGACAAACTAAAGACCTACTATCTTAAATAAAAAAATAACTCTTGCTAACAGTGTATCACCGCAACTTGCTACAAATCTAAACTATTCTTATCCAATAAAAAGTCAAAGAGATTAATAGTTAGTATTCCATTTTCGTCTCTAAATGGTTTTACTCTGTCTTTTACTATAATAATTTTTTTAAAAGAATCATCTATATTTAACAAAGACGCTTTTTCTTGATTCATTTTATCAAGGGAAGGAAGACTGTAAGCAGACTGAATATAATATCTTTTACTTCCTAAATTCGCAATAAAATCAACCTCTAGTTGTTTTTTTATATCCCTATTATCATCACTTTCTCTTTTTATGACCATTCCTACATCAACCATATAACCACGAAATCTGAGTTCATTATAAATAATGTTTTCCATTAAGTGAGTTGGCTCTACCTGCCTAAAATTTAATTTTGCATTTCTAAGCCCTAGGTCCTCAAAGTATATTTTATAAGGAGTTCCAATATATTTACGGCCCTTAACATCATACCTGTAGACTCTTTTAATCATAAAGGCATCTTCAAAATATCCAATAAATTTATCAATAGTACTTGCAGAAATTTTTGAATTTTTAACAGATAAAAAAGTTGAAGAAATCTTTTTTGGATTAGTAAGAGTAGAAATACCAGAAGCCAAAATATTAAGCAGGTCCTCTAACTCTGAACCTAAACGAACATCATACCTATTTATAATATCGCGCAAATAGACATTCTCCAATTGATTTTTTAGATAATTCATTTTGTCTTCATCAGTTTTCATCAAAGCTTGTGCCGGCAAACCGCCATATACTTGGTATTCGGCAAAAGCATCTTCTTTATCACCATCAAAAGTTTGGAGAAATTCAGAAAAAGAAAGTGGCATAACGTGAATCTCATCACCTCTACCAGCAAATTCTGTAATAATATCCTTAGACAAAAACTTTGAATTACTACCAGTAACATAAACATCAAAATTATCTTGACGCAAAAATCCATTTAAGACCTGCTCAAAAGATGCTAACAATTGAACCTCGTCTAAGAGTATATAAAACTTATCAGTGTTATTAGTTTTACTATTTATATATTCTAGAAATTTCTTAGGATCAACTAACCTTTCACCACTCAAGGTATCTAAATCCATTAGATCTTCGCCAATTTTTAATAAATCATTTCCTGAATCGAAGGCAAATCTTATAATGTGTTTATCATCAACCCCACTTTCAAGTAGGTGATTATAAAAAAGATTATTAAGCAAAAAAGATTTCCCACATCTTCTAATTCCTGTAATAATCTTGATAAATCCGTTATCCATTTTTCTTATCAACTTATCCAAATAAAAATCGCGTTTAATGATCATAATATTTCCCCTATTTCTATTTAAGATTATTTCCATTTCGGAAATTAAATTAAATACATTATACAATTTAATTCTAAGACAAGCAAGTCTATTTAAGAATAATTCCAAAACGGAAATAAAATTAAATAGGATTTTAGTTTTTGACTGGGGAGATTCATTTTTTGGGGACATTCCTTCAGGTGTATCCCCGGTTTTTTGAGAATGTTTTTTGAGTTAGGGGACAGTCAAAGCCCTAATCCAAATCTGTCCCTTGCCCGAGAAAGCGTGGGGACTGACCCTTGTGGTCTGTCCCCCTTCACCGCAAAGAAGCCGACTGAAAGGAAGGTCGATTGGTTGAATCTGACTGCCAGCTCCCTTAGCCTCTTTCTGAGTTTAGAGAATCACTAAGCCAATGAGAAAGACTATTTAGCTTAAATTCTTTTCGCAAATGGCGAAGCAAACCACAACTCTTCTAAAAGAAAGAAAACACTATTAACTTAAACACTTCTAGCCAACGGTGCTAGCAGCCCTCTGCAAGAGCTCTACAGGGTGTAAAAAGAGGAG
Organism: Neofamilia massiliensis; assembly: GCF_001299475.1. Classification (GTDB taxonomy): domain Bacteria; phylum Bacillota; class Clostridia; order Tissierellales; family Peptoniphilaceae; genus Neofamilia; species Neofamilia massiliensis. The sequence continues at coordinate 495,280 of NZ_CYUJ01000003.1, read as the reverse complement.
GGGATTGGGGAGGAGAACATGAGGGAGTCGAAGCCCTAGTCCAAATCTTTGATTTGGTTACAGGTCTTGTGCAAAAGATTCCCAAGAGACCGACCGATAGGGAAAGTCGATTGGTAGAATCTGACTGCTCGAGCTTCCCTTCGTTCTCCTCCCCAAGAACTGAGAATCTTTCTGCTAACAGAAAAAGTAACTAACCGAAATAACTTCAATAAACTGCGAAGTCAACCAAAATTATTTTAAAAGAAAGAAAGACTATTTAGCTTAAATTCTTTTCGCAAATGGCGAAGCCTAACACAATTTGTAAGTTAAGAAACTAAATTTTTTTCCTAAACAACTTCAACAAATAGCGAAGCAGCCTTCCGCAGAAAAAGTATATGGTTTAAGCGGCCTGCCCCCCGTTGACCACAACAACAAATCACAAAAAAAGGAAGAGATTCTAAAATCCATTCCCAAACGTCAGGGGACTGTCCCTTGCGGCCTGTCCCCGGTGTTCACCACAAAACCTTAGCTAACAGCAAATCTAATTCAAATCACAAAAAAAGGGAACAGATTCTAAAATCTTTCCCTTGCTCGCCATATTGTGGGGACAGTCCTTTAGGTCTGTCCCCTTTTCCATAAATACATTGATACCCAGCAAAAATAAAACTAAACACATAAAACCAGCAGACAAATAAAACAAATTCACAATTATATCATCTTTGTAACAAAAAAAGACAAAAATTACAAAAATAAAACAAAAAACAAAATTAAAACTATCAAAACCCCAACAACAAACTTTAATACATTAAAACGAATCCACTAACAATAAATCTAAAAACAAAAGACAAATTAGAAACGATTATCAATATACAGTGGCCTAAAAAACTTTTTCCCCATCCCCTTGGGGACAAAGAAAAATCTAAAAAATCCAAGCAAAAAATCAATAAAAGATTAAATTTAAGTAAAAACTAAAAAAATTAACAAAATTTTTAAAAAATTTAAAGATTACTACACTAAAACAGTTGACAATGTTGTTAATAAGATGTAATATTATTGACATAAGAATGTAATAGTGAAAAATATACGAAAATTAGAAAAAAACGAAAAAAAATAAAAATAAAATTTCTAGATTAAGGAGAGTAGTAACTTGAACAAAAAGAGAATAGTATCTCTTATCTTGGCACTAACAATCTTATTCCAATCATTAAGTTTGCCAGTATACGCCATAGACAGAGATCAATACGACCAAAGATTAGCCCAAAGGAGTATAGAATACAAAGAAGGAATTTATCAGGCAGACCTTTACAGACTTGACCCTGAAAAAATTCGCCTAGCAGATCCAAAGAAAGCCTACGGCCTAAGGATCTATTGGTCATGGGAAAACGTAAAAGAAGGATTCGGCTACAGAATAAAACTAGACGATCATATCGAACTAGCCGAAAGCTTTGTAGACAAAGATACTTATTTAGACCAAAAAGACTTTACTGAGTCAGCCTTCCCATACTTCAATCAATTCAACTCACATATCCAAGAATTTAATAAGGAAGAAGAGATAAGACAAGAAGGATACCTAGGCCAAGCCCTAGATGCCAATAACCTTCCAGCCTTAGACGTCTATTACAGAAATGGCTACCTAGACCTAGTACCTCTAGAAAACGTAGACAGTTCTTTTGGTGACCTATTTTTAGCAGGAGTAGATCTCCTTCACCTAGAAGACTTCATCGGAGAAGACGTCGATCCACAAATTGAAAAAATCTTAAAACTAGAAATTACAGAAATTCCAGTAACTCAAATGACAGAAGAAGAAAACCTAGCAGAGATCCAAGAAGAAAATCTTGAATCAGAAAATACCCTAGGTTTATTTGCAAACCCATTATTCTCAAGAAAACAAAAAAATGAAAACACTACTCTAGAAATAAATAACCAAGAAACAGAAGAACCAATAGAAGGAAAAAATCTATTAGAAAAAGCCAAAGACCTTTTTGAAATAGAAAACCAAAAACCACAAATAATTGACCTTGATCTAGAAAAAATTATAGATCTAAAAACAGAAAGTTTAGAAAGAGCATATATAATAGAAGAAAACCTAGAAGAAGAAATTCTAGACGCAGACCACCAAGGTCAAAACATGGATTCACAAATCCTAAACCTAGACGAAAATAACGAAATCGTCCTAGAACTACCAGGAGAAAAAGAAACAGAAGAAAAAGCTCTTCCAGAAGAAAACTTAGAACAAATAGAAACAAAAGAAACAGACAATATAATAGAAGAAACTACTGAAGAAGAAAATAATGCTGGCGAAGAAGAACCTAATATAGAAGAAACTAATATAATAGAAGAAAACTCTCAACCAATAGAAGAAAACTTCGAAGAAGAAAACCAACAAAATCCTCAAGAAGAAATCGTTAGAGACGAAAACAGTATCTTCAACCCAGACACAGAAGAAAAATCAATAATTCAAAAAGCAGAAAAACCACTAAGAGCAAACAGCATAATAAAAAAAGCCCCAGTAGAAAAACCTGAAGAAAAAGCTCCAGTGGAAAATAAAATAGAAAGAGAAATTGAAAAACAGCCAGTAGAAAAAACTGACTTAGAAAAACCACTAGATCAAGAAAGACCAAAAGAAAAGCTAGAAGAAAAAGAAACTCTTCCATGGACAGACCTAGTTCCAGCAGAAAAGCACGAAGACCAACTAGTAGACTTTCCAGAAGAAGAGGAAGAAATAGCAGTTAATGGCCTAATAAACTTAAGAGACAAATATATAAAAATAAAAGCAGAAAAAGGCCAAGAACTTTTCCTAGTAGACCTAGACCAAGAAGATCCACTTCTAGCCCAAATGACCTTAGACCAAAAAAACAATCTAAGACCCCTAGAAGAAAAAATCACTAGCTACAAGGCAGACGAAAACGGTAACCTAGCAATTAGTCTAGCCCCAGGATCCTATGACCTAATCGCAGGCGAAGAAAGTTACCACATAGACCTAAGAGAAAAATTAGAGGAAACTTTTTATGCCTTCGATATGACCGACTACAATATCGACAGGCCATTAGAACTATTAGTAGACGGCGAAGAAATAACTGACCCAACCTATGTCCTAGATTTAACAGCAACAGAAGACAAAATTATAAATGCGGCAATTGCTATGAGACTAGCAATGGACAAATTAGGCTTGAACGAACTTGGAGCAGAAACTATACACAACTTCCAAGTATCCTACAAGCTAAAAGATAGCCAAATAATAGCAGCCTATGATCTAGCTAAAGAAAATACTTTAGAAGACCTAGAAGCTATGGGCCAAGACCAACCAGCTGATCTAGAAATATCAGCCCAAGAAATAAAAGCAGCCATAGCTATGAGAATAGCCATGGACAATCTAATTGACCTAGCTGGCACAGACGAACTTGGAGAAGAAACAATAAACAACTTCCAAGCAACCTATGAGCTAACAGACGACCAAATAAAAGCAGCCTATGAATTAGCAAAAAACCATAGCCTAGAAGAATTAGAAAAAATGGTCCAAGACCAAGCAGAAAAAGAAAACCGTGGCCTAGAAGTTTCAGAAGAAGAATTTCCTGGGGCAGTAGGTGCAGGTCTTGAAGGTCTAGAAAATAAAAAGTTCCATATTATGACTAGGTTTGATACCTCAACAGCAGTTGGTCCAATTAAAAAGGATCAGTACTTTAGAATACATCTAGACGAAAAATTAACAGTCAAACCAGAAACAACACTGGAACCTATAAAATACAATAATGAAGTTATAGCTACTCCAAAATATAATAGTTCAGATAATACAATAACTTATACAATTACAAGAGATATAACAGAAAATATCCAAGTCCCATTAAATATTCCAGTAGACTATAACACAGCTAATATCCAATTAGATGAAAATGGAGAATTTGTGGTAACCAACAAGGTATCTGGCCTAGGAGTAAAAGCACCTCAAGACCTTGTTCCACAAAAAGTAGACAAAAATGGTAACCTAGCAGGTTCAATTATCGAACCAGATAGAAAAGATGTTACAGAAATAATAAGTCCAGACGACTCAAATTACAAAATAACTACTGACGCAGTAGCGAACCCAGTAATAAAAGACGGAAAATTAGTAGGCTACAACTGGACCATTAAAGTTGCATCAGACACTGACCTAAATACTCTTGGCTACAAAGCCAACTTTACAACAGTAAAGGGATCTGGTCTTGGTGTAATAAATGATGTCATTATAAATGGTAGTATAGGTGGCCTAAAAAAGCAGCTTGAAAATGCAACTGGAATTGTTGACTCCAAACACCATATACCAACATCTGGCGCTAGAGAAGTAACCTACAATTTCTTTACACCTACAAGAAATAAACAAGAAAAGTACATGATGGATATATCTATCGTACTTACTAATAAAAATAAAGTTGGTGCCAAGAGAATTGTAATAGACGAAGGCTGGCCAATAGAAAAGGTCAAAGAATCTACTCCAAATAGAGTAGATATGAACAACAGGACTACAATCCTTGGCGAGTTCACATCTAATACTAGCGCAAAATGGACAGTGACAGATGCAGTTTCAACTGGCGACGTAGACAAAGATAATAATATCTCCACAAGCCTACCATTAGAAACAAGAACACTCGGTGGTGGACAAACTTTAAACCAAAATGGTGGCCAAGTTGCAGTTTATAAAATAGACCCAACTTCAGGCAAGATGGTTCAAGTTGGACAAACTCAAACAAACGTAAATCCAATGCCATCTAAAGGCCAAAATCCAGGATCAAGTGACGTTGGAACAATTGCAGTCTATGAATACAACACAAGTATTCCTGCAGGAAACAAAAATCCTCAAGCACTTGGCGGAGTTGAAATTTCAAGATATGAAGATCTTAAGATAAACCAATCTTGGACCCTACAAGAAGGTCAAAAAATGCCAAGTCAAACTATTAAGGCAGTAGACCCTAATACAAATAATGAACTTGGAAAAGTTGAGGTCCCTGCATCACAAAGCACAGACCCAAGAAGATCTATAATAATTCCGCAAGTAAAAGTTTGGGATATAGATAATTTTGGAACAGCTACTAAAGCTCAACCAGAACTTACACAAGATTTCCCAACCAATGATAAAGATCCAAATACTGGAAAAACAATTAGATACTATGAAAACAACAACTATTATCTAAAAGAAACAGACGAATACTATATTCACAACGGTGCAACAGTAGAAGAAATCCCAACCTTTGCTAGCTTTACACTAATAAAGAAAGACAAAGAAGGTAATCCACTACCAGGAGCTACTTTCAAACTCCTTAATGGACCTCAAGTAGTTACAGATGAAAATGGTAAGGCACTATTTTCTAATATAGGACCTGGTCGTTATACTCTTAAAGAAACTAAGGCGCCTAAAGGCTTTAAGGTCAACACAGAAAATATAATTCTATATGTTGACGAAAATGGCAGACTTTCAAAAGAAGGCGGACCTGGAACTTTAGAAATAGGAGCAAACCCTACAAAGTCAGTTGCCCATGGCGGATATCCTGACTACATGAATGCAATGCAGTATGCAACAGTTGATGAAAACGGAGATGTAACAACTTATATCTACCTAAAAGCAAATGCAGCAAGTCATGGTGGCTCAACTGATAGGGATACAAGGCTAAATATAGTTTCAGAAGGTGGGGAAATTAAAAGATTAGATGATGTCCAAGTCTATGACGTAAATCCATACTACAGAGACTCACTTAGGACAGAAATGATCCAACAAAGTGTTGACCAGAACACCATAGACATGATAGGCAATACTAATGTTCTAAAATCACCAAATGATAAACCAATTAGAGCAAGTCGTAGACCTAGAGATCCTTACACTAAAGAACTAGGTTATAAGATTACCTTCCCTAAAGAAAGATTTACTAACGACTGGGGTTTCCTAGTTGTAGCAAAATCTACCAAAGATAGGAACTCTACACAACAAAGAATCCACTATGACTGGCTAACAGACCAAGATACTGCTACCCAAGCTAAACTAACAGATCAATACATCACTCCTACTACAGCAGAAGATGCTAAGAAGGACACAACCCTTACTATTACAAACGAAGCCTTCCAAACTCGTCCTGTAGAAGTATTAAAAATCGATAAGGATAAAAAACCGATTCAAGGTGCAACCTTTGTTATAAAAGACGAAAAAGGAAATCCTATCACAACGGTAACTTCAGACGCAGAAGGTAAAGCATCCTTTGGAAAACTTCCAGAAGGTAAATATATAATAGAAGAAACTGAAGCACCAGCAGGTTACAACAAATCAAATGTAATTTTCTATGTAACAGTAGATGATTCAAATCAAGTAACTTATGAAGCTAAATTTAAAACTGGTGCTGGAAACCCAGTAAATGGAAAAGATTACTGGATAGAAGATGAAGAACAAACTCAAGAAGATGCTAAAGCAGGAGTAAAACACGTAAGTCAAACCCTATCCATCCAAGAAGGAGAAGAAGGGGATATAGGTAAAAGACCAGGCGTATGGGAAGCATATAGACTTGAATCTTTAAAATACCAAGCAACTATTGACCTTGAAAACACAGCTCCTGGCAAGAGATTTTCAATCCAGTTTGACCCTAACCTAGACTTTACCCAATACTTTGGAGAACTTCCTAAGTTATTAGTAAATGGTAAAGAAGTTGCAGACCCATACTTTGACTATAGCACAAACAGACTAACCTATGTATTTAATGAAGACTCAGCTGGAGGTGAGGGTACTGCAAAGATTAACCTAAGAGGTATTATTCCAAGTAAATATTTTGCCCAATACGACGGAACTTATAACTTCACAGTAACAGTTGAACCAGGACAAGAAAATGTGACTGGCGATCAAACAATAACACAACCTGTCAAGGCCAATTATGAAGATTATGACTATGACCCAGCAGCCAAAAAAACATCACAATCATATTACTTTAGAGATGTCTACATGGGCGATGACGGCGAGTGGTATGTAACAGCTCTTGCATATTACAACCCTATATATGCAAATGAGGGAAATAATGACACACTAAACTTCAACTGGAAGTCCACTAACTACCAATATGGTAACTATGTTAACTGGAAAGGTAATGGTAAAACACCAGCCTTTACCCTAAGAGATGTTAAAGTTTATAGAACAAGTCCAAACATCATCACACAACCTATAGAGGGAACTGAGTACAATAAGAAGATTAACAAAAATATGCCATTATCATTTGGTATAAGGCCAGAACAAGACCCAACAACTTATACTTTGTTATACAGCAGAAGTATTAATCCTAACCAAACTATAACAAATGATAGACAAGGCAACATTACACTTAACTATGATCCAAATATGTTAAATCCATTTGGAACGATGAGTGACAAAGGGCCTTTAGATGTACAAATGCCAAGTGTAGGTCCTTACTCTAATTATGGTTACGTAGTTGAACAAACCTTCAAGATTGACGATATGAATAAGTTCAACAATACTTGGAGAGCATTTAATATGTCCAATGGGTCTTTCAACTCTGCCTTTGTAACAAGAGCAAACTATAACAAGGCTGTTGGTGACCAAACAGGTGGAGAAATTCCAAAATTCTTCAGCCAAAAAGTTGGACTTTTTAACTATAAGTTTACACCAGGTAAGTTCAGTATAGAAAAAGTAAATGAACTAAATAATAGTGAAAAACTAAAAGGTTCAACCTTCTCATTGACAGATGAAGATAATAACACAATTTATAGGACTACAGACGAAAATGGTAAAATAGATTTCAAAGATCTAAAACCAGGATCCTATACACTAAAAGAAGTTCAGGCACCAGAAAATTACAACAAATCTAACAAGACTTGGACAGTAGATGTAAGTAATGAAGGAAATGTAACAATAACTGAATTTAGTATAGGCTCAACTGGCAAGCAATTAAGTGGAGATAATATCACGCTTGAAGTTACCAACCAACCAGTTGCTCAAAAGTTTGTTGTCTACAAAAAAGACGGCGACAACAGACCACTAGAAGGTGCAGAGTTTAAGCTAACTAAAAAAGGCGAAGATGGTAAATTCACTGACTTTGCGACAGGCACATCAAATGATAAAGGTGTAGTAAGCTTTGATAAAGACCTAAGCCAAGGAATATATATCCTAGAAGAAACTAAGGCACCTACAGGCTACACTAGGCTAAATAAAAAATGGGTAGTAGAAGTAGATGCAAACAACAAGGTAAAAGTCTACAACTATGTAGAACCATCAGGAACAACAGACCCTGAAGTTAATAAGTCTATCCTTGGAGATCAAGGAACAAAATGGGTTAATGTTGCAAAAAGACCACTTGATGGATGGATTCTTGGAGATAATAGGCAAACTGGTTACTATAACAACTATCCAGTGCCATATAAACTAGGTACAAGAATTGTTGCTAAAAACACTGGGGAAAAATATGTTATCCAAAGATATGTAATAAACCCAGAAGCAGACTCAATAACTCTTAAAAACGCGTCAATCCATAGAGAAAAACCACAGTTTTCTAATATGGATTGGTATGCAGGAAATGGAGTTTATAAGATATTTGAACTTGACAAGGCAGTAGAAGGTAAAGTAGAAGATATTAGATTAGAAAACTATGGCCTTACAGAAATTAAAGGCGTAACTGCAACAAGTCAAAATATCTCAGGACAACCAAGACTTTATCTAGACTTTAACGACAGACAAATTACAAAACCTATTGTTATAGATGTCAAGGTACCTTACACATCAGAAGATGGTGGAGTAGGTACAGGAATGGACCTTCAAACTGATAAGGGTCTATATTGGAAATCAGACTACTACGATAGGGCAAACCAAATCGTTGAAGGAGAACCAGTTACAACAAGTAGTGAAGCTGGAAATATCAAGGGTGCATATATCTCAGAAGACTCACTTGACGTAACCAACACTCTTGACAAAAAGGACTTCTCTTTCAAAAAAATAAGAGCAGGTTCTACAGATGCAGTTTCTGGAGCAACCTTTAAACTTATAGGACCAGAACCAAAAGAAGACCACAGATACGCTAAGTCTGATGCGAATGGAAATGTAAAATTCAGAGACTTAGAACCAGGAGTTTACAAACTTATAGAAACAGGTGCAGCTCAAGGTTATGAAAAAGCCAATACAGATTGGACAGTAACAATAACCAGAGACGGCAAAACTTATATAAGAGATAACGATACTGAAGGTACTCAAGGTCCAAAATGGCAAAAAGTAAATGACTTTGATAAAGAAAATGCTGGTAGGGAAAGAGAATCATCTTCATACGATCTAAATCCTTATAATGCTGGCAAGGCCAATAAAAGTTATATTACTGAAGTAGATAAAGCAAACAAGAAGTTCAGACAAGTGTTTATTGTAAATAAACAAAGAAACTACTTGAATAACCCTAAACTTGAAATCCACTTCTATCCAGAAAATAGAAATCTTTCTGAAGAAAACACAAAGATTTTATCAATTAAAGAGGTAGGAGCAAATTCTGAACCTAATAAAATTGAAAATGCTGGAAAAGATGTACCATATACATCTAAAATAGAGACTAGAAAAACCAAAGAAGGACAAGACATTGACAGGTTTGTAATCAATACTACAGTTGACCAAAGTAAAACTCTTATGGTAGAAGTAGAATCAGTCCTACCAGAATCTGGACCTTTTGGTTTAGGAATGGACTTTATAAATAGGGGAACTTATTGGGCAGCAGAAAAATATAACAGCCTAGATAGTGTAAACCTAGATCCAGTTCCACCGTCTACTGTTGAAAAAAATGCAACAATAGTAGTAAAAGATGGAAATCCTACTGGAACGAACAACCTAGGTCCAGTAAGGACTATGGCCTTTAGAAGTTCCGGTCTAACTCAAGAACTAAGAGTAGACCCACAATCAGTAACAGCCCTAGCCCTAGACGAAAACCTAAGTCAAGCAACTAACCTTCCAGGAAAGATTCTAGAAGAATATATGACTGGAAAACAAACTTTGAACCTTGAAAATCAAATACAAAATGATGAAACTACAAGCCAAATAAATTCAGGCTTAGAAATAGGTGATGAGCTTGTAGGAACACCAGTTGGAGCAGGAGAAGGATGGCAAGCAATAGACCCAACAAGGTCAGAAACTCCAACTACAAAGGCAAATCCTAACAATCCAGTTCAAGTTCAAACAAAGATAACTGACATTAATAAGGATACAAAACAATTTAAGCAAGTATTCTTAATTAATGGTAGTTTGAACAATAATAATAAATTTCCATTGAATCTTCATAGAGAACCATTAGCAAGTCTTGTTCCAACTGACATTATTTCTTATGAAGTTTACACTACAAAGAGCACCTCAATTGATAATGTAGTAAAAGGAAGCAAAGTAAGAGCAAACAATCCATCAGAAGACCCATATAGTGACAATAAAGTTAGACTATATTGGGATACTGCAAAAAACAATTACTTCTATATTGAAGTTACAGCCAGGTATGTAGAAAATGGAAGCGTCGGTTTAGGAATGGATTACTTCTATTCCAAATCAGGAGCACCTAACACTTGGCCAAGCTATTGGGGAGCACAATACTACAACAGTGCAAATGACATCAACAAAACTCAAGAACAAACTTACGATGTAAATCTATTGACTACAAGTGATGTTGGTACAGGAGGAACATTAAATAGTTCAGTTAGAACTGCAAAAGCAGGAGATATTGTAAATGTAACACCAGAAATAAATCCTGGTTATATACTTGAAAAATTTGAGGTATTAGATTCAACAGGAGCACAAGTTTCTTACACTAATAACGGCACATCTTATAGCTTCACAATGCCAAATAGTGATGTTACTGTTAAGGCTAAATTTAAGAAACAAGCTGAAGAGCCAACTAAGCACAAGATTTACACCCAAACTCCATCACATGGATCATTCACAGTTGACAAGACCGAAGCTGCAAAAGGAGAAGTAGTTACAATTACTCCAAAACCAGCACAAGGTTACAGAGTAAAAGAAATCTACGTTGGAAGTGGAGCAGGACAAGTTCCTGTAAACAACAATAAATTTACAATGCCAGACACTGATGTTACGATAAGAGTTGAATTTGAACAAGTAAGTCAACCTCAACCAACTAAACACAACATCAATATAATCAAAACAGAAGGTGGTACAGTTAAAGCTGACAAGTCCACTGCAGAACAAGGTGAGACTGTTAAACTTACAATTACACCAGACACTGGCTATGAAATACAAGCCTCAATACTTTTAGACAAAAATGACTTGCAAGTACAAGGTTCATCTATCAGCCATCTAGATAATACCTTTACAATGCCTGATGAAGATGTGTGGGTAAAGATTTTATTTAAGAAGTCAGAAACCCCAGCTAAATCTTTCATTGTTGGTAAAGAAAATGATGGTGGAAGAGGAGGAGTAACTGTAGATCCAACACAATCAAGAGATGGCTATGCTAAGGTTGGAGAAAAAGTTACTTTCACCTTATATCCATACAATGGATATAAGGCTACTAAAGCTACTGTCACAAAGAATAATGGTCAGCGATTAAGCGATACCGAAGTAATCTTTGATCCAGCAACAAACAAGGGTTACTTCATAATGCCAGATATTAGTCCATCTACTGGAGTAACGGTTCGTGGAGTATTTGAAAAAATCCCAGAAGGAGAAAGAACTGCATCTGAGGAAAGAACTGAAACTCTTAACTACAAGACTGACGTAATTGTAGATGAAAATCTTGCACCAGGCGAAAGAGTTGTTGACCGAGAAGGTACTAACGGCCAAGTTAAGTACAGATACACTGCAACTTACAACAAAGCAAAAACTACAGGTCAAACAGATGTAGCTGCACCAGCAGACTGGCCAGCAGATGTAATAGCTGCCCTAAAAGCTGGTAAGCAATCTGGCGAAGTAATTACTAATTTTGAAAAGCTAGAATTATCAAGAACAGAACCAACTAATGCAAAGGTTCGTATTGGTAAATCAGATGATCCACTTGATAGCTTTGATCCAGACACAACTGGAGATATTCTAATACAAGATTTAGAAAATAATATCAACAAGGATTTACAAATCACTAACAAAACTGGTGGACTTGGACTTAAGATCCTAAAGAGAGACATCAATGACATTCCTCTAGAAGGAGCAGAGTTCACTATCAAGAAGATGACTGATGGAACTTATGAAAAAGAAGATACAGACTTCACACAACTTACTGGAAAATCAGACGCTAACGGTGATCTAGTCTTTAAAGACAAAGACGGAAAAGAAGTTAAGCTTGAAAAAGGATTCTATGTTATAACAGAAACAAAAGCTCCAGTAGGCTTTAAGGAATCATCTGCTGACTGGAAGATTGAGGTCAAAGATGACGGTGGACGTATTTACGCTGAGTACAAGGGTCCACAAGAAACTTCAGCAAGTCTTATCGAAGATAACGACAAAGCAAATGCAGGTAAATCTTTTGATAATGCTGGAATTAAGTATTACTCAAGACTTACCTACCTAGATCCAGAGGCAAAGACCTTTGTCCAAAGAATCTATGTAGATACTAGAGGATATACAGGCAGTGACCAAATCAATGTACAAATCACTCCTAAGTACAAGAGAGAAGAAATTGATACACCATCAAAACCTCCAGTAACAATAAAAGAAGGTGTAAAGACAGCCTACAGAACAACTTACGAAATCACAAACCCAGAAGCAAACGAAGACGTACAGAAAGGAAATTATGACACAATTCTAAGATCATATGACCTTTCTAAGAAAGATATGTCTATGGTAAACACTGCAAGGTGGAGACCATTTGACTGGGGCTTTGATGAAGACCAACTAAACTTAGGCAAGGGAGTCTACATCATCGACGTAGAAGGTTACTATGATACTTCAATAATAGACGGAGTTGTAACCAACGAAGTAAAATATGATGATAATTACAACCTTCTTGATGAAAATGGACAGATAATTTCTGATAAAGAACTATTCAAAACAAAGGACCCTGCTAAGAAGGAACCATATAAGAGAACTGATATACCAGAAGAGGACTTAGGTAAGATTGATTTAAAGATTGACTTCTTTGATGGAAAGAGAGAGTTCAAGCAACTTAAGTTTGATGAAAATGGTAACCCATACTATGAAGCATTCCCTGGTGCATCCTTCCAAGGCGGTGCTAAAGCACTTACTGAAGCGAAAAATGTAACAGAGTATAAAGCACCAGGTGCAAAATATGCTAACTTTGTAAGCAGAAAGATTACAGTTGATGGAAAGACTTACGATACAGGTATAATTGACCCATCAATAGATAAAAATCCAACTTATACTGCAAATACAAGTGTAAACCTAAAACCTGTTTATACTTCAGACAAGCCGACTGAGATACCAAAAGATGGACTAGTAGTTGAAAACGAAAGAGAAAAATTCAATATCACATTCTCTAAACACGGACGTGATAACCCAGAAGACGATCTTAACAGTGAAGCAGTAACAGAAAACAGACTTGAAGGAGCAATCTTCAAGCTTCAAAAACAAGTTGCTGGTGGTTATGAAGACGTTCCTGGATCTACAGTATCATCTGCATTTAATGGTTACTTTGGATTTAGAGGTCTTGAACCAGGTCGTTATAGACTACTTGAAGTTAGACCACCTAAGGACTATGCACCACTTAAGGGAGCTGTTCTTCAATTTACAATAGCCTATGAAAAGGGCGATATAGATAAGGAAACTGGAGAAATCACCCCAGGTAGAGGTGTCATAACCCTTGAATATGACAATGCCAATGGCATTATCCAATATGCAGGTAAAAATGCAGAAGGTTCAGGTCAGTTAACAGACTTCGTAACATCTGCTACTGCAAAGAACATGGGTAAGATCATAAACAACAAACCAGGAAAAGGTAAAGTTGTAATCAAAAAAAAGGACCTAGATGGAAAACTTGTTGAAGGAGCAAAGTTTAAACTTACAAGAACATCTTTGGCGAAAAACACTGATGGCACTACTCCAGAAGATGCAAGCCAAATTGGTGAAGTTGGAACAGATGGAAAACTTATATTTGAAGATTTAATTATTGGTAACTACGAACTTGAAGAGATAAAACCAGGAGACGGTCACCAAAACATTGGACAAAAATGGAGGTTTACTGTAGGTGGTAAGGGCTTAGACCCATACTCTGGACCAATCGAAAGAACAGGTCAAGATTTGACAAGCAAAATCACTCTTGAAAGTTCTAAAATGGAAATTATCAAACCAGATAATGATGAAGCAACAGCTACAGCAAATACAATCTATCCTAACTCAGCTCATCTATTGTCCTTTGACAATGACTTTAAAATAGCTGATGGAACTGTTATAAAACCTGGAGATTATTTCCAATTAGATATAAGTTCATATACAGACCTTTACGGAATCTACAACAAAGATTTAGTATCTGGACTTGATATATTTGCAGATGGAATTGGTACAATAGCCAAGGCTGAATATGACGATCAAAACAATGTGATAACATACACATTTACTGAGTATGCCAACACTTATGAACTTACAGACTTTAAGAACAAATTAATATCTCACATTGACAGGTTTGCATTCGAGCCTCAAAATGACAAGGCAGTTTATCAAAATGTTCCTGTAGGATTCAAGATGAAAGGGGACCAAGAAGGACAATATAAAAACATTAATGTAATATTTGATGCAGGAACTCATAGTACTCCTGAAAATGTTTATAGAAGGTACCCAAATATATCATCTAAGATAACCTACTTTGATTACAAGACTGGTGAGTTTGAGCACATTATCTATGTAAATAGAGATCAAATGAATATTATTGATGGTACTCTAAGATACACACCAGGAATGGATATAGAAAATGTTAGCTTTAATATTTATAAGGTTAATTACAACTATATAAATCCTAACTATCAATATGGTAATTACTATAAGAACTTGATTTTATCTCCATCTTATGCAGTCAACATCAACGACTTTGTAAACAAAGGTTATATCTCCTCATTTTATAACTACTATGGAGAAATAACTAAACAAGACGGTTACAGCTATACTTTCCCTTATTACTGGGACTCCTATAATAGAGTTTATCGTAACTTCCTAAGCTCAGATGACACTTATATAATAAGAGTTACAGGTAAGATCAAAGGTGAGGACAAGAGTTTCTATGGAGCAACAACTAACCTTGATAGATATAATATCTATGGCGTCCCATATATGGGTGTTGAAAGACAAGACTATGTCTATGGTTTGCAAAATGAAAACACAGCAGAAGGTAAACTTGAAATAACTGCTATAAATCCTAAGAATGAAATCAACTTCAAGAAAGTTGATCAAGAAGGTAAACCACTTGAAGGTGCAAAATTTGCTCTTATTAAATTCGACAAGAACACTAAAAAGTGGTCAGAAACACCAGTATCTGGATCAGTAAAAACTTCTGGAAAAGATGGTTTAATCCACTACGAAAAACTATCTCCTGGAAAATATGCCCTTATAGAAATCGAAGCACCAAAAGGCTACAAGAAAATAGAAGGACATATAGAAGAATTCACAGTAGAAGCAAATGGTACAATCACAAGACTTGTAGAAAAGCCAAAAGAAGAGAAAACAGAAACCACTGAAAACTCTTCAGCTTTAGCAAATATAGCAGAAAAATTAAAAACTGCAGCGAAAGCAATTGTTGGCGATACTACTGAAAAAGTAAGTCAAGCAGCTGGAACGGCTCCAATAAATGTTGTAAACTACAAAGATATTGAGTTTATAAAGGTTGATGGAGACAAGAAAGAAACCTTCTTACCAGGAGCAGAATTCGAAGTCTGGTATAAGGAAAAAGAAGATGAAAAGTATCAACCTTATAAGATTAAAACTACTGAAGATGGCAAAGAAGTCGAAAAGACTAAGACTGTAACATCTGGAAAAGACGGAAAATTTGTACTAAATCCAAGCAAACCAGGCTACTATGCGCTAAAAGAAACCAAAGCACCTAAGGGATATGCTAAATACCCAGGTTGGATCAAAGAATTTAAGCTAGAAAATGGAAAAATCCAAGTACTTGAAAAAGATTTGAATAAAGCAACTCACAAGACAAGTGCTAAGTCACTAATCACAAGTGAAATTCTAGAAGTGGATAAGGATACGGGAACATTTAAACAAAGAATTATAATTAACCCTAACCACACTGAAATGACAATTCCATCTTACGAGTCCTATATCCGTATAAAGGAAAATGACTGGAAGATAACACCAAAGTACAAGGAATCAACAGGAAATGGAAAAGGTATTGGTGGAGAAGTCAATGTAGCTATTCTTAAGAAAGACGGAGATAAAACTCTAGAAAGCTTAACAAAAGATGACTTTAAGGAATATGACGCAATAAGCTTCACAACAGCAGGCAATGTTACAGGTTCAAGATACGGCCTAAAGGAAATGCTTGGAGAAACATCTACAACAGATAAACCTCTTACAACAACAGATTCAATAGTAATGGAATTTACTGGTAAGCTTGATGATACTAACACAACAGGCATAGCCGACCAACTATTTGAACTAGTATTTGACTCACAAATAGACGATTCCATTGAAGATAAGCTAGACCTAAGCATACTAGCAGGCGATAAGCCACTTTATGGAGACCTTGACACAACAAAGCCAATCCAAATAGAAAACCGCAAGGCGGAATACCCTTGGACTGGTGGTCCTGGTACGGTGATCTTCATCTTAGCAGGCTTAAGTCTTATGACTGCGGCGGCTTATGTTTATAGGAGAAAGAGGGAGGTGTCTTATGGTGAATGATTTTAATAAGGCACTGAGGCTGCCTCCTTAACAGAGGAAGTTAGTTGATTCAGGGGACTGTCCCTTCGGGCCTGTCCCCGGTGATGAAAAGTTAATTGTGGTGAAGGGGGACAGACCTCAAGGGTCAGTCCCCACGGATCCACGATAAAATCCATTTTATCTTAATAGTTTTTGAAAATGGTGAGATATGGACAAAAAGCTGAAAAAACAATTAAAAGATACTAAATTCTTAAAAGAGAATTACCTAAAAGAAGAAATTTTTGTTTGTACACTATCTTATAAAAATGGAAAGACCTTAAAAAATCTAAAAAAAGATGAAATAATTAAATATATTGAAGACAATTATCTTAGTGATAAAACAATTGACAAAAATAATTTAATTAATGACTTAATAGGGTTTAAAATATATAGAGATAGATTAGAAATAAAATACAGGGACAATGAAGTTTTTATGTCTTTTGTTAGTTATATTGTTTCATTGATAGCATTGGTAGTATCAACTATTACTTCTTTTAAGAGCTCAATTGATTTTAATTTATTAACCTTTGTTATTAAGACTATGGTTTATATATATTTGCTTATGATATTGTTTAGGTTATTAAAAACAGTAAGCAAAAATGGAGAAGTAGGAAAATTGAATGTCATTAATTATGGCATATATATTCTAGAAGCTATTAAAGAGGAAATGGATGAGTGTTCAACTGATTATCACTCAGAGATAAAACGCAATGAAAATAATTCATGTAAGAAGCTTTGTAAGAAGCTAGAAGAAAAAATTAGTAAAAAAGCTGAGTCCATAAGGGCGAGGCGGGGTTAGTGAAAGACTAACAGGGTTTTAAACCCACACAATTTTAATAATCGATCTTTGGGTCGTTTATAATAAGGGAACTGGGACCCTTATCCCAGAGTTAAGAAGACTTGAAAGAGTCTAGGAAATTATGGGAACTGGGACCCAATCCCAGAAAAATAAAACGAAGGAGTTTATTATGAACAAAAAACAAATTTTATCACTAATACTTGCATTAGTGATGGTAGTTGGAGCATTTAGCCCACTAACAGCATTTGCTGCAAATGATGCAGTAACAGAACCAACTGGAACAGTTGAAACAAGTCAACTACAAGATACAAAACCAACAGAAACTACTGTTAATCTTTATAAGTTGACAACTAAGACAAGCTATAAAGCAGGTGCACCATGGCTTCACAATGGTGGAAAAATTGATCCGAAAGAATATGCTAATTTAGGAGCAGATGTTACAGCATTAGCAGGAGCTCAATTTACATTCTACAAAATCAATGGAGAAAATGATGTAGAAAATGAAAAAATCCTTGAACTTTTAAAAGCTAACCAAGGAAGCTTCAAAACAGTAGCTCAAATGAACGATTTAATTGCTAATGGAAAAACTGAATTAACACCAAGTAAAGTTGATAATACTATGAACTCAATCGCTGCAAATAAACTTGCAGTTGCTACTGGCACAGGTTTAACAGATGGACATACTGCTGATACAGCTGAAAATACAGGTCTAGCAACTGTTACACTTGCTGATGGTTATTACTGGGTAATTGAAAGTAAAGCACCAGAAAAAGTAACAGGACAAGTAGCAGTACCATTTGGACTAACACTTCCACTTACAAACGCATATGATGTTGAAGATGAAAATGGTAAAATTATAGCTGAAGCTGGTACTAAATACCTTAACCCAGTTCACATTTATCCAAAGAACATTGAAACTAATGATGTAAAAATTGACAAGAACTTCTTAAAAGAAAAAACTGGCAAAATGACAGATGAAGAATTTGCTCAATTTAAAAAAGAAGCTATTGCAAGCGGATATACTGAAGAACAAATTGCAAAATGGGAAGCAGATATCAACAATTATGATGCAGAAAAAGCTAAAATTGCTCTTACTGTAGGAACAAAGGCACCTTACGACATAGTAACTGAAATTCCACAAAACTATAACTATACTTCTATGTCTTGGTCAGATATTATGACTAAGGGACTAACATTTAATAACGACCTTAAAGTAACAGTTTCACAAGAAGGACAAGATGATAAAGTATATGAATTTTCAAATGCTGCTACAGTAACAGGAGCAACATATGCACAAGGAAGCTATGGATTCGATTTAACATTCGATGAAAATGGCGAAATAATGAAAGATATATTAGCAAAAGCTCAAAATGGAGCTGTAAAGGTTCGTTTACAATATTCTGCAACTGTAAATAACAAAACAGTAGCTGATGATTATGAAAACAACAAGGTTTCATTCACACCAGGTAAACCAAACCCAACACCAAATGTAACTCCTGCAGATAACAAGATTGAAGTTACAAAAACTTGGGATGATGGAAAAGGTGGAACAGATGCACCTACAGGTGTTGAAGTAACTTACTTCCTAATCAATAGCAAAGGTGTAGTTGTAGATTCTGTTACAAAGAAAGGTCCAGACTTCAACCACACATTTGAAATTGATGCAAAAATCGCAAACGACACATTCACTGTAAGAGAAGTTGTACGTGGATACGAAGCATCTTATAAATCAGAAGAAGATGGAAAAGTAACTGTAACAAATACATCAAAACCTGACGTTCTAGTACCAACAAATCCAGAAGTAACAACTGGCGGTAAGAAGTTTGTAAAAGCTGACCAAACAACTGGTGAAAGATTAACTGGAGCAGAATTCGAAGTTTATGATTCAAAAGAAAATGGAAAAGTTTTAGCTTATGTTACAACAGAAGACGCTGAAAATCTTAAAAAAGCAGTTACAGATGCAAAGGCAGAATTAGACAAAGCTATAAAAGCATATAATGATTTATCAGCTGAACAACAAAAAGGCGAAGATGGAAAACAAGCTAAAACAGCAATCACCACAGCTCAAGAAGCTTATAATAAGGCAGTAGTTGAAGCAGCTCAACAATACAAATGGGTTGAAACAACTGATGATACTGCTGAAAGAGTAAAATTAGTTTCTGATGGACAAGGTAAGTTTGAAATAACCGGTCTTGCTTATGGAACATACTACCTACAAGAAACTAAAGCTCCAAAGGGATATGCTCTAAATGAAGCTAGATATTCATTTGAAGTTAAAAAAGGTTCTTATAGCGCTACTGAAGGTGGAGTAACTTATGAATCAGACGATCCAGTAAGTGATGCAACTGTTGGTGGAGCTCAAAGAATAGACAACAAGAAAGTAACAATCCCACAAACTGGTGGTATTGGTACTGTAATCTTTACTGTTGTTGGTATTGGTTTAATGTCTGCAGCTGTTGTAGCTATGAGACGTAATAAAGAAGAATCTTTTGAAGCTTAGGATTTTATAAATTTAAGTTTCCCATACTGGCCTAGTGCCAGTGTGGTTACATAGGGGAGAGATGATTTTTGCTTCGCCGTATTCTAAAGTTATTGCGACGCATAATCTTTCTCTTTAACTAAAAAAGTTGGGGTTTGCTTCGCTGTTAGCGATAGAAATTAATATTAAGAACTCGTTCTTTCTTCTAAAAGAGTTTAGGTAAAATGGGGAGGAGAACGAAGGGAAGCTCGAACTCCCTCATGTTCTCCTCCCCAAACCCTACCTCTTTTTACACCCTGTAGAGCTCTTGCAGAGGGCTGATCTTCGTGTTAGCTAAAATATTTTCAGTGCTAAACTTAATTGCATTTTCAAAAGTTATTGGAGCTATCGCTTTTTAAAAACTAAAAATTAGTTTATAACTAAAAAACAACCACAATTCGTAGGTTAAGATAATGAATCTTTTCCTAAACAACTTTTGTCAATGGCGAAGCAGCCTTCCGCAGGAACAGTTTAGGGTGAAAGGGGAGGAGGGTCTCGGGAGGAGGCGATGAGGGAGAATCTGACTCCCTTAGCCTCCTCCTGAGGTAGCGACTCATTAAGATAAAGAGATAGAGTATGCGTCGAGGTAACTATTGTAATCGGCGAAGCATTACCACAGTTTGCTGAGAAGGGGACAGACCACAAGGGTCAGTCCCCACATCGAAAAAATAAACGGGGACGATTTGTCCCCACTACATAGCCTTTGGGCAAAATATTTTTTGTGGAAAGGGGACACAGCTAAAGCAATGTCCCCAGACAGGGCAAAATAAAAAAAACGGGGACATTGTTCCCATGTTAGACATTTTATTATATTATTAATTAGGGGAAATTATGAGAACTTTTAATAGAAACAAATTTACAATTTTATTATTTTTACTTGTACTGGTGCTTGTTTTTGGGCCTAGGCAGGTTTTTGCTACTGAATTAGATATGAGTCCAGGTGATGGGGCTGATAGGGGACCTAGGGATGTGGCTTTTTGGAAGATCAATGATGATCTTTTAAAGACCTATCCTGATCATTTTAGGCTTTTAGAAATTTTGTCTAGCTGGTCTGAGGACAGGTTAGATGAGATGAGTTCTAGGAATGTTTTTCATATTTCTAATAAGGATTCTTATAAGCTAAATCTTGATCTTGAGACTGGGGTTTATTATATGAGGGATGTTACTAGTCCTCGTGGTGATTACTGGCTAGTTGATAATATTATTGTAGTCGGTAAGGATGCTCCTCCTCTTATTAAGATTAAGTGGACTAAGGGCGAGACTCCGCCACCACCAGGGGATACTCCTCCTCCACCAGGAGAGATTTTACTTTTTAAGTCTGATGACAGAGGTAAACCTCTTGAAGGAGTAGTCTTTCATCTTTATGACGAAAACGGAAATCCTGTAAAGACTAAGAACTATGTCTACGATCCTGATGGGGAAGTCGAAGACCTAGTTACTGATAAGGACGGTTACATTAGAATTACTAACCTGCCAAAGGGAACTTATAAGTTCGTTGAGGTTAGGACTCTTCCTGGTTATGAAATGGAGAGAGGATCTTCTTATGTAAAGGTGGATTATTATACTGGCGGTTTTGTCCATGTTGTCAACAAGAGATTAAAGGGCGAGATTAATTTTAAGAAGATTGATGGGGAGGATTCTACTCCTCTTGCTGGTGCTGACTTTTTAATCTATAGGAAGATTAATGGAGAGAAGGTTTATTTGACTGATGAAAATGGGGACAAAATCCATGCTAGGTCTGATAAAGATGGTAGGTTTTCTTTTAAGGATTTAGATTTTGGTTATCATTATGTTATTGAGGCCGAGGCTCCTGAAGGTTATGTTTTGTGTCAGGATGAGATAGAGGTTGTTGTAAATTCTGAGTCTTTTGATAAGACTATTGATGTTGAGAATTTTAAGAAACCAATTCCTACACCTGATGATGAGGGTGAAACTCCTATTCCTAAGGTTGGGGATATTACTCTAATTATTATGTTTATTGCCGGTGCGATTTTCGTTCTTGTAGGCAAGTATTTAATTAAATCTGAGAGAAATTAGAAAATAGGGTCTAGGGCCCTATTTTTGTTGAAAGAAGAAAACCCCCAGTTAGACTGGGGGTTCAGTATAGCTTTAGCGATGAAAAACCAACAAAAAACCTCCTATGATATATAATTAAATTGTAGTTCGCCAACTGCAATAAAAAATATCAAGGAGGTAAGAAAATGTCATCAATAAATGACAAACATAGTTTATCACATACAAAATGGAACTGTAAATACCATATAGTATTTGCACCGAAATATAGGAGAAAAGAATTTTACGGAAGCAAAAGATTAGAAATAGGACAAATACTTCGAGAATTATGTAGCTGGAAAGAAGTAAACATAATAGAAGCGGAAGTATGCCCAGATCATATTCATATGTTAGTAGAAATACCACCAAAACTATCAGTATCAAGTTTTATGGGATTTTTAAAAGGAAAGAGTAGCATAATTATATATGAAAGATGGGGAAAATTAAAATATAAATACAGAGGAAGACAGTTTTGGTGTAGAGGATATTATGTAGACACAGCAGGTAAAAATGCAAAAGCAATCCAAGAATATATCCAAAACCAATTAAAACAAGATCAGTTAAGCGAACAACTAACATTTGATGTAGTTGACCCTTTTAAAGGGTAGCAAGTAGAAGTTGCAAGTGGCGAACTAACCAACGCCATTGAGGCGTGGCTGGTAATACAGGCCCTTTGGGCCGCATTAGAAAAACCCCCGGCTACGCCGGGGGATGATTATTATTAAAATATATTTTTTGTGAAATTTCTTTTAACAAAAGGGAGGTTTTTGCTTCGCTGTTTGCGAGGGTTGTGAGGGGACTGTTGAAGCCCTAGCCAAAATCTTAGATTTTGTAGCAGGTCTCATGCAAAAGATTCCCAAGAGACCGACTGAAAGGAAGGTCGATTGGTTGAATCTGACTGCCGATTTGTGGCCTGTCCCCGGTGGAATCGTGGTTAAGGCTTCGCTGTTAGCGAAAAGAGTTTAGGAAAAGCGTTTTTTCTTTCTTCAAAAATAATTTTATTTGGCTTCGCCGTTAGCGAAAATAGTTTAGGAAAATAGTTTTTTCTTTATTTTAGAATAATTGTGGTAGCTTCGCCGTGTAGTGAAGTTATTTCAGTTGATTACTTTTTCTGTTAGCAAAAAGATTCTCAGCTCTTGGGGAGGAGAACGAAGGGAAGCTCGAACTCCCTCATGTTCTCCTCCCCAAACCCTACCTCTTTTTACACCCTGTAGAGCTCTTGCAGAGGGCTGATCTTTGTGGTATCAGAAGTATTTTCTGCTTGATGCTTAATTATGTAATTAACTTTATTGGAGCTATCGCTAGCTGTTGCCGTTTGCATAAGTTTTTGCTGCTTTTAATTTTATTTAATAAGTGAGATAATTGGAGCTATCGCTTTTTTATTTGTGAATTTTACTTTTAATTAAAAATAATAACCAGAATCTGTGTGTTAAGAAATTAAGTTTTTTCCTAAAAAGATTTAGTAAACGGCGAAGCAGCTTTCCGCAGGAACAATTTAGGGTGAAAGGGGAGGAGGGTCTCGGGAGGAGGCGATGAGGGAGAATACTAGGCCGTCGAATTCTAGCCAATCGACCTTCCCTTTGGTCGGCCTCTTGGGAATTCTTGGCATGAGACCTGTAAGCCAAATCGGAGATTTGGACAAGGGCTTCAACTCCCTTAGCCTCCTCCTGAGGTAGAGAAATATCTTATTTAAAGAAAAAGACTTTGCGTTAGAATAAATCTAGTAAATGGCGAAGCTAATTTGTTTTGAAAAAGGAAAAGAGTTTTTATTTTATTTTTTGCTTGTTCAAAATAATTTTTGTGTTTTTATACTTAATTATAAAAGTGATTTTTTGTTTAATAAATGTTATTATAGTAGAGAGATTTTGTTAATTTATTTTTGTTATACCCCTCGATTTCGAGGGGGTTTGGATAAGGGGTCGGTTTCGACTCCTTTTGGAAAAGGGGACAGACAACAATTGGAAGTCCCAAGGAACCGTGTGCAATTCGACACGGTTAATAGAAAGGGGACAGACCACAAGGGTCAGTCCCCACACTGAGAGGTATTTTAAGTGAACGAAGATAAGAATTTTAAGAAAAAAAAGAAAAGAAAAAAGAAAAAGTCTAATTGGCCTTTTGTTTTGGTTTTTATTATTGGGCTGGGGATTTTGTCTTATCCTATGATTTCGGATTGGTATTATAGGGTTGAGGCGTCTAATGAGGTTTCGGATTTCCAAGAGGCTAGGTCTGAGCTTGATGAGGCAGAGATTGCTCGTCGTATGGACCTTGCCCAGGTTTATAATGATACTCTTGCTAATATTATTACTGAGGATCCTTATTCTGAGAATAAGAAGGAGGAGGCTTTTGAGAATTATGCTAGGATGCTTGAGCTTCATGAGAAGATCGGCCATATCCAAATTCCTCGTATTAATATCGATATTCCTGTTTATGCTGGTACGGCTGAGGAGGTTTTGCAAAAGGGGGCAGGGCATCTTGAGGGGACTTCTCTTCCTATTGGGGGGAATTCTACTCATTCTGTTATTACTGCTCATTCTGGGCTTCCTAAGGCTAGACTTTTTACTGACCTTCACGATCTTGAGGTTGGGGACAAGTTTTATTATCACAATATCGAAGGGACTATGGCTTTTCAAATTGACCATATTGATGTTATTGACCCTAGCGATTTTAGTCAGCTTTTAATTCAACCTGGCAGAGACCTTATGACTCTACTTACTTGTACGCCTGTTATGATTAATACTCACAGGCTTATTGTTAGAGGTCATAGGATTGATTATATTCCTGAGGTTGAGGAGCCTATTATTCAGGATCTTTCTTCTAACTTTATTTATAAGCAGGCCTTTATTGTATTGGCTGTAATTCTTTTAATTCTTCTTATCGCCTTTATTTTCTTAAATAGGAAGGCTAAGAGGCTTGAGCGTCAGCTTAGGGCTATTGCCAGAAAGCAAAGGGAGATTGATAAAGAGAAGGCTGCTGGTGGTCAAGGTCTTAATAATCAAGTTAATAAGGAAAGGGACGAGTCTAATGAAGATTAGTAAGGGTTTTAAGAAAAACTGGAAGATTATTTTGATTTTTGTCCTTGGTCTTTTGATTTTTGTTTATCCTATGGTTTCGAATTTTTATTATAGGGTGCAAAATAATAATGAGGTTATGGCTTTTGATGAAAGGGCTCAGGCTCTTGATCGTGAGGAAATCGAAGAGAGGATGAGACTGGCGAGGCTTTATAATCAGACTCTTGATCCTTCGAGGCTGGCGGATCCTTATTCTGATGAGGAGAAAGAGGGGATCGCAAATTATGCTAGGATGCTTGAGCTTCGTGAGCATATTGGTTATGTTTCTGTTCCTAAAATCAGGGAGAACATTCCTGTTTATGCGGGAACTTCTGAGGAAGTTTTGCAAAAGGCTTGTGGCCACTTGGAGGGAACTTCTCTTCCTATTGGGGGAGTTGATACTCATGCGGTTATTACTGCCCACAGGGGCCTTCCTTCTGTAAAGCTCTTTAGGGACCTTGACAAGATGGAGATGGGAGATATTTTCTATTATACGAATCTTGAGACGACTCTTGCCTATGAGGTGGACCAAATTCTCACTGTTGAGCCTAGTAATTTTGAGCCTGTTTTGGTTGTTGAGGGGGAAGATCTTATGACCTTACTCACTTGTACGCCTTATATGATTAATTCTCACAGGTTGTTAGTTAGGGGCCACAGGGTCGAATATGTTCCGCCTGTTGTTGAACCTATTCTCACTATGCCAACTGGCAGGGATTTAAGGCTGTGGGTTTATGGCCTTGGCCTTCTTGTTATTATCGTTGCGATTTTAACTGTGAAGAGGTTTAGAAGGATTAGGGAAATAGAGAAGAAGTCAAAGTTTTGGTAGTAATGTAGTAAAGGGGGACAGACCACAAGGGTCAGTCCCCACGTTGTGTGGAGACAGGGGAATTAGTAAGGGGACTGTCCCTTTGGGCCTGTCCCCGGTGAAACCACATTACCTTAGTTAACCAACAAAACGTTTTTTATAAAGGAGAATTTATGCCTAGAAGAGCAAGAGAGTTATCTGATTCTGGTGTTTATCATATTTTTGCTAGAGGAAATAATGGTAATAATATTTTTATCGATGATCAGGACAAGGATAAGTATATTTCTTTGGTTAAAGCTGCTAAAGAAAAGTACCCTATTAGTGTTTATTCTTATTGTATTATGGACAATCATGTTCATTTGCTTTTAAGGGCCGAGGGAGATTTGCTGTCTAGGGTTATGAAAAGCATTCAGCAGTCTTATACTTACTATTTTAATAAGAAATATAACAGGTATGGGGTTATATTTGCTTCTAGGTTTTCTTCTAAGGCTTGTAAGGATGATAGTTATTTGTTGGATGTTGTTAGGTACATACATTTAAATTCTGATAATGCTATGTTATCTAAGGATTATATTGATCGTTTTACTTCTCACAGGTTTTATCTTTCTAATGATAATTCTTTTTGCGATTGTGGGTATATTTTAGGCTATTTTTCTGATAATATTAATAGAGCAATTGAGTTGTATAATGAGTTCTTGTTTGGGAAATAGTTTTGTGGAAAGATAGTTTTTTGTGGATAAGGGAGACAGACCACAAGGGTCAGTCCCCACACTTTGGTGGGCAAGGAAGAAAGGGGACTGTCCCTTTGGGCCTGTCCCCGGTGAAACCACCATCGTGCTGAGAACGGGGACACACCTGAAGGAATGTCCCCAGAAAATACCGTGTGCAATTCGACACGTTTAGATGAAGATAAAGGGGACACACCTGAAGGAATGTCCCCAATATAAAGGAGGGAGAAGATGAGAAAAAAATCTCCATGGGTTGTTATTGGATATGTTTTGGTGATTCTTGGGTTGGCTTTGCCGCTTTGGGGGCTGACTAGGATTTCTTTTAGGGAGCTTTCTGCTTCTAGTACTTATGCGGATTTTAAAGCCGAGGAAGATCTTGATGCTAGGCAGTTTGTTGCCTATAATCAAAGGCTAATGGACCAGTCTTTTAATCTTTTGGTGGATCCTTTTAGGGATGACCAAGATGATGAGCTTGAAGCTAGTTATGATCTTGATTTTGATAAGGACCAGGCTTTTTCTTTTCTTTATATTCCAAAGTTAGATATTAGAAAACCTGTTTATCTTGATGCGACTTATGAACACCTTGATTGGGGTGTTGCCCAACTTGAGGGGTCGGCTCTTCCTATTGGTGGGAAAGGGCAAAGGTCTGTTATTGCTGGTCACAGAGGCTGGTGGGGAGACCTGATGTTTTTAAAGATCGAAGACCTTGTTGCTGGAGACAGGTTTTATCTTGATGGACCTACTGGGCTTTTGACTTATGAGGTTGTTGATCATGAGGTTATTGGGCCTTATGATTGGGATCTTTTGAAGGCCAAGGACGATTTGGATATGGTTTCTTTAATGGCCTGCCATCCGCTAAGACCGCCTAGACCTGACAGGTTACTTGTTAATGGGGTCAGAGTTGTTGAGGAAGAAGAGCCAGAGCTTATGGAATTGAAATCTTTTTCAGATATTCACGGTGAAGAACCTGATCTTTCGTCAAAGTTATTAAAGTACGGGACTTATGGTCTGACTGTGATTTTGTACTTGGCTATTTTTAAGAATTTTTATTCTTTAATTAAATATTTGAGAAAGTAAGAGAAGACGCTTAAGAGGCGTCTTTTTTTAAAGATTGTGGTTTGCTTCGCCGTTAGCAAGGATTGTTAGGGGACATTCGAAGCCCTAGCCAAAATCTTTGATTTTGTAGCAGGTCTCGTGCAAAAGATTCCCAAGAAGCCGACCAAAGGGAAGGCTGATTGGTTGAATCTGACTGCCTATTTATGTGTGTCCCCGGGGGAATCGTAGTAAAGGCTTCGCCGTTTGCTGAAGTTGTTTAGGAAAAATATTTTTCTTTCTTTTAGAAGAGATTTGGTAAGTTTCCCCAAGAGCTGAGAATTGTTTTGAAGATGAAAAAGAGTTTTTTACTTATAACTTTGTTTTTAATAGCGAAGCCTATGTACTTGATATAAAAACAGTAAATGATTTTGCCGTTGCTAAGACAAGAACAATGAAACAAAAAATTTTTGTCGGTCAAAATGACGGTCAAAATGACGGTCAAAATGTCGGTCAAAATGACGGTGAAAGTGAATGGCAAAATGTCACCAAAAATGTCACCCAAAATGTCACTCAAAGTGATAAATTAAAACCAGTAGATAGGCATAAAAAGATAGTTGAAATAATAAGAACAAACTCTAAAATTACTGCTAGTGAGCTTTCAAAACAGTTTAATGTAACAGAAAGAACTATAAAAAGAGATTTAAAAGTTCTCACTGATGAAAAAATAATAGAATACGTTGGCAGTGCTAGGGATGGTTATTGGAAGGTATATAAATAGAGTTAATACGTAAATAGATTTGTCCCAAATATGATGTGATTTTTGGGACGGAATTTTATAAAGTGTCGGTCAAAATGTCACTTAATATGAGAAAAATTTTTTGAAATTGAAAAAAAGGTCTATCTTTATGAGATAAACCCTAAATTTATTTTCTTTATTTTTCTTCTTTATCTTTTTTACCAAAGACCCCAAGTTTGTTTAGGACTCCTGTTAGGCCTAGTCCTACTAAAGCAAGGGCCAGGCTTAGGAAGTAGACCCAGTAGAGTTTATTTACAAATAAAAATGCTTTGAGGCCACTTAGGTCTGGCTTATCAATCATTACTACATATGAATCTTGCATTGAGCCGTATATGCTTAGGCCGATGGCCATTATTATTCCTATGGTTATTAGGATAATGCCAAAGGTTATTCGCATTTTATAGGCGTAAAGGTCTTTGGCTAGGCCGACTGTGTCTTTGTTGTCTTTTAGGTTTTCTAGGTCTGTTTGGACCAGGTCGTCTATGGATACGGAAAATATTTTTCCCAAGGCGATTATGTTTGAAAGGTCAGGAAGGGCCTGGTCTTGTTCCCAACGTGAGATTGTCTGTCTAGAAACTTTTAGTTTTTCTGCTAGGTCTTCTTGGCTCATTTGTTTTTCTTTTCTTAGTTTTTGGATTTTTTCTCCTAGGGTCATTTTTTTGCCTCCTTTTATTTTTATTATACTTGTCTTTGGAGATTTTTCTAGCAAATCTTCTAGGAATTTATGTAAAGTTGATGTTACATAGGGGATTTTTTTGGTTTTTCTTTAATTTTTATTTTTTTACTAAAGTATTGTGACGCATGATTTATCGTGTTAGTTAGAAATATGTGGTAGCTTCGCCGTTTGCTGAAGTTGTTTAGGCTAGTTAATCTTATTTTCTTTTAAAAGAGTTTAGATAAATTGGGGAAGGGAACGAAGGGAGCTGGCAGTCAGATTCTAGCCAATCAGCCTTCCTTTCAGTCGGCTTCTTGGGAATCTTTTGCATAAGACCTGTTAGCCAAATCAAAGATTTGGACTAGGGCTTTAATTCTCCCTCATGTTCTCCTCCCCAAACCCTACCCTTTCTTACACCCTAAACTGTTCCTGCGGAAGGCTGCTTCGCCGATGGCTGGGTGAGTTTAGGAAAAATGGTTTTTCTTTCTTTTAGAAGAGCTTTGATAAGGATTCGCTGTAGGCAAGGGCTGTGAGGGGACATTCATTTATGTGTGTCCCCATAAAATGGTGGTTTGGCTTCGCTGATTTCTAAATTATTATTGATTTTAAATTTTTACCTTAGCGTACAGATTGTGGTAGCTTCGTCGTATTTTAAAGTTATTGTGACGCATAATCTTTCTTTTTAACTTAAAGAATTTCACCCTCAGGAGGAGGCTAAGGGAGCTGGCAGTCAGATTCAAATCTGTACATAAGACCTGTTAGCCAAATCAAAGATTTGGACTAGGGCTTCGACTCCCTCATGTTCTCCTCCCGAGACCTACCTCTCCTTTCACCCTAAACTGTTCCTGCGGAAGGCTGCTTCGCCGTTTGAGTAAGTTTTTTTCTGTTCTTTACTCTATTTAATAAGTTAAAGAGTTGGAGCTAGCGCTGCTTCGCCTTTTTTGGCAAGGGCTGTGAGGGGACATTCATTTATGTGTGTCCCAGTGGAATGGTGGAAAGGTTTCGCCGTTAGCAAAAGTTGTTGTGACGCAGAGTATATTTCGTTAACTAACAAATTTCTGCTTTTGTATCTTTTAAATTTAAAATAAAAAATCTCTATTCCAGTATTTGGCTATTTTTCATTCCAGTATTTGGCTGTTTTTCATTCCAGTGTTTGTCCGTTTTTCATTCCAGTGTTTGGCGATAATTTTTATTTTTGCAAATACGCAGTTCAAAAAAGTCAGTTTTACTACAAATACGCAGTTCATTTGTGATTAAATGGGGACACAGCTAAATAGGCAGTCAGATTTTAGCCAATCGACTCTCCCTAGCGGTTGGTAGTAACGTGGTTAAGGGGGACAGGCCCAAAGTGTACCGATGTGCCCAAAGTAGACAGCGTAATTAATTAAAAATACGCTAGATACTTTGGAGGTATATCGATGAACAAACAATATGATTTAGAAACAAAAATTAAAGCTTGTAAAGATTATGAAAAAGGCAGAGAGTCATATGATAGCTTAGCAAGAAAATTATCTGCAGCAAAATCAACAATTAGAAGATGGTGCTTTAGATACAGAGAACATGGAGAAGAAGCCTTTAAAAAGCCAGATCATAAACAGGTCTACACAAAAGAATTCAAACACAAAGTAGTAGAAGAATATGTAAGTGGAGAATCTTCATATGCAGACTTATCCGCAAAATACAATCTAAACCACAGCACCATAGTTAGATGGGTAAACAAATGGTATAATGGAATAGAATTAAAAGACTATACCAAAGGAGCTACCATTACCATGAAAACTAGAAAGACCACATATGAAGAAAGAATAGAAATTGTAGAGTGGACAATAAAAAATAATATGAACTACAAAAAAGCTTCAGAAAAATATGAAATTCCATATGCAAACATATATAAATGGACAAAAAACTATCTAGAAAATGGTAAAGAAGCTCTAAAATACAAGAAACGTGGAAGAAAAACTAAGACTAAGATAAAAAAACAAAATCTAACAGAAACAGAAAGACTAAAGTTAGAACTAGACGAAGAAAGAGCCCTAAGATAAAAATGAGAAATAAATTAAAAATAATATAAATAAAAGAAGAAGGAAAAGTAACTGTAACAAAAGTAAGACAGCTAGCAGAATATCAAACAGTAGACTACTATAGAGAAAAAGGATATCCAGTAAAATTAATATGCGAAGTACTAAACATATCAAGAAGTAGCTACTACAAAAACAAAAAAAGAATAACACCAGAAAAAGAAAACCAGGACCTGTTGCTATGTATGTTAATATCAGAATATCATTTGACATTTGATGGAATACTAGGCTATAGAAATATGGCCATGTATATAAATAAATTTAACAGCACAAACTTTTCAGAAAGCTACATTTATAGACTAATGAAAGTATTAGGCGTATCATCAAGAGTCAAAAGAAAAAAAGTAAACAGAAAAACCATAATGCCAGAATACACCGGAGAAAACATACTAGCAAGAAACTTTACAGCAACAAGGCCAAACGAAAAGTGGCTAACAGACGTAACAGAATTTAAGATTCCAGGAGAAAACAGAAAGCTATATCTAAGTGCGATAAAAGATCTATATGACAACAGCAT
The DNA here is from genome assembly GCF_001299475.1 of Neofamilia massiliensis. Lineage (GTDB taxonomy): Bacteria > Bacillota > Clostridia > Tissierellales > Peptoniphilaceae > Neofamilia > Neofamilia massiliensis. The sequence goes on along the minus strand of NZ_CYUJ01000003.1, from coordinate 463,476 downwards.
AGTAGAATACGAGATATCATATAGAAACAACAATAAATTAGTATTTAAAATGTTTGACAGAGCAATTGAGAGTAACCCAGACGCAAAACCACTATTCCACAGTGACAGAGGATTTCAATACACAAACAAAACATTTAAAAGAAAACTAGAAGAAGCAGGAATGACACAAAGCATGTCAAGAGTAGGCAAATGTATAGACAATGGACCAATGGAAAGCTTCTTTGGAACATTAAAATCAGAAATGTTTCATGACAAAAAATTCAAAAGCCTGGAAGAATTGAAGGAAAATATAGAACAATACATTAAATTTTATAACGAAGTGAGACTACAAAAAGGCTTAGGATGCATGAGTCCACTAGAATATAGAAATCAAGCATCCTAAAGATAAAATTAATTTAATTATGTGTCTACTTTATAAACATCAGTTCAAAGGGACAGTCCCCACGATATGGCGAGCAAGGGTAGATTTAGACTAGGGCTAAAACTGGAAAGGGGACACAGCTAAAATTGGCAGTCAGATTCTAGCCAATCAGCCTTCCTTTTGGTCGGCTTATTGGGAATCTTTTGCACGAGACCTGCTGCAAAATCAAAGATTTTGGCTAGGGCTTCGACTGTCCCCACATATAAAGTCGTAACGTGGAAAGGGGGCACAGCTAAAGCAATGTCCCCACACATACAACAAAATAAAAAAGGACCGATTTCTCGGTCCTCATTCTATTCATTTATTCGAATATTGTTACATAAACTGTGTTTGTTGAGCCTTGCCATTCGATGTTTTTGCCTTGGCCGTAGTTGCCGTGGCTTAGGCCTAGGGCCATGCCTAGTTCTGATACTGGAAGCATAATTCTTCCGTTTACTGTTACTGGCATTACTGATAGCATTGAGTTTTTACCGTTTACATAGATTTCTCTTGAGTATAGGTTTACTACTGCTGTGTTTGAGCCTTTAATAAAGACTGCATTCTTTGTTGCTTGGTCCCAGTTTACTTCATAGCCTAGGGCTTCTGCTACGTATCTAAGTGGTAGCATTGTTCTGCCGTTTTCAATATATGGGGCAACGTCCATTTTTTCTGTTTTTGTTGTGTCGTATTTTGTTTGGCTATAAGTTTTATCGCCGATTACAAATTTGCTTACGATTTTTTCTGATTTTTCTATGCCACCAACTACTACTGTTGTTGTCTTGTCAATGTAGTTGTTTCTAGTGCTTGTTAGTCTTAGGGCTTCTCCTGCTATTAGTTTTCTGTTTAAATCTATTGAGAAGCTTCCGTCTCTCTTTGCTGTTCCTGATCCAAGTAGGTTATCTTGGTAGTCTCTTACTATTACTTCTGCATATGGATATGCCCAAGCGCCTTTTATAAAGTCGTCTCCTGCTAGTGGTGTGCTTACTAGGTTTTTGTCATAGTCATAGTAGCCGTCAATGTAGTAGTTTTTAAGTGAGTAGCTTTGGCCAGCGTTTGATCTTAGGTAGTAGTTGTCTAGGTCATACCAATAGCCATAGTCTTTGTAGTTGTAGTAGTAGGCAAAGTCATAGTAGATAGTAAAGTCACCGTATCTGTCTGCTGTTACTGTTTTTAGACTGCCGTTACTATTATAAAGAGTTACTTCTGCATATGGAGCAGCTTTTCCTGTTACTCTGTCTTTATAAACATTTACTCCTGATATTGTGTCATAGTATGGAGTGTATTTGTCATATCTGTCGTATCTTCCATAGTAGTTTAGATAAACTCTTGAGCCAATTCCATTGTAATAAAATGGTTCTGAATAATAGTAGTCGCCATTATAATAAACTTTGGCTGTGTAGTCGCCTCTGTTTAAGTCTACAATGTTTCCATATCTTGTTGATGTTACATAATTGCCATCAGCATCATAGATTTCTATATAGTGGTCGTAGTAAGACCAATTCCAATAGTCTGTCCAATAGTCGTCTGGAACTATTTCTACATTTGATTTAGCAAAGGCACTTGTTGGTACAAGGCTAAGTACTAAAGCTAAAAGTAAAACTAGTCCAATAAGTTTCTTTTTCATAAAATCCTCCTATTTAAATTAATTTATTCTTATATCTTAAATATACCACAAAAAACCTTTGCCTAAGCTTTATTTTTCAAAAAAATAGTTAAGATTTGGTTACAAGTTATTTATTAGAAAAATAAAAGTGTAAAGTTGGAAAATGTTGGTATAAATATAATAACGAAATGATTTTTATTTTTTAAAGGAGGAAGAAATATATGAGTATTATAGGATGGTTAATTTTCGGAGCCTTAGTTGGCTGGATAGCAAGTAGAATTATGAAAACTGATGCCCAAATGGGTGGCGGCGCTAACATTGTCGTAGGTATTGTTGGATCCATGTTAGGTGGATGGATATCTACAGCTTTAGGTATTGGCGGAGGAAATGTTGACGGCTTTAATCTTCCAAGTATTTTAGTTGGAATAGCTGGAGCTTGTTTACTATTATTTATTGTTGGAAAAATTAAAGGCAGTAGATAAATAAAATAAATTATCCCCTAGGATTTTTAGTCTTAGGGGATTTTTTATGCCTGCTATTTAATTTTTTTAAATTTTCTTGTTCTTAAAGCTTCAAAAATTGGGAAAAGTAAGGAAGCAACTAAGCCTGATGCAAAGCCGTTGTTATAAAGGTGGAAACCATCGTGTAAAAGTCCTGTTTTTGAAACTAAACTTAGGTGCAAGAAACCAGAAAGAACTCCTGCAAGGGGACCGTAATAGCCTGCAAGTGGGGCAAGGGTCGTGCCAAAAAGGGCGGCGATTACAACTGATTCAGAGTTTACAACATAGTGGCCAAGATGACCTGCTAGGAAGACTCCTAGGAATATAGGAAGAATATTTCTAGGATTTATACCATACATTGCAAAGGCAACAACTGCACAAACTCCGCCTAGGTTTATGCCGTTTATGTTTGCTCCAACTATTTTTAAGTAGCAAAGTCCCATTAGGCCAACAAGACCCATATTAAAGAGGATGGCATAGTTTTCGTATTTGCCTATATAGTTACAAGGAGATTTTCCTGACTCCTTATTTATAGCTAGAATTTCTGCAAAACCTGACCTTGAATAAATTAATTTTGGAACCATAAGACCTACAAACATAAAGACAAAGACCAAAAAGAGCCTTAGGTTTTCTTTCATGTAGATAAGGTGGATATTTTCAACTGCCAGGCCGAACATCTTCATTACTGAGTGAAAAATTACATAAATAATTCCAAGGGCAAAGCCGTTATTATAAATTGTAAAGCCTTGGTGAAGGTTCCAAGAGTTTTTTGAAACTGCTGGCAGGAAAAATCCAATTAGCATACCTAAAGAATTTCCAAGTAGGATGCCTGCAATTATAGGTAGGTCGGCTTCAAAGGTCATATAGGAAATTAGTGGGCCGATACCTGTTGCAAAAAGGGCAAAGGCCACATAGTCTTTAAAGGCTTCTCTTTTGAAGCGGGAAAACAAATAAGCGCCAAACATTGGGGCGAAAATGTTGTAAATGTTTTTTCCTAAAAAGCAGAAGGCAGTTAGGTTTAAAACTCCAGCAACAACCACACTAGAAATATCTGCCCTAGAAAATTTCACCACAAGACAGGCAACTAGGGTGCAAAGGCCAGCATTAAAAAAAGCTGATCCAACATTTCCCACTTCCATATAGTCTGTTAGTAAAATTGATTTTGATGTGATAATTCTTTTTAGGCCTTGAAAAACTTCTAGGGGACTAGAAAATAAAAAACTTAGGGCCATTAAGCTAAAGGCAACTATAAATAAAAACCTCATCCAAAAAATATTATTTTCTCTAAGAGTCGACTTAGTTTCCATTAAAACCTCCAAAAATTTTTAATTATTTATATTATATATTATAGAGCAAGGGGCTGGCAAGATTGTTTTGTGGGAAAGGGGGAAGTTTGAAAAAAGGGACAGACCCAAAGGAATGTCCCCAACAGTACGTGAGACCTGCTAAAAAACAGGGATACCCATAAAAGATTTTGGCTAGGCTTTAGGAGTCATAAAGTTGAAATAAGATAATAAATGAAAAAAAGAAGATTTTAGAAATATAGAAAAATACAAGAGAGAAAAATTTAAACTATTATTTATTATTATATATTTGACAAGGCATATATATACTATAAGTAAGAAGTTTTAGCCTATAGATGAAAATAACTATTTTTCAAAGTCGTGTGATTTTTTATCAAATATGGCTTATACTTGTTATATAGGGCATAGGCAATATGAAAATGTTTATATAATAATTAATTTTTGCAATAAAGTTAATACTTTGAGAGGTGGAAAATGAAGTACGAACTAAAGTCTATTTTAAAAAATAAAGTATTTATTTTTATGCTAATACTTTCAATTGGTCTTTCTCTATATAATGCGCATTATATGGACAAGGCTATAAATGAGTCTGATAATGAGACCTACTTATACTATTTAAATCTTTATCAAGGTGGTCTTAGCCAAGAAAAAATTTTTAGGCAAACTATAGACAGCCATGACAAAATTCAAAACAACTGGTTAGATGCAGAATTATGGCAGAGTGAACTATACAGAGATTTTGGAAATTATTATAAATATAGAAATTTGACATCCGATGAAAGATTAGAGAAAAGAGCTCTAATGGCCTTGTTTTCTTTCGAAAAAAATGCGACACCTTCTTATAAGGACTTTGCCAGTGATCAATATAAGGAAGAAATAGAAAAGTATATGGACTTATCTTCTTATGATTTTGATTTTTCTTTAATTAAAGATTATGCATCCAGCTATAGACCTACTATTATTGATTATAACAATGCTATAGTTGAAGAGGAGAGAATGGTATTAGAAAGATATTTTTATCTTAAAGAAAATAATTTAAGTGAAGTAGATTCTGAAACTAATTCTCCTTGGACTTATCTTTATTACTCTTATTCCCACCATGATAGTACTATGTTCTTTTTGATGAACGTTTTGCCAATTTTTATTGTTTATATTATAGCAGATTTTAGAAGCAAAAAAACTTTAGAGTTAAATCAACTAAGACCAATTAGTAAAATGAAAGTCTTTAATCATTACTTATCTATAATGTTATTTATCAGCTTTATAATTATTTTTCTACCTAATATTCTTATGGTAATTTTTCAGGGGCTTAGATATGGTTTTTATGGCCTGAAAAATCCAATTTTAGTTTATAGGGATGGTTTTAAATCATTTTCTACTTATAAAAATTTAGGCTATGACTTGGATGTATTTGGAATTAATACCCTAGGTCTTAGTAAGTTAAAAGCTGTTTATGTAAATCCAGAAACTAATATTGCTTTTCCTTCTTTTGAATTAGAAAATATAGAGTTTTATAAGTTCATTTTCTATGCATTTGTTTTAGAATTATTTAAATTCAATTTATTAGTATTATTAGGTACTTCAATAGGTCTAAATATAAAAAACAAAAATGTTGCTATAATAATTGTTTCAATTTTAATAGCTATGTCTATTTTATTAAGCTATCTACCACAAACTAAGAATATCTTTAATCCCCTAAGTATGAATACAGGCTGGGAAATAACTTTAGGAGGAACAGGGACTTCATGGCTTAAGAGTCTTGTATATTTATTGTTGTTTACAGTTATTTTAGTAATTGTGTCAGTTAGTTTTTATAAAAAAACTGACGAGAAATAGTTAAATGAAAAAAACATATTACAAATTTATATTTTTTACAATTAGCAATTTGGAGGTTAATAATGAAAACAATAATTTCTGCAAATGATTTTATAAAAAATAATAATAGTGAAAAAGAAGACAGCGATAGATTACCAGTATGTCCAGGTTATAACTTTTGTCCAGGGTATGAATATTGCCCTTGTACAACTTATGAAAAATTAAGGTCAAAAGTAAGAAGATAGACTTTAGATATAATGTAATATGTTTTTTTCTATATATCTTGTTATAAAAATTATTAACTAATAAAGGAGACTAAAGTGAAAGGATTATTAAAAAATGAAATAAGCTTGTTTTTCAATAGAAGAAATCTTTTTATAATTATATTGTATTTCTTGATTTTGATTTTGTTTGTGCAATTTGTTTTTGTTCCTAATTATAATTCATATTATGAAGACCAGTACAATAAAATTTCCACTATAAAGAAGCCCTTGGAGGCAGTATCTAATTATCGGGAAATAGAAATTTCAAATAATTTTTTAGAGATACAAGATATTAATATGAAAATGTTTATGGCTGGTCCAGATAGACAAAAAAATTTGAAGAAAAAGCTTGAAAGACTAGAAGAAGAAATCGAGGAATTAGAAAAAAACAATGAGCCACTAAATCAAATTGTCTCTAATTTAGGAATGTTAGAAAGTGCCTATAAGGAACCGAAGACAAATTATGCACTAATAGAAGATAGCTGGCAGGAAATAGATGATTATTTAGATTATCTTGTTTCAAATGATGTAGACCTAAATACAGGTGGATTATTTTTAGAAGATGCTAGAGACTGGAACAAGAGAAAATTACTTAGAGATGCAGATGCTGATATTAATTTTACTTATGAGCTAAATGAAGAATATCCTAGCTCTATAAGGACAACTTATAATTTTCTAAATGGCAAGAACTGGTATTTTGCTGGTCTTATTGTAATAATTTTAGTGTTTTTAAATTATGATTTATGGTCTATGGAGTTTGACGAAAAAGAGGGAAAAATTATTTACACTATTCCTTTTTCTAAAAAAGCAATTTTTAGAAGTAGACTTTTTACTAGGCTTTGTTTAAATATTTTAGTAATTTTAGCTGGCCTACTTATTGCATTTATCTATTCAGCTTTTAGATTTGGAATAGGACCAAATTTTCATGTGATTATTAATTCTAATGTTGTAGATACAATGTTTAGAATTTCAACTGATCTTCAAAATCTTTGGAAAACTGATATTCCTATAAAGATGTCTACTTACATTGGATACTCTTTGGTCTTAGTAGTTTTCTTTATTATATTTATATTTTCTATTATAAATTTTATTTCTTTAGCCTTTAAAAATTCTAGTATTTCTATAATATCAGGCTTAGCCTTAGTTGGAACTTTAATAAATGTTGATTTAGTAAAAATTAAAAATCCTTTTAGCTTTTATCGGGTGGACGATATTTTAATGAATGGAACTTCTATAGCACCTAGTGTTATTGCTCCTACTAATATGGGTTTAGGCTACTATATTGTAGTTTTGTTATTAGCAAGTTTTGTTCTTAGTATAATTTCTGAAGTTATTTTTAGAGCTAGTAATTAATTGGAGGTCTCAAGTGAAAGTTTTACAAATTGAAAATTTAAGTAAGTCCTTTGGCGATAAAAAAGTTTTAAAAGATGTTTCCTTTGATGTTAATAATTCTGAAATTGTAGGTTTTTTAGGGAAAAATGGAGCTGGTAAGTCTACAACTATGAAAATTATTTGTGGCCTTCTTTCTGCTGATTCTGGAAGGGTTGAAATTTGTGGTCATGATATAAAAAGAGACAGGGTCGAGGCATTAAAGTCTATGGGAGTAAGTATAGAAGCTCCAGCACTTTACGACAACTTAACAGGCAGAGAAAACTTGAAACTTATGGCTAATTGGAGATCTGTTGACGATAAAAGAGTCAAGGAAATGGAAGAGTATTCGAGGTTAGGTCATAATTTAAACAGGTTAGTTAAGGGTTATTCTATGGGAATGAAGATGAGGTTAATGCTAGCCATGGTTTTAATGGCCAAACCGAAACTTTTAATTCTAGACGAGCCTATGAACGGTTTGGACCCTGATGGAGTTTTTGAGCTTAGAGAAGAAATGAAAAAACTAAAAGATGATGGCTGTTCTATACTATTTTCGTCTCATCAATTGGCTGAAGTTGAAAAAATTTCTGATAGAATTGTTATGATTGAAAATGGCCAAGTTGTTTATAATGATAAGTTTTCTGATAATATTTTAAGTGAAGATACTTATAATATTGTTACTGATGATTTAGAAAAAACTAAAAAAGTATTGGAAAAACTTAATATAAGTTATAGGGACTCTTATAATAGAAATGATGAAAAATGTTTAAATGTTAATATTCCAAAGGGATCTTTAGATACTTATATAGAAAATATAAAAAAAGAAAATATTGCTATTAATGATATTGATAGGGTTCATAAGACTTTAGAAGAGTTATATAAAGAACTAAGAAAAGAAACTGCAAGTCTTTAATAGAAAAATATTTAAGCTCAAGATTTTATTGTCTTGGGCTTTTTCTATTGTGAATTGATAAAGAGTTAGTTAGTGGAAAAAAAGTTTTTCCACCAAACAGAAAATGGGGACACACCTAAAGGAATGTCCCCACAATAAATCGGGCCTGTCCTCGGTTTTATTTTACAAAAAGTTTTTCTCTGTTTTCCTTGAAATATCTATTCTAAGCCTTATAATATTAAAGGGAAATGAGGTGGAAGGATGTACGATGGATATTTGACTGATGTTCCAGGGATAAGAGTTGGGCATTTTGAAGATCGCGATGCTATGACTGGGGCCAGTGTTATTATTTTTGATCATGGTGCTGTTGGGGGAGTTGATGTTAGAGGGTCTGCTCCTGGCACTAGGGAAACTGATTTATTTGATGAAAAGAAAATGATGGACAGGATTAATGCCATTGTCCTTGCTGGTGGGTCTGCGTATGGTTTAGATGCTGCTGGCGGTGTTATGAAATACTTAGAAGAAAATAATATGGGCTTTGATACTGGAGTTTGCAAGGTTCCCATTGTAGCTTCTGCTGTAATTTTTGATTTAGGCCTAGGAGACTTTTGTGTAAGACCTGATTTTCAAATGGGCTATAAGGCAGCAAGACTTGCGACCAAAGACGAAAACCGCCAAGGAAATGTTGGGGCAGGTTGTGGTGCTTCTGTTGGAAAAATTTTAGGAAATGACCATGCTATGAAGGCAGGACTTGGGTCTGCTTCTGTAAGCCATGGCGATTTAATTGTTTCTGCTATGGTTGTAGTTAATGCCATGGGCGATGTCTATGATCTTGAAGGAAATGAAATCGCTGGAGTCTATGACTATGAGAAAAGTGAGTTTTTAGATACTGTCGAGATTATGAAAAATGGATTTAAAAAGGACCTTGCGGGTAAAAATACTACGATAGGAGTTCTTGCAACTAATGCAAAACTTTCTAAGGCCCAGGCCAACAAGCTGGCAGAGTTAGGCCACAATGCCTATGCCAGACAAATTGTGCCTGTCCACACAAACTTTGACGGAGATACAATTTTTGCCTTAGGGACAAATGAGGTCCAAGCAGATGTAAACTTAGTTGGTCTTTTGGCAGTTGAAGCCATGGAAAAGGCCATAGTAAATGCTATTAAGTCAGCTCAGTCTTATAAGAATTTTAAGGCCGCTGCTGATTTATAATATATGCCTGCATCACTATGAGCAGGACAAGATGGTAAGCTTATTGCATGTAATTTTTTAGACCGGCACCTTAATGGGCTGGATCGGAGGTAAAAATGAATAAGATGATGGTAAAAAAAGGACTTACTACAAGGAATATTACAGTGATCGCCTTGTTAGGAGCCTTGACAGCAGTTTTAGGTATGACTCCTCTTGGATTTATACCAATTGGACCTACTAGGGCGACAATTATGCACATTCCTGTAATTGTTGGCTCAATTGTTTATGGTCCAGTAGTTGGTGGTTTTGTTGGCTTGATTTTTGGAGGGTCTTCCTTAATTAATGCCCTTATAAATATGACCCCAGTTTCTTTTGTCTTTTTAAATCCACTTGTTTCAATTGTGCCAAGGGTTTTGATTGGTATTGGAACTTATTATGCCTATGAGGCAGTAAAGAAAATTGGCGGAGACAAGACTAGGGGATTACTTCTTATAATTTGCCTGGCAATTGCTTCATATTTAATTTACGGATCATATAAGACTATCTTAGACAAAAACTGGATAAATTTAGGAGCAAATATTATTTTACTTGCCCTAACTTTATATATAGCCTATGCTGCAAGGACCAAGTACCAAGACCAGTCTTTTGAAATTGTAATTGCTGCTGCCTGCGGAACTTTAATTAATACACTGGGAGTTCTTTCTACAATTTACTTTTTATATGGGGAAGAATTTGTGGCAGCTATGGGCAAGGATATAGCCATGGCTAGGAAAATTATTTTTTCTATCGGCCTAGTTAATGGACTTCCTGAATGTATTATTGCTATAATTTTAGTAACTAATGTAGTTAACAAGATAAAAGAATTAAAATAGGAGAAGCCTATGCTACTTGTAATAGATGTTGGAAATACAAATATTGTCTTAGGAATTTTTAAAGGTGAGAAATTAATTTTCGATTGGAGAATTTCTACTGACAAAAACAAAACTGTTGACGAATATGGCCTTATGCTAAGGCAGATGTTAGGATCAGCTGACATTGACCCTAAAGACATTAAGGATATTATTATTTCTTCAGTTGTGCCAAATATAAATGATATTTTCCCAGAAATTGCCAACAAGTATTTTGACCTTGAACCAATTATTATTGGACCTGGGGTAAAAACTGGCATGAATATTCTCTACGACAATCCAAAAGAAGTTGGAGCTGACAGGATAGTAAATTCTGTTGCAGCCTTTGAAAAGTATGGCGGACCATTAATTGTTGTAGACTTAGGAACAGCTATAACCTTTGATGCCATTAATATCCACGGCGACTACCTAGGTGGGGCAATTTGTCCAGGAATAAAAATTTCTGCTGATGCCCTCTTCCAAAGGGCTTCAAAACTTCCTAAGGTGGAAATAATTCCTAAGGAAAAAGTCATTGGCAAAAACACAGTTGCATCTATGCAAGGGGGAATTTTCTTTGGCTACCTAGGCCTTATTGATGCTATTATTGAAAAGATGATAGAAGAGCTTAGGACTGGAGATGAAAAAGTTAAGGTTATTGCAACTGGAGGTTTTTCAAAACTCTTTGTAGAGGGAAGTAAGTACATTGAAGAAATTGATCCAATGCTGACCTTAGACGGACTTAGACTAATCTATGAGAGAAATTTAAAATAAGAAATTTTAAGCTACAGGTTGTAAAAAACTTGTAGCTTTTTCCTTGCGAAAAATAGCAAATTCATATAGAATATTGGTGGTGAAGAAAATTGGAAAAAGAAACTTTATTTTCAAAATTTTTAAGATATACATCTTTAAATATATTAGGCATGTTAGGTACCTCTCTTTATGTTGTAGCAGATGCCTTTTTTATTGCGTTTTTTATTGGAGCCAAGGGTCTAATTGCTGTTAATTTGACCCTGCCAATGTTTAATTTAATGACGGCCTTTGCCCTTGCCATTGGAGTTGGTGGAGCGTCAAGGTTTGCCATGCACAAGTCCTTGGGGCGGGATGAAGATGCTTATAGGGTTTTTTCTGCTGCCCTTAAGATAAACCTCTTTATAGCTTTAATATTTTTCTTAGGTTTATTTTTTGCAAATGATTTGGCCCTAGCCTTTGGTGCCAATGAAGAAACCTTAGAGGTAACTAGAACCTATATGAAGGTGGTTATGTTTTTCGCTCCCTCTTATATGTCCAACCACCTGATAACAGTTTTTATTAGAAATGACGGCAGGCCAAAACTAGCTATGGCTGCAATGATTTCTGCATCGCTTTTAAATATTATCTTAGACTATGTCTTCTTAAGATACTTTGAATGGGGAATTTTTGGAGCAGCTTTAGCAACTGGAATTGCTTCAGTGTTTTCTTGTACACTTATTATTAGTGCTTATTTAAGGGACAAGAAGAAGTTTTTCTACTTTGATGAAAAAGTTAGTTTATTTCATATAAAGGACCTAATAAACTTTGGTCTTCCAACTTTTATTGTAGATATTTGTGTGGCGATTTTAATTACTAGCTTTAACTTTATTATTTTAAAAACTGAAGGAAATCCTGGAGTTGCTGCCTATGGTATTATTGCCAACCTAAATTATATGTTTGTGGCAGTCTTTAAGGGAATTTCCTATGGAACCCAGCCGCTTATTTCAGAAAATTATGGCCGCAAGGATTTTGCAAGTATTAATTCTCTAATTAAATATTCTATTTACTATTCGCTTTTAGGAACTGTTGTAATTTATGGCCTTTCGTTTTTCTTTACTGACCAACTTGTAAGTATTTTCTTATTAAAGGGCGGGGCTGAAGTTTATGATTTGGCCTACAAGGGAGTTAGAATTTATTTTGCTGGCTTTTTATTTGCTGGTATAAATATGGTTTTAATTACGATTTTAGCAGCAGTAGAAGAGCTAAGAAAGTCTTTTATAATTACAGTTTTAAGGGGCATAGTACTTTCTCTGCCACTGGTAATTATTATGGGCGATCTTTTTGGAATGAATGGAATTTGGGCTTCCTTTATTGTTGCAGAATTTTTAACTCTGCTAATTGGAATTTATTTATTTAGAGCAAGTAAACTAAAGAAAATTTATGACTTAGGAGAATAAAAAAAAGTACCCTGGACAAGGGTACTAATTTTTTGCGAAATTTTATTTAAGTTTTTCTAAGGTCCTATCTAAGATGACATTGGCAAGATCTGTCTTTGTCATTAACTTTAAGTCTTCTACTTTTAAATCTCTGTCAACTATAAAGACCTTGTTGGTGTCAGTTTTAAAACCTGCGTCCTTGGCGGTTATATTGTTTATTACAATCATGTCTAGGTTTTTTTTCTGGATTTTTTTCTGGCCGTAGACTAGTTCGTTTTCAGATTCGGCAGCAAAGCCAACTAGGACTTGGCCTTTCTTTTTCTGACCCATGGTTTTTAAAACGTCAGGGTTTGGTGCAAGATTTAAGGTCATCTCATCTTTTTCTTCTTTTTTAATTTTTTGGGAAGACTTATCTTTTGGTTTAAAGTCAGCTGGGGCAGCGGCCATTATTAGGACATCTGTCTGGTCAAAGTTTTCATTAACTGCATCGAAGAGGTCTTGGGTTGATTTTATATTTATTAATTTACTTACCTTTGGTGGCTGGAGGGCTGTTGGTCCAGAGACTAAAGTAACTTCAGCTCCTCTTTTATAAGCTTCTCTTGCAAGTTCATAGCCCATTTTTCCTGACGAGTGGTTGGTCAAATACCTTACTGGGTCAATGGCTTCAATTGTTGGACCTGCTGAAATTAAAAACTTTTTCCCTGCCAGGTCTTTGACTCTCAAGGCTGTGTCAATTTCATCTACAATTTCATAAGGCTCTAACATTTTTCCATCACCAACGTCATTGCAGGCCAGTAAATCTATGTGAGTGCCTAAGACAATCATGCCTCTATCTCTTAAAGTCTGCAAGTTTTGTCTAGTTGCAGGATTATTTAGCATGTAGGTGTTCATAGCTGGAACAATAATAACTGGACACCTGTAGGCCAGCATCATTGAAGTAAGCAGGTTGTCGGCTATGCCATAGGCAATTTTTGCAATAGTATTTCCCGATGCTGGGGCGATGACAATTATATCTGCCCATTTTGCCAGTTCAATGTGGTCTACTTCTGCCACAACTGGATGATCATTAAACATTTCTGTATAAACTAAATTATCTGTCATTGTCCTAAAGGTTAGGGGACTTATAAATTCTGTTGCAGCCTGAGTCATTACAACCTTTACCTTGGCTCCAGCTTTTCTAAGTAGGGAACAAATTCCTGGAGCCTTATAGGCAGCAATGCCACCAGTAACTCCTAGGACAATTTTTTTATCTTTTAGATCCAAAAAAATCTCTCCTTTTTCTTCAACTTAAATATATCATACCACATTAAAGGCTGAGCTAAGCTATAAATTTACTTGAAAAAATTTTTCTTCTTTGCTATACTTAAAGACAGTTAAATATTGCGATGACAAGGACTAGTAAAAATTGGAAGCTTATAGAGAGCTGGCAGTTGGTGAAAAGCCAGTAGGGGAAGATTTTGAATCCACCTTGGAGCAAGTGTATTATTAAGAGAGTCTTTTAGACTAAGTAGGGTGGCAACGCGGGTAATCTCGTCCCTTGGTGGGATGAGGTTTTTTTGTATTAAAAATTCGGAGGATAAGATGATAGACATTAGATTAATTAGAGAAAATGCAAACTTGGTTAAGGAAAATATTAAGAAAAAATTTCAAGACGAAAAGCTTCCACTTGTTGACGAAGTTTTAAAATTAGACCAAGAATTTAGAGATAAGAAAACACTAGCTGATAAACTTCGTGGAGACAGAAATAGGATCTCCAAAGAAATCGGCGGCCATATGGCTAAAAAGGAAATTGACCTAGCTGAAGAGTGCAAGAAAAAAGTTGTGGAAATTAATAGTGACCTAGAAAAAATTGAAGCTGACGAAGTTGACCTTGAAAAGAAAATCAGGGACATTATGGTTGTAATTCCAAACATTATCGACCCATCAGTTCCAATAGGCAAAGACGACAGCGAAAATGTTGAAGTAAAAAAATACGGCGAGCCTCTTGTTCCAGATTTTGAAATTCCCCACCACATTGACATTATGGAATCAATTAATGGTGTTGACCTAGATTCTTCAAGATCTACATCAGGCCATGGTTTTTATTATCTCCAAGGAGACGTAGCTAGAATTCACTCAGCCTTAACTTCTTATGCCAGAGATTTTATGATAGACAGAGGTTATAGCTATAATATCCCACCATTTATGATTCGTGCTGATGTTGTTACTGGAGTTATGTCCTTTAATGAAATGGAAGATATGATGTACAAAATCGAAGGAGAAGACCTGTATTTAATTGGAACTTCTGAACACTCAATGATTGGAAAGTTTATTAATTCAATTACTGACGAAGATGCCCTGCCTCTAAAGATGACTTCTTATTCACCTTGTTTTAGAAAGGAAGTTGGAGCCCACGGCATTGAAGAAAGAGGAGTTTATAGGGTCCACCAATTTGAAAAACAAGAAATGGTAATTATCTGCAAGCCAGAAGATTCAATGGCCTTTTATGACGAACTTTGGCAAAATTCTGTAGACTACTTTGTGTCCTTAGAAATTCCTGTTAGGACCTTAGAATGTTGTTCTGGAGACCTGGCAGACTTAAAGGTAAAATCAGTTGACGTTGAAGCCTGGTCACCAAGACAAAAGAAATACTTTGAAGTTGGATCTTGTTCAAACTTAGGCGATGCCCAAGCTAGGAGACTGGGTATTAGAGTTAGGGGAGAAAAGGGAAATTACTTTGCCCACACTTTAAACAACACAGTTGTTGCAACTCCAAGGGCCCTAATTGCCTTTTTAGAAAATATGGTCCAAGCTGACGGCTCAATTAGAATTCCAAAAGTTTTACAACCTTATATGGGTGGCAAGGAAGTCCTTTATCCAAACAAATAAAACACTTTTGACCTTCAAGAAAACTTGGAGGTCTTTTTTTAAACTTGTTAACAGTTTGTAAGGATTTTAAGCTAAAATTAGTATATACTATAGATAGTATTAGTTGAGGTGAATTATGGAAAGAAAGAGAAAAAACAAAAAACAAGTTTATATGATAAGAAGACTTTTGGCTCTTTTGATTTTAATACTTTTAATTGCTGTAATCGTTAGTCTTTTTAAGAAACTTGGAACTGCTATTGCTAAACCAAAAATAGAGGACCACAATGTTTCAACTTATATCGACAAGGACAATGAAAATTTAAGTAAAAATGAGAGAAATGCCATAAGGATTTTAGAAAATTCTACAGTTGAAAATATCAACAAGGAAATAGCTTTTGCTAGCTATGAAAAAGCTGCTGAGCTAGAAGACCTATCTAAGTACAGGCTAGAAAAAATGAAGCTAAACTCTATGGGCAAGGGGGCCAAGCAGGCTTATTTGAAAAAACAAGTTTTCCTAACCTTTGATGACGGACCATCTTCAAAGTCTACTGAGGCGATTTTAGATATTCTAAAAGAAGAAGATGTCAAGGCCACGTTTTTTGTAGTAGGAAAAAATGCCCTTAATTTTCCAGATGTTTTAAAAAGGGTTTATGATGAAGGCCATACAGTTGCAATTCACACCTATTCACACGACTATAAAAATATTTATTCCAGCCCAGAGGCCTTGGAAGCAGATATTAATAAGGCAGCAGAAAGTCTAAAAAGTGTTTTAGGTGAAAACTTTTCTACAAATCTCTATAGGTTTCCAGGTGGATCTTGGAGAAAGAACAAGGAGGCCTTTGTAGAAAAAGTTGAATCCATGGGCTACATTTACTTTGATTGGAATGTATTAAATGGAGATGCTGAAGGAGCTAATCCATCTGTTGACTACCTAGTTAACAAGTTTGACTCAACTAGGAAGGGTTACAATGTAATTTTATCTCTAATGCACGACACCAATGCTAAGACCAATACTGTAAGTTCTTTGAGACAAATTATAAGAGATCTAAAAGATGAAGGCTTTGAATTTAAAAGTCTAGGAGAAGTATAATGACAAAGATATTAATAGTTGAAGACGAAGAAACTATAAGAAAGTTTGAAAAAATAAATTTAGAAATGGAAGGCTTTGAGGTTTTAGAAGCTGCCAGCGGCGAGGAAGGAATAGACCTTGCAAAAAATGAAAATCCCGATATTGTCCTTTTAGATGTTATGCTTCCAGGCATTGACGGTTTTGAAGTTTGTAGGCAGTTAAGGGCTATGGAAAGAGAAGTTGGTATTATTATGGTTACAGCTAAAAACCAAGACATAGACAAAATCGAAGGTCTTGAAGCTGGATCAGATGACTATATTTCTAAGCCCTTTAATCCAAGGGAGCTAACTCTTAGAATCAAGTCCTTAGAAAGAAGGCTGAGAAACATTAACGAACCTTCAGATGACAAGGTACTTGAAGTTGGACAATTTAAATTAGACAAGGCATCAAGAAAGTTTTATAAAGACGGCAAGGAAATCGACCTGACTCCAACTGAATATGCTGTTATGGTTTTATTTTTAGAAAACCAAAGAGAAGCTATTTCTAGAGACGAAATTTTAGACAGGGTTTGGGGCGAAGACTTTATTGGCGATTCAAAAATTGTAGATGTAAATATTAGAAGACTCAGGACGAAGATCGAAGCTGATTCATCAAAACCAGCCTATATAAAAACAGTTTGGGGTGTAGGCTATATTTGGGAACCATAAAATAAATGAAAAACTCTATACAAAAAAGGCTCTTTAAAAGTTTTACTGCAGTTATTGCCCTAGTAGTAATTCTTTTAGAGGCCTTTGTAATTTTTGCCACCAGTAAAATTTCATATCAGAATATGGAAAGGATTATGACAGACAACTTAGACTATGCTATGAACTCTATAGTCTTTCGTACAGAATCCCTAGACATAATGGACATCCTAGATCCGTCTTTTAGGCAGTACTTTAACGACAACAACGCCCAGGTCCAAATTATTAACCAAGACGGCTATGTTATTTTTGACTCTCTAGGTGTTTTTTATACGGAAAAAATTGTCTATCCAGATATTACTATGGCAAAAAACGGCCAAAGAGGTGTTTGGAGAGGCAAGGTCGACTACTCTGACGATCAAGTTATGGCTATGTCTGCTCCAATAATTAACTCAACTAACGAAAATATCGGTACCCTTAGGATGATAATTTCCCTAAACAAACTTAACAGCCTTAAGATCAAATACATTACTTATTTTATTGGTCTTGGTATTTTAACAATTTCAATTGCCCTATTAATCTCTAGGTATATGGCAAAAAATATTGTAACTCCACTAAAAAGTTTAAATGACGTTGCAGTAAAAATTGCCGACGGCCAGTTTAATGTAAGGTCGACTATAGATTCCAATGACGAAATTGAACAAGTTGCAAATTCAATAAATTATATGGCAGAAGAATTAATAAAGAGAGACCAGCTGAAAAACGACTTTATCTCCTCTGTCAGTCACGAACTTAGGACTCCACTAACTTCAATAGAGGGTTGGGCTCTGACTATTTTAAATTCAGAAAAAATTGACCCAAAACTTAGAGACGAAGGACTGGAAATCATTGTAAAAGAAGCAGACAGACTGTCAGATATGGTTGAAGAGCTTTTAGACTTTTCAAGATTTACCTCAGGAAAGATTAGCCTTAAAAAAGAAGAAGTTGACGTCAGCTTTTTCTTAGAAGAAATTGTCAAGCAAATGAAGCCAAGGGTCCTAGCATCTGGCCATATGTTTTTAACAGACTTTGGGGACAACCTTGGATTAATGGTTGTAGATAGAGACAGACTAAAGCAAGTCTTTATAAATGTCTTAGACAATGCCATTAAGTTTACTGAAGACCCTGGACTAATTTCAATTTGTGGCAGAAGGACTAAGGCAGATGAACTGATCTTTATAATAGAAGACACAGGCATTGGCATTGACGAAAAAAATATAAAGAGGGTAAAAGAAAAATTCTTTAAAGGCGCCTTAGGAAAAAGCCACACAGGACTAGGACTTTCTATATCTGATGAAATTGTAAACCTACACGGTGGTAACTTAGATATAGAATCAAGTCTAGGCCAGGGAACAAAAATTACTATAACTATTGAAGCAAATATTGTAGAGAAAAAAGATACAGGAGGGATTTAGTGAAAAGACATTTTAAAATCTTAGTAGTATTTTTCTTAGTCTTACTTGTAACTTCCTGTCAGTCTGAAAACTACACAGAAATAAATAGGACCCACAAACCAAGTTTAGAAGTGGCACCAGTTAATGGATCTTGGGAATTTATAAAATCCTTAGACGACAACAAGACAAACTTTAAGCCAGGAGACTTATTTCACCTGGACATAAATCTCTTTGCCAGCAAGGACAATATTTATTTAAATCCTGACTTCGAAGTCATAAGAGTAGACTTAGACAAGTATCTCTACTCTAGAAATATAAGTCCTTCAGTAAAGAGCAGCCTAAATGAAAAAGAAATATCTGTAATTGAAATAATAAAAGAAGGCCAGCTAATAGCAGAACTAATAGCCTTGGAAAAGGACAGGATGGTTATAAATATTTCTAACAATCTTTTAGAAATCAAAAGAGTTTCTAATAAATTATCTAAGGAAGAAATAGAAGAGCTAAAAAATCACTACTCTGAAGAAGAAAAGGTCTACCAGGCATCTAACACTTGGGCAGTGGCCCTAGGCCTAAGACTTCAAACTTTAGAAAATAGCGGAAGTATAAACTCAAGTAGTTCAACTTATGGCAGTTTAGTTTTTATTTCCAAGGACGGAAAATTGTCAACTAAGTTTGTAGACGGCCTCTTAGTAAAAAATGCCGACTCCTTAGACCTGATAAGTGTAAAAAAAGTCGGAGAAAACGGCCAAGACAAGTACCTGCTCTGTTTAAACGACAAGGAAGTACCTATAAACAATGCTAGAGAAGAGAAAATCGAAAACTTTTTTAGGATAGTATTTTTATCAGACAAGTATATTTCACTTGAATATATAAATCCAGGCCAAAATCTAAACACCTGGGCCACATATTCAACTAGCTCTAAGCTTGGATTTAACCAAATTAAAATTGACGACATAGCCCAGTATTCCTATGACAAGGTCTTAGATGGAATTATATCCCTAGGATCAAATGCAACCTTTCAAGAATCAATTTATAACATTGCCTTAGGCAGGGAAAATGGACTGACAGTTTTAAAGGGCAGGATTCCCTATATAATTAATGGCAAGAAAATGAACAGGGACTATATAGTTTCGTCTAGATTTACCTTTGCAGACCAAGGCTACCAAAGGTTTGATTTGCAAAACCTAGCGAAAATTTTTACAAGTGTTGAAGACGCAGTGCCAACACCGTCAAATGACTATGGAATTTTACTCTTTAAAGATTCCTTCCAGCTATATAAAATTGACCAGGCTAGTAGAAAATACGAAAAGGCCCTAGAGAAGAAAATAGAAGGCCCTTATGCTTTAGTTTCAATAACTATGTTAGAAGAAGGCGACCTAGACCTACTAAAGGCCTATGAACTAAAAGATAATTTGAAATAGTTGTTATAAAAAAAGAATTATTGTATAATTATCTTTAAGAGGTGAAAAATGGACAAAATTAGAGAATTAATCCAAAGCAATAATGAATATTTGACAATGATATTATTTGCCGTGCTTGCAATGATGGTAGTAGTTTTTGCTGTTCATTTCTTCACAGAGCGAATAAGATTTCCAAAATATTTACCAGGACTTATAGTTTTAATAGTAGGCATAGTAATGTTTGTAGGAGTAATTCCAAAACTAACAGACAAGGCCTATATAGACGATATAGTAATGGCCTGCCTTTTAATAGGCCTAGGCATAATCGGCCTTTGCTTCGGCCTTATCTTAGGAGTGATTTTTAAAGTTAAGAAGCAGCCGAAAAAAGAAGATATAGTTTATGATGAATACTAAAAGACTGACCCTAGAGGTCAGTTTTTTTAGTGGATTTGTTTTTTTATGATATAGTAGTAGATGAAGGAAATTTTTGTTTTTAAAATTAAATATTTATAAACTCAAGGAGGCGAATAATGGAAATTAAGATTCAAGATTTAACTTATAATTACTTAAAGGGGCCTACAATTATAAAGAATCTTTCTGCTTCTTTTAAGGAGGGAGAAATTTATGGGATTTTAGCTCCAAATGGTAGGGGCAAGACTACTTTTATTAATTTACTTATGGATTTTTTAACTCCAAAGGCTGGGGAAATTATTTTAACTGATGGCCTTAGCATTAAAGATTTTAGCCTAGTTCAAGGTGGAGATAAAAACCTCTATATGAAAAACACAGTAGAGGAAAATGTCTATTTCTTTTCAATTTTAAAGGGTCTAAGTGAAGAAGAAATTGCAAAAAACATAGACAAGTACAGGAAAATCTTTTATTTCTATGATGAAATAAAAAATAAACTTTGCGAAACTCTGTCTCATGGGCAAAAGCGCATGGTTGCAATTTTTGTTTCCCTAGTTTCTGAAGCCAAGGTTCTAATTTTAGACGAGGCTACAGAGGGTTTGGATATGGAAAATATAAACATATTAAAGGAGCTAATTTTATCTGTCCATAGGGACAAGATAGTTATTATAGTTTCTCACGACTATTCCTTTGTAGAAGAGATGTGTCAGATGATTTATTATCTCAAAGAAGGAAGCTTTATAAGTGGAAATCCTTCTCTTACTTTAAAGGAGAACTACTCAGAGATATTTAAGGGAGGAAGAAGCCATGTTTAAGACCTTGTTTTGGAAAATTAAAATGGATTTAAAATCTACCTTTCGTTACAAATTTTCTTTTATTTCAGACATTGTAGTAATGACTGTCCTTTTATTAATATTTTTATTTTCAAATACTGGCCAGTCGCTAGGAGAAAAATATGGCATGGAGTCCTACAAAAGCCTGCTTCTTATTGGTTACTTTTTGTGGATGATTTCCATAACTGCCATTTCAAGTTTGTCGACATTTTTAAATTCTGAAGCAAAAATTGGGACCCTGCCTTATTTAATGCACTCAGCCTATCCAATAGAGCTAATAGTTTTAGGAGAATTTATTTCATCTCTCCTTGTTCAAAGTTTAGTGATTATTATAATTAGCCTTTTGGCGAAAGTTATTTTTACAATAGACTTGTACTTTTCACTTTTCTTTATTCTAATAATTTTAATTTGCGCTCTTGGAATGTTTGGTATGGGTTTAATAATATCTGGCCTAAGCCTTTACTTTAAAAAAGTTGGAGCAGTAGTCTTAGTTTTACAAATGCTTTTGTTATTTATCACTGATACAATTCCTACATCTTCTGCAATTTTAAAGGTGTCTAGGTTTATTCCTTTGACTATGGCAAATAATGTAAGTAGACTTTATATGGCAGGAATGGCTTATTCTAGTGAGCTTATAGAATTAATTATATTTTCAATTCTTTGGTTAGGTCTTGGAATATTCGTCTTTAGAAAGTGCTTAAAAGCAGCCAAGAAAAGTGGCATACTTTTACTTTATTAAAAATAATTTTTTACTTTAAAACCATCCTTAGTAGAAAAACTAAGGGTGGTTATTTTATTTAAAGATTAAAATTGTCCTTGAAAAAATTTGAAACAGAATTGTAATTTATAAATTAGCCTATGTGATAGAATATAAAAAAATACAAGGGAGGACTCTTATGAAAATAGCAGAAGGACTTATAACTAAGGCAGATTTAGAAGAGAAGATTTATAACTTTTATAATAGGGCCAGAAATAATCTTTTGGTCCAAGAAGGGGAAGTGGCTCAAGAGGACCCAGAAAAATTAATTAAGTCACTGGAAGAGGCCAACAAATCTTTAGTTGAACTTACAGCTAAAATCCACAAGGCCAACAGCCAGTCACAGCTAGTTGATGAAGATGGAAATCCCTTGGACATAACAATTCAAGAGGCTCTAGCAAAAAAGGAAGGGCTAGTTTCTTTAGCTTCTAAGCTAAGGGACCTGGCAGAAAGTGCAACTCCACAAAATCGTTATAGCAAGTCAGAAATTAAGTTTATTGCAACTGTAGATTCAAAAGTCCTTCAGACCAAGGCAGACAAGCTTTCTAAGGAGGCAAGAAATTTAGATATAGCCATCCAAAGAACTAATTGGCTGGTAGATTTATAAAGAATTTTAGGTTAGCCAAAGGCGAATAGAAAAACACTAATATAAACAGATCGAACGATACTTCGAAGAGGTTAATGTTAGTATTCTTATTAAGATTTAAGATTTAATCTTATTTTTATTACCATCTATTGATTTGGCAGGGTGGGATTGGGGATTGAGGCCTTCGGGCCTCTTTTAGTACCATAAATAGTGTAAGAAAGGAAGTAGTTCCTATCTTGCACTATTTTTGTATAATGAAGAAGTAGTATGACGAGGCTGTTTTAGGGTTTAAACATCCGAAATAAAAACTGTCAACTACCTCTTCATTATTCATATTCGGTTAAGCAGGTTGGGCAAAACGTCCGTGTCACAAGCTAAAATGAGTGTAATGGTGCAGGTAGAAACTACAAAAGAAAAAAGAAAGAAGGCAAAACATGATATCTGTAGGTATAGACATATCAAAAGAAAAATTTACAGTTTGTGCATTAGAACAAGGAAGTAAAATAATTTGGAAACCATTTGATGTTTCACTAAACAAAACAAAAGTAGAAGAATTTCTAGCGAAACTAGAAAAAATAAAAGAAGAAGTAAAAATAACAATGGAAGCCACAGGAAAATATCATCTACCAATACTTTATGAATTAAAAGATAGAGGATACTTTGTAACAGTAATAAATCCATTAAAAATGAAACAATTTTGCCGAGCCTTAAACTTTAGAAAAGCAAAAAACGACAACATAGACGCAAGGCAAATAGCAGAATATGGAATAATGTATTGGAAAGAATTAGAAGACTACAAAGTAGATGAAGAAAACTACAGAGTCTTAAAAGAATTAAATAGAAACTACCAACATTACATGGATCTAAGAATCAACCAAATGAACTTCGTAGACCAAACAGTACATCAAACATTTCCAGGAATAAAAAAACTAATCCCCCATGGATCAGGAGACTTTTCAAAAGATAAACTATTAGACTTTTTAGAAAAATGGTGGCATAAAGACCTAATATTAGAAAAAACAGAAGAAGAATTTGTAGAAGAATATAAAACATGGGCAAAAGAAAAGAGATACCATCCAACTGTAAACAAAGCAAAAGCCATTTACAAATTAGCAGAGGACAGTATCTCAACCCAACCTTCCCATAACTCAAAAATAGAAACGAATATCAGAGAAGGAATAAATCTGATAAAGCAAATAAATCAGATTCTAAATAATATTTTATCACAAATGATAGAAATATCCGAGCCCTTAGAAGAATATCAAGAAGCAAAAAAATTCTCAGGTATATCAGACAAATTAGCAGTACAAATAGTAGCAGAATTTGGAAATCTATCAAAATTTAAAAACAAAAAAAGTCTAATATCCTTCATGGGGATAGATTCACCCCCATATGAATCAGGAAACTTTAAAGCAGACCAAAGAAAAATAAGTAAAAGAGGGAACGCAATACTAAGAAAAGTAGGCTACCAAGCAATGAAATGTATGATGAGTGCAAAAAATCCAGAAAATGAAATATATAACTACATGATAAAAAAAGAAAAAGAAGGAAAAGCAAAAAAAGTTTGCAAATTTGCCGGCTTAAACAAATTCTTAAGAATCTACTATGCAAGAGTTATGAAGTCAAAAGCCTGTAAAACAGAATTAAAAGTAGCTTAGAAATAAAAATAATATGTTACTAAGCCGAAAAACAGTCGGCTTAATTGTAATGATCAAAATTAATAAATCAGGAAAATAAAAATAACCTGAAAATAAATTCAGGTTATGCTTGACTTTTGTTAGCAGGTTTTTATTGTAAGAAGAAAACCCCCAGTTAGACTGGGGGTTCAGTATAGCTTTAGCGATGAAAAACCAACAAAAAACCTCCTATGATATATAATTAAATTGTAGTTCGCCAACTGCAATAAAAAATATCAAGGAGGTAAGAAAATGTCATCAATAAATGACAAACATAGTTTATCACATACAAAATGGAACTGTAAATACCATATAGTATTTGCACCAAAATATAGGAGAAAAGAATTTTACGGAAGCAAAAGATTAGAAATAGGACAAATACTTCGAGAATTATGTAGTTTGAAAGAAGTAAACATAATAGAAGCGGAAGTATGCCCAGATCATATTCATATGTTAGTAGAAATACCACCAAAACTATCAGTATCAAGTTTTATGGGATTTTTAAAAGGAAAGAGTAGCATAATGATATATGAAAGATGGGGAAATTTAAAATATAAATACAGAGGAAGACAATTTTGGTGTAGAGGATATTATGTAGACACAGCAGGTAAAAATGCAAAAGCAATCCAAGAATATATCCAAAACCAATAAAAACAAGATCAGTTAAGCGAACAACTAACATTTGATGTAGTTGACCCTTTTAAAGGGTAGCAAGTAGAAGTTGCAAGTGGCGAACTAACCAACGCCATTGAGGCGTGGCTGGTAATACAGGCCCTTTGGGCCGCATTAGAAAAACCCCCGGCTACGCCGGGGGATGATTATTTTGCAAGACATAAAAAAGGCCCTTAGAATTTTCTAGGGCGTTAATTTATGAACTGTATTTTTTATAAGTTTTTCTTTTTGTTTGCGACTTAATTTTTTTATTTGAATTTCTCTTTTTAAGGCAGAAGACTTGTCGTGGCCTTCTTCGCAGTAAACTAAAGTAACTGGAGTTCTTCCTCTGGTGTACTTGGCACCTTGTTTTTTATTGTGGGTCTCAATTCTCTGGTCTAAGTCTGTAGTGATTCCTGTGTAGAGACTGTCGTCTGAACATTTTAAGATGTAAACATAGTAGGAAGATTTAGTCATCTGTAAAGTAGGCTCCTATTAGGTCGGAAATCATTGGATAGGGATAGCCCTTGTTCATGAGGTATCTGATCATTTTGTTTTTGTCCTTGCCTCGGGATGTCTTTTTAGTTGCTGCCATTAGGTCTTTTAGGTTTTCTTCTTCCTTGTCTCTGTATTCTTCTAGATAGGGATCAACTTCAGCTGATGAAAAGCCCTTGAGAAAGAGCTTGTTTTTTATTTTCAAAGACCCGTCAGTTGAGTAGTTAAATCTTTCGTCTAAGTACATTTCTAAATATCTTTTATCATCTATAAGTCCAAGGTCTTCTAGTCTTTCAATAATTAGATCGTGGATTTCTACTGGGACCTTGTTTTTGTAGAGATAGTCTATAATTTCTTTTTTTGTCTTCATAGCTCGGGCCAGGTATCTAATGCACTTGTTTGTAGCTTTTTCTAAGTCGTCTTGGTCCATTAGCTTTTTAAAGTCTGCATCAGATATTTCAAATTCGCCATAGCCGTAGGGGCTTAGGTTTTCTGCTGTAGCTGAGCCGACGTATTCATCTCCTGAAAAGAGAGAAAATCTATTTTTATCGTTTTTTTGTTGGACTACTTTTGTAATTTTCATATCAACCTCACAAAGTTAGTTTATCATAAAGCTAAGAATATATACAAATATTTATTTTAATGGGCAAATATGATAAAATAGACCTATAATGGAGGCAAGTATGTTTGAGATTTTATCATTAGTACTTAGGTATGTATTCATTGTAATCATATACTTATTTATTTTAAATATTATTAGACTAATTTATCTAGACATAAGGTCGTCAGTTTCAATGACGCCAAAAACTGATGTGGCTTATTTAAAGGTCATTAACAGGCTAGACCAACTTGATTTTAAAATGCAAGAGTACTATCCAATTGTTGGCGAGATAACAGTTGGCAGAGGGTCTAGAAATGACGTCTTTATTAAGGACAGGGTTGTTTCTAAAAGCCACATGAAAATATTTTTAGCAGATGGCTATTATTATTTAGAAGACTTAGGATCTGCAAATGGAACTTTTTTAAATGGCAATGACATTGAAAACAATGTTGTGGAAATTGTTGACGGAGATTTAATTTCTGTGGGAAAAGTTCAATTTATGTTTGTAAATAGATAGGATAATTATGCTAACGAGAATTACTAAACTTAGAAAACCTAGAAATTTACTTTTGTTATTTGATATATTGGCTATTGGTCTTTTAATGTTCTACAAGGACGAGGAGGCATCAAAGGCAATGGGCATATATGCTTCAGCCTTAATAGCCCTACTTTATATTTCAAATATTCTTTTAGAAAAAGTAACTTCAGGTGACAGCTATATATTTATGATTGTGTCCATGCTAGTTTCTATTGGAGCTATTATGAATTTCTCCATAGACCAAAGTCTAGGCATTAAACACTTGGTTTGGGCCCTTATTTCCATAGGGGGATTTTTTGCTACCTATTTTTTAATTAAGTATGTAGATATTTGGGACAAGCTAATGACGCCGCTTATTCTTTTGTCTTTGGGACTTTTCCTAGCGACTATGGTCTTTGGTAAGGTCTACAATGGATCTAAAAACTGGATTATAATTGGCGGCGACGGCAGTCCAGGCAGTGGATTTTCCTTCCAGCCTGCTGAGTTTATAAAGCTAGCCCTTATTTTTATTATTGCCTCATTTTATTACAACAAGAAGTACTATGAAAATGTAAAATACTCATCTGTTATTATGATGGGCATAGTTTATCTCTTTATTGGATTTTTATTTTTACAAAAGGACCTGGGAACTGCTGTAATGTTTTTGGCTATCTTTATGGGTATCCAATTTATTTATGAGGACAAGAGGGGATTAATTTTCTTTTCTATTGTCCTTACGGTTTTAGCAGTTAGCCTGGGGTATTTTAAATTTGCCCACGTTAGAAAGAGATTTAATATTTGGCTAGATCCTTGGTCTGAAGCAGGGGGCCAAATTCTCCAATCCCTCTTTGCAATTTCATCTGGAGGTTTTACTGGAGTGGGCCTAGGCCTAGGTTATCCAAAACTTATTCCAGTTGTGTCTTCAGACTTTATCTTTGCAGCAATTTGTGAAGAGCTAGGAGTTTTAACTGGCATTGGAGTTATTATGATGTTTTTAATTTTAGTTTACAGGGCCTTTAAGGTTGCTCTTGTTCAAAGGCATCCCTTCTACAGGATTTTAGCCATTGGCATAGCCATTTCCTTTGGCATCCAAACATTTTTGGCCATAGGTGGAGTTACTAAATTTATTCCTATGACAGGGATAACGACGCCATTTATTTCCTATGGAGGGACATCTATGTTTACATCCTTTATAGCCCTGGGAATTTTGCAGGTTTGTTCAGAGGAACTAAAGCACAAGCCTATAGAATCGGAGCCAGCCTATGAGTGATAGAGAAAGACGAAGAATTTTAATTCTCCTAAGTGGCATAGTAATTTTATTAATTGGCCTAACAGTTTATATTTCTTATTTTATGGTCTTCCAAGGCGAGGCCTATAGGACATCAGCCCAAAATAAGAGAAACAGATTAGAAGCTGAAAATGTAATTCGCGGAGAATTTTATGACAGAAACAATTTAGCCTTGGTTCAAAATACAAAGACAGAAGATGGAATAAAGAGAGATTATTTATATCCTGAACTTTATTCTCACATAATTGGCTACACTTATCCAAATCTTGGAAAATCGGGTCTTGAACTTTCTATGGATACCTATCTTACCAACCAAAATAAAGCAGGCATTGTTGAAGCTGTTAAAAAATATTTTGAAAAAGAATCAGTTGGAAATTCAATTAAGTTGACTATTGATTCTAAAATTCAAAAAAAGGCTTCAGACCTACTTGGAGAAAACAAGGGAGCAGTTGTGGCCTTAAATCCAACAACTGGAGAAATTTATTGTCTGGTTTCAAAACCCACCTTTGATGTGAATAAGGTCCAAGAAAACTGGGAAGAAATTAGCCAAAACCCTGATTCAGTTTTATTTAACAGGGCCATTAACGGCCTATATCCACCTGGATCTGTAATGAAGGTCATTTCAACTGCAGCAATTTTAGACCAGGGCATTGACCTTGACTACGACCACACAGGCAGCCAAATAATTGATGGCTATGAATACAAGGACGCAACAGAAAAAAAATACGGAAAAATTTCTTTAGACAAGGCCTTTACTTCTTCTTTAAACACTTATTTCGTAAAGAAGATCCAAGATGTAGGCATGACTAAATTTGCCAGTGTTGCTGGAAAGTTTATGTTTGAAAAAGACCTTCCCTTTGAACTAAAGGTGTCTAAGTCTACACTAAACTACAACTCTACAACAAATATTAACCAAGTTTCTGCATCAGCCATTGGCCAAGGTAGGGTTTTAGCAACGCCTATGGAAATGGCTTTGACGGCAGCAGCAGTAGCAAACGACGGAATAATTATGGAACCTCATGTAGTTAAGGAAATTAGAAATTCTGATGGCGACTTAGTTAAGGATTTGGAAAAGAAAGAACTTTCTAAGGCCATGGACCCAGAAGTCGCTAGAGAAATTAAGGACCTAATGGTGAAAACAACCAACGAGGGAACTGGTAGAAATGCAGCGATAAAAAGTGTTCAAGTTGCATCAAAAACTGGAACAGCTGAAAACGAAACTGAAAACACCCACGCCTGGTATATAGGTTTTGCCCCAGCAGAAAATCCCCAAGTTGCAATTGCCGTTATAGTTGAACAAGGTGGCTCAGGAGGAAAAGTTGCAGCCCCAATAGCCAGAGACCTAATGATTTCAATTTTAAATAATATATAAAATAAAAAAATCTCCTCTGTTAATTTAACAGGGGAGATTTAAAATTTATCTAGGATTTTATGATGGCCAATGTCTAAGAGAAAAATTAAGTCATCGCCTTCATAAAACCAAATTATTCTAATGTCCATATTAATAGAAGATTCCCATATACCATCAGCTCCTTGAATTTTTTTAGTTCGCAAGGAAGGGTGTCTAGGATCTTCTACAAAAAATTTTATTTTATTCTTAGTTTGTTTCTTTTCTGAATCAGATAGGCTCTTATAATGTTTTTTAAAAGCTTTAGAATAAGTAATTTTATAAGCCATTACTTGTCCAAGTCTTCAAAAAGGACATCAAGAGAATCAAAAACTGGTTGTTTTCCATTTTTTATTGACTCTTTAATTTCATTAACTTCAGCCTTTAAATTTTTAATAACATGGTCAGGATAAATTGTTACTGGAACAAGGACAATTTTTCCTTGGTCTTCACTTATTTCAAATTGGCTGCCTTGTTTCAAGTTCATAGTCTTTACTATTTCTTTTGGAATAGTCACTTGAGATTTTGATTTTAATTCAACTAACATAATAAAGCCTCCTTAGTTAGAAAATCATACTTTCTAACTAAATTATATTTTTTCAAAAGAGAAAAGTCAAATAGATTCTTAAAATTAAAACAAAACCTATCTCAGCAAGATCGTCCTTGCTTTGATAGGTTTTTTCTTATAGAAATTTATCTTTTAAGTTGTGCCAGTAAAAATCTTTTTTAAAGACCAGGCGCCTAATGTACTTGTTAGACATGGTGATGTCAACTCGCAAAAGATCCCAAAATTCTTTTTCGCTGCCATCTACAACAAAGAGGCTGCCATTTCTATATCTAGAAGTTGGCTTTAGGGAAATTTTTGTTTGCCCTGGAACTATTATTGGAGACTTTAATGACCTGTAGGCCCTTGAATTTAGTGGGGCGATTGGAGTCATTTGCAGGGACTCTAAAGTCGAATAGACTATGGCTCCACCTAGGGAAAAGTTATAGGCAGTTGATCCAATTGGAGTTGAAACCATAATTCCATCTCCAGCAAAGTTTTGTAAATGGTTCTCATCAATTTCAACAGCCATTTGAATTATCTTTGAGTCCTTACCCTTTAAAATAACTTCGTTAATGGCGTGAAGGGTAAACTTTCTATTTTTTGTATAGACATCTGCCCTAAGCATATAAGATTGTTCTTCGTAATAGTCTCTATTTTCATAAAGGTCTAGAAACTCATCAATTTCTTCAGGAGAAATTTCTTGGAAGAAGCCTAGGGTGCCAGTATTAATTCCAACTATTGGCATTCTTGGAAAGCGGTTATTGTGGATGGCCTTTAAAAAAGCCCCGTCGCCTCCAATAGAAATAGTAAGTTCTGCCTCGTGGTCAAAGGTCTTAGAGATTTTATAGTCTCTTTTTATTAATTTGTCTTCTAAATCTTGCCTGACTTTTCGTGTTTCGAAATTTGTATTGGCAACTATATTAATTAATTTTCTCTTCATTAAGTTTTTACCTTTCTTAATCTATAGTTAGTATAACCAATTAAGGTAAAAAGTAAAAGGTTAAAGTGAAATATTTTAAGCTTTAGGGGCTAATTTGTTCAAGTTTATTTTTTTATAGACAATATAGGCGTAAAGGCAGGTTAAAAAGTTTGAAACTACCATGGAAATCCAAATTCCCCTTGGCCCTAGGTTTGTAAAAGTGTTTAAAGACCAAATTAGTGGAAGACGAATAAACCAAAGTCTGCCTATGGACATAAACATAGAATACTTAGTTTGACCAATTCCTTGGAAGTAGCCAGTAAAGCCTGAATAAAAGCCCATAAAAAATATTATAAAGGCTGAGAAGACTATATATTCAGAAGCCTGTCTCCAAATTTCTGGGTCAGACCCATCTTTGATAAATAATTTTAAAAGCTGGCTTTGGAAGGATAAAACTATTAGAGAAGACACTAGGGAAATAGATAAAACTATTAGCATGGCCTTCTTAAAAACTTCTTTTACTCTTTCTATATTTCCAGCTCCAATGTTTTGGCCAATAATTGAAGTAAGGGCAGTTCCAATAGCCATTTGTGGTTGAGTAACTAGGTCAGTGACCCTATTTCCAATTGCAAAGGCTGCCATAGTGTTAGTGCCAAAGGATTGGATAAAGCCGTGCATAACAGTAAAGCCAAAGGATGATCCTGAATAACCAACTGCTGTTGGGAAGGCGATTTTTCCAATCTCCTTCATTACCTTAAGGTCTCTTTGATTATTTTTATAGGAAATTCTAATATTTGATCTGCTATGGACTGTTCGCATGGCCAAAAGCATAAGGACAAACTTTGATGCAATTGTCGCCCAAGCAGCTCCAGAAATTCCCAAGTTGAGACCAGGTAGGTTAAGAAGGGGAACTCTTTCAAAAATAAAAATTGGATCTAGAATTACATTTACTAGAGACGAAAGGACACTCATTCTAGTTATATCCTTGGTCATGCCCTCTGCATTTAAAATAGCTTGGTAGGCAAAAAACATAAAGTCAAAAAACAAACCGAAAAAGGAAATTTGTAGGTAGGTTGTTGCTTTAATTAAAAAGCTGTCTCTGGCGCCCATCCAGTATAAAAAAGTTGGGGCAGTTAAATAACCTAAAAAAGAGGTTAAAATTCCCAGGATAAAAATCATTAAAATTGTATTGTCTGCATAGATGTCGGCCTTTTTATAATTTTTTGCTCCAAGTTGTTGGGAGATTAAAGACGTTGCACCAATTCCAATTCCAATGCCTATAGAAATGAAAATTGAATTTAAAGGCCAAACGAAGGACGTAGCTGCAAAGTCTTCAGCTGAAAGTCTAGCTACAAAAAGTCCGTCTGTAAGATTGTATAAAGTTCTAATTAAGTTGTTAAACATCAAAGGCAGGGACAGGGTCATTATAACTTTACTGATATTGCCTTGAGTAATAAAATTTTTGTCTAATTCTTTCATTTTTACCTCCTTTAAAAAATTTGTCGTAAAAATAATTATAGTACAAAGAAATAATTATAGCAAAGACTTTATAAAATAAAAAAGCCTAGCTAGGCCTTGGAAAAATTAAAAAAATATAAAAAGCCAAGTGTAGAAAGTTAAAAAATCTGTTATCATTAGATTTAGAATATAAAAAGGAATATACAATGAAGAAGAAATATAGAATTAACGAAATAAAACTAGACCTAAGAGAAAGTGAAGATAAATTAATAGAGAAAATTGCCAAAAAGGCTAGGATAAAAACTTCTGACATAAGTGATTATGAGCTAGTTAGAAAGTCAATAGACGCCAGAAAAAAATCTGCCATAAAGTTTGTCTACACCATTGACTTTACTTGCAAAAAATCTTTAAAGTTAGATCTTGCACCAGATAGGACCTATGTCTGGCCAGAGGAAAATCTTTCAAAGGATAAGAGAATTGTCGTAGTTGGCTTTGGTCCAGCTGGAATTTTTGCAGGCCTTTTACTTGCGCAAATGGGATACAAGCCTCTAATTATTGAAAGAGGTACAGATGTTGACCAAAGAACTGTAGACGTTGAAAATTTTTGGGCAGGTGGAGATTTTAAAGCAGAGTCTAATGTTCAATTTGGTGAAGGAGGTGCGGGAGCTTTTTCTGATGGGAAATTGACAACAGGAATTTCAGATCCGAGAATCCAAAAAGTCCTTAAAGAACTGGTAAATTTTGGAGCGCCAGAAGAAATTCTCTACAAGCACAAGCCCCACATTGGCACAGACCTTTTAAAGGGCGTTGTAAAAAACATTAGAAATGAAATTATAAACTTAGGCGGCCAAGTTTTATTTTCAACCAAGCTTGTTGACATAAAGTTAGATGAAGCAAATAAAGTTAGGTCTATATTAGTTGAAAAAAATGGTACAAGAGAAGAAATGGAAGTAGACCATTTAATTTTGGCCTTAGGTCATTCAGCTAGAGACACTTTTAAAATGCTCTACGAAAGAAAGCTTTCCATGGAACAAAAACAATTTTCCATGGGAGTTCGAATTGAACACCAGCAGGAATTAATAAATAAGGCCCAGTATGGAAATTCAAGTCTTGCTGAAATCTTAGGGCCAGCTGAATATAAACTTTCGACAAAGACTCAGGCAGGTAGGGGAGTTTATAGTTTTTGTATGTGTCCAGGTGGTCGAGTTATTTTATCGTCATCTGCCCCAGGCCAAGTGCTAACTAACGGCATGTCCTACCACGCCAGAGATGAAAAATTTGCCAACGCAGGAATTTTAGTAGATGTGAGAAAGGAAGACTTTCCATCAGACCATCCCCTTGCTGGTTGTGATCTCCAAGAAACTTATGAAAAAAAGGCTTTTGATTTAATGGGCGGCTATAAAATTCCTCAAACTACTATTGCAGATTTTAAGGGATCAGATTTAGAAAAATGTCTGCCAGACTTTGTGGGCCAGGCTCTCTTAGAAGCTCTTCCAGTTTTTGGAAAGAGAATTTCTGGCTTTGATAATCCTCAAACGATTTTAAAGGGACCAGAAACCAGGTCTTCGTCACCAGTCAGACTTTTAAGAGACGAAAACTTTGAATCTTCTATAAAAAACATCTATCCAGCAGGAGAAGGGGCAGGCTATGCAGGTGGCATTATGTCAGCAGCAGTTGACGGTCTAAGAGTTGCAGAAAAATTAATTGCAAGGACAGATAAATAGATTTAAGAAAACCCAGAGGAAAAATTCTTCTGGGTTTGTCTTTGTAAATTTTAATTTTTATTTGCTCAAGTACTTGTCGTTTTTCTTGTCTTGCAAGTAGACAAAGTTAAAATGCTCCTTTGATTTGGAAAATTCTTCATAGGCTTTTTCTTCGCAAGCCTGGCAGGCATCTCTTGGAATAGTTATCGCCTTTACAAAGGTCAGCCTGTCGTCTTCTGAATGAATTATATCAAGGCCTGAACAAGACGTGCACCTGTGGAAGTAGCGACTTTGTTTTTCTAGTATTCCATCTGTGTCATAGTAAATTTGCTTTTCCTTTCTTACAACTTTGGCATCTGCAAAAACTTCTTTGGCCAGGGCTTCTTTGTTTTTCCACCTATACATAACTTCTCTAGAAATATTTTTGATATAGGCTGTGACCTTAGGGTCTTGGGCAACTTTAGATGGATTAAAGTCAGGCTCAACTATATGAGAAAAATCTAAGCCCGCCATGGCAAGAACTATGGCCAAGTTTACATAGGGAAGGGCTCCTTCAATTGAATAGCCACCTTCTAAAACTGCCAGGTCAGGATTTAAAATTTTATTAAGCCTGCCATAACCTTGGGCAGAAAAATTCATCGAGGTTAGCGGGTCAGAATAGTGGTTGTCTTGGCCAGCAGAATTTATTATTAGGTCAGGTTTAAAGTCATCGAGAATTGGCATAATGACATTTTCTAGAACATATAAAAAGCCTGAATCTCCAGTTTGAGGAGGCAGGGGAATATTTATATTGTAGCCATAGGCAGAAGGTCCGCCTAGGTCGTCAAGATAACCAGTGCCAGGAAAAAGAGTTCGGCCGTCTTGGTGGATGGAAATAAATAAAGTGTCCTTGTCATTATAATAAATATCTTCTGTTCCATCTCCGTGGTGGCAGTCAGTGTCTACAATGGCAACTTTTAAATTTCCATATTTTTGTCTCATTTTTTCTAGGGCAACAGCTTCAATGTTGGCTATACAAAAACCACGGTCTCCGTAGACGATTTTGTGGGCGTGGTGGCCTGGCGGTCTAACAAGGGCAAAGGCCTTAGAAGCTTGACCAGAAAAATATAAGTCAAAGGCCTTGATGACTCCGCCAATAGAAACTAAATGGGACTTACTTAGGCGAGACTTAACATCTGGCACGCAAAAGTGAACTCTTTCAATGTCTTTTGGCTCAGCAATGTCAGGTTTGTACATTTGAATTTGGTCTAGGTCCTCTATGCCTTCTTCCATAAGTTGGTCCATAGTATATAAAAGTCTTTCTTCTCTCTCTGGATGGTCTGGACTTATGGCCCAGTCAAAGGCAGGAAAGAATACTAGCCCTAATTTATCTTTAGTCATTACAATCACCTTGGTCCCATAAATTATACAAAAGCCCTCCTTGGATTTGGGCCTTGATGCGAATATTTCGTCCAAAAGAATAATAGTCAACCATATTAAAAGACGAGGCCTCTAAAATTTCAACTTGTGGATCTTCAAGTTTAAGGTCCCTAGCTTTTTTTAAAATTTCTTCTTTAATTAATTCTTCTCCAGCCTTTAAATCAAAAGTGCCAGGAATTTTTTTATAAATACCTAGTTCAGGAATATTTACATAGCCCCTCTTAGTGTCGGCCTGTAAGTTTGCTTCAAAGGTTGGCTTTGATAGACAGGCTCCCAAGGCGTTGGCAACTTGAAAATATTTTGGAACTTGAGTCTCAAGGCCAAAGGCACTTTCAATAAAGGGAGCCAGAGCTTTAGCAGGACCGCCAATTAATTTTATCTTCTTAGGCTGAAGTTTTTTATTTTCCAAAACTTCTTTTACTGTGTAAAGAGGCTTAGAATTTATTTTTTCTAGGTCAGATTTTACTTCATCGAAAATAATTTTCGCAGCCTTATTTAAAATTTCTTCTGCCAGTTTTTTATAAGCTAAATCCATTTGGTCTCCTAAGATTTTTAATCCACTTATAGATTTATTTACATCTCCAAGGTCTGAAAGACCAAGGGCGTTAAAGGCATCAGTTAGGGTTAGATAGTTACCTTCAAAGGCTAGGGGCCTATCTTTTCTCTCAGGACCAATTTTAATTTGCTTACCTTCAAGGCGGACATAAGAGTCACCACCTAAGCCGATAGATTTGCTATAAAGGCCTTTGACTAGGGTCTTCATAGATTTTATTTCCATGCCAAGAGGCTGGTAAAGAGGACGACCATCTGTTAAAAAGAAAATATCTGTAGTTGTGCCACCAATGTCTAAATAAATTTCATCGTCTTTACTTTGGCTCAAGGCTGTCATGCCCATAAAGGAAGCAGCAGGGCCAGATAAAATCGATTCAATAGGTCTATCCTTTCCTTCTTCTAAAGTCATTGTTGCCCCATCTGCCTTTAATATATAAAGGGGAGCGAAAATTTTTTCTTGGGCCAAGGCTTTTTGAATATTTTCTGCAAAGCTAACAAAAACTTTGGCAACAGCTGAGTTTAAGTAGCTTGAATAAACTCGCCTTGGAAAGTTTAATCTGCCAGACATTTTGTGGCCTAGAGAAATATATGAAAAATCATCTGCAAGCAGGTCTTTTAATTTATTTTCAACCTCCGGATTTCTAGTAGAAAATTTTGTAACCAAGGCTAGGCTGTCAATATCTTTATAAGCCTCATTATTTTTTATTTCTACAACTTTTCCCACATCAAAGTCCACAACTGTTTTGCCTCTATGGTCAACATAGCCGTCAAAGTTTTCTAAATAGGGAATTTTTTCCTCGAAATCATTAACCATGCCAGGTCCTTCTTGGATTATAACTAAGACCTCAGAAATTTTATTTTCAATTATGGCATTGGTAGACAAGGTTGTAGATAAATTTATTCTTTCAATTTTTTCTACATCTTGGTCAGCAGTTAACTGAAAAATAGCTGTCTTTATAGTGGCCAATAAATTGTCTTTGTCTACAGGATTTTTTACGATTTTTAAAATTTTATTTCCATCAACTAAGACTCCGTCAATATTAGAACCACCAATATCAATTCCTACAAGCATTTGAACCTCCTTTTATATTAAGTATAGCAGAAAAATAAAAATGTTTTTTGAAAAAATTCTGACCTAAGCACAGTAGGTGAAAATTTACAAGTCTTGAATATAAAATAATTTTTTTTATAATAAGAAATAAGGAAGTGAAAAAATGCATCAATACAAAGGAAAACTTATTATTCATACAGGTTCAATGTTTTCAGGAAAGACATCTAGCTTAAAAAAAGATTTAAACAGATTTAAAATTGCTGGCTACAAGGTTGGCGCCTACAAACCTTTAGTTGACACCAGAGGTGGAGACAGAATTACTGTCCACAACGAAGAAGGCTTAGCAGCAACTTGTGTAAAGACAATTGACCAAATAATTAAGGACGTAGAAGAAAAAAATCTTCAGGTTATTGGCATAGATGAAGTCCAATTTTTATCAGGCCAAGGCGAAGAAGTTAGACAGGGGATTTTAAAAATTTTAGACCGTGGTCTTACAGTTGTTCTTGCAGGTCTTGACATGGACTACAATGCTGAAGCCTTTGAAATAATTAAAGAGCTAATGCCCTATGCAGACTATGTCAACAAGCACCACGCAGTTTGTACCATGTGTGGAGTTGACGCCTGGGTTTCTCACAGGAAGGTAGCAGGCGGAGACAGGGTCCTTATTGGAGCAGAAAGCGAATACGAACCTCTTTGCAGGTCTTGTTATAAAAAGGTAAGAGAAGAAGAGGAAAGAGAAGTAAACAAAAACCAAATGGCCTTGGAAATTAAATAAATTTTAAAACTAAGTTTAAGAGACTTAGTTTTTTAATGGAAAAATTTATAAAAAAATTCCCCAAGCTTATACTCAGGGAATTAATTACATTGGTTTTTATAAAAGATAAATTTTGTGGTCAGCACAAGTCTCAATCATTTCCTTTGGCCAAATTGAGGCTTGGACTTCGCCAACATGGGCCCTCTTAAGTAAGAGCATACAAAGACGAGATTGGCCAATGCCGCCGCCAATGGTGTAAGGAAGCTCTCCATTTAAAAGTTTTTTGTGGTAGTCAAAGGACTTTCTATTTTGGCAGTTAGCAAGTTCCAATTGTCTTTCTAAGGCTTCTTCGTCAACTCTTATGCCCATAGAAGAAATTTCCAAGGCGCACTTTAGTGGCTCAAACCAAAATAATATATCTCCATTTAAGGACCAGTCGTCATAGTCTGGGGCCCTACCGTCATGAGGCTTTCCGTTTGAAAGCCTGCTGCCAATTTCTTCAATAAAGACGCAGCCATATTCTTTGGCAATTAAATCTTCTCTTTCCTTGGGAGTCTTGTCAGGATATTTTTGTAAAAGTTCTTCTGATGTGATAAAGAAAATATCATCAGCTAATTTATTTACTGCCTGGGGATACTTGTACCAGACTCCGTGTTCTAGGTGCTTGATAACCTTGAAAATAGTTCTAACTGCATCTCTTAATGTTTCCTTGGTCCTTTGGTCTTTACTTATAACTTTTTCCCAGTCCCATTGGTCAACATAAGATGAGTGGAGGTTGTCTAAGTCTTCGTCTCTTCTAATGGCGTTCATATTTGTATAAAGGCCTTCCCCAGGCTTATAGCCGTATTTTGCTAGGGCCATTCTCTTCCATTTGGCTAGAGATTGAACAACTTCAATGTCCTCTCTTTGGATGTCTTTAATGTCAAAGCGAACTGGTCTTTCAATTCCAGACAAGTTGTCATTAAGTCCAGAAGATTTTTCTACAAAAAGTGGAGCAGAAACTCTTTCTAAGTTCATCTGCCTGCCAAATTCTTTTTGGAAAAGATCTCTAATAAATTTTATAGCCTCTTGGGTTTCTCTTATAGTTAAAACAGGGTCATAGCCTGCTGGTAATATTAATGCCATTTTTACACCTCTATTTTTAAAATTAAAATAAATTATATAGGATATCTTCAGTCCTTGCAAGAAAAATTAATTTATAGTAAAAACTTTTAGAGGTTTTTAAGTAAGGACAAAGAATTATTGCTACTTTTTAAAAATATTGGCGAAAAAATCTAAAAGGCTCTGCCAAGGAGATTTTTTTCTTTGAGTCTCCTTATTTTTATTAGGATCATTTGCTTCATTTCTTATAGGAATACTTTTTGCATTTATTATAGCCTGGTCCATAGAAGAATCTTGGGAGTTTATAAGGATATCTGACTCAGAAAGAGGAATTTTTTCATAGATTCCATGTTTGGTCATAATTCTGGCCTTGGTATTGTCAGCCCATTGGCCTTCCATATAGGCTATAATTTTTTCTTTTACAAGTGGATCTTTTATTGGGCTAGTTACTTCAATTCTCTTTTCAGTATTTCTAGTCATTAGGTCAGCTGAGCCAATAAAGACTTGGGCTTCATCGCCATCGCCGAAAATATAAATTCGAGGGTGTTCTAAAAACCTGCCGACAATAGACCTTATTTCAACATTGTCTGTATAACCTGAGACAGCTGGTCTCATACAAGAGATCCCGCGGATTATAAGTCTAACTTGGACGCCAGCCATTGAGGCCTGACAAAGTTTTATAATTAGGTCCTTGTCAGTAAAGGAATTGTATTTAAAAAATATTCTGCCTCTTTCTTTTTTCTCAATTTCCCTGTCTATTAGGTCCATAAGTCTGCTTTTAAAAGAGACAGGAGAGACTAATAGACTTTGGTAGTAGCCATTTACATTGCCAATATTAATATTTTTAAAGAGATTAGACACATCTGTTGATATATCTTGGTTAGCTGTTATTAGGCTTAAGTCTGTGTACTGCCTTGAAGTCTTTTCGTTGTAGTTGCCTGTTCCAATTTGGTTGATAAATTTTATTTGACCTTGGTCTTCTAGGGAAATTTGCATAACTTTTGAGTGGATCTTGTAGCCTTCAATGCCGTAGATTATATTACAACCTGCATCTGCTAAGACTTCAGAATAATTTATATTTGACTCTTCATCAAATCTGGCTTGGAGTTCCATTACAACAGTAACTTCCTTGCCATTGTCTAAGGCTCTTAAAAGACTTCTTACGATTTTAGAATTTTTTGCCAATCTGTAAATTGTAATTTTAATAGCAAAAACCCTAGGGTCTCTTGCAGCCTGGTCTAAAAGCTGGATAAATTGGTCAATGTCTTCGTAAGGGTAGATAAAAAGAAAATTTCTTTCCAAGGCCTGGTCCAATAGACTTTTATTTTTGTCTATCATTGGATTTGTCTGTGGGCTAAAGGGCTTGTAGAGAAGCTTTTCTAAATCCTTTTCTCTAACTAGGTCTTCTAAGCCAAAGACATAATCCATTACTAGGGGAGCAGAACTTGAAAAAATTTGGTCTTGGGAAATTTGAAGGTTGTTTATAAAAAAATGTTCCAAGTTTTTTGGCAGGGGCTCATTAGCAACTAGGTCCACAACTTGGAGCCTGGATCTTTTTTTCAAAATGGCCTTCATAAAGTTCTTGTAGTCTTTTTTCTTATAGATATCTTCGTCTTCTTCTAAATAATCTTCTATATTAATATCTGCATTTCTTGTAACTTTAAAAATGTAAGACTTCTTTATAGGATAATTTTCCAAAGTTGCTTCTATATTGGCCCTAATAATATTTTCAATCCTAATTATAGCCAGGCCATCTTCTCTATTTAGCTTTATAAAGGACTTTATCTTGTCAGGAACTTGGACTAGGGCATAGGCCTTGTCATCTTTGTCCTTAAGCTCAAGAATTATACAAAGTCTGTTATTTTCAATAAAGGGAAAGGGATGTCTAGAGTCAATTATTTGGGGAGATAAAACTGGCTCGACAAAATCTTTGTAGTAGTCAGTGACTAACTTCTTTTCTTTTTTTGTCAGGTAGTCAAAGTCTAGGTCGTAGATATTAGATTTTTCTAAGTCACTTATAACATCTTCATAGACCCTGTCTTTTAGTTTAAGTAGCGAAGCAGTTTCCTTATAAATTGCTGCTAATTGTTCTTCTGGGCTCATGCCTGTTTTGTTGTCTAGTTTTTTATTAAAGACATAGCTAAGATCAGATAGGGATCCAACCCTAACTCTATAAAACTCTTCTAGGTTTGAAGTGAAGATGGCTATAAACTTTAAAGACTCAAAGGCTGGAGTAGCAGGGTCTAAGGCCTCTTCTAAAACTCTTTTATTAAAATTCAACCAAGAAAGTTCTCGGTTTTTTGAATACTTAAAAATATCCTTAGACTTTTTTATTTGCTCTCTGTCCAAGACTTGAAGAGTATTTTTCTCTTCTTCTAAAATTTCTCCACTATTAATTTTCTCGTCAGACATTTCTTACTCCTTTAATTTACTTATTTGCAAGTTTGTCCTTTAAATAACCTTCGCGAACGCCGTTTTTACTTATATACAAGTCTGAAGCATTTAGGTATCTAAAAATTTCATATAAGACAATAGCTCCAGGGCCTATGGTGTGAATTCTCTCTGGCACAACTTGTAAAATAGTTTTTGTTAGCTCTGGGTCCTTGTTTTGCAAGTCCTTCCTCAGGCTCTTTAAAGAGTCCTTGTAAAGATGGCTGTTAGATGGCAGGTCAAAGTATTCCTGACAAATATTGCCGCAGGCCCTTATTGAACCGCCAAGGCCATAAATTGGCAGGCTCTTATTAAATCTCTTAACCTTGTTTTTTTCTAGGTCTATGCGAATGGCCTTTTTAATATTTTTGGCGGCTTTTTTATTTAAGAGAATGTCATTAGAATAATTTTTATAATAGGACAAGGCGCCGTTTTTTAAAGATGTGGCGTAGACCACCTTGTTATCTTCTACTAAGGAAATTTCTACAGATCCACCGCCGATGTCGACAATGTAACCGTTTGAAATATTGTATTCTTCTCTTATACCAAGATAGCCAAGTCTGGCTTCTTCTTCACCAGAAATCAGTTCGATTTTCTTTCCAACTTTTTCTTCTACATAGGTGAGAATTTGCTTGCTGTTTTTTGCATTACGAAGGGCAGCTGTAGCAAATAGGTATAAGCTTTCTATTTTTAAGTGGTCGACAATATAGATAAACTTATTTAAAACCTTGACTAACTTGTCCGCACCTTTTTTTGTCATTAGGCCATCTTCAACATAAGATGAAAGACCTGCAACTGTTTTTTTGTTTAAGAGAGAGTCTATGTTCTTAGATTCATCAACTGCATAAATTTGTAGTCTAATTGTATTTGATCCAATATCAATTACTGCGTATTTCATTTCAATCACCTTTTAAATATTTTCTTATCTATATAATAACCAAAATACTAGCAGATAAATGTTAAATCCATATAAAGTTCAATTATTCTGTTAGAAAAATCTTTTTTGTGGTATAATCATTTTAAATGAAGGGGAGTAGCATATTAATGTTTAGTCGTCAGTACGAAAAATTTTCCGGCTAAACGCGTAACCTACGTTTGCAAGACCTGAGTTTAGATTTTCTAAGCTTAGGCTATTTTTTATTTATGGAGGTAAGTATGAAAAACTGGTACAACTTAAGTATCCCAGATGCTCTGTCCCAGCTTGATTCAGACAAGGAAAAGGGGCTGACTTCACAAGAAGCCCAAAGTCGTCTGGAAAAAAATGGGAAAAACGAGCTAGACCATGGCAAGAAAAAATCCTTGGCTGCAAAATTCTTAGACCAATTTAAGGATCCAATGATTTTAATCCTAATAGCTGCGTCTATAATTTCTGCCTTTGTTGGTGAAATTGAGGATACTTTTATTATTTTAGCAATTGTAATTGTAAATTCACTTTTAAGTGTCTTCCAAGAAGGTAAGGCTGAGGCAGCAATTGAAGCCCTACAAAAAATGTCTGCCCCAAAGGCAAAGATTATTCGCGATGGCAAGGTGAGAGAAATTGATTCGACCCAAGTTGTAGTTGGAGATATAGTAATTTTAGAAACTGGATCTATTATTCCAGCAGACATAAGAATTATTGAATCCACAAACTTAAAGGTAGACGAGTCATCTTTAACTGGAGAATCAGTTCCTGTTGAAAAACACGCTGAAGCCATTTATGACGGAGAAATGGAAATTGGCGATAGGGAAAATATCGGCCATTCGTCAACAATAGTAACTTATGGTAGAGGTAAGGGCCTAGTTGTTGCAACAGGCAAGGATACAGAAATAGGAAAAATCGCCTCATCACTTTTAGCTTATGATGATGAACAAACTCCATTACAAAAGAAACTTGCAGGTCTTTCTAAGACTTTAGGAATTTTAGTTTTAGTAATTTGTGCCATAGTTTTTGCAGTTGGTCTTTTATATAAGATGGACCTACTTGAAACTTTACTAATTTCAATTTCCCTTGCTGTTGCAGCAATACCAGAAGGTCTGCCAGCAATTGTAACAATAGTATTGTCACTAGGTATGGGCAGAATGGCAGAAAAAAATGCCATTGTCAAAAAACTTTTAGCAGTTGAAACTCTAGGAACAACTACAGTAATTTGTTCAGACAAAACTGGAACCCTAACTCAAAATCAAATGACTGTTGTTAAGTCTTATGTAAACGGTGAAGTTGTAGAAGTTTCTGGAACAGGCTATGACCCAAAAGGCGACTTTGCCATTGACGGTCAAAAAATTAATCCAGCTGACAAGGAAGAACTTAGTATTCTAATGGGAATTTCATCCTTAGTTAATGACGCCGATTTAGTTGAAGACGCAGGTTCCTATCAAATGATTGGCGACCCAACTGAAGGAGCCCTACTAACTTTTTCTGAAAAAGCTGGCATAAACCAAGAAGATTTAAATTCTAAACATCCAAGACTTGCAGAAATTCCTTTTGACTCTGGAAGAAAGATGATGACAACCTTCCACAAGGATTTTGTTGGAGAAGGCTTTGCTTCACTAACTAAGGGAGCACCAGATATAATTATTTCAAAATCATCAAAAATTTTATTAAACGGCAAGGAAGTTGACTTTACAGACGAATTAAAAGACCAAGTTCTTCAAATGAACAAGACCTTTGCTAGAGATGCTCTTAGAGTTTTATCTTACGCCTATAAAAAATGGGATGCTCTTCCAGGAGAAGAAAATTTAGATTCAGATTTTGTAGAAAAAGATATGGTTTTTGTTGGCTTAACTGGTATGATTGACCCAGCTAGACCAGAAGTTAAAGACGCAATTAGAGAATGTAAGTCAGCTGGAATTGTTCCTATAATGATTACAGGTGACTACTTAGATACAGCCTATGCCATTGGCAAGGACTTAGGTATAGCAGAAAGCGAAGACCAAGCAATAATGGGTAGGGAATTAAACTCAATGAGCCCAGAAGAAATTCGCGAGATTGTTAAGACTAAGAGAATTTTCGCCAGAGTTTCTCCAGAAAACAAGGTACAAATCGTTTCAGCCTTAAAGGAAAATGGAGAAATCACTGCCATGACTGGAGACGGAGTTAACGACGCCCCAGCTATTAAAAAGGCAGACATTGGTATAGCCATGGGCATAACAGGAACAGACGTTGCAAAAAACACTGCAGAAGTTATTTTAACAGACGACAACTTTGCAACAATTGTATCAGCAGTTGAAGAGGGAAGAATTATTTATTCAAACATTAAAAAATTCGTGTCCTTCTTATTATCATGTAACATTGGAGAAGTACTAGTTGTTTTCATAGCAATAATTTTAAAACTTCCAGTTCCATTTACACCAAAGCAATTACTTTGGTTAAATCTTGTAACTGACTCCTTCCCAGCAATGGCCCTAGGAGTTGAACCTGGTGAAGAAGATATTATGGACCAGCCACCAAGAAAGGTAGACGAACCAATTGTA
Source organism: Neofamilia massiliensis (assembly GCF_001299475.1). Lineage (GTDB taxonomy): Bacteria > Bacillota > Clostridia > Tissierellales > Peptoniphilaceae > Neofamilia > Neofamilia massiliensis. The sequence continues at coordinate 419,073 of NZ_CYUJ01000003.1, read as the reverse complement.
GACAAAAAGGCTACAATGACTATAGCAATCCAAGCTATAGCAATTACTATTGCAACCCTAGTATCCTATTGGTTTGGCCTTGAACACTATGGCAGGGACAACTTAAATGGAGCAAGGACCATGGCCTTTGTAACTTTAATATTAGCTGAGTTATTAAGGTCTTACACAGCTAGGTCAGACAAGTACACTGTTTGGCATTTGGGAATTTTTTCAAATATGAAATTAGTTATTGCAACAATAGTTTCCTTCTGTCTAATGCTTGCAGTTTTATATGTGCCAGTATTAGCAGACCTATTTGACACCCTTCCAATTCACTCAGACGGCTGGTTGGTAGTAATACCATGTGCCTTCTTGCCATTAGTTATGGGAGAAATTTATAAGGTTATTTCAAATAAAAAAGAAAAATAAGAAACGACATTAAATAAGGATGGTCAATTTACGGCCATCCTTTTTTAATGCTTAAAAATAGAATTACAAACAAAAAAGGGCCCTAAAGGCCCTAAAAATTTTAAAATTATTCTTCGTCAGTTTCTGCTTCTTCTTCGTCGTCACCAATTACTTCTGGTTCAGCTGAAGTTTCAGTGTCTTGAGCTTCCATAGCTTCAATTTCTTCGTCAGTAAGAACAACTGGTTCTTCTACTGCTAAGATAACTGTATCTAGTGGAAGTGAAACTTTTTTGTTTTCGTCATTAGCTATATCTAAATCAGCTAGAGTAATTGCAGTTCCACCTTCTAATCCGTCTACATCAATTACAACTTCAGATTCGAAGAATCTTGGTTCTGCTGAGTATGGAATTTCATCAACGTGTAGGTGAAGAATGTTTTTGTTCTTGTCTTCGTTTCTAAGAACAACTCTACAAACTGTGTTCATAGCTTCACCTTTTGTTAGGGCTTGGAACTCAATGTGTTCTACACTGTGGCTAACTGGTGAAAGTGACTCTTCTTTAAATAGAACATCGTGGTTGTCAGATCCTACTGCTACTGTTAATATTCCACCCTTTGATAATTTGTTTCTAAAAGTAAAGACATCAGAATCTTTTATTTGTATATAAATTGGTTCTTCAAGGTTTTTTCCATAAATTGTTGCTGGAACATAACCTTCACGTCTTAATTTTTTTGCCTTGTTGTTAAGGTCTCTTGTTTCTGCGTTTAACTTATACATAATTTTCCTCCTATATTATTTTCTCTTAAAATTCATGTATTAAATGTACCCATTTTTTAATTGAAAAATTCACATTCAATCCCTAATTATCTATTATATGCTAGTTAGATGAAAATGCCAAGTATAGAAAGGAAATTTCTTTAAATTCTAAAGAAAAATCTTAGAGAAAAACTTTTTACATTGATTTTTATCCTAGTAAACGGTATTATTAAAGCATAGTAATTTACTTGGAATTTTCGGAGGTAAAATGAAATTATCAACAAAGGGCCGTTATGGACTAATGGCCATGGAAGTTTTAAAAGATAAATATGGAAGAGGACCTGTTTCAGTTTCTTATATAGCAGGAGAAAAAAATATTTCAGAAGCCTACTTGGAACAACTTTTTTCTCTTATGAAAAAACGTGGACTAGTAAAGTCTATTAGAGGAGCTCAAGGGGGCTATGAACTTGCTAGAAGTCCTGAAGACATTAGCATTGAAGATATTTTAGTTTCCCTTGAAGGAGAACCTGAATTTTCTTGCTGCGATGGAGTATCTGAAACTGACTGCGTAGAAGGGAAAAACTGTAGGATGAAAAATATTTTAGATAGAATTGAAAATGGTTTTTCTGAAGTTACTGCTTCAATAAAATTATCTGAACTATAACTTAGCTTTAAATTTATAATAAGAGCGTGTTCTAAAAAAATATTTTTTGGGTATAAGGTCAGTGGAGGATGTGTATGAAACTAGATATTATTAACTTTGTAGACCAGGCTATGGATGATATTACAAAAAACTATGGCGACCTTGACCAGGCTAGGCTAGAAATTGTAGACCTAATGGAAGAGCTTTTTAAAGATGACGACTATATACTTAATGTAAACTCTAGGGTAAAATCTCCAGCAAGCGTCAAGGAAAAAATTTTAAGAAATAATATTTATAAAGACGTAGACAATGTAAAGGACTTAATTGGACAAATTTCAGACTTAATTGGAATTAGAATTGAATGTAGGTTTATTCCTGATGAGGAAAAGGTTTACAGCAAACTCTTAGAAAAATTCAACATAAATGTGGGAGGCGGCTATTATTCTTGTAAGAAAAACACCAATATTTCTATAAAACTAAATGAGCCTCAACCACAATTTCAAAAAAACGGCTTTGAAATTTATAAAATTGACGGCCACTTTTATAACAACCACAAGGTCTATAATTTTGAATTGCAAATAAAGTCTTTGGTAAATAATTTTTGGGGAGATATTGAACATAGAATTCTCTATAAAAACTACAACTACATTGTGTCTGAATCCTTTATTAAGGACATAATGGGATCTATTAAAGAAAATCTAACACTAATTGACAAGCAACTAAGGGTTGTTTATTATCACGTCTTTAATTTAGGCCTTAGCGACAGCGACCAAATTGAACAGATAAAAGACGTCTTAAAGAAAATGACCTACGATGTTTATTTCCACAAAATAAGAAAGCAACTTGGTTTTGTTGTAGACTTTAGAAGTATTGTCGATTTAATTGTAGACTATATTTTTATTAGAGATGGAGAAGATGGCAAGAGCCAAATTGCAAAAAACTTTTTAGATATTTTAGGAAAACTTTCTAATACCAAAAACCGCGACCAAGATTTTGGGCAGACTATTGTCTTAGAAGATCATATAGACTTTAAAGATCCAAGGGCTGAAAAGTTGGGCCAGGCTATTATTGAAGTTATAAATAAGGACTTTAAGTGGAATATTTTCTTTAAAATAATTTTAGATATTGAGGATATAAATGATCCAGGAAAAATTGTAGAAAAGTTTTCTATGTATCTTTTACAAAAGTTCGACAGAATTTGTAGCCAGGTAGTTGAAGAATCTAATTTTTATAAGCCTTTTGAATTTATAGAAATCAAAGAATTTTTATTAGACTCTGTAATTGATTCCTTTATAAAAGATGCTGAAGTTGAAAACCTAGACGACCTTACTTTAAATTCTCTAACTAGTAATTTAAAGGCCTATTTGTTGGGTATAGTTAGTTATGAAGAATGGCAAGCAAATAAAGAAGATATTAGAAGGGGAATTCTTTCTTTTAGGTCCCCAAAATAAGTAATGAAAATATCTTTTAGAAATGGTAAAATTAATAATAAAAAACAGGAGGTTTGTAAAATGACAGACAAAGATAAATGCTCATGTGGTTGCGAAAACCACGACCACAACCACGACCACGAATTTGAAGATGGAATAGAACTAGATACAATCTATTTGACCTTTGAAGGCGAAGATGGTGAAGATGAAGAAGTAGAATGTGGAATTCTAGGATTTTTTGATGTAGAAGATCAAAACTACATTGCCCTAGTAGTTCCAACAGACGAAGGCGAAGAAGGAGACCTTGAAGAAGAAATTTACATCTACAGATATGACGAAGATGTAGACGGCGAACCACTTCTAGACATTATTGAAACAGAAGAAGAATTTAACAAGGTTAACGAAGTATTTGAAAGAGAATTTTTCGAAGACGAAGAATAAAAACTAAAAGAGGCTTACTTGGTGAGTCCTCTTTTTTTATCTAAAGATTCAAGGAGGAAGAGACTATGGACTATAACTTTAATTTGGCAAGCAATAAAAGAGACGAAGTTTCCCTAGATTCTTTTAAGGGGAAAAAATTGGTTTTATATTTTTATCCAAAGGATAACACTTCAGGTTGTACAATCGAAGCCCAAGAGTTTACTGAACTTTATAAGAACTTTCAAGATTTAAATACTGAAATTGTTGGAGTTTCTAGAGATTCTAAAAAAAGCCATGACAATTTTTCAAATAAATATGATATTCCCTATGAATTATTAATTGACAAGGACAGAGAGCTTGCTGACCAATATGGAATTTTAAAGGAAGCAAAGATGTATGGTAAGGACGTTATTAAAACTATAAGATCTACCTTAGTCTTTGACGAAGATTCAAATTTAATAAAAGAGTTTAGAGATGTTAAGGCTCCAGGCCATGCCAAAGAAGTCTTAGACTTTATTAAATCTCTAGAAGCCTAATGGAAAGACTTTATTACAAGTATTCGGATTTTTTAAAAGACAAGTATGGGGAAAAAGTTTATAAACTGCCAATAAAACTTCCCCTTACCTGTCCTAATAGAGATGGAAAAGTAGGCAGGGGAGGCTGTATTTTCTGTTCAGAAACTGGCGGCTCTCACGAAAACCTTGAAGCCACTTTGTCTATTAAAGACCAATTAGAAAAAAATAAATCCTATATTGGCTCAAGATACGGGGCCAAAAAATTTATAGCCTATTTTCAATCCTTTACTAATACCTACCTATCCTTAGATGATTTTATAAAAAATATAGAAGAGGTTAGAGAAGTTTCCGACATTGTTGGAATATCTATTTCAACTAGGCCTGATTGTATAGGCGAAGAATTTTTAGATTATTTAGAAGGCCTTAAGGACCAATATATGATCACCTTAGAATACGGCCTCCAAACTGTTAACAACAAGACCCTAGAAAAAATAAATAGGGGCCACAGTCTTTCAGATTTTCTAGATGCTGTTTTGAGAACTAAAAAGAGAAATTTAAGAGTTTGTACTCATTTGATTTTAAACCTGCCTTGGGATGATATGGAAGATGCAATTGAAGCGGCAAATATTTTATCTATTTTAAAGGTGGATGAAATAAAGCTTCACTCCCTTTATCTGGCTCAGGGAACTAAAATGGCTGAAATGTATAAGAGAGGAGACTTTATCCTTAGGTCTAAGGAAGATTATATTAAAACAGTGGCAGGCTTTTTGGCCTATTTAGATAAAGATATTGCTATCCAGAGACTTTTGTCTAGAATTCCAGAAGAAGAATCTGTTTTTTCAAATTGGTCAACTTCTTGGTGGAAGGTCCAAGATGAAATTATTTCTTATATGGAAGATAATAATCTCTACCAGGGAAAACTTTGTAAATTTTAAAAATATCTAAAAACTAATGCAATTATTAGTAAATTTGGTATAATGGTAATATGGAAGTATATTCAAATATTGCAAAATATTTAATATAAGAAAGGATGTATGTTTATGATTAAATTTATTACAGGAGCTAAAGGCTCAGGAAAAACAAAATGGCTTATTGATAGTGCTAATACAGAATACAAGGCTGGAAATGGAAACATTGCCTTTATAGATGTAGATGACGACCATATTTTTTCACTAGATTATAATGTTAGACTAATTAATGTAACTGAATACACAATTAAATCAGTTGCTTCCCTATATGGTTTTCTTTGTGGCCTAATGGCTATGGACTATGACCTAGAAAAGATCTATGTAGACTCAGCCTACAAAATTGTAGACTTTAAAGATGAAGAACTAGTTAGAATTTTCAATGATTTAAATAAAATTTCTGATGAAAGAGAAACTGAAATTTTTATTAACCTTGACAAACTAACAGAAGAAATGCCTGAGTCATTAAGAGAACACTGTGTAGAGGCTTCTTTATAAAATATTTAAAGAAAGATTGAAGGTGAAAAAATGAGTAACAAAAGAAAAAATCACAGAATAGTTTGGATTGTCTTAGCTGTACTGATGGTAGTTACAGCAGTAATTCCAGTTGTAGCTCATCTATTTTAGGAGGTAAATGTTTTGAAAGACTTAAGAAGGCAAAATGCCTTTGATAAATTTTTCGAAAACAGGTCCTTCTTAATTCAGATGTACGAAAACAATGCTATTAGCAAAAGAGAGTTTTTAGAACTTAACTATGATGCTATTAGAAAAACTCCAATAAAACCTTTTGTAAAAATAGACAGTTTTGAAAAGGGATTATTTAACTACCAATATTACAACTCTTTAGCCAAGTACTATAAAACTATGGCTAGTGAGTTGAGATATTCTAAAAACTATAAAAGAGATAGGAATTCTTATATGAACAAGTGTTACCACTTTTATCACCTTAAGGACCTTTCTTCTTTTAAACTTATTAAGTTTTTAAATTATGAAGGCGTTGAAGCTTACTTTGTTGAAACTAAGTCTAATAGCCTAAAGGGAAAACTTTATGAAATTGTACTTAATAATTTTGAACAAGCAGTTTTTCATTCAAAAGCAGAGTGGCTACTAGAAGAATTAAGAAAGGCTGGAGTCTTTGTTGAAGGCAGGCACCAGTCTGTTATTTCAAATTATATAAATGAAGTTTATTAGAGAGATGATTTTTTTTTCATCTCTTTTTTATTTTAATTTTCTTCAAAGTATTTCTTTAGAAAATCGAGATTAAAAGTTTTTAAAGCACTTATGCTTCTATAATAATGAAATTTTTAAACTGAATTTGATTGATGATTATGATTAAAAACATAGGGTAATAGTATAGTAAGAAAAAAATGGAGGTTTTAATTATGTTAAGAGAAATTTATGAAGAAAGACGTAGAAAACAATTTAGAGAACAAGTTGGAAAGGTAGTTATATCTGGAACATTTGCAGCCTTAGTTGGTGCAGCAGCAGGAGTTTTATTTGCTCCAAAATCAGGCAAAGAAACTAGAAAAGATATAGCTGAAGGAGCTCAAGATATAGCAGACGAACTTTATATTAGAAGCCTAGAAGCTAAACACGCAGCACAAAAAACTGTAGAAAGAATTTCAGATAAAACAAACGAATATGTTGACCAAGGTGTAGAAAAGGCTCATGAATTTGCTGACAAGGCAAAAGACAAGGCTGAAGAAGTTGGCGACGAAATCGAAGAAAAGAAAGAAGAATTAGAAAAGAAAGCAGAAGAAAAAGCTAAAGAAGCAAAAGAAAAAGGCAAAGAAGTAAAAGAAGCTAGTAAAGACTTAAAAAAAGATCTAAAAGAAGAAAATAAAGAAGTAAAAAAAGACGTAAAGGAATTTAAAGAAAAAGTAACAAAATAATAGGAGCTAACTAATGATTACAATAAACATTAACCAAGTATTTTTAGTAATTTTAGGTATAGCTGGTTTAGTTGTTTTAGTATCCTTTGCAGCCTTACTAATTTCTTTGAGAAAACTAGTTAAAGATCTTAATGGCCTAGTAGACGATAAAAAAACACAAATTAATTATGTAGTAGATGGTATGCCTAAATTAATGGATGACGTTAGAGATGTAACAGACAAGGCATCTAATATACTAGCAGATGTAAATAACATAGTTGTAGATTCGAAAGCAGACATTAATGGAATTGTTCATTCAATAAACAATTCTATGGATGATGTAACTGGAATTGTCCGCTCAGTAAATGTAAGTATGGGTGATGTAAACAGAATCACCAATAAAGCCAGCAATTTAGTTGGAAAAGCTGAAGACACAGCTGAAAATGTTCAGTACTCAGTCCACTCTCTAGCTGACAACCTACTTGATATGTCAACTTTCGTAAACAGGGGTAGAGATAATTTCTTTGACTATGTATATATCTTTAAAGATTTTTTCGAGGAAATACGAAGAATACTTTTTGGAAGAAGATAAGATAGGGACCTAGATTTTTTCTAGGTCTTTTTTATTTGCAAATTATTAAATTAAAACAAAAAAAGGACTTCAAGAAAACTTGAAATCCGTATTTGTATTTACAATAATGGAATTGTAAATTGATGCAATTATTTTTTTTATTAGATAGGACAATAGATTATCTATTTACATTAAATTGTTGTCTTACAACAAGCATGTCAGAAGTTCTTTTTGCTTGTTCTTGGTTCCTTCTAATTTTTTCTATTCTTTTCTTTAAACATGTCATTTTATTCAGCCCCCTTCTATAAATATATGTAATATAAATGTAGAATTAAATATGTTTAGGACTTCTTTTTGACTTCATATACAGTATAAGATGAGTCAGGGAAAAAATCAAGGGTTTTTGAAAGATTTATTTCACTTTTCATATAATTTTAACAATTCTCTTATTTTATTCAAAAAAATACAAAAATGATTAAGCATTAAGGCAGTATTTAACAGAGATTGAACTGGTAGTACAATAATTTTATTCCAATGAAACAAAAAGGTCATAAATTATGAAAATGTGAAAACGATTATCATTGAGACTAAAAAACAAAAAGATTCTTGCAAACAATTTCAAATTTTAAAGTCATAGAAAAATCTTTTTTAAAAAACTTTTGGATTTTCTAATTAAATATCTTTATAATAGGTATATATTAAAATAGAGTATAAAAAACGGAGGTAAAAATGGACAAATATAATTGGGATTTAAGTAAAATGTACAAGGACGAAAATGCTTTTAACGAAAGCTACGAAACTTTAGCAGCTGATGTTAAAAAGATTAAAAGTCTTACAGAAGATTATGGAAAAAACTTTAAAGAATTTTTTCCACTAACTATGAAGACTGCAAGAGGTCTTGATAATCTTGCTACCTTTGCCCACATGAAATTTGACGAAAACACAAAAAATTCCAGCGGACAAAAAATGCAAATGAAGGCATTTTCACTTTATGACGACTTTGAAACAGCTATAGCAGGTTTTAAACCTTATTTATTAACTTTATCTGAAGATGAAATTGCAAGCTTAATAAAAGAAAACAAGTTAGAAGACTATGAAATTTATTTTTCTAGGATTTTAAGATACAAGGACCACACCTTATCTGCTGAAGAAGAAAAGGCAATTGGATCTTTATCATTTTTAGCTGGAGCTCCAGGAGAAGCCTACACTTTACTTAGAAATGCTGATATGGAATTTCCAACATTAGAAACAACTGGCGAAAAACTAACTGAAGCCAACTACATTCCACATCTTCTAAATAAGGATGTTAAAGTTAGAAAAGAAGCCTTTGAAAAATATTATAAGACTTTAAGGGGAGCAGAAAACACAATTGCATCTCTACAATTTAACAACGTAAAAGGTCTTACAACTATGGCTGAACTTAAAAAATTTGACTCAGCTAGACAAATGGAACTTTATGAAGACAATGTTGATGTAGGAGTTTATGATACTTTAATAAAAGTTATTCACGACTACCTACCAGTCCTTCACAAATACTATAAAATTAAAAAAGAATACATGGGCCTTGAAGACCAACACATGTATGATGTTTATCTACCAATGATTTCAAACTTCGATAAGAAAATTCCTTACGAAGAAGCCAAGGAGACAATTCTTGAAGCCTTAAAACCACTTGGAGATGAATATATTTCTATTTTAAAAGAAGGTTTTGAATCTAACTGGATTGACGTTTATCCAAAAGATGGCAAGAGATCAGGAGCTTATTCTTCAGGATCTTATGACTCAGAACCATATATCCTAATGAACTATAACGAAAACCTTGATTCAATGTTTACTTTAGCTCACGAACTTGGCCACTCTATGCACTCATATTTTTCTAAGAAGAACAATGTCTTTATAAACTCTTCTTATACAATATTTGTTGCAGAAGTTGCTTCAACAACAAATGAGCTTTTATTATTAAACTATTTAATTGACAAGGCTGAAAGCGAAGAAGAAAAACTTTATTTAGTCAACCACTATGTAGATAGCTTTAAGTCAACAGTCTTTAGACAAACAATGTTTGCAGAGTTTGAAAAGAAGACCCACGAAGCTGTTGAAAGAGGAGAAGTTCTAACTGCAGAAAACTTTAACGAAATTTATTATGACCTAAACAAAGAATATTATGGCGACGCTGTAATTTCTGACAAGGACATAGAATTTGAATGGGCGAGAATCCCTCACTTCTACAGAAACTTCTATGTATATAAATATGCAACAGGATTTTCAACTGCAGTAAGTCTTTCTGAAAATATACTATCTGGTGACAAAGACAAACTAGAAGCCTATCTAAACTTCTTAAAAGATGGAGGAAGAAACTTCCCACTAGACCAACTAAGAGCAGCAGGTGCTGATATTTCTAAAGAAGAAACCTTAGTTAAGGCCATGAAAGTATTTGAAGCCCAAGTTAATGAATTAGAAAAATTATTATAAGAAAATTTGGTTCTTTGTCAAATAGTGTTGATGAAGAGAAAAATAACTATCAAATGGCTCAGACAGAAATGTCTGGGCCATTTTCAATATACCGAAACTTTTCAAAGACCAAAATTATTCTTTTCTTGTAGTTATAGAAATTTCTATGACCAAAAGCATTTCTCTTAATAAGCTTAATCTTGTTGATTTTTCCTTCTAATGGGCCATTAGAAAGCTTGTATCTACAAGCATTTAAAATAAACTCCTCATACCTCCTACAAGTTTCAATTGCAACATTAACATAATGAGAAACCCTAGAATCAAGCTTTCTATCAAACAAAGAAGAAAGAATATAAGTAGGAGAAAGAATAATAGAAGCTAAAATAGCAAGAAAACACCGGTAAGACTGATCGAAAACAGGATCAATATCGAGAATAAAAGAAACAATAGAAGCCTGACTAATAAAATTTTTAAAATAAGGATACTATCAACGACCAGTATTTAAACTCAAACTCATTTAATAAAAACAACTTCCAATATCTCTTTAAAACCTTGTATTCCTGAGAATCACGAGCAAAACCATTCATAACAGAAATCCTAGTCCTATCCAAAGCCCGAGTAAGATTTTGAACAATATGAAACCTATCAAAAATAATCACGGCATTAGGAAAAACAGACTGAATAAGAGTAATATAAGGCTCATACATATCAATAACAACTCCCTTAACCCTTCTTCTAACCTCGATAGGATACCTTTGAAAATAAGAAATAAGCCTATGAATTCTTCTATCAGGCAAAATATCAATAACCCTTCTAGAAACAGCATCCATAAAAATAAAACTCATATTAAAATCAACACTCTTAACCGACTTAAACTCATCCATACAAATAAACTCAGGAAGAGAAGAAAAATCATTCTTAAGAGGCGGCACAGAATTCAAAACCCTTAAAACAGTAGAAGGAGAAACATGCCATCTTCTAGCAATAGACTTAAGAGAATAAACCTCCATTAAATCAATTAAGATAGCCTTTTTAAGATCATTAGACAAATTACAATAAGGATCCACAAAAGACGACTCAGCCATAAAAGAAGAACCACAATCCCTACACAAAAACCTTTGTTTCTTCAAAACCAAAAAAGCAGGCAAATTAGAAATAGGAAGAAGCCTAATCCTAGAAGACTTAAAACCATTCTTAACAATAGAATTAGAAGAATTTATAGCCCCACAACAAGGACAGAAAGAAGGCACATAAGACAAAGAAGCAAAGAAAAAATGAGAATCAACATACCTAAACTTCTTCTTAAGATAAAAATTATCAGAAAAAATAATATTATCATCTTTAATATTTAAGATATCTCTGATAGAATTAAGATTAATAGACATAACAAACCACTCCTTATTAGATTGATGATGACTATATTTTAGGAGAAAGTGTAAGTTATGTCTATTTTTTTACACTAAAAACTAAAAAATAGTGTCAATGGATATTTCCATCAACACTATTTAGTATAGAACCGAAAATTTTAGAAGCCTGAAAGATGGCTTCTTTTTTTTAATTGCATTTAAATTTGACTTTATGAAAATTAGGTGTAAAATGTTAATAAGGAAACGTTTTACTTTTATATTTTGTTTCCTAAGAAATTATTTTTTTTTCATAATCAAAAGGAGGGAAATGTATTATGGAAGCATTGCACGGAATTATTAATGTTATTAATGGTTATTTGTATTATCCAATACTTATAATCATGCTACTTGGAGTTGGTCTTTATTTTACTTTTAAGACCAAAAATGTTCAACTTTCACAATTTGGTGAAACTTGGAGAGTACTTAGAGAAGCGCCAGACAAGGAAGGTGGAGTATCATCTTTCCAAGCCCTAATGGTTTCAACAGCATCAAGAGTTGGAACTGGAAACATAGTTGGTGTTTCATCAGCTCTTTGCCTAGGTGGTTATGGTGCAGTATTTTGGATGTGGATTGTTGCTATAATTGGTGGAGCTTCTGCCTTTATAGAATCAACTCTTGCCCAAGTTTATAAGAAAAGAGACGACGAAGGTAACTCTTATGGTGGACCAGCTTATTATATTGAAGCAGGTTTAAAATCTAGACCACTTGCTATTATTTTTGCAATTTCACTTATTACTTGTTACGCAGTTGGCTTTAATATGCTAGCAGCCTTTAACATCCAATCATCATTTGCAGGTTATAGTTTTTATGATGAAAATGTAACTCCATGGATTATTGGAGCTATCTTAGCTATTTTAACTGCAGTAACTATTCTTGGTGGTGGTAGGAGAATTATAAAAATTACTGAAAAAGTAGTTCCTTTCATGGGAGTTATTTATGTAATTGCATCTCTTATTATGATTATAACTAATATCACAGCCATTCCATCAATATTTGGAAAAATTTTCTCAGACGCTTTTAACTTTAAGGCAATCTTTGGTGGACTTGCTGGTTCATCAATGATCCAAGGTGTTAAGAGAGGTCTATATTCAAATGAAGCTGGTATTGGTTCTGCTCCTAACGCAGCAGCTGCAGCTGATGTATCTCACCCTGCAAAGCAAGGTTTAGTTCAAATGTTTTCAGTTTTCTTAGATACAATTATTATCTGTACAGCAACTGCCTTTATGGGACTTTCTTCAGGTGTTGAACCTGTAGCAGAACTTAACGGAGCTCCTTATATCCAAGAAGCGCTTTCAACTCTATTTGGAAACTTTGGATACTACTTTATATCTATTTCATTAGTTCTATTTGGATTCTCAACTTTAGTAGGAAACCTTTATTATGTAGACTCTAACATTGCCTACATTAACAAAAAAGTTCCAACTAAAAACTTCCAAAATATCTATAGAATTATTTGCGCTATTTTAATATTTATAGGCGCAGGCCAAGACATTGGATTTGTTTGGGACCTATCAGACTTACTAATGGGAGTTATGGCCTTTATTAACCTACCTTGTATTTTAGTCCTAGGTGGTATTGCTACTAAGTGTCTATTTGACTATACTAAACAAAGAAAAGCTGGACAAAATCCAGTGTTTGTAGCTAAAGAAATTGGCATGGACGACAGCAAGTTAGATTATTGGAAATAGTTTTTAATTAAAAATAAGACCATCTCTTTATCAGGGATGGTCTTTTAATATGCTTTAATTTAAATTAAATTTTTATTTTAGGCTAACAGCAGTTCCAGAAATTGTAACCATTAACATAGAACCAGCTTGGCCTAAAACTTCGTAGTCCATTTTTGCGCCAACAACTGCATCAGCTCCAATTCTTTCTGCTCTCATCTTTAACTCTGCAAGGGCTTCGTTTCTAGCATCAATTAGCTCTTCTTCGTAGCCTTCACTTCTGCCGCCAAAAATATCTCTAAGGCCTGCACCAAAGTCTTTTATAAAGTTAACTCCTGTTATAACTTCGCCAAAGACCAGGCCCTTGTATTCTAAAATTTCTCTGCCTTCTATTGTAGGTGTGGTAGTAATAATCATAAGTCTTCCTCCTAATTTTATCTAAAAATAACTTGGCCGTCTTCAAACCTATCAATAATTGATTGGCTGTAAAGTTTGTAGCCGTCAGCTCGAAGATTTTTGCCCCCATTTTGGAAGGCCTTTTCAATGGCTATGTTAATGCCAGCAACATCAGCTCCAGCTTGTTTACATAGGTCAATTAAACCATAGGCAGCATTTCCTTCTGCAAGGAAGTCGTCTACTATTAAAACCTTGTCTCCTTCATTTAAAAATCTCTTGGCAACTGCAACAGGGTATTCAGTTTTGTAGGTAAAAGATTTTACCATTGTCACATACTTGTCCTTGTCTAAGTTTCTGGACGAAGATTTTTTTGCAAAAACAAAGGGAACTTTAAAAACCCTGGCAAATATTGCTGCAATAGCAATTCCTGATGACTCAATAGTTAGAATCTTATTAATTTCAGTATCTTTAAAATACTCTTTGGCATCTAGGGCCATGGCTTCTAAAACCTCTACATCAACTTGGTGGTTTAAAAAGCTATCGACTACAATTATATTGCCATCTAATACCTTGCCGTCTTTAAGGATTTTTTCATCTAAGTATTTCAACTTTCCACTTCCTTTTTATACTTATTTTTTAGTCTTTACATTATAGACTAAAAGGGAAGAGAATTCAACACTGACTTTGTAAACAATTTATTTCTAATATAAATAATAAAGCTTAGGTCTTGTGGTATAATATGATATAGTAAAAGTGGAAAATAAAAAGAGGTGGACTATGTTAGAAGATTTATTAAAAAAGAGAAGATCAATTAGAAAATTTACAGACGAAAAAGTTACAGATGATCAGATAAGAGAAATTATAGAGGCAGCCCTTTATGCTCCATCAGGCATGGGGAAAACTCCTTGGGAATTTTTAGTTTTATCAGACCCAGAGGATATGAAAAAGGCAGCTCTAGCTAAAAAAGATCAGCCAGTTTTTGAAGACAAGGGCTCTCATCTTATTTTAGTCTTGACAGACAAGGAAAAGTCTCAAACTTATATAGAAGACTCAGCTATTGTCTCCTTTCTTATGCAAGAAAAAATTTCTGAACTTGGTCTAGGTTCTTGTTGGATCCACTTAAGAGAAAGGTCTACTCCATCTATTAAAGATTCAGAAGAGTATTTAAGACAGACCTTTAATATTCCAGAAAAATTTGCAATATGCCAAATGCTAGTCCTAGGTCATATTGGAGAAGAAAAAGATGATAAAGAACCTGCAGACTTTGAAAGTAAGGTTCATTTTGATAGATATAAATAAGAGGTGACAAATGAAATTATATAACAGCTTAACTAGAAAGAAAGAAGAATTTATACCAATAAATGAAAACGAAGTAAAAATGTACAACTGCGGACCAACAGTTTATAACTACATTCACGTTGGTAATGCTAGGCCTTTAGTTGTATTTGATACCCTAAGAAGATATTTTATCTACAAGGGCTATGATGTAAAATTCGTTGTAAACTTTACAGACATTGATGACAAAATTATTCAAAGGGCCAACGAAGAGGGGATTTCTACAACAGAACTTTCTAATAAGTACATTGAAGCCTTTATGGAAGATGCCAAGGCTTTAAATCTTTATGACTATGAAACAATTAATCCTAGGGCAACAGAATATATTCAAAAGATAATCGACTTTGTCCAAGGTTTAGTTGACAAGGGAGCAGCCTATGAAGTCAACGGCGATGTTTACTTTAATATTGAAGCAGCAAAAAACTATGGAAAACTTTCTAAGAAAAATTTAGAAGACTTAATTTCTGGCGCCAGAGTTGACGTCAACGACCAAAAAAGATCCCCAGCAGACTTTGTTTTATGGAAGGCAAAGAAAGAAGGAGAACCATCTTGGCTATCACCTTGGGGCGAAGGCAGACCAGGTTGGCACATTGAATGCTCTGTAATGGCAAAGACACTTTTAGGCGAGACCATTGACATTCACTCAGGAGGAGTTGACCTACAATTTCCCCACCACGAAAACGAAATTGCCCAATCTGAAACCTTACACGACAAGACCTTTGCCAGATATTGGCTCCACAATGGCTTTATAACAGTTGACGAAGAAAAAATGTCTAAGTCTCTAGGGAACTTCTTTACACTAAAAGATGTTGCGGAAAAATACGACCTAGAAGTCCTAAGGTTTTTCTTACTGTCAGCCCACTACCGTCAACCTCTAAACTTTTCTGACTTTGTAATGGGTCAAATGAAAAACGGCCTAGAGAGAATGTATAATGCCAAGTATAGGCTAGAAGAACTTTTAGAAAAAACTACAGCGACTGATCTTTCAGATGCAGACAAGGACTTAATAAAGGCCTTGGAAACAAGAACTACTGAATTTGAAAATGCCATGGACGATGACTTAAATACAGCCGATGCAATTACTGCAGTCTATAATTTAGTAAAAGATATAAACACAAACCTAGACGAATCTTCTAATAAAAACTTAGTTCAAAGAGCCTATGAAGAGCTAATGAAATTAACTAACGTTTTAGGAATCTTAAAAAGAGCCAAGGAAGAAATTACTGACGAAGATATTTTAAAACTTATCGATCAAAGACAAGAAGCTAGAAGAAATAAGGATTATAAAAAAGCAGACGAAATTAGAGATGAACTTTTAGAAAAGGGCATTCAACTTGAAGACACTAGAGAGGGTGTTAAATATAGAAGAGTTTAATATTTTTAGGTCTGTAAATTCTGACCTAAGTAAAGAAGATATACAAATGATGAACCCATTAAGCCTGGCCTTTGTTGGCGATGCTGTCTTTGAAATCTTTATTAGAACTGAAATTTTAGGAAAAGGGAGAAAAAATTCTAACAAGCTTCACATAGAAAGTTCCAAACTTGTTAACAACAAGGCCCAAGCAGAATTTTTAGCTCGTATTGAAAAGGATTTGACAGCTGACGAAAGGGCAGTAGTAAAAAGGGGAATTAATTCTAAAAACCACACCATTCCAAAAAACGCCGACGTCCACACCTACAAAGAAGCCACAGGCCTAGAAGCACTTTTTGGCTATCTTTATTTATTAGGTAAGGACAATAGAATGATAGAACTTTATAGGAAGGGCTTAAAATGAAAGTAGAGTTATTAAACTACACGCCTAAGGGAGAAATGACCATAGCCCAGGCAGGGAAACTTTGTTATTCCCCAGTAGGTGTAGAAGAAATAAAAAAAGATTTGACTGAAGAAGAAATTTCAAAATATATACAAATGCTTATTAACCTAGGCCACTTTAGCCCCTTGGAGCATGTGTCTTTAACCTTTGCCATTGAAGGAGTTTCTAGAACCCTTACTCACCAGCTAGTGAGACATAGAATAGCTTCTTATTCCCAACAGTCTCAAAGATATGTTAGGCTAGATAAGTTTGAATATATTATTCCGCCAGCTATTTCCGAAAATCCCAAGGCCAAAGAAATTTTTTTACAGGCCATGGATGCAGATATGAAAGCTTACAACGATTTAGTTGACTGTCTTTATGAAAAAAATTATAAGGTCATGATAGAAAAAGGTTATAGCGAAAAAAAAGCCAAAAGCCAGGCTGAGAAAAAATCTATTGAAGATGCAAGATATGTCTTCCCAAATGCCTGTGAGACAAAAATTGTTATGACAATGAATGCTAGAAGTCTCTTGCACTTTTTCTCAGTGAGAACTTGTAATAGGGCCCAATGGGAAATAAGAAATCTGGCAACTGAAATGTTAAAACTAGCCAAAGAAGTTTATCCAGCAATTTTTTCTAAGGCAGGACCAGGATGCGTTAATGGCCCATGTCCAGAAGGAAAGATGACTTGTGGCGAGATAAATGC
The DNA here is from genome assembly GCF_001299475.1 of Neofamilia massiliensis. GTDB lineage: Bacteria > Bacillota > Clostridia > Tissierellales > Peptoniphilaceae > Neofamilia > Neofamilia massiliensis. The sequence goes on along the minus strand of NZ_CYUJ01000003.1, from coordinate 401,763 downwards.
AGTTAGAGAAAAGTTTAGGAGTATATAATGAAAGAAAATTATATTTATGGAAAAAATCCAGTAATAGAAGCCTTAAAATCTGGCAAAGACATAGACAAGATTTATGTCCTTAAGACCATGAATGACAAGAGAATTTTTTCCCTTGCAAAAGATGCTGGAATAGTAATTACAAAAACTGACGACCACAAACTTGAAGCCATGGCAGGAACAAAGTCCCACCAAGGTGTAGTTGCTATGGTGACAGATTTTTCCTATTCGACAATAGAAGAAATTTTAAAATCAGCAAAAGACAAAGGCGAAGATCCCTTTGTAATAATTTTAGACCAAGTTGAAGACACCCACAATCTTGGCGCAATAATTAGGACTGCTGTTTGTGCTGGAGCCCATGGAGTTGTTATACCAAAGAGAAGGTCTGCAATAATAAATCAAACTGTCTATAAAACTTCTGCAGGGGCAGTTGAGTACATGAAAGTAGCCAAGGTTACAAACATTGGCCAGTGCTTAGATCAGTTAAAGGAAGAGGGTCTGTGGATTTACGGAGCTGACATGGAAGGATCTGAAAATTATTTTGACGCCAATATGACTGGACCTATAGGCCTGGTAATTGGTGGAGAAGATAAGGGGATTACAGACCACATTGGAAAAAAATGCGACGTTCTAGTAAAAATTCCAATGACAGGAAAAATTTCTTCCTTAAACGCTTCAACATCTGCAGCGATATTAATTTATGATATTATTAGACAGAGAGCTAAAAAAATATAAAGACCTACTTTTTGTAGACGGCTATAACATAATAAACTCTTGGGAGACCTTAAAAAAATATCCTAAAGATAATTTAGAAGAGGCCAGACGTGAGCTAATAAATATATTAATGGAGTACAAGGCCTATAGTAAAGAAGGAATAATTTTAGTATTTGACTCCTATAACGTAAGGTCAGATAGACAAGTTGAAATCCAAAACAAGCTTATAATCGTCTACACAAAAGAACTAGAAACAGCAGACCACTTTATAGAAAGAGCTACAGAAAAATACGGCCGCAATAAAAAAATTCGAGTTGCAACATCTGATAGACTTGAGCAAGATATAATTCTAGCCAAGGGAGCAAGTAGAATTTCTGCAAAAGAGCTAGAGTATGAAATAAATAATTTTTATAAGGACATCTCTCGCATCCAGGCCTATAAAAAAAGGCAAAACCGCCTTCACCTAGCAGGTCTAAGCCAAGACTCTGTAGAACTTTTAGAACAATTAAAAAAAGATTTTTATAAAACAAAAAAAGATTCTGACAAATAAAAATTTCAGAATCTTTTTTAGTGGTCAAATTTATTTTATCTCAACAACTTCATAGCCTGCCTCTTCAACTGCATTTTTTAAAATGGCATCGTCTAAGTTTTTGTCAAGTATAAGTTTAGCAAGTTTTTCTTCTAAGCTAACTTCAACCTTAGAAACTCCATCTAAAGCACCAAGGGCTTTTTCAACTGCAGTCTTACAATGGCCACAGGCCATACCTTCAATATAAATAATCTTTTCCATTTTTTCACCTCACCTTATAAAAAACTTATACCCACAAAGAAGAAATTCTAAAGATTTTTAAAATTTAATAATATCGCAATGATAATTTACTTGTTTTAGTTTATAATGTATGCAGGAGGTTTATATGAAGAAAATATTATGGACTCTATTTCTTTTAGCATTGCTTTTAATGCCTTTGACCCAAGCAAGTGCTAAGGCAGAAAATGGAGTAGAAGTAAATTTAATAGAACCAGAAGTTGACCAAGTAAATAAGGGAGATATTCTAACTTATAGATTAGATGTTAAGTTTATAGAAAAACTAAGTAACTTTAAAAATCTTTTTCTAACCTTTAGATTAGACGACTCTTTAGATTATGTAGAATCACAAATTCAAGGCGACTTAGAAAGGCCAGGTGCCTTTGAAACTTTTTCTAAGGAAAATGACCAAGGCAGAAAGGGCTTTATGACTCTTAGACTTTCTGATATAGATGCCTTAAATGGAAAGACTTCATTTTCTGTAAATGTTAGTGTTAAAGTTAATGATAGGGTAAAAATCGGCCAAAAGTTAGACAACCAAATAACAGCTTCTTATCAAAAGCAAGGACAAAAAAACAAAGCTGATTACTTTCAATTTAATCAAAAATCAGACTTTTTAATTGGGAAGGCTAACGGAACAAAGACCGAAGATAAAAAGCCTGAAGAAAAAAAACCAGAAGAAAAGAAAGTAGTTCCAATAGCAAATCCATTTTTAAAAATAAAAACTAGTCCAGTCTATGGTGAATTTATGAAAGAAATAGAAGGGCTAACAAATCCTGAAGCGAGAATAAAAGTATTGTTTCCAGATGGAGAAAAGGAAATTGCAGTTGATAAATCTGGAAAATTCACTATACCTTTAAACAAAAAATATACTGAAGATATAACTATTAATTCTCTTCAAGGAGATAAGATTTTAAATTCTATAACTTTAAAATTTGTAGACGAAAATACTATGAACGACCAGTATTTAAACTCTATAATTGCGTCTATGAAAGAATTCGGAGATGAAGAATTAATTAATAGGATTTTAGCAGACTATAAGGTCTATACAGATCAAATGTCTATAGTAATTGGTCTTGAAGGTGGAACCTACCAAGAAATGTACCACTTGTTTGAAAATCTTTACTTGGCAACAAGAAGAGGTAGAAGTCAAGAAACAGGCAACCATAAAAGCTTTATGCAAGGCTATCCAGATGGGACTTTTCTTCCTGGATCAAGTATAAAAAGATCAGAGACAGCTGCGATTTTATCTAGAATTATTGCAGGCGGAGAAGTAGGAGACAAGGCTACTAGCTTTGAAGATGTTCCTTCTAATGAATGGTACAAGAAATATATTGGCCACATGGAAGAGTTAGGCCTTATGAAAGGCTATGCAGAAGATGGAACTTTTAGACCAGATAGAAAAATTTCAAGAGCAGAATTTGCAAGTATTGTTTCTAGGTATTTAAATTTATCACAAAGTCAAGCTATTAACTTTCCAGACCTTAGAGCTGACCACTGGGCCTTTGAAGATATAAAGAAAGTTGTTGCAGCAGGAATAATGAAGGGCTACGAAGATGGCAGTTTTGGCCCGCAAAAACCTGTAACCAGGGCGGAGGCAGCTACAATTATAAATAGGGTCCTAAAGAGATATCCAGATGAAGCCTATATTAAAAATACTAAAATTAAAACTTTCTCTGATATAAAAAATCATTGGGCCTACTATCAAATAATAGAAGCAACTTATAGCCACGACTACACAATAGTAAATGGAGTAGAAAAATATAATTAAGCTAATAATTTTTTTTAAGATAAAGTTATAACAAAAATGAAAAATCTAAGTGGAGGTAAAAATTGAAAGATTATAAGGTTTTTGACATTATTGGACCTATAATGATTGGGCCATCGTCTTCTCATACAGCAGGAGCATGTAGGATTGCAAAAACTGCTAGGGCAATAGCAGACCCAGGTTTTGATGAAATAGAATTTCAACTTCATGGGTCCTTTGCTGCAACCTATAAGGGCCATGGAACAGACAGGGCCCTTCTTGCTGGAGCCTTAGGCTTTGATACTGATGATGTTAGAATTAAAGATTCTTTTGAACTTGCTAAAGAAGAGGGACTTAAGTACAAGTTTTCTAGGATCAACCTAGGTAAGGTTCATCCAAATACTGTAAGGATGATCTTTAAGTACAAGGACAAAAAAGACATAGCAATTGTTGGATCATCTATTGGTGGAGGAAATATTGAAATAATTGAAATAGACGGAGTAGCTATTTCCTATACTGGTATGTGGCCAACTTTAATTTTAAAATACCCAGACCAAAAGGGCGTTATCCATAACGTATCTGGCTTACTTAGTCTTTGTAACTACAATATAGAATCTATAAAGACAGTTAAAAATAGTGAAGGAATAGCTACATTAATAGTAGAAACTTCAGAAGTAGTTGACAAAGATATTGTTGAAAGAATAATGGAAGACAAGAGATTTATCTTCTCAAGATATATAGTGGGGGCCTAAGATGTTTACTAGTGTAGAAGAAATAAAAAAAGCATGTAAGGAGAAAAATTGTAGCCTAGCAGACTTAGTTATGGAAGATGAGCTTAGAACTTCTAAGCTAAGTGAAAAGACAATAAGAAAAAACCTAAAGGGAATGATTAACGTTATGGAAGAATCAGCCCTTTCAAACCTAGACCAACCAAGTGTAACAGAAATGAAAATGATAGACGGCTTTGCCTATAAGATGAAAGAATACGCAAAGGCAGGGGACACAATTACTGGTGAGTTTATTAATCTAACTATGGCCAATGCCTTTTCAACCTTAGAACTATCTGCATCAATGGGAAAAATTGTAGCCAGTCCAACAGCTGGATCTTCTGGAATTTTGCCAGCGGCAATAGTAGCTGCAAAAGCAAAAAAAGAAATTTCCGATGATGAAATGGTCAATGCCATGTTAGTTGCAGTTGGAGTTGGAAAAGTTATAGGTAGATATGGATCTTTCTCAGGGGCAGAAGGTGGATGCCAAGCAGAAACAGGTTCAGCAGCAGCAATGGCAGCAGGAGCTTTAACTTATCTAAATGGCGGCAACTTGGATCAAATTTTCCATGCAGCATCCTTTGCCTTTATTCACGTTCTAGGCTTAGTTTGTGATCCAATAGCAGGCTTAGTTGAATATCCATGTACTTTTAGAAATGCTATGGGAGTTGTAAACGCAATGATTTCAGCAGATATGGCCCTAGCTGGAGTGACATCAATTGTTCCATTTGAAGAAGTTTGTGTAACAGTTGGCCAAGTTGGAGAAGGTCTACCAACAAACCTAAGAGAAACAGGTCTTGGAGGCCTAGCAGGAACAAAAACAGGAAGAGAAATTAGGAAGAATTTCTTATCAGCAGCTGAAGAGCTTTAGAAAGATGACAAAGACATATGTATAAGGAAAAAATAAAAATTCCACCCTATGCAGGAGATGCAAATGCAAAAATAGCCCTAGGAAAGCTTTTTGATTATCTAATTAACATTGGCAGCTTACATGTTGAGTCCATTGGCCTTCCAACAGATAGGCTTTTAGAAAAAAATATTTCTTGGATGATTTACCAAGTACTAATAAAAATAAAGGACCTGCCAAAAATCGATACAGAAGTTACAATAGAAACTTGGGTATCAAAAATTGACAAGCTAAAAATTTACAGGCAGGTAAATGTTAGGGACCAAGAGGGCAGGCTTTTAATTGAATCGTGTTTTATCTGGCTCTTAGTTGATATTGAAAAAATGAGAGTCATTAGACCGGTAAAAGAAGTAAAAGACTTAGTTGAAGAAAATGATCAAAGCTTCTTTCCAGACTTTAGAAACTTTAGGTCTATGGATGACTATGATCAAAAAACTTCTATGCCTGTTTATAAATCAGACATAGACTACAACAACCACGTTCACTCAGCAACCTACCTAAGGTGGATAACAGACCTAGTTGACATAGACAATGACAAACTTAGGGAAGTAGAACTTTATTTTAAAGACCAAGTATTTAAAGAAGACAAGGTTGAAATCTTACAAAGAAGAGACGACCAAAGATACGACTTCCAATTAAACAAAAATAACTCAGAAGGAGTTTTTGCCAGTTGTATTTTTGAAAGAGACTAAAGACAAAGAAGGCTTTATGAGAAATAGCTCTTGATTTTTAAAGGCTACAATGGTATTCTATTTTAGAAAGCTTTAATCAAGTATTACGGTAGTGAATTCTTTTAGTATAAAACTTATCGGGATTTTTTCGTATTATTGTAGGTTAAAGAAACAAGGTTGAGCCTTGTTAATTCACAAAAAATTTCGGAGGTAGAAGAATGAACGGAAAAGTAAAATGGTTTAGTCCAGAAAAAGGATACGGCTTTATTACAAGTGAAGATGGTACAGATGTATTTGCACACTTTTCACAAATCAACATCGAAGGCTTTAAAACCCTTTCAGAAGGACAAGAAGTTTCATTTGAACTTGTTGATGGTGAAAAAGGACCACAAGCAGCAAATATAGAAATTATCTAATAGACTAAAACCTCTTTATATTAAGAGGTTTTTTTATAAGAAAAGGGAGGATTAAATGAGCAAATTAGTAGCAAAAATTGGAGACAAAGAAATAACTCAAGACGACGTAGTTAAATTTATAGAAGAAATTGGCCCACAAGTTGCCATGCAATTCCAATCAGAAGATGGAATTAAGGCAATAGTAAAAGAAATGGTCAACCAAGAACTACTACTACTTGATGCAAAGAAAAATAAACTAGACCAAGACGAAGAATTTTTAAGAGTTTTAGAAGAGACAAAAGACTCACTACTAAAAAACTATGCCTTTACAAAAGTTATTGGCAACCTTGAAGTAAGTGAAGACGAAATTAAAAAAGTCTTTGAAGAAAACAAAGATGTCTTTGCAAAAGATACAATTGACGCTTCTCACATTTTAGTTGACAGTAAAGAAAAAGCTGAAGAAATTAAAAAAGAAATCGAAGAAGGAAAGAACTTCGAAGACGCGGCTAGAGAATATTCAACTTGTCCATCAAAGGACGCAGGTGGAGCTTTAGGAGAATTTGGTAGAGGCCAAATGGTAAAAGAATTTGAAGAAGCAGCCTTTGCCCTAGAAGAAAAACAAATTTCAAAGCCAGTCAAAACTCAATTTGGCTACCATATTATTAGACTAAACAAGAAAAACTCTAAGGCTGAGACAGAATTAAAAGACGTTTACAATGAAGTAAGAGCAGAAGCCCTAAGACTAAAACAACAACAAGCTTATTTAGAAAAAATCGACGAGCTTAATAAAGAATACAAACCAGAAATTGTAGACGACAATCTTTATAAATAAGAGCTTAAAAGACAGGTGAAAAAATCATCTGTCTTTTTTTCATGGGATAAATTAAAAATAAGTTTTAAAAGACATTTTTAAACAAATAAAATAAATATTTAATTAATAGTCCTTAATTGTAAAAACCTGCTATAAATGATAAAATATGTATATATATGAATATACGGAGTTGATTGTTTGATTATAGATCAAAACTCAAAAGCAGCCCTTTACTTGCAGATCTATGAGTACTTTAAAGAAAAAATTGTCTCAGGTCATTTCAAAAGTGGAGACAGGCTGCCATCAAAGAGAAATTTAGCTGATAAACTTGGCCTTAGTTTGAATACGATTTCAAAAGCCTATTATCTTTTAGAAGAAGAAGGATTTATTTTAGCAGTGGAAAGGTCTGGTTACTTTGTAGAACAGTTAAATAACTTTTATCCTAGTTCTTACCAAGAAGACAAGGTAGAAGTAGAGAAAGAAAGAGAAGAGACAAAAGAAATTCTCTACGATTTTTCTCCCTATTCAATAGACGAAGAAAAATTTCCATACTATACTTTTTCTAAAATCTTTAAAGAGGTTATTGACTCAGGAGCTAAGGATGTAATTAGTCAGTCAGACCCCCTTGGCAAGTGGAATTTTAGAATGGCTATAAGCAAGTACTTAAATGATTCTAGGTCTTTAAATGTAAAAGCAGAAAACATAGTTATTTCATCTGGTATGGAATATCTTTATGAAATGCTCTTTTATATTTTTTCTAAGGACAGTGTCTTTGCAGTTGAAAATCCAGGCTATGATATTTTGCCTGAAATGATTTTATCAAGAGGCTTTTCTTGCAAGCCTATTAAAGTTGAAGGTGATGGAGTCTCCCTAGAAAATTTAAAAAATTCTGGGGCCAATATTTTAACTATAACTCCATCCCACCAATTTCCCACTGGATCAATTATGCCAATTTCTAAAAGGCTGGACCTATTAAAGTGGGCATCTTCAAAAGACAACCGCTATATAATTGAAGATGATTATGATACAGAGTTTCGCTATGTTGGTAGGCCTATTGATCCAATAAAAAAACTTGATGCCAAGGACCGGGTTATTTATATGGGATCTTTTTCAAAATCTCTGGCTCCGTCTATGAGAGTTTCTTATATGATTCTTCCAGACAAACTTATGGAAGACTTAAGGGTGAACTTTCCATTTTTTATTTGTCCAGTGCCTGCCATTAACCAACTTGTTATGACCAAGTTTTTAGAAGAGGGTTACTTTCAAAGGCACTTAAATAGAATGAGGAGAAATTATAAGAAAAAGAGAGAGGCCTTAATTGAAAAATTAAAGGCCTATCCCCAAGTTTTAGATATATCTGGGGCAGATTCGGGTATTCATATAGTAGTGGAAGTTAAAACTAAAAAGGATGATTTTGAAATTGAAAGCCTTTGCAAAAAAAGCGGCATCGAAATCTATCCGCTAGCAGCTTATTATAGCAAAAACTCCAAGGAAAAATCCTCAGGGAAATTCCTCTTTGGTTTTGGAAACTTAAATACTGCTAGTCTTAACAAGGGCTTAGATGAATTTTTTAAAGTCCTCTAGTTTTACTTATAAATTTAGTTGTTAAAACTTTTCTTTTTGGGAGGTGAGTCATTGATTATTGATTCAATAAATAGAATAAGAGAGTTAGAAGATGGTTTAGAAAGACAAATTAAAGAAGCAGAAAAAAACGCCAGCGACCTTTATAAAATAACTAGAGATGAAGCTGAATTTGAGTCTAGGGAAATTATTGACCAGGCTAAAAATGAAGCAAAAAATATAGTTGAAAGAAAAAAGGCAGAAGCCGAAATGGAATCTGACAGGCGTTTAGCAGAAGGGGAACTTGAATTTTCTCAACTAAAAAACTTAAGCGATAAAAAGCTTCAAGAAGCAGTTGATTTTGTATTAGAAAGGATAGTGATTTGATATGGCAATTGCTAAAATGCATCATTTCAAACTCTATTTTTTACGCAGTCTCAACAGTGAGTTTTTAGATTTTCTACAAGACTTTGGTGATGTCCACTTAAAGGACCTTACTGAAGAAACTGAATTACTTGATTCTGGATTAGAATATTTTTCAGAAGATGAGGCAATTTTAGATGTTAGAGAAGAAATTGGAGAGATTGAAAGTGCAATAAATCTTTTGTCTTCCTATCAGGAGAAAAAATCTGGCCTTAAGAATTTGCAAGAAGGCAATAAAAATTATAGCTACGAAGACCTTATGACTAAAGGAGCCCAGCTAGACTTTACAAGATTTCTATTAAACCTTTCTAATTTAAATAATTCTATTGAAAATAAGAAGAAGATTATTGAAAGAATTGAAAATGAAATATTGGATCTAAAACCTTGGATAGACTTAAAAGTTCCATCTAAGGCCATAGAAAAAACTAAACATGTAAACTTTATTACTGGTTATATTCTATCAGCCCAATATGAGTCTTTAAAAGAAGACTTAAAGGACTTTCAATATGGTTTAGTAGAGAGAGTAGGACAAGATGATAAGAACTCTTATATCCTTGCTATTGTAGAGGAAAGCGAACTTAGTAAAATGACAGAGCTTTTAAGAAAATATTCTTTTTATGAAGAAACTGTCAAAACTGAGAAAAATCCTGCCCAAGATATTAAGGCCAAGGAAAAAGAGATTGAGACCTTAAATAATGAAATTAAAGAAATTGAAAATAAGTATAGGTCTATGACAGAAGACTTAGATAATTTGAAATTAAGATATGAATACTTAAAACAAGTTGAAAAAAAACTTGCTTCTGTCGATAATTTTTTAGCAACTAAAAAAGTTAGTGTAATTGAAGGTTATGTAGCTAGCAAAAATGCTGACATCTTTCAAAGAAGACTAAGAAAAAACTTCCCTAAGGACTATTATCTAGAGATAAGCGAGGCAGACAAGGACGATCCTAATGTGCCTATAGAACTTGAAAACAACAAGTTTGTTTCAGTTTTTGAACCACTAACTGAAATGTATTCTATGCCTCGTTATAATGAAGTTGACCCGACGCCATTTTTAGCACCATTTTATTGGTTGTTTTTCGGCATGATGATTGCCGATGCTGGCTATGGTTTGTTACTTCTAATTGGCACTTATGTACTTTTAAGATTTAACCTAAGTGATTCTATGAGAAAAAATATTAAGTTTTTTAACTACCTAGGTTATTCGACAATTTTGTGGGGGCTAATTTATGGATCTGTCTTTGGCGGAGCTATAGAGATTCCACAACTTATTGATCCAGCTGGAGACTATATGACTGTTCTAATTATTTCTATAGCCCTAGGCGCTGTTCACATGTTTTTAGGTATGGCCATGAAGGCCTATGTCCTAATTAGAGATGGCCACTCAATTGATGCCTTCTTTGATGTCTTCTCTTGGTACATGGTTTTAATTGGAGCCATCTATATGATTTTAGCAGGCCCACTTTCTCTACCAGGAAGAAATATTGCCAAGTATGTGATGATAGCTGGTATGCTAATTATTGTATTTTTTACAGGCAGAGAGGCCAAGTCTCCTGTTGGTAGAATAGCATCTGGTGCCTACAACCTTTATGGGATTTCATCTTGGTTAGGAGACTTTGTTTCCTACTTAAGACTAATGGCCCTAGGTTTGGCAGGCGGCTTTATAGGTGTTGCTATTAATATGATAGCTGGCACTGTAGCATCAAGTGGTATAGTGGGAATAATTTTTGCAGCTGTAATCTTTGTTGGTGGCCAATTATTTAACCTGGCCCTATCAGCACTTTCAGCTTATGTCCACACACTAAGACTGACCTTTGTTGAATTCTTTGGAAAGTTTTATGAAGGTGGAGGCAAGAAGTTTAATAGAGTTAGAAAAGAAACAAAATATATTAATATTAAAAAATAGGAGGAAAAAAATGTCAGGATTCTTCGGACAATATGGCGGATTAATTTTTGGAGTGTTAGGTGTAGCAGTAGCAGTTTTCTTATCAGGAATGGGCTCTGCTAGAGGAGTTGGAATTGCAGGTGAAGCTGCAGCTGGAGTTATAGTTGAAGAGCCAGAAAAATTTGTATCAGCTCTTATCCTACAATTACTTCCAGGTACTCAAGGCCTTTATGGCTTTGTAATTGGATTATTCTCAATGTTTAGACTATCAGTTGGTATGCCTTTAGTTGAAGGACTTTATCTACTAATGGCAGCTCTTCCAGTAGGAGTTGTTGGATATTTTTCAGCAGTTTCTCAAGGCAAGGTAGCTATTGCTGGCCAAAACATTTTAGCTAAAAACTCTAAAGAAGTTACTAAGGCTATAATCCTTGCAGTAATGGTAGAAACTTATGCAATTTTAGCCTTTGCAATTTCATTCTTATTATTACAACAAGTTGCATTTTAAAGGAATTGATGTAGATGTCAAATATAGACAATATTATAAATAAAATCCAAACAGAAGCTGAGGAGCAAATTAAGGCCATTGAATTTGATGGCAAGACCAAGGCTTTTGAAGTAAAGGACAAAATCCTTAGTGAGGCCAATGCAGAAAAAGAAAAAATTCTAGCTGATGCAAATAATAAGGCAGATGTTATTTATAAGAGAATATTAGAAAATGTAGGAATTAGAATTAGAGACCAAAGACTTAAAGAAAGACAAAATCTTATAGACAGAGTCTTTGATTTTACTTTAGATAGACTTAATAATATTTCTGACGAAGAATTTATAGAAGAAGTTAAGGCTGCCATAGAAAAAATTGGATCAGATGATTTAACTCTTAGGCTGCCAAAGTCAAGATTAAATGCAGTAAAAAATTCTAATTTAAAGGTAAAAATAGACGAAGAAAATTTTGTAGAAAATGGTTTTGTCCTAGCTAAAGAAAAGATGGACTATAATTTTAAATACGAAGATATTTTAAATGATTGTAGAAATGAAATTGGACCTGAACTAATAAAATTTTTGACCAAATAAGATAGGAGGTAAGCTTTGAACAGAGAAGACTATATTCAAAATTCTGCAACTGTTAGAGTTTATGAAAAAAGGCTTATAGATATTCAGACCTTTAATAAGTTAATTGACTCTGAAGATCTTCAAGACTTTAAAAGAGTTCTTGCTGAAACTTCTTATGCTGATTTGGCTGACCTAGTAGGTCAAAGGACAAAGTTTGATAAGGCTTTAAATGACAGACTTTCAACTATGTACAAGGAATTTTTTAAAATGGCCAAGGATAGAGAGGTTGTAGAAATTTTAGCTTCTAAGTATATTTTCCACAACTTAAAAGTCATTATTAAATCTTATTTATTAGACCAAGACCTAACAGATCTTCTAATACCAATTTCTGATTATAACTATTTAGAACTTTTAGAAGATTTAAAGGAAAACGGCAGGGCAACTAAGGACTATAAGTTTAAGGCTGCAATAAATGCTGCCCTTGATGAATATGAAGAAAGCAAAGACCCTCAAAGACTAGATATGACTTTAGATACCTGGCACAGTGAATATGCCAGCGAACTTTCTGAAAAGCTTGGGTCTGACTATATAAAGTTTATGGTTAGAAACCGAATTGACAGTCAAAATATCAATATGACAGTTAGAGGGAAAAAACAAAACCACAGGGTCAACTGTGTAGCTGACTTTATGATTAAGGGAGGCAACATTCCAGCAGACCTTTATTCTAGGTATTATTATGAAAATACTGAAGACCTAATTGAAGTTTTTAAGCCTTATGATATTTACAAATTTTTAGACCAAGGTTTAAAGGCCACCATGGAAGATGGAAAACTTCTTCACATTAGACAAAAGGTCTTTGAGTATATTGATGAAAATACATTAAAGGGTCTAAAGATAACCTATGGCCCTGAGGTCTTATATTCATATATGTTGCGCAAGGAAAGAGAAGTCCAAATGATTCGAACTATTGCTGTAGGAAAAATTAACCAAATGACTCCTGAGCAAATTAGAGAAAGGACAGGTGAATTGATTGCATAAACAAAAAATTGCTGTTATAGGCGACAAGGATTCTGTTCTAGGTTTTAGGGCCTTAGGACTTAATGTTTTTATTCCTGAAGCAGATATTGAAATCAGAAAGACTATAGAAAGACTAGCCAAGGAAAACTATGGAGTTATTTTTATTACTGAACAAATGGCAAAGAGGGCCATGGAAACTATTAATCGCTATGACCATGAGCCAAATCCTGCCATTATTATGATTCCATCTAATGCTGGATCTTTAAATATTGGCCTAGACAGGATAAGTAAAAATGTTGAAAAAGCCTTAGGTTCCAACATTTTATAGAAAGTGAGGACTATTATTGAATACAGGAACAATAGTAAAGGTTTCAGGACCTTTAGTTGAAGCTGTTGGTATGAGCGAAGCCAATGTCTATGACGTTGTCGAAGTTTCAGAAGACAGACTTATTGGAGAAATAATTGAGATGAGAGGCGACAAGGCCTCAATTCAAGTATATGAAGAAACTACTGGAATTGGACCAGGAGAACCAGTTTATACTACAGGAATGCCCCTATCAGTTGAACTTGGACCTGGAATGATTGAAGGTATGTTTGATGGAATTCAAAGACCTCTAGAACACTTGAGACAAGAAGCAGGAGACTTTCTTACTAGGGGAGTTATTGTTCCATCACTAGATAGAAAAAAGACTTGGGACTTTGAAGCTACTGCAAAGGTAGGCGACAAAGTAGGCCAAGGTGACATTCTTGGTTTTGTTCAAGAAACTACTATAGTAAAACACCAAATTATGGTTCCACCTGGAAAGAGCGGAACTATTACAAAAATAAATTCAGGAACTTATCATGTAGATGATACAGTTTATGTTTTAAAAGACGAAAGCGGCAAAGAAGAAGAATTTTCTCTAATGCAAAGGTGGCCAGTTAGAAAGGGCAGACCTTATGCGAGAAAACTAGACCCAAAAAAACCTTTAGTTACAGGTCAAAGGGTTATAGATACATTTTTCCCAGTAGCCAAGGGAGGAACTGCAGCAATACCAGGACCTTTCGGATCTGGAAAGACAGTTATCCAACATCAGCTGGCAAAATATTCTGATGCCCAAATTGTAATTTATGTTGGCTGTGGCGAACGTGGCAACGAAATGACTGACGTACTAAACGAGTTCCCAGAACTTATTGACCCTCAAACTGGAGAGTCTCTAATGAAGAGGACAGTTTTAATTGCCAATACATCTAACATGCCAGTAGCAGCTAGGGAGGCCTCAATTTATACAGGAATTACTATAGCTGAATACTTTAGAGACATGGGATATTCTGTAGCACTTTTTGCCGACTCAACATCAAGATGGGCAGAGGCCCTTAGAGAAATGTCAGGTCGTCTAGAAGAAATGCCTGGTGACGAAGGTTACCCTGCATATTTAGGATCCAGGGCTGCAGAGTTTTATGAAAGAGCTGGTAGGGTTATATCTTTAGGAAAAGAAGGCAGAGAAGGAGCGCTTACAACAATTGGAGCAGTTTCACCTCCAGGTGGAGACCTTTCTGAACCAGTTACCCAAGCCACCCTTCGTATAGTTAAGGTCTTCTGGGGCTTAGACTATGCCTTATCTTATGCTCGTCACTTCCCAGCTATTAACTGGATAGAGTCTTATTCCCTATACCAAGATAAAATGGACAAGTACTTTGACAACTTAGAGGGAGATGACTTTTCTAAAAATAGAATTAAGGCCATGCAACTACTTCAAGATGAATCTGGCCTACAAGAAATTGTAAAACTAGTTGGTGCTGATTCACTTTCAGACCAAGACCAACTTAAGCTTGAAGTTTCTAAAATGATTAGAGAAGACTTTTTGCAACAAAACTCCTTCCACGAAATTGATACCTACTGTCCAATTGACAAGCAAAATCAAATGCTAGGAACAATTTTAGACTTTTATGACATGGGACTTAAGGCTTTAGATGCAAAAATCTATATGAAAGAGTTATTAAACTTAGACATTCGTGAAAAAATTGCAAGAATGAAATATATTAATAACGATACAGCAGCAGAAGAAATTAAAAAAATTAGAGAAGAACTAAAAGACCAAGTTGAAAAACTAATAGAAGAAGGAGGGGTCCTAGATGCTTAAAGAATATAAAACAGCCAGTGAAGTAGTAGGCCCTCTAATGGTTGTTGAAGGTGTAGAAGGAATAAAGTTTGAAGAACTTGTAGACATTAGACTACAAACTGGCGAAAAGAGAAGGGGCAGGGTTCTTGAAGTTGATAGAGACAGAGCCCTAGTACAAATTTATGAAGGAACCTCTGGTATAAACCTAAAGGAAACTTCAACAAGATTTTTAGGCAAGCCACTTGAAATTGGCGTTTCTGAATCTATGATTGGTAGAGTTTTTGACGGCCTAGGCAATCCAATTGACGGCGGCCCAAACATTATTGCTGACAAGTATTTAGATGTTAACGGAACTCCTATTAACCCAGTATCCAGAGACTATCCTGATGAGTTTATCCAAACAGGAATTTCTGTTATTGACGGACTTAACACCTTGGTTCGTGGACAAAAACTTCCAATATTCTCAGGCTCAGGTATGCCTCACAATAACTTAGCTGCCCAAATTGCTAGACAGGCTAAGGTACTAGGCAAGGATTCAAAGTTTGCCATTGTATTTGCAGCTTTAGGAATAACCTTTGAAGAGTACCAATTCTTTATTGATGACTTTAATGAACACGGATCCATTGACCAGTCAGTACTATTTATTAACCTGGCAGATGACCCAGCCATCGAAAGAATTTCTACTCCAAAAATGGCACTGACAACTGCAGAGTATTTGGCTTTTGAAAAGGGCATGCACGTTTTAGTAATTATGACTGACATGACCAACTATGCAGAAGCCCTTCGTGAAGTTTCAGCAGCTAGAAAAGAAGTTCCAGGCCGTAGAGGTTATCCAGGATATTTATACACTGACCTAGCTGGAATTTATGAAAGAGCAGGAAGAATTGTTGGCAGAGAAGGATCAATTACCCAAATTCCAATTCTTACAATGCCAGAAGATGACATCACTCATCCAATTCCCGACCTTACAGGCTATATTACCGAAGGCCAAATTTTACTTTCCAAGGAATTACACAAGAGAAATATTTCTCCACCAATTGATGTAACTCCATCCCTATCTCGTCTAAAGGACAAGGGTATAGGCGAAGGTAAAACTAGGGAAGACCATGCAGACACAATGAACCAAATTTATGCAGCCTACACTTCAGGAGTTCAAGCCAAAGAACTGGCAACAATTCTTGGAGAGTCAGCCCTATCAGATACAGACAAGGCCTTTATGAACTTTGCAGAAGAGTTTGAAGAAAGATATGTAGGCCAAGGTTTTTATACCAACAGGACAATTGAAGAAACCCTAGACTTAGGCTGGGAGTTACTTGATAAACTTCCAAGATACGAGCTTAAGAGAATTGATGACAGGTTAATTGAAAAATATATTGGACTAAAGAAGTCAGATAAAACTAAAGTAGAAGACAAAGAATAGGTGGGATATTATGGCAATATTAAAGGTCAATCCTACTAGAATGGAGCTGTCTCAGCTTAAGAAAAAGTTACAGACGGCAAAAAAAGGCCATAAACTTTTAAAGGACAAGCAAGACGAGCTTGTAAGAAGATTTATTGAAATAGTTAGACAAAACGAAGAACTAAGAAGGGAAGTTGAAGATGAACTTACCCAATCTTTTAAAGACTTTACTATGGCATCAGCCCTAGCTATTCCAGACTTTTTAGAGCTGGCACTTTCTATGCCTAAACAAAAAGTTTATGTAAATGTAGATGTAGAAAATGTAATGAGTGTAGCCATTCCCCAAATGGAATTCGTCAAGGAAAATGCAGTTGAAATAGAAGAAGGCAAACAATCTTCCTCAATTTATCCTTACGGTTTTACTCATACTAACGCAGAACTAGACGAGGCCATTATGCGTCTAGATGAAATTCTAGACAAACTTTTAAAGCTAGCAGAAATTGAAAAGACTAGCCAACTAATGGCTGATGAAATTGAAGTAACAAGGAGAAGGGTAAATGCCTTAGAGTATAGGACTATACCAGACCTTGAAGAGACAATTAAGTCCATAAGAATGAGACTAGAAGAAAGTGAAAGGGAAACTATCACTCGACTAATGAAAACTAAAGAACTAATAGCAAAGGCTGAATAAAATTAATTAATTTGGATTTAGACTTTGACAAGAGAAAGGCTCAGAATTTTTCTGGGTCTTTTTTAACTTGATTAAAAATTTAAGAAAAAATTAGAGCCGGCAAGATTTAAAATCCTGCTGGCTCAAATATTTTAAAAGTTAACCTTATAATTTTTTGTAAGCTCAATGGCCTTTTTTATATTTTCGTCAGGTGAATCGTTTGGAGCATTGCAGCCAAAGGCAACCATGTAGTTAGGATAGGCCTTCATATCTTCTAAAAGTTTATAGGTTGCTGCCTCTACGTCTTTTACTTTTCCCCTGCCAATTATATCAATAGGGTCAATGTTTCCTACGATAACCATGTCCTTAGGCATAATTTTTCCAGCCCAGCTTAGGTCCATAATTTGGTCCAGACTTATTGCATCAGGTCCTGCTTCAATCATCATAGGAAGAAACTTTCTAGTGTCGCCACAAATATGAAGCTGCTTCCAACAGTCAACTGACTGGTAGACATGTTTTAATCTAGGAACAACTAAGTCTTCAAAGTTCTCTGGACTTAGGGTAACTGATGCAGGCTCTGCTATGGACATGTACTTGACCCCTGCTTCAACAACAGCTTGGGCATAGGTGGTCACGCACTTGGTTGTAAAATCTAAAAGCTCAAGGACAAAGGCCTTGTTTTTAATTAGTTCTCTAAGAAGATGAGTGGCTCCTGCTAGTTGAACGGCTAGGGTAAAGGGCCCAAAAATTGAAACGTATAGGGGCTTGTCAATGCTCTCAGCAATTAGTCTTTGAGACTTTAAATTTGTTGGCATCCTGCCGTCAACTTTTGGATCTGGAACCTTTAAGGCCCTAACATCATCTATTGTTAGAATTTTATGTTCAAGGGGACTAGGAAAGTCATAGGCTGGTTTTAAAAGTTTTACTCCCAGGGTTTCACTAATAATATTCCCATCACTAAGTGGGAATACAAAGTCTCCAGGAAATTCTTCATCTAATCTCTTTGCCATTTCAAGTTGCAAGTTTGGATTTTCGTAGACCTCATAGACTTTTTTGCCTATAAATTTTAGGCCGTTAGTTCCTAGGTCAGTTAAGAAAAACCTCCTTGGCTCCGATAAAATATATTCCATTAAAGTCATATTTCTAAAGTCCACTTTTTAGCCTCCTTACTAGGTCAACTGCTTCAACTGCATTTTTTGAATAGCCATCTGCGCCAATTTCATCAGCAAAATTTTGGCTAATTGGGCCGCCACCAATAAGAATTAGGGGAGTCTTTCCTTCATTTAGCTTGACAACTTCTTCCATCTTGTGCATGGTTGTAGTCATCATTGTGCTTAGGCCAATAAAATCTGCATTAACTTCTTCAGCTTTTTTTATAAAGTCTTCGGCCTTTACATTTAGGCCTAGGTCATAGACATCAAAGTTAGCAGCTTGGAACATTATTTTTACAATATTTTTTCCAATTTCGTGGAGGTCTCCTTCTACAACTCCAAGGACAATTTTTGGCCCATCTTTTTCAATTTCATGGGCAGATTTTCCCTGCAAGTAGTTGACTCCCTTGTTTAAGGTATCAGCACATACAATAACTTCTGATACATAATAGACTTCTTCTTCAAAAAGTCTGGTGACTTCTAACATTCCAGCAGACAGGCCCTCGTTATAGATCTCCTCATCTGTAAGGCCATTTGCTAGAGCCTGGTCAATTAGGCCAGTGATGTTGTCTTCATCCATGTCGACAACTGCATTTTTAATTGCTTCTAAGTACTTATTCATCATATCCCCCTCTCATAGGACAAGAAAAATCACAAGAATCGCAAGGTGAAAGCTTTAAATCTGAAACTCCATCTTTTAAGTCTGCCCTTAGGGCAACAGTTTTTATTGGATAGAGCTGCTTGTAGGAATTTATTTTTATATAGCCAGTTTCTGGCACAAGTTTATAAATTTCCTCTTGCAGGTCCATGCCATAGTTCTTGGTGCCAGGATAATAAAACTTAGAAGGAGTTTTTCCATAGGAGTCTTTAATTTCTTCTATAATTAAAGACCTAAGTTCATCTAGGCACAAGACTCCAATTTTATCTAAGATCATTCCATTCATAGCCTGGCCGCTGTGTATTAGTTTTTCAACTTCTTCTTCAAACTTTGGGCCAACAGAATAAATTAAATTTAAGACATCGTCTTCAATCTTATAGTTATAAAAAATATCTAAAAGCCCAGGAAAAGTTTCCATTTGCTGGGCGATTTTTTTATTTATAACTTTTGGCGCTGGTCTGTCTTTAAAACCTAAAAATCTTTCAACAATATGCGATTTGCTTCTAACGTTTTCAATTAATATACTTTTATCTACACCCTTCATCATAAGTTAATGATAACAAAGATTGACTTCTTTTCCAAGACTTTAAAACTTTAGAATTTTTTATTTTTTCGTCTTGTGCTATACTTTAAACAGGTGATTAAGTGAAAATATTATTAGTAGGAATTAATGCCAAGTACTCCCATCAAAACTTGGCAATTGAATATATAAAAAGATATTTAAAATCAGAAAATGTAAAGACTCTGGACTTTAATATAAATCAAAACATAGACGACATTTACAGGGAAATTATAAAAGAGAACCCTGACGTCTTAGGATTTTCTTCCTATATTTGGAATATAAACTTTGTTGAAAGATTGACTTCTGACTTAAAAAAGGCCAAGGAAGATTTATTTATAGTCTGGGGCGGTCCAGAAGTTTCCTTTGACAGCCAGGAAATAATGGAGAAAAATCCAGCTGTCGATTTAATAATAAGAGGAGAAGGAGAAGAAACTGCCCTTAGACTTTTACAGGCCTTAGAAAATAAAAAACCACTTGATGACATTTTAGGCATAACTTATAGAAAAGATGGAAATATTATAAAAAACCTAGATAGGCCCTTAATCCAAGATCTAGATACAATTCCATCGCCTTTTATAGACTACCAGGCTCCTAAAGGGAAAATGGTCTATTTTGAAATGACCAGGGGATGTCCCTTTAAGTGTGCCTACTGTCTGTCTTCAACAACAAGGGGCTTGAGGAGATTTTCTACAGAGAGAATAAAGGCAGACATTTTAAGGTTAATTGACTCTGGGGCAGACACGATAAAGTTAGTTGACAGGACCTTTAATGCCAACGAAAAATTTTCCATGGAAATAATGGATTTTATTCTAGCAAATGCCAGACCAGGCATGTGCTTTCACATGGAATTAATGGCCCATTTAATATCTGACGACTTTTTAAAATTTTTAGAGAAGATGCCTGTTGGACTTTTTCAATTTGAAATAGGCATCCAATCAGCCAACGAAAAAACTTTGGCGGTCATTGACAGGGTTACAGACTTAGAAAGGTTGGCTAAAGTTGTTAGGACTATAAAATCCTATGGCAATATCCACCAACACGTTGACTTAATTGTAGGCCTGCCTTATGAGGATATGAAGTCTTTTAAAAAGTCCTTTAACTATGCCTCGTCTCTAGGGGCAGATAAACTGCAAGTTGGATTTTTAAAACTCTTAAGAGGATCAAAATTAAGACAGGAAGCATTAACCTATGGCCTAGTTTATTCAGCCTATCCAACTTATGAAATTATAAAAACTCCTTGGCTAAGTCCAAGAGAAATTAGAAGGCTTAAAATTATTGAAGACCTTGTTGAAAAATACTACAACGAAGGTTATTTTGAAAAGACCTTAGAAAAGTTAGTTGACCCAAGTAACCCTTTTGAGTTTTTTGAAAACTTTGGAGGCTATTGGGAAGAAAAGTCCTATCAAAATAAAAAGCACTCTAGAGAAAGTCTTTACAAGATCTTTTCTGATTATATAAAAATCAAGTATGTAGAAGATAAGGACTCACTAATTGAAAATTTACGTTTTGACTTCTTAGCTTCTAATAAGGGACAGGCAAAATCCTACTTAAATCCAAGGCCCCTAGAACAAAGGCTCTACCATGATTTATTAAAAGATGAAGAAGTTAGAAAGGCTTTTGGCCTTACCATGGACCTGCCAACAAAAAAGCTAGTTAAGGACTTTGCCTTTGAAAGTTTTACCTTTGACGCTGGCGAACCGTCAGTCTTTGGATTTTTCTATGACGACTTGGGTATAAAAATAATAGATATTACGAAATTTATGAAAGGATAAGATATGGATTATATAAAAGACTTTTTGGAAGTTTATAAAAAATCACTAGGGGAGACAGGGAAGATTTTAACAAAAGCTCCACTAATTATAATTTTGCCCTTACTTTTTTCTCTAGTTTCAACCTTGGTCTATACAGGCTTAATTGCTGCCTTGTCTAACCTAGGAATTATACTTGGTTTTATTTTAGCTATTGTTGAGGCGATTTTGCTTTCTGCCTACTTTAGCTTTTTAGATGAGGCCATTAATTATCAGAGGTTTAAGTTAGTAATAGACAAGTCCCTAATGAGATATGCCAGGGCAATTTATGCAGTGAAATTTATTTTCTACCTGGCGTCAATTTTACTGGGAAATCTTTTAGCCCTAGGACCTATTGCAATAATTGTATTTATTTTATTAAATCCCCTTGGCGAAAGTATTTATTTGGGCCAAAGATATGGGCTAGACGCCATTAACTATTCTTTTTCTTATTTAGGAGAAAATTGGTATCTGTGGATGCCTCATACCTTGCTATTTTTGCTTTTAGGAAAGTTTAGATATCTTTTCTTTACAGCTAACCCACTAAATATCTATGTAACAACTTTAAGCTTTAATCCAGTAGACTTAATTATTATGGCAGTACTAGGAATTTATTTTATCTTTAGGGGAGTTCTCTTTAAAAATACTAGAAATTCTTCTATGAGAAAGAGAAAATACATGGGGGCTTGGCAATGATTTATGAAAAATTTCTCCTTCCAAGCTTAGATGACCTGGCAGTTTTAGAATTAAAAGAAGGGGCCAGCATTGAAATAGAAGACCAGACTTTTAAAGGTTATTTGCCTCTTCCAATTTTAAATTCAAGGCTGGTAACCTTAGTTCAAAAAGACCTGGACCAAATTCCTCTAGCCTACTTTGTTGAGGGAATGATTTACTATCTTTCTCTATCAGCTGACGATAAGTACAAGGACACATACCTAGACTTTGTAAAGGAAACAAGCAAGGACATTAAAGGCTTTGTCTTTAAGGCGGCCCTAGAGCTAATGGCAGATGAAAACTTTTTAGATGCCCTAGTCTACTTAAACTTTTTAGTAAAAGAAGACCTAGCCGATCCAAAAATTTACTTTACTCTAGGCCAGGCCTTAGAAAATTTAGATATTTCAACTTTAAATGATAGGGAAAAAAATTCCTACGCAGTTGAAATAATGAACACTTACGAAAGAGTTTTAAACCTGGACCCAAGTTTTTCTCTGGCCTATTATAAGCTGGCCTATATTTACAGGGACTTTGGTCAATATATAAAGGCAAAACTTGTTATAGAAAAGTTTTTACAGCTAGACAAAAACGACTTCCGCCTTCACGAAGCTAGGCTTCTCTTAGACGACTTAGAGTCTGAAATAAAAAAAGAAGAAGCAGTTGTCGATATAAATGCAGGCGCTTATGAAGAGGCCATGAAAAAACTTATGGCAGTTAATGTTGAAAAGCGAGATGACATTTATTTTTATAACCTAAGTATTTGCTATTACTATCTTGGACTTTTTGAAGACGGCATCGATGCAATAAAAAGGTCCCTAGAAATAGAAGAATCTCCAATTTATAAAAACCAGCTAGCTTTATTTTACCAACAAGTTGGCAGTTTGGACCTGGCGAGAAAAGAGTTAGAAGAGGCCATTGACACTTACGGTCCAGACTATTTTCTAAATTACAATTTAGCCACCATTCAATATCAAACTGGTTTTAAAGATGCAGCCCTAGGAAATTTTGAAATTGCTTATGACATCGACCCAAATCCAGACCTGGGAAATCTAATTGAACAACTAAAAAAATAAAATTTTAATAGGCTTTCAAGGCCTATTTTTTTGTGGAAAACTTTAATAAAAATAAAACTAATATAAATAAAATTAAAATAAAAATAAAATTGACTTTAATAAAATTAAAGATTATAATATGATAAAGAGGTGAAAAATGAATATAGAATTTATTCCTCCATGGATGAAAAACCTAGACGAAGAGGACATGAATTTTGTAAAGAAGTTCATTTTAGCCTCAGGATCTTTAAAAGAATTGGCCAAAGAATATGAAGTCACCTATCCGACAATTAGGCTGAGACTTGATAGGCTAATTCAAAAGGTTGAAGTTGGAGACGAAGGAAGAAGAGACTCATACATAGATTTAATTAAAGACCTGGCCTTGTCAGAAAAAATCGATTTACAAACAGCTAGCCTTTTAATTAACCAGTATGAAAAAGCAAAGGAGCAAAGCTAATGGAAGTACTTTACTTATTTTTAGGCCTATTTACTATTCAAGGGTTTCTATCAGCCCTTAGAAACAAACTTTTTGTACTAATCTTGCCAGCCATAAACTTTTTGTGGTCGCTACTTATGTTTTTTAATATTTTAGCCCTGCCAGATATATCAAGGATTCAACTTTTCCTTACAAGCCTTATAACCTTAATTATTTTTAATGTTCCAACCTTTGTATTTTTAGCCATTGCCTTTTTAGTAAAAAAGAGACAAGAAAAGGTTCAAAGAGACTTACTTAGAGCCAAGGCTGAGGAAGCCCTCCAGGCATAAAATCTTTTTGCAAATTTTTTGAAAATAGGCTATTCTATTTGTAAGAAAATAAGAGGTGGACTATGAATAAGGTAACAGTTATAGGAGTAGCTGGTGGAACAGCTTCAGGCAAGACGACAATTGTAAATGAACTGAGAAAAAACTTTGAAAATGACATAGCAGTTCTCTGCCACGATTTTTATTACAAGTCTCATAAAAATTTACTCTTTGAAGAAAGATCAAAATTAAATTACGACCATCCCAATGCCTTTGATACAGATATTATGATTGACCATTTAAAAGAATTAATTGCAGGCAGGGAAATAAAAAGACCAGTTTACGATTACACCATCCACGATAGGTCTAGCGAAGAAGTTATTGTTCAGCCGAAAAAGGTTATAGTTGTTGACGGCATCTTGATTTTAGAAAACAAGGACCTAAGAGACCTAATGGATATAAAAATCTTTGTAGAAACTGACGATGACGAAAGACTAATTAGGAGGATTCGCAGAGACGCCATTGAAAGAGGTAGGTCACTAGAGTCAATCCTCGACCAATACGAATCTACTGTTAAGCCAATGCACGACCAATTTGTGGAACCTTCAAAAAAATATGCAGATATAATTATTCCTCGCGGCGGGGAAAATAAAATTGCTGTAGAAATGCTTCTTGAAAACATTAAAAAGAGAATAGGATAAGTTCTTGTAAAGAGATTCAAGAAAAGTAAAATTTAATTTCTAGGCCTTTAATTTGTTGACAAAAAGACCTAAAATTGCTAGTATAAATATGAAAGAAAGCTATATTTTAGAAAGTATGTCTAGGGATTCGAGGACTATCCTAAAGAACCAAGCGACATAGGTGCTGATTAATTTAGCACTACACCTAAGGGACAAAAGCCCAGGGGGGTAGGTTTCGTAAGCCTACCCTTTTGGGCTTTATTTTTTTGATTGGGAGGAAATCATGGAAAAAATTTACACAGGTAAGACAAAAGACGTTTACAAAATGGAAAGTGGCAACATTTGTCTAAAATTTAAAGATGATGTAACTGGCAAGGACGGAGTTTTTGATCCAGGTGAAAACCAAGTTGGCCTAAAAATTGACGGCGCAGGAAGAGAAGCCTTAAAGATTACAAAATTCTTCTACGAACTTTTAAACGACAGGGGAATAAAAACCCACTACCTTTCAGCAAACATTGATGACAACACTATGGAAGTTAAAAACGCCCATGTCTTTGGAGAAGGCCTTGAAGCTATTTGTAGGTTTAGGGCAGTTGGTTCCTTTATTCGCAGATATGGAAAATACATTGAAGACGGCACTCCACTTGATGCCTATGCAGAAATAACTTTAAAAGATGACGAAAGAAAAGACCCTCTTATTACAGATGAAGCCTTAGAAATGCTTGGGATCTTAACTAAAGACGAATACAAGACCATAATTTCTATGACTAAAGAAATAGCAAAAATCGTAAAAGAAGTACTAGCTGAAAAGGGGCTTGATCTTTATGATATAAAATTTGAATTTGCCAGAGATGATGATGGCGAAATTATGTTAATTGACGAAATCTCAGGTGGATCAATGAGAGTTTACAAGGGAGATAAAAAACTTTCTCCATTAGAAATTCATTCTTATTTAATTTAATTAGGAGGACAAAATGATAAGTGTAATTATGGGATCAGCCTCTGACAAGGCAATTGCAGAAAAAGTTATTAAGATTTTAAAGGAATTTGACGTTCCTTATGAAGTAAAAGTAATTTCAGCCCACAGGGCCCTTAATGTCCTTGAAGACTATGTTGGGTCAACTGATTCTAAAATTTTTATAGCCATGGCTGGCAAGGCTGCCCACCTAGCTGGAGTTGTAGCAGGTATGACAGTAAAACCAGTTATTGGTATTCCAATTAAGTCATCAACTATGGACGGCTTAGACTCTCTACTTTCAACAGTACAAATGCCAAAGGGCATTCCAGTTGCTACAGTTGCAATAGATGGCGGAGAAAATGCAGCCCTTCTTGCTATTTCAATGCTAGCCATTGAAGATGAGGCTTTAAGAGAAAAATTAGTAAAATACAGAAAAGACCTTGAAGCTGCTGTAGTTCAAGCTGACAAAGACTTAGACCTTAATTAAAGACAAAGGAGAAAATATTGAGCGGACATATTGGAATTTTTGGAAATGAAGATATAAACGTTGCTCCACTTCTTCACTGGTCCTTGTACGCCCTTCAACACAGGGGAGAGGTTGGAAGTGGCCTTGTTGTAGTTGATGATGATAAAATAAACGAACTTAGGGGACCAGGCTTGGTTTCTGATATTTATAAGGAAGAAGAAATCAATTCTATAAAAGGCAACAAGGGAGCAGCCCATGTAAGATATGCCTTTGAAGACGACGATAAAAACGCGACTTTTTTACCAGAGGTCTTTCCATGTGAAAAAACCCAGGCCCTACTTTCTATAGACGGAAACTTTTTAGAAAAGGCCCTTAGTAGAAAACACATAGCAGATTTTTTGTGTAATGAAGAAGACCTGCCAGAAAAAATTAAAAATTTAAAGGGCGCCTATTCTATTATTCACATTAACAAAGACAGGATGATAGCCATTAGAGACCCTTGGGGAATAAAAAACCTAGTCCTAGGCAAGTACGACAACTCCTATGTTGTAGCCTCAGAAACTGCAGCTATAGATTCAATTGGCGCAGAGTTTTTAAGAGACATCCTGCCAGGAGAAATTGTAACTATTGATAAAGACGGTCTTAAGTCTCAATTTACTGGCGAGAGACAAGAAAAAAATTGTATCTTCGAATATGTTTATATAGCCAGACAAGACTCCTATATTGGAGGAAAATCTGTTTATGAAGCCAGATACAATATGGGTAGAAGGCTGGCAGAAGAAGAACCAGTAAATGGAGACCTAGTAATTGGAGCGCCAGACTCTGGAACAATTGCAGCCCTTGGCTACTCTCACGAATCTAGAATTCCATATAAAGAAGGAATTTTAAAAAACAGGTATGTAGGCAGAAGTTTTATTCTCCCTGACCAAAGAATGAGAGAAAAGGCTGTAAAAATAAAGATGAATCCACTAAAGAAAAACCTTGACGGCAAAAGAGTAATCCTAGTAGACGACTCAATAGTTCGTGGAACTACAATTAAGTCTACAGTAAAAATGCTAAGAGATGCTGGAGCCATTGAGGTTCACGTTCGTATAGCCTGTCCACCTGTAAAACACTCATGTGACCTATGTGTAGATACACCAGACGAAAAATATTTAATAGGCGCAAACCTAAGTGTTGAAGATACCTGTAAGGAAATCGGTGCAGACTCTTTGGCCTATTTGAGCCTAGATAGTTTAGTAAGTGTATGTGGTGGCAATAGATTTTGTAAGCATTGTTTTGATGGAAATTATCCAATAGAGGTGGAAAATGGCAATAACTTATAAAGACGCTGGCGTAGACAAAGAAGCTGGCTACAAACAGGTAAAGTTGATAAAAGAAACAGTAAAAGCAACTCACATCGAAGGAGTTCTTAACGACATTGGCGGCTTTGCTGGCATGTTTGACCTTGGAAAATTAAAAATGGAAAACCCAGTTTTAGTTTCTGGGACAGACGGAGTAGGTTCAAAGGTTCAAATAGCCCAAATGATGGACATCCACAACACAGTTGGCGAAGACTGTGTGGCCATGTGTGTAAATGACATCTTGTGCCAAGGAGCCAAGCCAATATTTTTCTTAGACTATATAGCAACAGGAAAACTAGTTCCTGAAAAAATGGCGGCGATAGTAGAAGGAGTTGCATCAGGTTGTAAAAAAGCTGGAGCTGCCCTTTTAGGTGGAGAAACAGCAGAAATGCCTGGAATTTATAAAGAAAATGACTACGACCTTGCAGGCTTTGCAGTTGGAGTAGTAGAAAAAGACAAGATCATCGACGGCTCAAAAATTTCTGAAGGCGATGTGCTTTTAGGCCTTCCATCATCTGGAGTTCACTCAAATGGCTATTCACTTGTGAGAAAAATTATCTTTGACCACAAGAAGATGGACCTAAATGACTATATAGACGACCTTGGAACTACTTTAGGGGAAGCCCTCCTAGTGCCAACAAAAATTTATGTAAAAGACGTCTATCCACTAATAGAAAAGTACGAAATCAAAGGCCTTTGCCATATAACAGGCGGCGGCATTTATGAAAACCTACCAAGGATCCTGCCTGAAGGCCATGGAGCTGACGTAGACATGACCCAAGTAGAAATTCCTAAGATTTTTAAACTTCTTCAAGAATGGGGAGGCATTGAAACAAAAGAAATGTATGGCACCTTTAATATGGGCCTAGGCATGGTCTTAGTTGTTTCAGAAGAAACTGCCCAAGAAATTTTATCCAAGGAAGACCAAAAACTTTATAGGCTAGGCAAAGTTACTAAGGGTGACTTATGTGTAGAAATCTAAAGAGATTTGCAGTTTTAGTTTCTGGCGGAGGATCCAACCTCCAAGCCCTAATTGATGGAGTAGAAGCTGGAGAAATTAAAGGCGACCTTGGCCTAGTTGTTTCCAATCGAAAATCTGCTTATGGCCTTGAAAGAGCAAAGGCCCATGGTATTGAAGCCATATATTTAAGAGGCGACAACATAAGCGTTGAAGAATATGACAAGCAGCTTATAGAAATTTTAAGAGACAGACAAATTGACTTTGTAGTCCTAGGAGGCTTTTTAAAAATTCTCGGTCCAGACTTTATTAGAGCCTATGAAAATAAGATTATAAATATTCACCCATCATTAATTCCATCATTTTGTGGCGAAGGTTATTATGGACTAAGAGTCCACCAGGCAGCCTTAGACTATGGAGTGAAAGTATCAGGAGCCACAACTCATTTTGTTAGTGAAGTTGCTGACGCTGGACCAATAATCTACCAGGTTTCTGTTCCAGTTTTAGATGGAGACCAGGCAGAAGACTTGCAAAAGCGAATTATAAAAGAAGAACATAAACTATTAGTCAAGACAGTAAAAGACTATTGTGACGACAAATTTGAAATCCAAGGAAGAATAGTTAAAGTGAGGTAAAAAATGAAAAAGAAAGCACTAATTTCTGTATTTGACAAGACAAATATTGTAGATTTAGCCAAGGGCCTTGAAGACCTAGGCTGGGAAATAATTTCAACAGGAGGGACCTTTAAGCACTTAAAAGAAAACGGTCTAAACCCAATAGATGTTTCTCAAGTGACAAAGTTTCCAGAAATTTTAGACGGCAGGGTAAAGACCTTAAATCCAATGATCCACGGAGGCATCCTCTATAGAAGAGACCATGAAGACCATGTTGAGACAATAAAAGAAAACCATATTGAGTCAATAGACATGGTAGTCAACAACCTCTATCCTTTTGCGAAAAAGTTAAAGGAAAAGGCCCCTCATGAAGAGATGATAGAAAACATAGACATTGGCGGCCCATCAATGATTAGGGCAGCAGCTAAAAACTACAAGGACGTTTTGATCTTAACAGACCCAGCAGACTATGAAAGAGTTTTAGAAACTTTAAAAAATGGCGAAGATTCTATAGACCTAAGGGCAGACCTAGCTAGAAAGGCTTTTTCATACACAGCCCAATACGACAGCCTAATAGCCTCTTACTTTAACAACTACCTAGAAGTTTCTTATCCAGAAAAACTTACAATGACCTATGACAAGGTAGACCAACTTCGCTATGGAGAAAACCCACATCAAAAGGCAGCCTACTACAAAAACGCCTTTGACGACCTAGGCATAGAAATAAAACAACTTCACGGCAAAGAATTATCTTACAACAACCTAAACGACATCTTTGCAACAGTAAAGGCAGTAAAAGAATTTAAAGAGCCAGCAGCAGTTGGAGTAAAACACACCAACCCATCTGGAATAGGAGTTGGCGAAAACATTTATGACGCCTATATAAGGGCCTATGAATGTGACCCAACATCAATTTTCGGCGGCATCTTTGCCCTAAATAGGGAAGTTGACGAAAAAACTGCTGACCACATGAGCTCCTACTTCTTAGAAGTAATAATAGCCCCAAGCTTTTCAGCTGGAGCTGTGGAAATTCTAACTAAGAAAAAGAATCTTAGACTTATAGAAATAAAAGACCTAGCAGACTTTGACTTAGACAAAAAGAACTTTAAACAAGTACTGTCAGGCCTAGTCTACCAAGACCAAGACAAGTTTTCTCAAGAAGAAAAAGACTTTGCCTTTGAAACAGTAACGAAGAGAAAGGCAACAGATGAAGAGATAGAAAATTTAAAATTTGCTTGGAAGTGTGTAAAAAACGTAGCCTCAAATGGAGTAGTCTTAGCAAAAGACAAGGCCACAGTAGGAATTGGCCAAGGAGAAGTTAGAAGGTCCTGGGCAGTAGAAGAAGCCATAGAAAGAGCTGGCGACAAAATAAGTGGAGCAGTCCTAGCATCAGACGCCTTCTTCTTTGAGGACACAGTAGAAGCCCTTCACAAGGCTGGAGTAAAGGCCATGATAAGTCCAGGCGGATCAATAAAAGATCAAGGTGTAATTGATCTTTGTGACAAATACGACATGACCCTAATATTTACAAAGACCAGACACTTTAGACACTAAATAAATTTGAACTTAAAAAAGACCTAGAGGAAAAATTTCTCTAGGTCGATTTAGTATGACAGGTATGTCATCAATCTGTGGTGAAAGACCACGTAGGGCGCAGTTGCCAGCGAACCTCATAGCGACTCCCAAGGTTTGTATCGTGAGATGCAGGCGAGAAGAAGGGATAGCAAAATTGTTGCCTGACGAACAGAAACCTAATACTAAGGCTTGCGTGGTGGATAAGCGGGCTAAAAGTCGTGAAGTCCAAAAGACAACCGTAACCCATGTAAGTAAATTAGGCAGGTAGACAAGGAAAGATTGGTGACTTATCCCGTGAGGTCTCACTAGCGATTTAGAAGTAACAACTAATAGTGAGAAGTCAGCAGAATCCATAGTAGCAAAGAAGTTTCTGTAATGGAAATGGAGCGAAGGGAGGAACAATATTTATTGTAATATTGGAAAAGGGTGCACTATGACTTGATGGAATACAAGAAATGACGTATTTATTTCTCAAGGTTCGGATACAAAAAGAATAAAGTTAAATAGATGCATCAGAAATAAATAATATAATACAAGAAATATTGAACCGCCGTATGCCGAACGGCACGTACGGGTGGTGTGAAAGGGGCTAGTTCTTAGCCCCTATTCGATTTTTTGGCTATTTTGCAACAGCCCTTTTTTATTGAAAATATTTGGCCTGAGCCTTGTAGAGGTCAGAGTATTTGTTTTTGTATTTCATGAGGTTTTTGTGGCTGTCAAAGGCTACTGTTTTGGCATTGTCTAAAAGTAAAATCTTGTCGGTAAACCTTGATGAGCTCATCCTGTGGGAGATAAAGATTGCAGTTTTTCCCTGAGTCATCTCATTAAAATGCTCGTAGATCTTGCTTTCTGCAAGGGGATCGAGGGATGCTGTTGGCTCATCTAGGACTAGAAAGTCTGTATCCTGGTAGATAGCCCTAGCTATAGCAAGCTTTTGCTTTTGGCCAAGAGATAGGTCTGTAGCATTTTCGTATATGTCCTTATTGAGGTAGGTATCAAGACCATTTTCTAACTCACCTACTCTACCATCTAGGTCAAGCTCTTTTAGAATCTCATCAGTTTTTTCTTTGTCAAAATCCTTGTTTGCAATTATATTTTCCTTTATTGTAAAAGGCATGATGGCAAAGTCTTGGAAGACTCCGCTGATTTTCTCATAAAGAGATTTCTTGCTGATATTTTTGATGTTTACACCATTATATAAAATCTCTCCGCTATCTATGTCGAAAAACCTTAGGAGAATCTTAACTATAGTTGTCTTTCCTGCGTTATTTACACCAACGATTGAGATTTTCTCTCCTTTATTAATCTTAAATGATAAATTATCAATGATTTTCCTGTCTGATCCTGGATAGGTAAAGGTCACGTTTTTAAATTCTAGGCTCTCAAAATCTCCGGCTTCATCTAAATTTTCTTCTTTATCAGAATCTAGGACGTAGAAATCATAGAGAGGTTCAAGGTTTGCTAAACTCATAATAAAGTCCGCCAGCTCTGAAAACATGGTTTGGAAAGATTTCATAAAGTTTTCGTTGGCAGAAATTATAGCTGAGAAAGATCCAAAGGAAATTTGTGGACCGTAGGCAGCTGATAGAGTCCTCATCGCAACATAGGTGTAGGAAACTAGTCTTAAAATAGATTCTAAAAATATTTTAATAGCTCCCATATTTCCTTCATAGGCAAATTTATCTTCAAACCCATCCATCATTTGGTCTAAATATCCTTGGGTTTTGGACTTGACCATAGGTCCTAGGTCGAAAACCCTGATTTCCTTTTGGTAGTGGGGACTTGCCATGAGGGAGAAATAATAGGAAAATCTCCTATTTACATTTACAATCTCTAGGTTGAACTTGCTGGTATAGGCCGATTCTTTGCCATTTACAAAAATTATTAGCAGGGAAATCAGGATAGAAAATCCGACCAAGTAGGGTGAAAAGGATATGATGATGATAGCAGTACCAATCATTGTTGCAAGGCTTGTGATGATATCCTTGAGTGTATATAGGAGGTTGTGGATAGCTCCCATATTTATAGCAGCATTAGCCTTTTCCTTTAGGTCTAGGGTGTGGGGATTTTCTATATTTTGATAAGTCAAATCCATAGCTTTTTTTGCAAGTTCAAAGGTCAAATAATCATTAATTCCCTGGCGTCTTACAAATTCTTCTCGGCTTAGAAGTCTTTCAAGACTTTCTAGGAGGATTTTTCCTATAATTAACAAGACTACAATTTTTATAAACTGGTCAGCTGGCTTTGGGTCTGTGATTTGGTTAATAAAAATCATTGGCACAAAGACATTTACCATGGTTGCTGCTGCTGGAGCCAATGCGTTTAGGATAATTACCGGTATATAAAGAGGATCGTTTTTTGCAGTAATTTTCGCAAAAAGCCATAGGGCCCTTAATTTATTTTTCATGATTTTCCTCCAAGTAGTATTTTCTTTGGGATTCGTACATTTCCTTATAGAGACCATTTTCTTTCAAAAGCTCATCGTGAGTCCCGTATTCGGTAACCTTACCGCCATCAAGAAGCATAATTTTATCACAAAATCTAGTTGATGCTAATCTGTGGGAGATAAAAATTAAGGTTTTGTCCTTACTAATTTCATCAAGGTTCCTATAGATTTTCTCTTCTGCTAGGGCATCGAGGGCGGCTGTTGGCTCATCCATTATTAAAGCTTTTGCATCTTTCTTGTAAAGAGCTCTTGCGATTGCAAGTTTCTGGTTTTCTCCACCGGAGAAAAGTGTTCCGTCATCGTGGATATTTCGGGTCATTTGGGTGTCGATTCCCTTTGGTAATTGGTCAAGCTTATAGGCAAGCCCTGCTTTTTTTAGTGAGTCAATTACTCTTTCCCTATCAATGTTTTCATCAGTTGCTGCCACATTTTCTGCAATGGATACTGCAAGGGGCTCTACATTTTGTAAAACTGTTGCAAAGGCGGCGTACCTTTCCTTTAGGTCAAGGTCATTAGCATTTATCCCATTTATAAAAATGTCACCTGCTGTTGGCTTATAAAGGCCAAGGATAAGAGAAACTATAGTAGATTTGCCCGCTCCATTTACACCAACAATTGCGACTTTCTCTTTTTCACGAATTGTAAATGATAGATTTCCCAAAACATTTTTATCAGATAGGGGATAGGAAAAGCTCACATTCCTAAATTCAATTGACATTGGTCCTGTAATTTTATCATCTCCTGCGTCTGATTTGAGGTCTGCCCTTAGCATATCAAAACCATCTGATACATAGAGGAGGTTTGACCTGGTTTTGGCAATATTCATCACAAGACTTAAGATAACTTGTGAATAAATTGCTACTGATGTGATGATTAGAGTTAGGTTTTTTAGTGTGATTTGGTCTGATAATATTTTTCCTGTTAGGAAGTAATAAGCGATAGCCTCTACTCCTACAAGGAGGACTGCAAGAACAGGGGATAAATACATTTCAGGTTTGATAAAGGTCCTTGAAATCTTAACTACATCAGCCACAAGGGGTTTAAAACCCTCTATAAATTTGTCTTTGAAAGAGAAAACCCTGATATCTTTAGCAAAACGAAAATCGGATGCTTCCTTGTAATATGTGTCGGTTTTTCTTTTTACTTTTCTTAATTCTCCCATGTGGGAATGTCTGTATTTATTTGTATAAGATTTAATCGCCAGCTGAATCAGGATTGAAATTATGGCAAGGATAAAAATTAGGGGAGATAGTTTTGCCATAATCACTGATATTATCACAAAAGACATAAGATTTGCCAAAATCTTATACATATCGTGATAAATTCCTTCAAGACCCTCGACGTTGTTAGAAAAAGGTTCAAAACCTCGGGAAAATTCTGCCATGAAGAGAGAATTTTCACCAAGACCGTAGTCCATTTCCATGATAGGACCACTTGCTTTTATAAAGTATTCAAGCCTTGTACCCATATATGTTGCGTAAGTTCTGCGCTCTATCTGATTTGAGATTATTGAGCAGACGAAAACTATTAGGGCGTAGGCTAAAATTACAAAAATCATTGTCTTTAGTTCAGTGTTTTTTTCTATTAGACCTACTAAATAATACATGATAAAGGCCTCTATAATTGGTATGAGACCAGCAGTGAAAGGATAAATTATGAGGGATAATTTAATTTTAAGATTGTTCTTAAAGGGCTCATAGGCCATTTTTAGAAGGTCAAAATTCGAAAGTTTATTCGCTCTGAGATATGATTTTACAACCTCTTCGTCATTTAAATTTTGGGCTAGGTTTTCTTTTAAGTTTTTAAGATTCTTTTCCATGTTCTTCCTCCCTTATATCCTTAGAAAATTCAGTGAGTTCTTCTATAACTTTGTCAAAACCAGGTTTTCTCAAATAATAATAGGTCTTCCTGCCCTCGATATAGGCTCCAATAAAGCCGCAAACTTGAAGTTGGTTTATGTGGTAAGACAGGGTCGCTGGTCTTATAAAAAGCTTGTCAGAAAGCTCTTTGGCATAGTAATTTCTTTCCTTTAAGAGATCTAAGATGTCAATCCTAGTTGTGTCTCCTAGAATTTTTAGGTATTGGTTTAGGTGTTTTAGCTTATTTTCCTTTTCGATAAATTCTTTATTTGAATAAATTCCAAACTTCATAAAGGCGTAATCGTAATCTTCTGATATAAACTGAATCATGGTCATGTTTGGTGCAAGGATTAGTCCATAGATATTAAGTGGTTGTTCTCTTTTCCTAAGAAAATCATTAAGGCCAACTTGATTTATAATATCATAGACCTTTTTGTAATCATCTTTTTTTATTTTTTTAAAATGTTCCATGAATTCATCTTGAATTTTTGTAAAATTACTTTCTAAAATCTCACAAATTTTTTCTAGTAGTGGATAAAGCCTATCGTATATTGATTTTTTGTTGGAAAAAGATCTCAAAAGTGCCATTGAAAGCTTATCTTCGTAGGGAAGAGTAGGTATAAGGCTAAGAAAATCTGATTTAAGGGCTTTTTTCGTCCATTCTTTTATATTTGCTGATTTTAGTTCTGAATCATTTATGTCTACACCGACAAATTTTAAGAAAGAAAGGTCGAATACAAGTTCAAAGATATCGTAGGTGAAATCTTTTATATCAATGACATTAATATTTTGGAAAATTCCCGCCATAAAAGGCAAGTAATTCCCGTCATTTTCCGAAAATAGATAAAAAAGATTTAAAATATCTTCGTTTTTGTCATGGAAAAATTCCTCTAGATGGGGAAGGGATCCTTTTTTAATACTTCTAACAAAATCTGTATAGACCTTGTTGTTATAAAAGGCCGTATCTAGGTAGGTCAAATTCATATCCTGGGAGTAGTTAAAACCTGGGTAGGACTCCTCAAATGAGAAAAAGTTTTTGTTTTTTGCAGCCAAGTAATCTGTGTAAAGATAAATCATTACTCCTGCTTCATTAACAAGAATTGGTTTTTTTACTAGGTTAAAATTATTAAATTTAGGATTCATTTCATGTCCTTTCTTAGATTTATATCTAAATATTATTTTTATCTTAGATTTCTATTAAGGCAATCATAAGACAAATTCCACCTAATATCAATAGATACATATTCGATATTAATCTAAGATAAAACTCTTCTTGCTTGACCGAAACCTTTACAAGCTTTAAAATAAAAATATACAAGGGTGTTATTTTAAAGATCTGAGAGGAGGCTAAGCCTCGACCTTACCTGATTTGGATAATTTCTTATCCCCCAACAGATATTATAGAACCAATAAATTTGAACTTAAAAAAGACCTAGAGGAAAAAATTCTCTAGGTCGATTTTTTTATGAATGTAAATTTCTATGAAAAATATTTTTTGATTTTTTCTGCAATTAATATCTTAGTTTGGTCTTTGCCAGTTATAGTACAAAAATCTAAGGCCTTAGAAAATGAATCTTTATAAGTAGATATTCCTAATTTATACTCACAAGACCCTTTAGCAAAAAATAAAAGATCTAGCTCAGCTAAATAATTATTTTTTAAAGCTGCTTCAAGGCCAAGATTAAAAACTTCCAA
Organism: Neofamilia massiliensis; assembly: GCF_001299475.1. Classification (GTDB taxonomy): domain Bacteria; phylum Bacillota; class Clostridia; order Tissierellales; family Peptoniphilaceae; genus Neofamilia; species Neofamilia massiliensis. The sequence continues at coordinate 365,554 of NZ_CYUJ01000003.1, read as the reverse complement.
GGCCTTTTCATAATTCGCATCTCTCTTATAGACATTTCCTAGGTTAATACAAGTAGAAATAAAAAATTTGTCCCTAGGATCGACAGAGGAAAAACAAAAATAAAGAATTTCTCTATAACTTTTATAATTATCTTCTAAATAATAGACTTTCCCTAAGATCATTAATAATCTTAGCTCTAAAGTAGAAAAAGAAAAATCCCTATAATTATTGACATCAAAGTTTTCTTTAGTGAGTTTTAAGGCCTTAGTAGTAAGTAGTTTTGCTCTGGAAGTATCATCTTCTTCCATAGCTAAAATAGAATCAATAAACAAAATATATTGGTCAATTCTTATTTTTAAAAAACCAGTTTCTACATGACTTCCAAGTCTTTCTAAATTATTTTTTTCGCTTATTAATTCATCAAAAAATCTTTTTTCAATTAAAATATCAATATTAGCCAAGATAGAAGAAAAGAGTTCAAAGTTTATATACCTAGACTCTAAGTATAATTTAATTAAGTCAGTTTTATAGACATCAGAAAGAACTTCTAAAGTTTCAATTTTAGGAATAACTGTCCCATTTTCAATTCGGCTAAGAGTTTTCTTACTTATTAAAGCCAAAGCAGCAACTTCTTCTTGAGTAAGATTATTTTCTAAACGCAAGTCCCTAAGTTTGTCAGCAAAATTTTTTATATTATAAATATTAACCACCTCAAAAAGGACTTTAATGTCCCTTGTTATATATAAAATAATACATTATACTTTTAACTAAGTAAAGTAGCTGACTAGATGAAGACAAATATTAATGATAATAAGAAAAATTATAAAATATAAGGAGAGATAAATGATAAATGCTAGCCAAATTATTAATATATCATCCCTCCTTCAAAATGTAAAGTGCAAACATTTGCACTTTTAAAAACTCCACTTTTATATTAATATTATATTAGCACAATTGGGGATAAATATCTATATTTAGAGTTTGATATAAATTATAATGGTGTAAATTTTTTATAAATACCAAATTTTCTAAAGGAGAGACATGAACAAAACAAAGAAAATACTAATAATTTTATCATTGCTTACTTTGACAATAATTTTTACTAGTTGCGAAAATAAAACAGACTATACTTATGAGCTTACTAAAGAACAGATGCTAGAAGATTATGATGAATTGTGGCAGGTTTTAGAGGACAACTACTTGTATTTTGATATTTTGAAAAATATGGGAATAAATGTAGAGTCTTTGAAAGAAGTTTATAGGGGACAAATTGAAAATGTAGAAAAGTTTGAAGACTTTTATTTTTTGCTTTGCGACCTTTTAGCAGTTGGACTCCATCAAGAAGGTCATCTAAATATGGTTTATGCCCAACAATATAAGCCTGTAGCAGAAAATATTGAAAAAACCCTACTTGAGAATATTCCTAAGGACACAGAGAAATATCTCAAAGATACAGTTTTAAATGAAAATACTAAAAAACGCTACAAAGACCTAGAAGAAAAAATATCAACTAATAATTCTTACTCAGCAAGTGATATTGTTGAAATGGAAATAATTAAAGAAGAGGCTTATAAAACATTAATTTTAGACCTTAACACCTTTGTAATTGAAGACTTGGATAAAAATAAAAAGCAAATACAAGACGCTCTTTTAGAAAGACCCTATGAAAATATAATTATTGACCTTAGAAATAATTACGGAGGCGATTTAAATGGATGGTACAATATTGTAAAGCTTTTAATTGATCAAGACATAGATATGAAAATCAACTATCTTGCCAAGGGAAAAATTGCAGAATATATTTACGATTCTTACGATTCGCATTTTGAAAAAAATATTTTACCAAGTCAAAAAGGCGAGGAATTAAATATCTTTACATTTGACTTTCATTTAGATTCTGAAAAAGAAATTAACTACGATCCAAAGATATATTTATTATTAAATGACCAGTCTCTATCAGCATCTATAATGTTTGCTCAATTTGCTAAAGACACAGGTTTTGGAAAAGTTATAAGTAGGAGCTCAATTAGCAGAGGAAATGGAAGTTTTTCTCAAGGCCACGGTCTAAACGCCTATAGGCTAAAAAACTCAAACTTGCTTTTTCAATTTTTCACTGGTAGAAGATGTGATGAAGATGGAAATCTCTTTAATATAATAATTGAGCCTGACATAATCCTTCGAGAAGATGATGATTATAAGAAGATTTTAAGAACAATTCGATAAAATTTATTTACAGATTTGCTTATATAGTAATTGAAAGATTTAAAATATCAATTATAGAAGGAGTATATATTTTGCAAACAGATATAAAGGCCATATTTAAAAACAAGCTAATAGTATTTATATTTGTCTTTTTGACGCTAATATATTTTAGCTTTACTTTTATTTCAAAAGACCATTCTATAGGGAAAGATGAACTTAGTTATCTGAGCTTAAAAAACACCTACCAGTCTTTGATGACATATAAAAGCCAGCATTTATACGAAGCCAAGCTTCAAGATCCAACTTCTGACAAAAAATATTACAATAACTACTTAACTTATTACGAAAATATTATGGCTGAGATGTCTGCCTTACTTGAAAAATATTCAAAGGGCCAAGATGTCAATCCTCAAGAAGTTGAAAAGTTATTAATATTGAAAATACTTGTTCATAATGAACGTTTTTCTGGAAATTATGGAGCTGACTTTGTAAGTCCCTACAAGGCCTATCCAGAAAAAATTGAAAAGTTTTTAAAGGAATTTGATTTTACATTTAATATTGAAGACATAAATTATTTCGAAGAATCTAATGGTAGCTTATACAAAGACCTGGTTGCCTATAATATAAAGACTGTTGAATCTATGATAGATGCCTATTTTGAAAAAGACCCATATCCGTCAACAGAATATAGCATCTACACCTATATTAGAAATATAAACTATGGAACAATTTCTAAACTTATCTATATGATGGAGACTTTTTCTCTTGGGATCTTGCCTCTAGTAATATTTTATCTAGTAAATCTCTATAAAAAAGATGGGACAATTAAAAATTTATACTTAAGACCTGAAAGAAAAATAAAAAATTACCTATATTTCATCCTGATATTTTTATGCCTAGCTATTTTTATTGTATATTTGCCTAGAATCATTTCCTATATTTATGTCTTAATAACAGGAGACCTCTATAAGACCAAGGCTCATGTTACAGTATTTCAAAAAGGTCTAAATACATTTGCAACAAGTTATGAAAATTTTTGGGCTGATGAACTACAAGGCTTTTCAATGACAGATTGGAAGCTTGGTAGCAAGGGAGACCTATTAGCCTACAATGACCTAGCAAATATTAGCTTCCTTAAATTTTTGTCCTACTATTTGACAATAGACCTACTAAAAATTATTTTATTAGTAATAACTGCAACAAGTATTAGTCTCTTTATGAAAAACAAAATTTTCGGATTTGTTCTAAATGGAGCCATTGGGACCATGACAATTTTAGGCGGGAAAATTAATAGCAGATTTTTCTTAAATAAATTTAATCCCTTTATCTTGCCAAATGGCTGGAAGCTAACCTTAGGCAGGGAATATATTTCCTACTTTAATGCCTTTGTTTTATTATTAGGGTGGATTATACTTATGCTAGGAATTTCTCTATTTCTTGCAAGGAAAAGAGATTTAGAGTAAGAAAGGTGGAGAAAAATGGAAAGTATTTAAATTATAAAATAGAAAAATGCTAGGATTTCTAAGCTTTATTAATAAACCAAGAGGTAATATATATGAAAACAGATTTAAAAGCCATGCTCAAGAATAAAGTAATAATTTTCATTTTACTTTTTTTAACTATATTGTACATTATTTTTGCAAGCGATTTAAAGAACACTTCTATAGCTAGAGAGGAAGCCAATTACTTATCTTTAGAAGGTCTTATGAAATTTGATGCGATGTGGAAAGAAAATGACCTTCTTAGAGCTAAATCTCAAGACACAAGTTCTGATAAAAAACTTTATAATAATTATAAGGATTCTTATGACTGGTCTACAAGAGAAGTTCATAGAATATTAAAAAAATATTCTGAAGATAAGAAGGTTCCAGATAGAGAATTTGCCCAATGTCAATGCTTAGCTTCTCTAATTAGAAACGAACATTATTCTGGACTTTATGGAGAGAACCAAATAAGTCCATACAAAGCTTATCCAAGAAAAATAGATAAATTTTTAGAAGATATAAATTTCCCATATAATTTTCAGGCCATTAATTTTCTTTCCCCTAGTGAGGAATTTATAAATCAAAAAGATCTTTTAAACTATAATATTCTTGCTATTGAAAATAAATTAGATTCATATTTTTTGAAAGCTACTCTTCCAAATACAAGTGATTATAATATCTATAATTTTATTAGACTTGTAAATTATGGTCAACTTGGAAGCTTTATTGAGTGGATGGAAAATTTCTTTATTAGCATTGTGCCACTTGTTATTTTCTATCTCCTAATACAACAAAAAAGTATGGGTACTATAAAAAATACATACTTAAGGCCCAAGAAGAAATATATGAATTATCTATACCTATTAATTTTATTTTTTATTTTTTCTTTAGTTTTAGTCTACTTACCAAAGATTATTTCATATCTTTATGTGCTAGTAACAGGAGAAAGATATAAGGCATTTACTGACATTACTGTTGTAGATAAGGGACTGAGGTCATTTGAAACAGCTTTCGAAAATAAATGGATTGATTCTGGCACTTTTGGAATGACTAATGTTGTTAATGGCTTGTTAGGAGATACTATAGAGTATTCAGATTTAAAAAATATTTCATTTTTAAGTTTTATATTTTATGTTATAAGCATAGACCTATTAAAGCTAACTTTACTAGTTATAACAGCGACCAGCATATCTCTCTTTATAAAAAACAAAATTTTCGGATTTGTTTTAAATGGAGCCATTGGGACCATGACATTTTTAGGTGGGAAAATTAACAGCAGATTTTTCTTAAATAAATTTAATCCCTTTATCTTGCCAAATGGCTGGAAGCTAACCTTAGGCAGGGAATATATTTCCTACTTTAATGCCTTTGTTTTGTTAATAGGGTGGATAATACTTATGCTAGGAATTTCTCTATTTCTTGCAAGGAAAAGAGATTTAGAATAAGAAAGGTGGAGAAAATGGAAGTTTTAAAAGTTGAAAATTTACAAAAATCTTTTGGAAAAAAAGAAGTTTTAAAAGATTTAAGCTTTACAATAAATGAAGGAGAAATCCTAGGCTTCTTAGGCCGCAATGGATCTGGAAAGTCTACAACAATGAAATGCCTATCAGGTCTTATGGCCTTTGACTCAGGAAGTGTTTCAATTTGTGGCTTTGATATAAAAAAAGATAGAATAAAGGCCCTAGAAAAAATAGGAGTAAGTATAGAATCTCCAGCCCTTTATCCAAACCTTTCAGCCTATGACCACTACAAGCAAATGGCAGCTTGGAGAAAAATTCCAAAAGCAAGAGTCCAAGAGATGATTGACTTTTCTAACCTTGGATCATATTTAAAAAAACCAGTTTCAACATATTCTATGGGAATGAAAATGAGACTAATGCTGTCTCTAGTAATAATGCACAAGCCAAAACTTCTAATCTTAGATGAGCCAATGAACGGCCTAGATTTTGAAGGAGTTTTAAATTTAAGAAAAACTCTAGTTGATTTAAAAAATTCAGGCTCAAGTATTTTATTATCTTCCCACCAGCTGTCAGAACTGGAAAAAATATCAGACAGGGTTCTAATGATAGAAAACGGAAAAGTTGTCTATGACGATAAAATTTCTGGCGGAATTTTAGAACTGTCAACTTATGACATAGATACAAGTGATAATTCTAAGCTAATAAAGATTCTAGAAGAAAGGGAAATAGAATATTCCATCAGCAAAAATCCTGCTACAGAAAACTATATATCCTTTAACTTAGAATCAAGTAAAATTGGATCTCTCCTTGAAAAATTATTTGAAGAAAAAATTTATATCAAAGACATTAGCAAGGAAAGTCTTGGCCTTGAAGAGCTTTATCAAAGTATAATTGAGGTGAAGAACCAATGAAAGACCTATTAAGGGGAGAATTAAGGACTCATACAAATAGAAGAATGATTCTTCTAGTCCTAGTAATTTTAATTTTAGCTACGACCTATAATTTTAAAATCTACAAGGACCTTAGGGCAGGACTCTTCCAAGACCAAATGTTAAAGGCCCAGGCCAACAGAATGGATGCCTATCAGTCTTATTTATACTTAGATGAACTTTCTATAGATATGACTAAAAGACTAAAAGAATTAAAAGAAGAAGGTGGGTCTGAAGAAGAAATAGAAGACCTACAAAAAGACCTGGCTAATATAGATACAGAAAAATTTCTAGTCTTAAATATTGAACCATATTATGGAAACATAGAAGCTGCTTTTAAAAATGGGCTAGAAGATGATAAGGCAGACTTAGACAAGAATTTTAAAACTGCTATAGCAAATGCAAACACAATTAACAAAATGACCTACAAGGATTTAATTGAAAAAGAAATTGTCCCAAAAAACACAGCCCTTTTATATAAATACAATATAGAAGATTTTTATAAGAGATTTGTAACAGTAAAGGCAAGGGCAGACCTTGGGGAAGGAGCAAACATAAGTCCAACAGGTCTATCAATGCTTGACTTTCAAATGAAAGAGAAGGTTCCTTATTTACTTATTGCCCTAGTTGTCTTACTAAATTACAATACTTGGTCCAAGGAATTTGAAGAAGGTCATATAAAGACTTTAAACAGCCAGCCCTTTGACAAAAAGAAAATATTTTTAGCTAGAACTTTGATAAGTCTTCTAAAGACCCTGATAGTTACCCTTTTAGTTTTTTTCTTGCCAGTTTTAATAGCGGGAATAATTAATGGAAGTGGGACAGACTTAGGCCATGCAGTAAACTCACTGGCCCTAGAAGGACTATTTTCTTTAAATTCGTCTAAAGAAATTTATAAATACCTAGTAGCTATGGGAACAAGCTCCTATAAGACCTATTATATAAGTCTAATGCTAGTCTATTTAATGTTTTTAATAGCAGTGATAAATTTTATTTCCATCCTTTTAAAGAGTGACTTTGGCTCTCTAGTTGGATCAATAATAGCCCTAAGTCTAATGCTTTTCCAAGGAGCCTACAATCCATTTTCTTACTTTAAAATAGAAGAGCTACTACAAGGCGACACAGGCATAGCCTTTAAAGGCAGCCTTTTAATCTTAGGAATATTTATCCTTGGTCTTAATATAGCAAGTTATTTCTTGTATAAAAATTATGAAAGTGACTAGGGAAAAATTAAAAGGAGAGTGTGTATATGAATAATTCAAAAAAAGAAAGAAGCCTATTTAATCCCTTATTGTTAGTTGCCATAATAATACCAGCAATTTGGAATTATTATTGTCTTAGTAAGAATGTAAGCCAAATGAATATGGTCGCCAATATCTTTTACGATCTAAGTAAAATAATAGTTGTTGTAATTTTTTATTTAGTTGTAGTAAAAAATGATTTTAAAAATATGTCCTTAAAACTATTTTTGTTATTATTTTCTACTGTCAATGCAATTAGCCTGATTGCTATGCAAATGATTATGGGTATAGACGAAAGAATATTAATTTTTCCATTACTATTTGTAATAGTAACTATTGTTAGCATAAAAGAATATACAAGTTTAAAAAATTGATTTTTATTTATTAGTGCTAGGTGTAAAAGCCTAGCATTTTTCAAGTTGAGATTCTTTAGTAGATTTGTTTTTATTAAACTTTATCGAGATAAGTTAATTAAATATTTCTTGACTTAGAACGCTAATGTCCCTTGTTATATATAAAATAATACTTTATACTTTTAACTAAGTAAAGTAGGTGACTAGATGAAGACGACCATTAATAATAAAAAGAAAAATTTTAAATTAGAAAAAAGAAAATATAGAGCCCTTGATATTATTTTTTTGACCTATAAAATTGCGCCTATGCAAGTAGGTTTTTTAATGTTCTTAACAATTATTGATGGTCTTGCTTCTACGTCACTTATGGCTCTTGCAACAGCAGGTTTTGTTGATAGAGCCCTTGATATTTTTCATGGGGCTAGGATATATTCTGAAATTTACAGGCCCCTTTGTTTTTTAATTTTTCTCACAGCCTTTATGAGCATGACAGGAAGTTTGTATATGCTTGTTGGTGCGAGGATAAAATTATTGTTAGAAGACCAGCTTCTTCCTTTAATTATTGAAGTCCAAGCTAAATTAAAATATTCCTACATGGAAGATTCAGCTTGTCAAGAAATGCTTGAGATAACAGCAGACGAAATGGAAGAAACATTTTTAGATGGCTTAGAAGCTTATATTGCAATTATTCGCAGTGTTTTTGCCCTTGGTTCTTTAGTATTTCTTTTAATTACACAAATGTGGTGGAGTGCACTTATAATTTTCTTTTGCTCTCTTCCACTTGTTTATATTGCCCTTTGGGCAGGCAAGAAAAATTATGGAGCCAAAGTAGATGCCAGAAAATACGAAAGACGCTATAGTTATTTTTCAGATGAAATGTTATGTAGCCGAGAAGCGGCCCTTGAGAGAACCCTCTTTGCCTATGCAGATAAAATGACAGACCGCTATTATGAAAATTTTTTAAAGGCAAGCAATATACAACTTGGCGTTCTTTTTAAAACCCGCCTTGCAACTAAGGCAACAAGCATTGGACTTTTAGTTATCAGTATGCTAACAGCCCTTACTTTAATTGAGCCTTTGCTTTTAGGAAATCTTAGTCCAGGAATGTTTACTGGCCTTGTGGCAGCCCTTATTGGCATGGGCAAAGGTTTAGGCTCTCAGTTTCAAGATGCAATTAAAAACATTGCAGAAGCAAAAGAATACATGGAAGGTTTGACCAAGTTAATGGAAATGGACTCAGTAACTGGGGCAACAGACTTGCCAGAAAAAGATCCTATGAATTTTGAAAAAATTGTCTTTAATAATGTTTCTTTTTCCTATCCTAACAGCGACCGTCTAATCTTAGATGACCTGTCTTTTGTTCTTGAAAAAGGCAAACACTATGCCTTTGTTGGATCCAATGGCGCAGGAAAAACTACAATTACAAAATTATTGACAGGACTTTATGATGACTATGAAGGAGAAATTTTAATTGATGGAAGAGATATTCGCTCCCTGCATCAGTCTCAATTAAAAAGTCTCTTTTCAGTTATTTATCAAGACTTTTCCCACTACCAAATCTCAATAAAAGACAATTTACTTTTAGGTAATACAGCCTATGGATTGACAGAAAATGATTTTAATCTTGCCTTGGAAAAAGTTGGTCTAAAAGAAATGGTGGACCAAGAACCAAGGGGAATAGAAAGTAAACTTGGAAAAATTCATCCTCATGGTATTGACTTATCTGGTGGCCAGTGGCAAAAACTTGCTCTTGCACGGTCTATTTTAAGCCAGGGGCCTATTAAAATATTAGACGAGCCAACTGCGGCCTTAGATCCTATTTCTGAAAACCAACTTTACCATCAATTTCAAGATTTAATGGCAGGTAAAACGGCGATTTTTATTAGCCATAGGTTTGGATCAACAAAATTAGCAGACCAAATCCTAGTTTTAGATGGAGGGAAAATTGTTCAAAGAGGTAGTCACCAGCAATTAATAAGTGAAAGAGGACTTTATGCTGAAATGTACCGAGAACAAAGTAGGTGGTACTCTATATGATAAAGAATAAATCTTATTTTTCGATAATTCTTCGAAATAGCCGAGAATATTTTTCCAAGGGCAGGGGCTGGGCTGTAACAGAACAGTTGATAGCTGTTTTCCGTGCCTTAGTTTGTGCTGCTGAAATTCTTATAAGTAAAAGACTTTTCGACAATGTATCTAAGGCAAAATCATTTTCGACTATAGCGACCAGTCTTTTTCTATTAATTTTTGTAATTATCTTCCAAGAGTTACTTAGTGGCCTAAGTCAATACTTGCTGAGCAAGGTATCCTATAGCAATATGGGAAAATTCATGGTTGATTTTCAAAAAAAGCTTGGTCGCCTGCCAGCAATATATTTTGAAGATGTAAACTTTTTAGACCAAATTGAAAAAACCAAAGAGTGTTTAGAATACGAAAGCCTAGGTCACTTTGCATCACTTTGTCTACAAATGGTCAGTTATTATTTTATATATTTACTTTTAGTAGGAAGTTACTTATTTTTCACATCTCCACTTTTAGGGACCATTCTTTTATTGGCCTTTGTTCCAGCTGTGTTAGGACAGATAATTAAGGCCAAATACTTTGTGGACTTAGAAGAAGGGCTTGCACCAGAGCGAAGAAGGTGTCAGGCCTATAAAAATAGTATTGTCCACGTGAGGTCTTATAAAGAAACGAGAATGCTTGGAGCTTACAAGTATTTTTTCAAGCTCTTTTTGGAATCACTCCATATAATGACAGAAAAAAGGTGGCAGACAGAGAAAAAAATAGCCTATATTCAAATGGGCCTTAATGGCTTTACCTTTTTAGGTCTCGGCCTTTCTATTTATATTTTATTTAGCCAACTTATGGCAGGCCTTATTAGTGTCGGTATGTTTGCAGCTGTCTTTCTAATGTTAGGAGATGTATTTGGAATTATAGATGAGCTTGTATCTTCTCAACTTAGCCAAGGAAGTGAACTTGTCGGCCAAGTTGCAAACTTTTATCAGCTAATGGACCTAGAAGAAGACTTAGAAGAAAATTTGCCAGCAGACTTTAGCCAGGGAATTAAAGCAAGGGGAATTTCTTTTTCCTATCCAGGCCAAAGTAAGGATGCTATAAAAAATCTTTCTCTAGAAATTAAAGCAGGAGAGACCATAGCTCTTGTTGGAACAAATGGCAGTGGCAAGTCAACACTGGTAAAGTTATTGACTGGCCTGTATGGACCTGATTCCGGGCAGCTAATAATTGGTGGACAAAAAGTCCAAGGACAAGGACTTGGAAAAAATTATGCAAGCATTTCAGCTGTATTTCAAAACTTTCAAAGATATAAGCTAAGCTTAAAAGAAAATGTGACGATTAGTAATTTAAATGCTAAGGACAATGTGGAAAGAATTAAATCTTCTTTAGAAGAAGCCAGCTTTAATTATCAGGGCCTTCCATTTGAAACTATTTTGGCTCCTGAATTTGCTGGAGTTGACCTTTCAGGTGGCCAGTGGCAGAGGCTGGCTCTTGCAAGAGGTCTATTTCGACCAAGTGAATTTATTATATTAGACGAGCCAACTTCTGCCATTGATCCAATTGAAGAATCAAAGTTGTATCAGCAGTTTAAAGAGATAGTTGCAGACCGCTGTGCTGTAATTGTAACCCACAGGTTGGCATCGACAAAATTTGCCGATAGAATTATCCTTATGGAAGCTGGACAAATTGTTGAAGAGGGAAGTCATGAGGAGTTAATGAAAAAGAGAGGAGAATATTATTCCATGTGGCAGGCCCAAGCTGCTTGGTATGATAATAAATAAAATTTGTAAATTTAATACTTGGATTGGAAGTAAATACAAAAATAATATTTAACCAAAAAAGACCTAGGATTTTTCTTTTCCTAGGTCTTTGTGTTTTTATTTTTCCATTAATTTGTCAAAGGATTCTTCGTCGAAGGATGATTGGCCTTGGGTGTAAAGTTTGTAATAGAGGCCCTTGTTTTGCATTAGTTCTTGGTGGTTGCCTTCTTCTTGGATGCCGTCTTCTGTTAGAACTATTATCTTGTCTGCGTTTAATATTGTAGACAACCTGTGGGCTATGGTTATTGTAGTTCTGCCGTTAGATAGCTGGTCAAGGGATGACTGAACTAGTTTTTCTGATCTGTTGTCTAAGGCTGAGGTTGCTTCGTCTAAGATTAGAATTGGTGGATTTTTTAAGAAAACTCTGGCTATGGAGATTCTTTGTTTTTGTCCACCTGAAAGTCTAACTCCTCTTTCTCCAACTGGAGTTTGATATCCTTGTGGCATTTGATCTATAAATTCATCTGCTCCTGCTAATTTTGCAGCTCTGATAATTTCTTCGTCAGATGCGTCAGGTTTTCCGTATCTAATATTTTCTAAAATTGTGTCGTTAAAAAGGTAGACGTCTTGTTGGACTATGCCAATATTTCCTCTAAGGGAATTTAATTTTATCTTTCTAACGTCTGTGCCGTCAATTTTTATTGCCCCTGAGTCAATGTCATAAAATCTTGGGATTAAATTTATAATTGTAGTTTTTCCAGCTCCAGATGGGCCGACTATGGCTACATTTTCTCCAGGCTTTACTGATAGAGAAAGGTCCTTAAGGACATAGTCTTCATCTTCGTTGTATCTAAAGGACACCTTGTCAAGGTCAACTTGGCCTTTAACATTTTTTAAGTCTATGGCGTCTTCGTCGTCAAATATTTCTATGCCAGTATCCATTACTTCTACAAATTTTTCTATCCCTGACATGCCCCTGTGAAACTGCTCAGAAAATTCTACGATTCTTCTAATTGTTGCAGTTAGAACATTGGCGTAGAGAACAAAGACTACTAGGTCTTTTGGGTCTAAGGATCCCTTCATCATAAAGATGCCGCCAAAGAGAATAATTACAATATACATAAGAGCGTCAAAGGACCTGGAAATTGCATGAAAGACTGAAAGATTTTTGTACATACCTTTTTTTATATCTAAAAAGGCGTTGTTGTCTACTTGAAATTTTTCTATTTCATAGTTTTCGTTAGTAAAGGATTTTACTACATTCATTCCAAGGAGAGAGTCTTCAATAGATGAATTTAGTTCTCCAATGTGGGTTCTTTGGTTAGCCATTGTCGCCCTTACGGCCCTGTTTTTCTTTGACATGGCAAAGATCATTACAGGAATAATTAAAAATAAAAGTAGGGTAAGGGGAAGGTTAATTCTCACTAGGATTATAAAGGAAACTAAAAGTTTTATTCCGCCAATGAAAAATTCTTCTGGACAGTGGTGGGCAAATTCTGTAACGTCAAAAAGGTCGTGGGTAATTCTTGACATAAGTTTTCCAACCTTGTTTTTGTTATAAAAGGACGTTGACATTTGTTGGAGGTGGGAAAAAATATCCATCCTCATATCAGTTTCGATTTTAGCTCCAGTGACATGGCCTACGTTGTTCATAAAATAGTAGGCGACTATGTCAATTAGTTTTAAAATAATATATAGAGAACTTATCCTTAAAATAAAGGACATAGTTAGTAGTTGTGCATTTGTTGTTGCTGTATCAGTTAACTTTCTTAGAATAATTGGAAAAGCAAGTTCGTTTAAGGTAGTAAGACCTGCACAAAAGAGGTCTAAAAATACTAGGCCCTTGTACTTTTTAAAATAGGGCAAAAATCTCTTCCAAAGGTCTAAGTTTGAATAGTTGTTTTTTGGCATTTATCCTCCTTTAGTTTTCGTCAGTGTCGTCTGTCTTTAAAAGTTCTTTTATTAAAATAAGTCTTTCATCTGTAGTGTTTTCAATTAAAATTAGGCCTCTTTCTGAATCAGTAAGGGTGATGTCCCCGTTTTCTCCATCCATTAAGAAGATTAAATAATTGTAGTTGGCCTGCATATTTGGAATATCAGGTAGGACAATATTTTTTAAAGATCCCTTTAGGTCTTCAACTACGTGGATCTCCTTGCCATTTGGTCCAGTTTGGGACATTTTTATAATTGAAATGTAGTCAGAATTTTCTTCTAGGGTTTTTATTTCATCCTCTAGGCTTTTAGAAACTTCTGGGTCTTCTTCAGAATTTTCTTCAGTTTCTTCTTCTTCAGTTTCTTCATTATTTGTATTTTCTTCGTTATTTAGATTTTCATCTGCTTGAAGATTTGTATTTTCTTCGTCTAAGTTTTCGCTTTCACTTTGTCTTTCAATAGTAACTGCAGGACTTTCAGATGGATTATTAATTTCTCCGTCTGAGTTTTTGTCCTTATTTTTTGAACAGCCAGTTAGAACTAGGGCTAGTCCTAATAGAATTATAAAAAATTTATTTTTCATTTGAGCCTCCAGCTAAGTCTTGGTGGGCTTTTTCTAAGCCAGCAATAATTTGTAACTGTTGTGGGCATTTACTTTCGCATTTGCCACATTTGACGCAAGCTTCCTTTCCTGCATTTCTCTTTTGTATTCTCTCATAAGTTTCTACAGATTTTTTCTCATCTTCAAAAATATACTTGTTGTTGTAGGCCCTAAAGATGTCTGGAATTTCAACTCCAGCAGGGCAAGGCATACAATAAGAACAACCTGTACAGTCGATTTTTATCCTAGCCTTCATTTCATTTTTTAAATAGTCGATTTTTTCTAAGCTATCAGCATCTAGTGAATCTGCTTCAACTTCAGAAAAAGTTTTGCAGTTTTCTATTATCTGCTCTTTGGTGTTCATGCCAGATAAAACTATATCTACTAGGCCCTTGTTTAATAAATACGAAAAGCCCAGGTTGGCAGGAGTGTCATCTCCTAATTTTTCTGTAATAGACTGAGGCAGGTTTGCAAGTTGGCCGCCTCTAAGGGGTTCCATAATTATTACGCCAAGTCCCTTGTCTTTGGCATACTTAAGTCCTTCAAGGCCTGCTTGGTAGCCTTCGTCTAAATAGTTAAGTTGGATTTGACAAAAATCAAAGTCATAGGTATCTATAATTTCTTTAAATAGCTCTAGGTTGTCGTGGAAGGAAAAACCTAAATATTTTATCTTTCCAGCTTTCTTTGCCTTTAAGGCTCTATTATAAACATTATGTTTTTTTACATTTTCAAATTTTTCTCGATCTAAACTGTGCAGCAGGTAGAAGTCGATATAGTCTGTTTGTAGTTTTTGTAATTCAATGTCTAATAGATAATCGAAGTCTTCTTCTTTTTCAATTTGCCAGACAGGGCACTTTGTAGCAATTTTTATTTTATCTCTATGGTCTTTTAAAACCTCGCCTGTAAAAATTTCACCTTGCTTGCCGTGGTAGACATAGGCAGTGTCAAAATAAGTTATTCCACTTTCTAAGGCTAGGTCAATTAATTCTCTTGATTTTTTATAATCAATAAGGGAGTTATCATCTTCTATAATAGGAAGTCTCATTAGTCCAAAGCCTAAGCGAGAAACCTCCACCTTATCTTTTGTAAAATTAATATATTTCATTATTACCTCCTACAATAATTTATTATAACATAAAAATTCTAATTTTAATTATAGACTGATTATAAGTTGATAAAATACTTACAAAAATAAAAAAATGTAGTATAATAAGACTGGTGATAAGTATAGAAATGACAAGTATTGGAGTAGACCTAGTAAAAATTAAAAGGATCAAAAACTTATATTACAAGTTTGGTCAGAAATTTTTAGACAAGTGTTTTACTGAAGATGAAATTGCATATATAAAAAAGAAAAATTACAAGGACGAAACTATAGCAGGGATGTTTTCCTTTAAAGAAAGTATAGGCAAGTGTTTGGGGACAGGTTTTGGCAAAGACTTAAAGTTTAAAGACATAGAAATCTGCCACGACGAACACGGCGCACCATATGCACTGGCAAAAGGAAGAGAATTTTACATATCATCATCCCACGATGGAGACTATGTTGTAACTGTTGGAAGTGAAAAACCTGGAAGAACAAAAGGCCATTTAGATATTCCAGAAGATATATTTAAGCTTTACAAACAAAGACCAGACAAGTCTCACAAGGGTAGTTTTGGCAGGACAATGATAATTGGCTCATCAAAGTCTATGCTAGGGGCAGGCTACCTATCAGCTCTAGCTTCTTTAAAGGCAGGTTGCGGTTATACATATCACTATGTCTTTGAAGAAGACGACATTCTTTTACCACTTTCAATAAAACACACAGAAGTTATTTTAAGGCAGGGAAATATTTTAAAAGATGCTAAGAAGATGGACGGAATTTTATTTGGTCCAGGTCTAGGTCTTTCTAGAAACAAAAGAGAAGTTTTAAAAGAGCTTTTACTTGGAGACAATAAACTCGTCCTAGACGCTGATGGCATAAATATCCTTGCTGAAAACGTGGACCAACTTTATGTAAATAATTCCCAGCTAATACTAACTCCACATATTTTAGAATTTTCTAGACTTATTAAAGAAGTAATTCCACCAGGTCCAAGACTTTATGAAAGGGCTAAAGAATTTGCCAAAGAATATAAGTTGGTCTTGGTCTTAAAAGATTCTGTAACTTTTATTACAGATGGAGAGAGCGGTCATTTTATAGAAAGGGAAAACTCTGGACTTGCAACAGCAGGATCAGGAGATGTTCTAGCAGGAATAATTACATCCTTCCTTGCTCAAGGTTATGGAATTTATGAAGCAGCCCTCTTAGGGGTAGAAGTTCATTCACTTGCAGGCCTTGGAGCTGCAGAAGAAAAATCTAAGACCTCGATGATTGCTGGAGATATAATAAATGGCTTAGACAGAGTTTTTAAAAATTTAGAAGAAAGGTGATTTTATGATAATAAATAGAGGCGACCTCTTTTATGCAAACCTAAGTCCAGTTTTAGGATCAGAACAGGGTGGACTTAGGCCAGTAGTAGTAATCCAAAATAACGTAGGCAATAAATATTCGCCAACAATAATTATTGCACCAATAACATCTAGGACTAACAAGGTAGACCTACCAACTCACGTAAAAATAAATGCCAGTGAAAAATATGGCCTGCCAAAAGATTCAGTAGTCCTACTTGAACAAATTAGAACCATAGACAAACAGAGAATCAAAGACAAAATAGGTAAGTTTGACCAAAGACGTTTAGACCAAATAGACTCTGCTATAATAATTTCCCTAGCCCTACAAAACGCCTATTAAGAGCCTACATAAAAAACCAAGCTAAGTTTTTTAGCTTGGTTTTTATCTTTATATTTTTACATTTTTATTTTACTTTTCAATATTATAGGCGACTTTAGTAACATCTTCTAGTCCTAAGATCCTACCTATAGCCACAAGACCTCCATCTCTATTATCTTCGTTTTCTAAATCCACTAGAAGAATTTCAAATTGTTTGCCAGATTCATTCATGGCATCTATTAAGAAATTTTTTGTTGATTCAGAAATAATTAGGTCTATATCATCATAAGTCAGGTCAGAAAGATCTGGATTTTTATAATCACCTATACTTTTTGCTTCAGGAAATAAATCTAAGGCATCTTCAGGAACAGCAACAACATTGTCATAGGCAATTTCATTTAAAACTTCAGCAATATCTCTAGTTCCTGCTGCAACCTTTAAGTCCTTTTTTGTATTCCATTTAAGCTTATTTTCCTCAGCTTTTTGAATTTCCTTTTGAAGAACAGATTGGGAACTTACTTTCTTAGGTTCTTCTGCAGGAGTTTCTTTAGCACTTTGATTTTCATTTGTACATGCCATTAGTAAACAGGCTAGGGCAAGAACGAGGCTTAATAAAATTAAATACTTTTTCTTCATGCTATCCCTCCTAGATAGATTTTTTCGTAAACGCTTCCTTCCTTTAGACCTATTATATCACAAAAAAACACAGTCTAGGATAAATTAATTTTAAATGAAATAAATTAGGCATTATGCTATAATAAAGAAAAGAAAGTTGAGGAGATCTTATGAAAAAATTATCCTTGGTCTTAGTTTTTTGTCTCTTGCTGGCCTGCAATAAAAATCCAGAGTCTCAAGAGCAGAGCGAAAACTCAAAGGCAAGTGAAGAAGAAATTCAAAGTGAAGAAGAAGTACAAGGTGAAGAAGAAGTCCAAAGTGGAAAGCAAGCTCTGCCTCCAATGGTTCAAGTAGATGACCATATCTATATAGACACAGGCTATGTAAATTCAATGAGCAAATGTGGAACAGCTGATGGACAAATTACTTCAACTGTAAGTACAAATGAAAGCCCAAGTGCAAATGATCAGGGAAACTTTGGCCCAGGTTATGACTACCAGTTTTCTTCAGATTCAGGCTATATAAGTTTAGAGATAGACGACAGGTGGATTATTTTTAGAGACATTGCTATCTCCTATAATGGCCCGCCAAAAATGGTTGCGAATTTTACCGCCAAGGTTATTGGGGCAGAAGATGATAGACTTTTAGTTGAAGTCACATCATATCCTGAAGAATTTTTATTTATGGACCAAGTGGATAAACCAGTATCACTTGAAATAGAAAACTTGGATTATAGTAAAGACGGCAGAGTTACAACTGAAGGACTAGAAGGAAGGTCGGTGAAAGTTTTCTTTGATGGAGACTTAATAAATACAGACCCATTAACTTCAAGTCCAGCAAGACTTGGACAAATTTATAAAATTGAAGTTTTAGATTAAAAATAAACCCTCTTAGGATAAAATCTTAAGAGGGATTTTTTATAAGATGCTAGTTTACTAGCTTAATTATTTAGTTTTTTGGAACCAAGATTCCATAGCCGCCTTTATTTCTCTTATAAAGTACGTTAACTTGGTTGGTTTCTGCGTTGTTAAAGACGTAGAAGTTGTGGCCAACTAATTCCATTTGTAAGATGGCTTCTTCTTCCATCATTGGTCTTAGGTCGTAGGTCTTAGTTTTTACAATTTTTTCTTCGCTGTGGTCTTCTTCTACTGGACCTAGGTCAGGAATGTTTTCTATTCTAATTGTATCCTTGCCACGGAATTTCTTTTGTAATTTTGCCTTGTGTTTAACTATTTGTCTAGTTAGGACTTCGCTAACTCTGTCTAAGGCTGTTCTAATATCCCTGTCAGTTTCTTCTGCACGAATAAAGGCACCTGGTAGGTTAATTGTCGCTTCTACAATAAGGTTGTCTTTAAAGTGAGAGAAGACTACATTACAATTTACATCTGTGTCAAAGTACTTGTCTAATTTTCCTAGAGTCTTTTCAGTTTGGTCTCTCATGTCGTCACTTACTTGTAAATTTCTACCTGTATAATTAAATTTCATAATATACCTCCTAGGTTTTTAACCTATTTTATTCTTATCTCATTCATACCCTAAAAAATAAAATGTTAACGTTTTATTAGCCATATTAAATTAAAGTTTTATTCTTGCTATATTTTAATTATAATATATACTTGTAATAAAAGAGGTGACTACTATAAAAATTATAAAGAAAGAAGAAATTTCAAAAATAATTAGCTTTAAAGATTTTGAAAACTTTGTTAGAAGCGAGGAAGATAATTTAAATAATATTATTGCAAATAGCCTAGGTTTTTCTAAAAATAAATTAAAACAAATTTCCAAAGAGCAAATGACCCTTTTCCATTTTGCAGTTGCCAAAGACTATTTAGTCCAAAGTCTAGTTTATATTGAAGATGAAGACAGGAATTTTGTCTATGACTATATTGAAAAAACTAGTTTTTTGTCTGTGAATTTTGAATTTTTTAAATTAATTTCTCAGACTGATGACTCTGTAAGAGTGGAGAGAATTCAGTCAGGAAAAATTACCGAGTTTAGAAAAGAAGAAGGAGTAACTTTTCCTGAAGGCCAGGTCTTTTATGCAATGACCTTTTACCAAGAGGGAGAATTTTATATGGCTAAGACCTTTGTCAGCCTAGATGACGAAGAAGCTGATAGCATTTATGATATTTTAATTAATTACGATGATACTAATGCCAGCCATATTTTTGTAGACAGAATTCTTGTAGGCAGGATGCTTAAAGGTTATTTAGCAAGCATTGATGACTTAATGAATGAATATGGAGGAGAACTTTTAGATAACTTTGATGAGGCAGAAGTGCTTAATTTTTACAATCATCTTAACGGCCTTACCAAGTATTTAATTATTTCGCCTGAAGATTTAGACCTTTATCAACTAAACTATTATGACTATATAAAAGGTCAATGTCAGGTTGGAAATTTTGTTGTCGATGGAGACCTAGAAAGTTTTATAGAAATTTGCAAGTACCTAATGGAATCAGTTAGCCAAGACCTAGGCCATGAAGTTCTAGGGAAAAAATATATTTTACAGGCTGAGGAAAATATACTTTCTCTAAGAAAAGAAATTCTAAAAAATCATCCTCTAACTGACCAAGAAACCATAGACTTTGTAGGTAAGGAAGTTATGAAAAACTCTGACGACTTAAATGAATTTGTAAAGCTAAGCTACTTTATAGACTGCCTAGCTAGAGACGCAAACCTAGACCTAACTGTAACTAATAAGATAAAATTAAAGTCTATAAGGTCATTTTTAGAAGAATTTATTCCAGACTACAAGTCTTCTGAAGACAAAGATTTTGAAAAAACTAAGATCTTAGTCGATCTATCTTTTGCAATTCTTTTAGCCAACAACTTAGTTTTTATAGATGAGGGCCAAGTTTTTCCAACTGATAGGCTAAATTTCTTTTTAGACTCTGACCCAGTTATTAGACTTGCAAATATTATTAAAGGTATCTTTAGGAAGGAGACCTTTACTTATTATTTGGCCAAAGCAGAAAAAACTGGCGAAGAAACTTTTACTAAGACCATGGAAGCCCTAAGGACCAATAACTTTTTTGATTTTGGTCTAGATAAAAAAGAAGTAGAAATTTTAAAACTTTTACAGGCCTTAGATATAATTAGAGAAAGAGACCACCAAGGAGAAATTTTTTACGACTACAATGAATTAGGAAAATTTCTTCAAGGCCAAGAAGAAAAGAAACAAAAAAAAGCCAAGGTCATTAACCTTGCTGACTTTAGATAAAAATAAAATCATACCTTTCTTTGGATCCACCAAGGAAAGGTTATTTTTTTGTAAAATTTAAAATCCCTATTGACTTTGAAAATCTATTTGCTAAAATGGTTTAGTAATAATAAACAAAATACTTAATAAGGATGGTCTTAAATGAATTTTGGCGAAAAAATAAAAGACATTCGACTAGCCCAAGGCCTTACTCAAGAAGAGTTGGCCCAAAGGTGTGAACTTACTAAGGGATTTATTTCTCAAGTTGAAAACAACCTGGCCTCTCCGTCAATAACATCTTTTATAGATATACTTGACGGCTTAGGAGTTAGTCCAGCTAAGTTTTTTTCTGAAAAGGAAGAAAAAATTGTCTTTGCAGAAGAAGAATTTTCAGAATACATTGATGAAGAAAATAAATATATTATAAATTGGCTAGTGCCAAACTCACAAAAAAATCACATGGAACCAACTTTAATGGAAATAAAGGGTGGAGGAAGGTCCTTGGACCTAGATCCCTTTGAAGGAGAAGAGTTTGGTTATGTTCTTGAAGGCCAAATTGATTTAGTTTATGGCGACCAAGTATTTAATATAAAGACAGGCCAAAGTTTTTATTTCTCTGCAGATAAAAACCACAGGCTAGAAAACCCAGGAAAAAGAAAGGCAAAAATAATTTGGATATCTAGCCCACCAAATTTTTAAGGAGTTAGTATGGAAAAGAAAGTTATAATCGATTTAAAAAATATTTCAAAGTCCTATGGAGACAACAAAATCCTAGACAAATTAAATTTAAAAATATATGAAAATGAATTTTTGACTCTTTTAGGTCCTTCAGGTTGTGGAAAGACTACAACTCTTAGAATTATTGGAGGCTTTGAAAACGCAGACGAAGGCCAAGTATTTTTTGACGGTCAAAACATAAATAACCTAGCTCCTTATAAGAGAGAGATTAATACAGTCTTCCAAAAGTACGCCCTCTTTCCTCACCTAACAGTAGGAGGCAACATTGACTTTGGTTTAAAATTAAAAAAGGTTCCGCCTAAGGAAATTGAAGAAAGGCGCAGGGAAGTTTTAAGGCTAGTAGGCCTAGCTGGCTATGAAAACAGAAATATTTCATCCCTATCAGGTGGCCAGCAACAGAGAATTGCAATTGCCAGAGCCTTAGTTAACAGGCCCAAGGTTTTACTTTTAGATGAGCCTCTAGGAGCCTTAGATTTAAAACTTAGAAAGGAAATGCAAGTTGAGCTAAAGGAAATTCAACAGTCAGTTGGCATTACCTTTGTCTATGTAACCCACGACCAAGAAGAAGCCCTTTCTATGTCTGACACAATTGTAGTTTTAAATGAAGGAATTATCCAACAAATTGGCAGTCCTATTGATATTTATAACGAACCAAAAAATGCCTTTGTTGCAGACTTTATTGGAGAATCAAATATTGATTCAGGAATAATGAAAGAAGATTTTGTCTTAGAAATGTTTGGGAAAATTTTTCCTTGCGTTGACAAGGGCTTTGACAAGGACCAAGAAGTTGATGTTGTCATTAGACCAGAAGACGTTGAAATTGTCAGGCCAGAAGAGGGCAAACTTCAAGGAGTTGTTGAGTCTCTTGTCTTTAAGGGAGTCCACTATGAAATGGTAATTAGAGGAGAAGACTTTTCTTGGTTGGCTCAGTCTACCATAGCCAAGGAAGTTGACGAATTAGTTGGCATCAATGTTATTCCAGAAAATATTCACATAATGAGGAAGATGGCATGAAAAAATACTCTATACCCTATTTCTTTTGGCTTTTAATTTTTGTAGTCATGCCCTTAGCTTTAATTACTTTAATGGCCTTTAGCCAAGGGGACATGATGAATATATCAACCTTTAGTTTTTCTCTGGATAACTTTGTAAGGTTTTTTGAAAAGACTTATTTGTCTATTTTAAAAAATTCCTTGGTCCTAGCAGCAGTGTCAACTGTTCTTTGTTTTATTATAGGTTATCCAGCAGCCTTTATAATTTCTAGGCAAAAGGAAAAGCTACAAAATATTTTGATTTTACTTTTTGTAATTCCAATGTGGATGAACTTTTTACTAAGGACCTATGCCTGGCTTAGCTTACTTGGCAGCAATGGCCTTATAAATAAATTTTTTGGTCTAATTGGCCTTGGACCTTTTGATATAATTTATAACAACAAGGCGATACTTTTAGGCATGGTTTATAACTTTTTGCCTTATATGGTTTTGCCAATTTATACAGTTTTAAATAAAATGGACGAAAGCCTAGTTGAAGCTGCCAGAGACTTAGGAGCCAGCGAAAGGGAAGTTTTTACAAAAGTAATTTTCCCACTTTCATTAGCTGGAGTTAGTTCAGGGGTTATTATGGTCTTTATTCCAGCCCTGTCTACCTTTGTAATTTCGTCACTTCTTGGTGGCAACAAGGCCATGCTTATAGGAAATGTAATTGAACAACAATTTAGATTTACAGGAGACTGGCATTTTGGATCTGCAATTTCAATGATCCTAGTTTTCTTAATGTTTATTTGGATTATTGTTTCATCAAAGCTTAATATTGACAGGGAAAGTGAGGGAGGCTTATGGTAAAGGATTTTAAAAATAAGTTTTATCTTTTTCTAGTTTATTTATTTTTATATTTACCAATTCTTGTCCTAATAGTTTTTTCTTTTAATTCATCAAGACTAAGAGGCTCTTTTGATTCCTTTAGCCTAATTTGGTACAAGAAATTATTTACAGACAGGGCAATAATGACAGCTCTTTCAAACACCTTGGTAGTTGCGCTTTTATCAACTATAATTTCCACAATTCTCGGCACAATTTCTGCCATAGGAATTTATCAGTTGAGAGGCAGATCTAAGGATTTAATTTTAAATTTAAACTATATACCGGTAATAAATCCAGATATAGTTACAGCAGTTGCAATGATGTCGTTATTTAAGTTTTTTAGCGTAAAGTTTGGCTTTTCAACTATGTTAATATCTCATGTGGTCTTTTCAGTTCCCTATGTAATATTAAATGTGCTTCCAAAACTAAACCAGTTAGACAAAAACCTAATTGATGCATCGATGGACCTAGGCGCAACTCCATTTTATTCTGCAGTCCATGTAATTGTGCCACAAATAAAAACGGGAATTATAACAGGAGCTCTAATGGCCTTTACTCTTTCCATTGACGACTTTATAATTTCCTATTTCAATACAGGCCATGGTTATTCTAACCTATCAATATTAATTTATTCTATGGCCAAAAAGGGAGTGAACCCATCTATAAACGCCCTTTCAACACTAATGTTTGGGGCCATGCTTTTATTAGTTTTAATAATTAACAAATCAAGTCAAGGAGAAAATGAAAATGAATAAAAAACTACTAGGAATTTTAGCCCTTTGCCTAATTTTATTAACAGGCTGTGGCAGTGATGACGGCAAGGAAATATTAAATGTTTACAACTGGGGAGACTATATAGATGAAAGCCTCCTTGGAAAATTTGAAGAAGAAACTGGAATTAAGGTCGTTTATGACACCTTCTCATCAAATGAAGACATGTATATAAAAGTAAAACAAGGCATCGACTCTTATGACATTCTAGTTCCATCTGACTATATGATTGAGAGAATGATTCAAGAAGATATGTTAGAGGAAATAGATTTAACGAAGGTTCCTAACTTTGAAAAAGTAAATGCATCTTTAAAAAATCCAGCCTTTGATCCAGAAAATAAATACTCTGTTCCATATTTTTGGGGAACAGGAGGAATAATTTATAACTCAAATGAAATTACAGATCCAATTGATTCTTGGATGGATCTTTTTAACGAAAAGTATGACGGAAAAATCGTTATGTACAACTCATCGAGAGATTCAATAGCCGTAGCCTTAAAAGCCCTAGGCTATTCAATGAACTCAACAGACCTGGGCCAATTAGAAGAAGCAAAAAACTTACTTTTAAAACAAAAGCCTCACGTTCTTGCCTACCAAGCTGACGAAGGGAGAGATACCTTAGTTTCAGGAGACGGTCATATTGGCTTTATGTATTCAGGTGATGCCCTAATGATGATAGAGCAAAATTCAGATTTAAAATATGTACTGCCAAAGGAAGGACCAAACATTTGGTATGATGCCATGGTTATTCCAAAGGGCTGCCAAAACTACGAGGCTGCCTTAAAATTTATTGACTTTATGTGCAGGCCAGAAAATGCAGCTTTAAATGCTGAATACTCTGTGGGTTTTTCATCTCCAATTGACGAAGCTGTAGACTTACTGCCAGATGAAATTAAAAACTCCAAGGTTGCCTATCCAGATGAAGCTGACCTAGCAAATGGAGAAATTTATAAAAACGATTCGTCAATTTTATCAACCTACGATAAAATTTGGACTGAAGTTACAAATGCAAATTAAAAATCCTGCCAGCTAGAAAGTTAAATCTAGCTGGTTTTTATATAAAAATTCTTCCAATAGGGTATAATGAATAAAGAGGTGAAAAAATTGAAAATAAAATTTTATGGAGCGACCAGACAAGTAACTGGATCTAATTACTTAATAGAGGCAGGAGGAAAGAAACTTCTCTTAGATTGTGGAATGTTTCAAGGAGGCAAGGAAGAAGATCTTTTAAACTTTGCAGACTTTCCCTACAATCCAGCAGACATTGACTATCTAATAGTTTCCCATGCCCACATAGACCACATTGGTAGGATTCCAAAACTTGTTAAAGAAGGTTTTAGCGGAAGAATTTTAGCGACAAAGGCCACAGTTGACCTAGCAAGAATTATGCTAGAAGACTCAGCCCATATTCAAGAATCAGACGTAGAATGGGAAAATCAAAAGAGAAAGAGGGCAGGGAAAAAACTTCTTGAACCCCTATACACTCTTGCAGATGCTAGCAGGTCTTTTTCATACTTTGAAGAATACTACTACGACCACTATATAGAAATAGATGAGACCTTTACCCTAAGGTTTTTAGATGCAGGTCACATTATTGGATCAGCAATTGTAGAATTGTGGATAAAAGAAAATGACAAGAACACAAAATTAGTTTTTTCAGGAGACCTAGGAGTTGACGAAAAAGCATTAATTAATAAGCCCCAAGTTGTTGAAGCAGCTGATATTCTCTTAATGGAATCTACTTATGGAAATAGACTCCACGAACCTTATGAAGAATCTGAGCACAAGTTAATAGATATAATAGAAAGAACTGCAGCCAGAGGCGGATCAGTAATTATTCCATCCTTTGCAGTTGGCAGGACTCAGGAACTTATCTATCAACTAAACAACTACTACGACAAAAAAGGCTTTGAAGAATATAAGAGGGTACCAGTTTATGTAGATTCGCCAATGGCCTATGAAGCAACTGAAGCCTATCAAAAAAACTCAGACCTTTTTAACGAAAAGACCAGAGAACAAATTCTCGGAGGAGACAATCCATTTTCTTTTCCAAACTTGAGATTTGTAAAGACAGTTGAAGAATCAAAGTCTTTAAACAAGTCGTCTTTTCCAAAGGTAATAATTTCAGCTTCAGGTATGGCAGATGCAGGTAGGATCCGCCACCACTTAAAGCACCATTTATGGGATCCAAAAAACACAATCTTGTTTGTAGGCTACCAAGCTAATGGGTCAACAGGAAGAAAGATTTTAGACGGAGCCAAAGAAATTAGACTCCTTGGCGAAGTAATAAAAATTCGTGCAGAAATCGAAGAGCTTCAAGGTCTTTCAGCCCATGCAGATAAAAATATGCTTTTAAATTGGCTGGGAGCAATTAAGTCAAAGCCAAAAAAACTTTATTTGGTTCACGGCGAACTTGATGCCCAAGAAAATATGCAAAAGGAAATCAAACAGAGATTTAATTTAAATGCAGAAATTCCAAAACCAGGAGAAATTGTAGAAATTGGTGGAAAAACTGACAAAATTTCTATAGACGAAGACTATGGAGTGGACCTAAAAGAAAACTTAGACAAGTCATTAGAAGAAGTTTTAGAATTAATGGAAGCCTATCAAAAGCAAGATGACAAGGACTTTGGCAAGGACTTTATAAAGAAAAATTATTCAGATTATTCAGAGGCCCTTTTAGATATAAAAAACAGGTTAATGGAACTTATTTTAATGGAAAACAAATAGGTTTTCAAAATTTTTTCATGTAAAATCAGGAATTTTGTGATAAAATTTTTTAGTAAAAAAATTGACATGTTATTAAATTTTTAAATTAATAAGGAGAACCTATATGAAAATATTTGTTGTAAAAAATTATGAAGAATTAAGCCAAATGGCAGCAGACCTAGTAGCCAAAGAAATGGC
Source organism: Neofamilia massiliensis (assembly GCF_001299475.1). GTDB lineage: Bacteria > Bacillota > Clostridia > Tissierellales > Peptoniphilaceae > Neofamilia > Neofamilia massiliensis. The sequence continues at coordinate 338,749 of NZ_CYUJ01000003.1, read as the reverse complement.
TGCCAAAGACCCTATTGTTTTAGGCCTTGCAACAGGTTCTACACCAGAAGGAATGTACGAAATCTTAGCTAGAATGTATGACCAAGGAAAATTGGATTTTAGTCATGTAACTTCATTTAACTTAGACGATTATTTAGGCATAGATGAAAACAATGACCAGTCTTACAGGTACTTTATGAACAAGCACCTTTTTTCCAAGGTCAATATAAAAAAAGAAAACACTTTTGTTCCACCAGCAATGACCAAGGACCCGACCCAAGCTGGCCTTGACTATGACCAAAAAATCTTAGACGCTGGCGGCATTGACTTACAAATACTAGGAATTGGCATTAACGGCCATATTGGTTTTAACGAACCAGGTCCTGCATTTGTCGGTCCAACCCATGGCATAAAACTTACAGAAGAAACTATTAAGGCCAACTCAAGATTTTTTGAATCAATAGATGATGTGCCAAGAGAGGCAATAACCATGGGAATGAAATCAATTTTAAATGCAAGAAAGATTATTCTCGTAGCCAATGGCAAAAACAAAGCTGATGCAATTTTTAAAACTGTAAAAGGACCAATTACACCAGAAGTTCCTTCAAGTATTTTACAATTGCATAACGATTTAACAATAATAGTAGATGAAGAGGCTGCAAGTATGTTAAAATAGATTTAAGCCTCTAGCTTTTAGTTAAGGCCTGAATAAAAATATTAGAGAAGTAAAAAGGAAGGTCTATGATGAACAAAAAGGTAAAAAATCTAATTATATATTTATTACTACTCCTAACCCTATTTTTGTCTAGCCTATCACCAATGTTTGGCAAGGACATATTATGGAAGGAAAAATACAATAAAACCATTCCATTTGCAGGAGTGTATTTTGATATTCCAACAAATGTAGCAAATTTAAAAATTAGAAGGTCTGAAACAGATGGTCTTTTAAATGATTTAATTTCCTATGATGTGGAATTTGAATACACAGGTGTTGACTCATCAATGAGAATTTTAGGAAAAACTGCTGAACAAAGTTTTTTTGGTGACTCAGTAGTTCCAAAACACTCAAAGGCCACCTTAAAAGGCGAATACGACAAGATCAACAATTTGATTTTTGACGAAAAACTAAACTACGGGCAAATGCACAAGAACTTAGAAAACTATAAGTTTACTTCAACTTCAGAAATTAGGGTTCCACTTTCAGAAGGAGTTAAAAACTATAAATTTAGAATCTCCTACGAACCAAAGAGACTAATTTATGATGAAGGAGAAGAGCTATCTAAGGTTTCAGTATTTTTAACAAACTCAAGAGTAGATAATTTTACAGACGGAGAATATATTAACGACTCAGAAACTCAAAGCTTTAACGAATCTGGCATGTATGTAAATGTTCTAGAAGTTTATGACGGAGAAAAAATTTCTTCTCTAAATTTCTGGCACAAGGTTAACAATGTAATTTTTATTTTATCAGCTGTCTTAGTCCTAGCCTTAATTTGGTTAGACAAGTCAAAGAACCCATATCTAATGATTTTGGCTATGATAATAAGTGTTTTAACCTTCTTTAGATTTTTTGAATTTGGAGTTTCAGTAAAGGCAGTTTTAATTTTCTTCCCAATATTTGGCTTCCTATCTGTGCTTTTAGGCAGACAAACAGTGAAAGATAAGATTGCATTTAACAAGTATGACTTTACCCAAGGTCTACTTGGAGCCATAATAATGTTCTTCCTTGCTATGATTATTTATCTACTACCAAAATTAATATAAGAAATGAGACAAGGGCTTTAGGGTCCTTGTTTTTTTCTTGAAAAAAATTTATAAGCTAATGAAAATTATTTGTCTTTGGTGTATTCTATAAGTAGAGAAAAATAATTTAAAGGAGAGATAAAATGGCAGAATTTAAATTTGAAATTGTAGAAAAAATTGGCGTCCTAGGAGAAAAAGAAAACGGCTGGACAAAAGAACTAAATCTAGTTTCTTATAATGACTATCCAGCAAAATATGACATTCGTGAATGGGATCCAGACCACCAAAAAATGTCTAAGGGAATTACCCTTTCAAAAGAAGAACTTCTTCAGCTTAAAGAATTATTAAAAGACATAAAATAAAATATGCTAGTTGTAGAGGGAATTTTAGAAAGCATCGTCTATAGAAACGATGGAAATTCTTATACTGTAGCAAGACTATCAACCGAGGACGGTATGCTTACTGTCGTCGGTTATTTTCCATACCAACCTATTGGCGCAAGTCTAAAATTAAGTGGAGACATGATTTACCACGACAAATATGGCGAGCAGTTTAAAGTGAAAAGACTTTTAAGTAAAACTACAACTTATTCAAATGCCTTTGACGCCTACTTAAGAAGTGGAGCCATTGACTTTGTTGGTCCAACCTTGGCTGAAAGAATTTTAGAAAAATTTGGCGAAGATGCCTACGATGTTTTTAAGTCTAGTCCAGAAAAACTTTTAACTGTTAAGGGCATTGGCAAAAAGACTTTTGATAAAATAATGGAGTCCTTTAACGACCAAGTTGACCTGAGAGATTTAATGATAGAACTTTCTAATTTTGGCATTAGCAAAAGCCTAGGAGAAAAGCTCTTTCAAAAATACGGCGACGGAGTTTTAGAAGTAATAAAGAAAAATCCCTATTTACTTATAAATTCTCATGATGGAATTTCCTTTAAAACTGCCGACCAAATTGCCAAGGAAGCAGGAGTAAAAGACAACGACCCTAATAGAATTGAAGCTGCCATGGTCTATCTATTAAAACTTTCAACTAACGAAGGATCTTGTTATCTTCCTTATGAAGAATTAAGGATGAGGATAAAAGATTATTTAGGAGTTAATGATAGGGATATAGAAGCTAGCGAAAAACAATTTATGACCAATAGAAATATTCGCATGGTCCTTGAAGGTGGAAGAGTTAAAGCCTACAACAACAATCTTTACTCCAGCGAAAATTATATTGCCTTAAAGATAAATAAGCTAAACAAAACTGGAGTCTACTGTCCTACATCTTCAATTGATTCAAAGATAAATATGATTGAATCCCTAGAGGGCCTAAGTTTTGCAAGTGAACAGAGACAGGCGATAAAGTCTGCCTTTGAAAATCGAGTTTTAATTATTACAGGCGGACCTGGAACAGGAAAGACTACAACCTTAAAGGCAATTTTGCACATAGCTAGAGAACTTGGCATAGGTTATTTACTTGCTGCTCCAACTGGCAGGGCTGCAAAGAGAATGGAAGAGGCAACTGGAGACGATGCAAAGACAATTCACAGGCTTTTAGAATATCAATTTAATGGATCTGCCATGGTCTTTGGGAAAAACGAAGAAAATCCCCTTGACCAAGAAATGATAATAGTTGACGAAATGTCTATGGTAGACACCCAGCTTTTAACAGATTTATTAAGGGCAATGTCTCCAAGGTCCAGACTAATTCTCCTAGGAGACGTCAACCAAATTCCATCTGTTGGACCAGGAAACATTTTAAAGGACATGATTAACTCAAATTTAATTCCTCTTGTCCAGCTAAATAAAATTTTTAGGCAAAGTGGCGGATCGAAAATTGTAGACAACGCCCATAGAATTAACCAAGGCTATTTTCCAATTTTAAACGAAGCAGATAGCGACTTTTTTATGATTGGCTCCAAGTCTGAAGTAGAAACTGTGGACCACATAAAAAGTCTAGTTGGATCAAGGCTGGAAAAATTTTATGGCATAGATCCAAAAAAGGACATACAAGTTATGACTCCAATGAAAAAAGGCCTAGTTGGAGTTGAAAATCTAAATTATGAATTACAAAACTCTTTAAACCCTCCAAACTTTGCTGTAGAAGAATTAGTTTTTGCAAACACAGTTTTTAGAAAAGGCGACAAGGTTATGCAAACAAAAAACAACTACCAAGTTGAGTGGGAGGCCTATACAGAGGATCGAATTAAATACGATTCAGGAACTGGAATTTATAATGGAGATATTGGTTTTATAAGTGAAATCGATAGTTTTCGAAAGACTATGGTTGTAGACTTTGACGGCAGAGAAGTGACCTATGGTGAAGACACTTTAGCAGACTTGACCCTGGCATATGCAATAACCATTCACAAGTCCCAAGGATCAGAATTTCCTGTAGTTATAATTCCCGTCCACTATGCCCCAGACTTACTTGCAAATCGAAATCTTATTTATACAGCCATAACCAGGGCAAAAAAACTTGTTGTCTTAGTTGGCAAAGAAGCTAGACTTAAAACCATGATAGACAACACCTATGTTAACGAAAGATATACAGGACTTAGAGAAAAAATCCAAGGCTTTTATAAGGTGGTTTTATATGACGGAGAAAAAAACTTGTTTAATTTGTAATAGAAAAACCCAAAACTATCTTTATATTTGTAACTCTTGTCTAGAATTATTTTCACCAAAGGCAGAAAAGGTAGTCAAAGATTTTTCTTATGTAGATGAAGCCTTTGCCTGTTTTTATTATGGGTCCCTACTTAGGGATTCAATTACATCCTTTAAGTTTTATAAAAAAAGGTATTTAGGAAAGGTCTTTGGAGAATTATTAACTGACAAGATATTTTATTTAGGTCTTAACAAAAAGGTAGACCTAATAATTCCTGTGCCAGTTCACAAGAAAACCCTGGTTGAAAGAGGTTTTAATCAAGTTGAACTTTTAGCAGATGAAGTTTCTTTAAACACAAAAATCCAAGTAGATGCAAATAATCTTATAAAAATAAAGAAAACTTTGGAGCAGGCTAGACTTGATAGGTCTTCTAGGGCTACAAATCTAGCTGACTCATTTGCCATAAAAAGGCCAGAAGCAATTAAGGACAAAAACATTTTACTTTTAGATGACGTTATAACAACAGGATCAACTGTTGAAGAATGTGCCAAGCTTTTAAAAAATGCTGGAGCAAAAAAAATTTACGCTATTTCCATAGCAACTAGCCACTAGCTTTTTATAAATAAACTTGAATTCCACTATCAACAAACATTATAATACTTATAGAGAGGGAAATATCTAGGGTGGTAGAAAATTTTATCGAAAAGAGGAAAAAACTTGTTAATGAATTTTGGACTTGTTGGCATTGACCACAAGAAGACTCCAATAGAAGTAAGAGAGAAGATACACTTTTATGACAAGGATAAAATTGAAAGCCTAAGTTATTTTTCAGAACATTTTGTAGAAGAAGCTTTGATTTTGTCAACCTGCAACAGGACGGAAATATATTTTGTAGGAGAAGATATAGATTCTGCCAGTGAAAAAATTCAAGGCTATCTAAGGGACTATTTTAAAGTTGATTTAAAAGAAGACCAAGTAGTTTTTTTAAAAAACGACCAGGCCCTTAGACATCTTTTTAATACAGCCATAGGCCTAGAGTCTTTGATCATAGGAGAGGATCAAATTCTAGGTCAAATTACTGATGCCCAAATTTTGGCAATTGAAGTTGGAGCTGCGAAGAAATATTTAAACAAGGTCTTTAGAGAGGCCATCACCTTTGCCAAGTGGACCAAGGCAAGGACAGGTGTTTCAAATATTCCAGTTTCCATATCCTATATGGGCATTAGAAAAATTGAAGAAGAGATAGACTTAAAAGACCAGGAAGCCTTGGTTATAGGTTTAGGCCAAATGGGAAAACTTGCAGCCATGTATTTACTTGAAAGAGGAGCAAAAGTTAGAGTAAGTAATAGAACTTACGAAAACTCTTTAAAGGTTGCAAGGGACCTAGGAGATTTAGAAATCGTCGCCTACGAAGACCTAGCCAAGGCTATTTTGTCGTGTAAAGTTTTAATTACAGCAACTTCATCTCCTCATACAATTATAAAGAAAAGTCATATAGGAAAAAGATCTTCTGACCTTTATATAATGGACCTTGGTCTACCAAGAGACGTAGCATCTGAGGTTTCTGACCTAGACCATGTCATCCTCTATGACATAGACAACTTAAAAGAACTGTCAGATGAAAACTTACAAAAGAAAAAAGAAATCTTAGATAAGTACCAAGGAGAAATTCAAGAAAAGATTTCTGAAATAAAAACCTGGTGGGGGCAAACTAAGGTTGACCCAATAATGGCAACAGCAGACGAAAGATGCAGGGAAATTGCTGACATGACCTTAAATTATATTTTTAGAAAAACTAACCTCAACCAGATGGAAAAGAGAAAAGTAGAAAAAATTGTTAGAGCCTCAATAAGAAGGGCAATGAGAGAGCCACTTTTGGCCTTAAAGGAAATGGAGTCATCAGAAGAAAAGACCATTGCAATTAAAGTTATGGAAGAGGTGTTTGATATATGAGATACCTAGCTGTAAGTATAGATACCAAGGATAAAAAAGTCTTAGTTGTTGGAGGCGGCAGGGTTGCTTTTAGAAAAGTTAAGGTCTTAGTCGAAACAGACTTTAGCATTGATATAGTTTCCAAGGACTTTGTAGACGACTTTAAAAGTTTAGAAACAAATTCAAAATTAAATTTTATATGGAGAGACCTTGATGAAAATTTTGTCCTAGGATCTTATGATTATTTAATAATTGCCAGCTCAGATAAAACTTTAAATAAAAACTTAGAAGACCAGGCAAGACAGAAGAAAATTCCATTTTTAAATGCTTCTACTTCAGAAAACTCAGACTTTATTATGAATAAAATTCTAAGCCAGGGAGACCTAACTATTAGCCTGTCAACTGGAGGGAAAAATCCAGGTCTTTTAGGAATTTTATCAGACCAAGTTGAAGAGCTTTTAGCTGACTTAGACTATGAAAAAATTGAAGCACTAAATAAAATTAGACAAGACCTAGTAGAAAGGGGAGAAAAAAATATAGGTCAGACAATTCGCGACCTTTATGCTAAACCCCTTGATCAAATAAAAAAATACGGAGAAGAAAATTGCAAATAACAATTGGTTCAAGAGGGTCAAACTTAGCCCTAATACAAAGCAAACACGTTAAAAAACTTTTAGAGGAAAAATTTCCTGAAATAAAAATTGAAATAGAAATCATCCACACTCTTGGAGACAAAATCTTAGACAGGGAAGTTTCAAAAATTGGCGACAAGGGAGTCTTTGTCAAAGAAATTGAAAAAGCTCTTTTAGATGGAAGAATTGATCTAGCAGTTCATTCAATGAAGGACATGCCAGGAAAATCTCCTGACGGTTTAGTTTTTGCTAGGCCGCCAAAGGGAGAAGATCCAAGGGATATTTTAGTTGCAAAAAAACCTATTAAGTCTCTAGATCAAATGGAAGGATTTTTAGTTGGAACAGGATCAGCCAGAAGAAAAATCCAACTAGAGAGACTGGTAAAAAATATTTCTACTAAAGCTATTAGAGGTAACATTGAAACGAGAATGGGAAAAATCCAAAGTGAAAATCTAGACGGAGTTATTCTAGCCAAGGCTGGCCTTCTTAGGGCTGGCTATGGAGACAGGATTTCCTATACCTTTTCTCCTGAAGAAATAATTCCATCTCCCTGCCAGGGAATTTTAGCCCTTCAATACAGGGAAGATAGCCAAGTAATAAAATATTTACAAGCCCTGGCAGATGAAGAAACTGGCCTTAGATTCGATGCAGAAAGGGCCTATCAAAGAGAACTTGACGCAGATTGCCACAGTCCAATTGGAATTTATTCAGAATTTTCCAGGTCTACTTGTAGGTTAGTGGCCTGTTTTGGAGACGCAGAAGAAAATATTTTAGTAAGACGTGAACTTGCAGGCGATTTAAATAAGAGAGTTGACCTAGCTAGAAAATTAGCTGACCAAGTGAAAGAGGCTGTTTATGAAAAAAGGAATAGTTAAAATAACTGGAGCAGGCATTGGCCCAAAAGACATGCTGACCATTAAGGCGAAAAAAGCTTTAGACGCTGCCGATGTAATTGTCTACGATAGACTTTTAAATTCAGACATTATAAAAGATTACGAAGGCAAAAAGGAAATGTACTATGCTGGCAAAACTGCAGGCGACCACTTTTTAACTCAAGACCAGATCAACGACTTAATTGTAGAAAAGTCCAAGGAAGGAAAAAATGTAGTTAGACTAAAGGGCGGTGACCCCTACATCTTTGGTCGAGGTGGAGAAGAGGCCCTTTATCTTTTAGAAAATGGCCTAGACTTTGAAGTAATACCAGGTGTAACTTCAGGAGTCCTATCTTTAATGTATGCTGGAATTCCTGCAACTTTTAGAGATGTGGCCACTTCAATAAGTTTTATTACTGGCCACAGGAGCCAGGGAACAGAAAATAATTTTTCTGCCTACGCAAAGCTAGACGGGACTTTAGTTTTTTATATGGGCCTAAAGAATTTAAAAGATTTAAGCGCAGATTTAATTGAAGCTGGCATGGACAAGGATAGGCCTGCAGCAGTAATAATGCACGGAGGCTATCCAGACCAAAAAATTCAAGTGTCAACTGTAGAAAATATTTATGCAGACATCCAAGACAAGGATTTTGGATCTCCATCTTTAATTGTAATTGGAGAAGTAATAAGACTAAGAGACCAACTAAACTTTTACGAAAACCTAGACTTGTTTTCTAAAAAAATTCTAGTAACAAGGGCAAGGACCCAAGCATCTAGTCTTAGTGAAAAGCTTACAGACCTAGGAGCTGAAGTTATAGAGGCTCCTTGTATAGAAATAAAGGAAAGAGTTGACGAAAACTTTACCCAGGCTCTTGAAGACTTTAAAGAAAAGAGATATAGCCACTTGGTTATCCATTCAGTAAACGGTGGAGAAATATTTTTTAAAAACTTTTTAAAAGACCACGATATTCGGGACCTGGCAGGAGTAAAAATTTGTTCAATTGGCAAAATGACTTCAAAACTAATTAAATCTTATGGCCTTAAGCCAGATATTGAACCAGATACCTATATTGGTGAAGAACTATTAGACGCAATTAAAAGAGATTTAAAAAATTGCGGATATAAACCGAGATTTTTCTTGCCTCACTCAAACTTAACTAGGGAAAAATTATTAAATGGCTACAGGGACTTAGGAACTTTAGATTCTTTTGTAGTTTATGAAAATACACTTCCAGAAGAAAAAGTAGATTTTGACAAGGTTGATTATATTTTATTTACTTCATCGTCAACAGTTGAAAACTTTATAAAACTTTATGGCAAGGAAAAAACAGCTGGAGCAAAAATTGTTTCCATAGGAGACATTACTTCAAAGACAATAGAAAAATTTGGCTTAAAACTTTATGGCCAATCTAAAGAAGCGACAATTGATTCTTTAATAGAATTTTTAAGGGAGGACAGCAAAAATGAGAATGAGAAGAACTAGAAACAATCCTATAATAAGGGAGATGATTAGGGAGACAAGTCTTGAAGTCAAAGATTTTATCTACCCACTTTTCCTAGTAGAAGGGGAGGGGATTAAAAGAGAAATTTCCTCTCTGCCAGGGGTCTATCATTTTTCTATAGACATGTTAGCAGATGAAATAAATGAACTAGTGGACTTGGGAATAAAGGCAGTAATCCTCTTTGGCATACCAGACCACAAAGACTCTTGTGGGTCTGAAGCCTATGCTAAAGATGGAATTATCCAAAAGGGCATTAGAAAAATCAAAGAGCTAACAGATGAGCTTTTAGTTATTACTGATGTCTGCATGTGCGAGTACACCGATCACGGCCACTGTGGAATCTTAAATGAGTCTGGCCAAGTCCTTAATGACAAAACGCTTGAATACCTAGCAAAAATTTCCCTTTCTCATGCTGAGGCAGGAGCGGATATTATTGCCCCATCTGATATGATGGATTTTAGAGTAAGGAGAATTCGTAAAGAGTTAGACGCAAATGGCTTTGAAAATATTCCAATAATGGCCTACTCAGCAAAATACGCTTCAGCCTACTACGGTCCCTTTAGAGAAGCGGCAAATTCTGCCCCACAATTTGGCGACAGAAAAGCCTACCAAATGGACTTTCACAACGGAGCAGAAGCCCTAAGAGAAATTGACTTAGACCTTAAAGAAGACGCAGACTTTATAATTGTAAAACCAGCCTTGGCCTACTTAGATGTAATTAAAGAAGCCAGCCAAAACTTTAATACAACCATTGTTGCCTATAATGTTTCAGGAGAATATTCAATGCTCCTAAAGGCAATTGAAGAAGGACTTTTAAATGAATCTGTAATTTACGAAAGTCTAATAGCTATGAAAAGGGCAGGAGCTAAATTAATTATTTCTTACCACGCCAAGGAAGTAGCCAAGTGGTTAAAGGAGGGAAGATATTGAACTTATATAAAAGAGCAATAGATGTAATGCCAGGTGGAGTTAACTCACCAGTAAGGGCCTTTGGATCAGTAGGCATGGAGCCAGTATTTTTTAAATACGCCAAGGGACCCTATGTCTATGACGTCGACGGAAATAAATATGTAGACTTTATCTGCTCATGGGGGCCAATGATTTTAGGCCACGGCAGAGAAGACTTTATAGAAAAAGCAAAAACTTATTTAGCAGAGGGAATAACCTTTGGTCTGCCAACAGAAATTGAAGTTGAAATGGCAGAGTTTTTAACCAAGGCTACAAATACAGACATGGTTCGTATGGTTAACTCTGGAACAGAGGCAACTATGTCAGCAATAAGACTGGCCAGAGGTTATACAGGCAGAAATAAAATAATAAAATTCGAAGGCTGCTACCACGGCCATTCAGATGCCCTTTTAGTTAAGTCTGGATCAGGAACTTTAACCTATCAGGCGCCAACATCACTTGGAGTTCCAGCTGATGTAATAAAGGATACCATTGTCTGCCAGTATAACAATATTGAAGACGTTAAGAAACAAATTGAAAGCAACAAGGACCAAGTGGCCTGTGTAATTATTGAACCAATAGCAGGCAACATGGGAGTTGTTGTTCCAGATAAAAAATTTATTCAAGACTTAAGAAAATTAACTGAAGAAAATGGCGTCGTCTTAATTTTTGACGAAGTTATTACAGGTTTTAGGACAGGCTTTGGATCAATATCCAAGGACTTTGAAATTGAAGCAGACCTTTACTGCTTTGGAAAAATAATTGGCGGCGGCCTGCCAGTTGGAGCCTTTGCAGGCAAGAGAGAAATCATGAAAAATCTTTCGCCAACAGGAGGAGTCTACCAGGCAGGAACCCTATCAGGAAATCCTCTGGCTATGAAAATGGGCCTAGATATTTTAAAATATTTAAAGGACCATGGAGAAATATATGAAGAGCTAGACCACTTTGCAGAAAAACTTGAAGCAGGCTTTAATAAAAACCTCAAAGAATCAGGAGTCAAAGGAAAAGTATCTAGGTACAAGTCAATGATCAGTCTCTTCTTTGGAGACTTTGATAAGATTAAATCCTACGAAGATGTTAAGCACGCCGACACAGAAACTTATAAGGTCTACTTTAAAAAGATGTTAGACCGAGGCTATATAGTTGCTCCAGCTCAATTTGAAGCCATCTTCTTATCAGATGCCCACACAGAAGAAATGCTAGATAAATTTTTAGAAGACAACTTAGAAGTCTTAAAAGAAATCGCAGCGAACAAATAAAAATAAAGTCAAGACCTAGGCAGAAGAATTTTTGTCTAGGTCTTTTTATCAAATTAATTCTATATAATTATTAGAGTGTCTTTTATATAAGTTGTATATAAATAGAATAGAGAGGACAATTCTCTTAATAATCCAATAAGATATTAGCTTAGAGGTAAAAATTATAAGACAATGAATTAGCTAGCAGAATAAAATTAAAAAGATTCAATAAATTGAAAAAAAAATATAACTATGATATAGTTTAATTATCTAAGTTTGTGAGTTTATAGAGAGAATTATGAATTAAAAAAAATTTAACATTAGTTTAATTTTAGGAATTGTGATAACGTTTTCGATAGCTAGCATAGTTTTTGCTGGTTTTACCGAATTAGCATCAATGTCTGAGGATACTTATGTGGCTCATTACCATCCAGATGGACTTTCAGACGACTATTATGGATTTTTATCTATTAAAGGTTCAGATAGAGAACTAAGGTATGGAACTTATTACTATCCAAGACTTGTAAAAATTACTTGGAATCTAAGAGGAACTTATAAGTCAAATATACTTGAAAGTAAAAGCGAAACAGATACTCAAGTTTTAAAGAAAAGAGTGACATTTAAAGATCCATGGGATTTTGGAGAAGTAACTAGAGTTAGCGGAGATATTAATCTTGTTCCAGCAAAGGTAACACCTTATAGATTAAGATAGCAACAATTATAAAGTGATAATATGTAAAGCTTAGGATTTTAATTTAGGAGAGTATGTATGAACAATTTAAAAAACAAAAAAATAATTTTACTTTTGATCTGCCTTTTTATTTCTTTATCTCTTTCTTCTAATTACTTATATAGAAGAATACTTGATAATGCAAAAACCCCTTTTAATCTAAGCTATAAGTATAAGGAGTTTACAAATACTGAGACAAACTTTCCTACAAATAGTATTTATGATCAAATTGATGATTTAGATATAACTCTAATAACTACTTATAATGAAAAATCTTATGCAGGATTCTTTGATACTAGATATTTTTATAATTTTTATCTTAAGTATAGCAATGGAGAAGGTAGATATTTCTCAAAAGATGATTACAAAAACAGAAGTGATATAGCTTTTTCAAAAGAATGGGATGAAAATAACGATAATCTTTACAAAATTAAAGACAATTCACCTTTAGATTATAAGGGCCTTACTCGTTATAAAAATTTATTTGCCTTAGATTATTTTGGGAATATTGTTTATCTTGACTCTGAAGATTCTGAGTCAATGGAAAAAATTTCTCGATTACTTAAAGACAATGGTTATAAGGAAAAACACAAAATTGGAGACTTATACTTTCTAAAATTAGTTAATAACTTTTCAATAGAAAAAAGAGCCTGGCTTGTTTACTATATTGTCTTAATAATATATTTATTAGCTGGAATATCTGCTTACTTTTATAAAAAAAATAATCTAAAAATAATACAACTTTATTATCTTTCGTCTAATTCAAAAGAAAAAATTTTAAAAGAGCTAAAAAGAATTGACTTGATGGCTATATTTTATAGTGTCCTAATAGCTTTTCCAATTTTACTCTTAATTCACTTTAATTACCAAATAAAACTGAATTCTTTTATATTCACAACAATTGTTCATATTTTGTATTTTATGCTTATTTTTAACTTAGGCAATTCATATTTAATTAAAAATATTAACAAGGACATGGAGGCTATAAAATGATTAACTTCAAGTTTGTAATTAATTTTATCAGAAAGAATTTATTGTTTATAATAATAAGTACAGTAGGAATATTCCTCTTCTCTAATATATTTTTTAGGCTTGTAGACTCATTTGAATACGAAAGTAAAATTCTAAATATAAGTATAAATAATAAATACAATAGAAAAGACGTTGAGACAATAATTCTGTCTAATGAAAAGCCTAAAGTAGATAATATAGAAGATTTTATAGCCTTATATGATGAAAATTTATATGGCTTAGGTGAAATTGCCTTTGATAAGTACATTTTATTAGGAGATAAGAGTATTTTTTTTGAGGAGGATAGTAAAGAAGACATTATTTTAGGTCTCAATAATTATAAGTTAGGAGAGGAAAAAGTTTCTATTAACAATAAGGATTATAAAATAATTAGAAGTAAGGATGAAAGCTTAATAGGCTTGTACAAAAAGTTAGATTTAGATGAAAACAGAGGTATAGTATTTGTAAATTCTTCTAATTACCAAAACTTTATAGAAAAAGAAGACTCAGAACTTATTGAGAAAATAATTAATCATTCTTTAATATTTGGGAACGATAGAAGTAAAATAGATGAGTTAAATGAATTTTTTGGAGAGAAAGATATTTTCTTTAGAGCAGCAGAATCTAGTCCAAATTTTATTTTGCTGTATATGATGCCTTTAATGTTAGCAAATTTTATAGCCATGCTTACTAGTTTAGAACTAATTTTAAAAAACAATTTGATTGAAATGAATAGATATATAAGCATTTATAAGATTTATGGCCTTAATAAGAAAACTATAGTATTAACGATATTTATTATGTTAGCTCTAATTTCTAGCTCTGTATTATTATTAGGGAAGAAACTAAATTGTCTAAACTTTTTCTTTGTTTTACCTCTACTGGCTACAAATATATATTTAATAATATCATTGTTATACTACAAAAAGAAAAATAGTTTAAAATAGGAACGAATTATGGAAATCTTACTTAAAAATATTAACAAATCATTTAAAGACAGAAATGTTTTGAAAGACCTTAATTTAAAAATAGAAGAAGGTGAAAAATTATTACTTACAGGACCATCTGGAATTGGTAAGACGACTTTATTAAAAATATTAGCTTTAATAGATAGAGATTTTACTGGTGAATATTATATTGATAAAAAGGATATAAGCACTTATAAAGAAAAGGATATAGAAGAAATCAAGAGAAATATTTCCTATATGTTTCAAGAGTATGCCTTAATAGAAGATGAAAGTGTATATGAAAACGTGCTAATCCCTTTATATTTTTCTAAAAGCAAGGATAAAGAATCTCAGATAAAAAAGATTTTAAAGATTGTCCAATTAGATGAATATATAAACGACAAAGTTTCTATCCTATCTGGTGGTCAAAGACAAAGGGTGGCTTTGGCTAGAAGTTTAGCTGTAGAAAAAGATATTATAATTCTAGATGAGCCTATTAACTCCCTAGATATAGATCTAGCTAAGTCTATATTAGATTGGCTAATGGAAAATTATAAGAATAGTACAATAATTATAACAGGTCATGATATAGATTTTTATAAAGCCTATAACTTTAGAATTGTAAATCTTAATAATTTTTAGTCAGAGCTTTTATCTTTACAAAGTAGAATTTTTATAATATACTTTGATAAAGATTAGATGGAAAGAGTAGACGAAAAATTTACTTATAGAGAGCTGACGACTGGTGGAAGTCAGTAGAAATTTTCCTTGAAGATGACTCCATTTTCGCGACAATGCCGTTTTACTTGCGTTAAAAGTTAAAGCTGATCTATTTTTATAGATAATTAGAGTGGAACCGCGGATAACTTCGTCTCTTTGTTGTGACGGAGTTTTTTTATTGTTAAGTAGAAAAAATTATAATATAAAGGAGACTTTAATGAATAAGAAGAGTTTGTATGTTACGACACCAATTTATTATCCTAATGACAACTTACACATAGGTCACACCTATTGCACAATTGCAGTAGATACCTATAAGAAATTTAAGACCTATCAAGGCTACGATGTATTTTTTACAACTGGAACAGATGAACATGGACAAAAGCTAGAAGACAAGGCTGGAGAAAATGGCTACGACAATCCATTAGATTATATTGATCCAATTGTAGCTTCTGCTAAAGACCTATGGAAAAGTTTAGATATTCACTACGACGCCTTTGTTAGATCAACTGACAAGGCCCATGAAAAAAATGTCCAAGACATCTTCCAAAAACTCTATGACAAGGGAGATATCTATAAGGGAGAATACGAAGGCTACTACTGCACTCCTTGCGAATCATTTTGGACTGAAACCCAAGTTGGCGAAGACCACATCTGTCCAGACTGTGGCAGGGAAGTAAGTCTTGCAAAAGAAGAAACTTATTTCTTTAGACTTTCTAAGTACAGGGAAAGACTTCTTCAATACTACAAGGACAACCCTAACTTTATTATGCCAAAGTCTAGGGAACACGAAATGGTAAATAACTTTTTAAAAGACGGCTTAGACGACTTATCAGTAACTAGGTCAAGTTTTTCCTGGGGAGTAAAGGTTCCCTTTGATCCAAAACACGTTGTCTATGTTTGGATCGACGCCCTTTCTTGTTATTTAACAGCTATAGGCTATGGCACTGACGAAGAAAAGTTTAATAGACTTTGGCCAGCATCAACCCACTTTGTTGGCAAGGAAATTGTAAGATTCCACACAATAATTTGGCCAGCCCTACTTATGGCCTTGGACCTAGAACTTCCTAAACAAGTTTTTGGCCACGGCTGGATTTTATTTGACAACGAAAAAATGTCTAAGTCTAAGAAAAATATTTTCTATCCAGAGCCAATTGTAGAAGCCTACGGAGTTGACTCCCTAAAATATTTCTTACTTCGCGAATTTACCTTTGGCCAAGATGGGTCTTTCACTAGGGAAAAGTTTTTAAACAGACTTAATTCTGACCTAGCCAACGACTTAGGAAATTTACTTTCTAGAACTGTATCCATGGTAGAAAAATATTCTGATGGCATAATTAATGAACCAGGAGCCTATGAAGCAGTTGATGAGGACTTAAAAAATGTTGCCACATCAATTTTAGACAAGGTCAACGAAAAAATGGAAGTCTATGATTTTTCTGGATCCTTAGAAGACATTTGGTCCCTAATTAGAAGGACTAACAAATATGTAGATGAAACAGAACCTTGGGTTGTAGCCAAAGATGAAAACAAGGAAAGGATTAACACAATTCTTTACAACCTTTGCGAGTCTCTTAGAATAATTTCAAACTTACTCTATCCACTATTAACTGAAACATCTTTAAAAATTAGAGACCAACTTGGTCTAAACGATTTACCAAAAATTGAAGATGCCAATGTTTGGGGCTTAACAAAGGCTGGAACAAAAGTTAAAAAATCTGAAATTATCTTCCCAAGACTTAATGTAAAAGTTGAAATGGAGGAAATGGTAAAGAGAAATGATGCCTTAATTAAAGAAAGAGAAGAAGAAAAAAAGGCACCAGGTTTTAAAGGGGAAGCAGAAGGTCTCGAAGACGACAAAAAGGCAGAAATAACCCTAGAAGACTTTGACAAGTTAGACATTAGAATGGGAACAGTTAAAAAATGTATAGATCATCCAAATGCTGACAGACTTTATGTCCTAACAGTTGATATTGGATCTAAAGACATAACTATAGTTACTAACTTAAAGTCTAAATATTCAATAGAAGAGATGGAAGGCAGGAAACTTTTTGTCCTTTACAATCTAAAGCCTCACAACTTTAGAGGCATTGACTCAGAGGGCATGTTACTTGCAGCTGAAGATGAAGATGGCAACTTAGACCTTCTAACTGTAAAAAAAGAACTTAGAAATGGAGCCAAGGTAGAATAATGATAGATGCACACGGCCACTTAGAAGACAGAGCCTTTGATACAGATAGAGATGAGATTTTAGGAAATTTAAAGGATTATGGAATAGATTATTTTTTCAACTGCGGGTCTAACATTCAAACATCTAAGACCTCAGTTGACTTTGCAAAAAAATACGACAATGTCTACGCCATAGTTGGCATCCATCCACTTGACGCAGATGAATATTCAGAAGATTCTTTAAAAATTATAAGAGATCTTTCAAAAAATGAAAAAGTCGTCGCCATTGGAGAAATTGGCCTAGACAACCACTATGACGACAGCCCAAGTCCAGAGGTTCAAGAAGAAGCCTTCTTAGGTCAACTTGACTTGGCTGTTGAATTAAAAATGCCAGTTGTCATTCACGCTAGGGAAGCTGACCAAAAGGTCTTTGATATTTTAAAGTCCTATAAGGACAAGCACGAAGACTTTGTCGCTCTTCTCCACTGTTTTTCTGGTTCAGTTGAACTAATGAGAGAGTATATGAAACTAGGTTTTTATATTAGCCTTGGTGGAGTGACAACCTTTAAAAATGCCAAAAAGCCAAAAGAAGTTGCAATAGAAGTTCCTCTTGATAGATTATTACTTGAAACTGACTGTCCTTATATGACGCCAGTTCCCTTTAGAGGCAAGAGAAATGAACCAAAGTATGTTCTTCATACGGCAAAAAATATAGCAAGTCTTAGAGGCATAAGTTTAGAAGAATTGGAAAAACAAACTGATGCAAATACTTTGAGATTTTATAGGTTATCAAATGATTAAAGAAGTTATTGTAGTTGAAGGCAGAGATGACGAGCAAATTGTAAAAAAAGCCTTAGACGCTGACGTCATCCAAACCCACGGCTATGCCTATGGCAAGGTCTTAATTGAAAAACTAAAGGTCCTAGAAAGGACTAGGGGAATAATTATTTTCACTGACCCAGACTATGTTGGCAAAAAAATTCGCAAGGACCTAGGAGAAAAAATTCCCAACGCCAAGCATGCCTTTTTGCCAAGGGGCAAAGCCATTAAGGGAGATGACATTGGTGTAGAAAACGCCAGCGCTGATGATGTTCGAAAGGCCATAGCAAAAGCTAAACCTCAAGTAAAGGACTTTGAGCCAACCTTTAAAAAAGAAGACCTAATAAAATACGGTCTAACAGGTAAGAAAAATTCAAAAGTCCTTAGAGAAAAATTGGCAGCGAAATTAAACATAGACTATGGCAATGGCAAGCAGTTTTTAAATATTTTAAACTCCTTTCAAATAAGCAGGGAAGATTTAGAAAGGGCCTTGGAGGAAATAAAGCTATGAAGCTAACATCAGCTAGAGAATTAAAAAACCTTTTAGACCAATATGGATTTTCCTTTAGCAAGTCTTTAGGACAAAATTTTTTAATTGACCAAAATATAGTAGATAAAATTGTAGACCAAGGACAAATCCAAGGAGAAAATATTTTGGAAATTGGCCCAGGTATTGGGACCTTAACATATTCAATGGCTCAGAAGGCAAAAAAAGTTTTGGCCATAGAAGTAGACGAAAGTCTAAGAGAAATTTTAGCCTACACACTGGGAGAGTTTTCCAATGTCAAGGTCCACTTTGCAGATGTTTTAAAGACAAATATAGAAGAAGTAACTAGGGAATATTTTGGCGACGAGCCCTTTAAAGTTGTGGCAAATCTACCTTATTATATTACTAGCCCAATTTTAATTTATCTTTTAAAGTCTCAGGCCAACATTTCTGAAATTATTGTAATGATGCAAAAGGAAGTTGCTCAGAGAATTGTTGCAGACAAGACCAAAAAAGAGTACGGATCAATTTCTGTTTTTATTTCCTACTTTGGACCTGCTGGGATACTAATGAATGTACCGAAGACTGTTTTTATGCCCCAGCCTAAGGTAGACTCTGCAGTTGTAAAAATAAAAATAGCTAGGGAAGACAGGCCTCTAACAATTGAAGACTTAGAAAGAGTTTTGCGGGCAGCCTTTGGCCAAAGGAGAAAGACTATTTTAAATTCTCTATCCAAGGGCCTAGACTTAGAAAAATCTTTTGTTGAAGGAGTGCTAAAAGACCTTGACCTGCCTACAACTTATAGGGCAGAAAATCTTTCCCTAGATGATTACTTGTTATTGGGAGAAAAATTATTAGACCATGGAGGTAAAAATGTTTGACCAAGAAGTTCTATTTAAATTAGCAGAAATTTTCAAATGCCTAAGTGACCCAACTAGGCTAAAGATTATTAAGTCTCTCTTAGAAGAAGAAAAAAATGTATCGACAATTTGCAAGGAAATTGAAATGGAACAATCAGCTACCTCCCACCAACTAAAAAAACTTAAGGACCTAAAGTTAGTTAAGGCTAAAAAGATCGGGAGAGAAGTTTATTATAGTCTAGACGACGACCACGTTGTTGAACTTTTAACTGCTGGTATAGACCACGTTTGTCATGATTAAAAAACCTTTATCTAGAAAAAATTTTATGACCTTTAGTGATTTTGTTTAAGCTTTTTTTAATCGGGTAAATTTAAATTAGTAAAGAGAAAATTTATTTTAGAAAAGGAGTTAATTATGAAAAACGTAATTGTATATACTAGTTCAACTTGTCCTTATTGCACACTTGCAAAAGATTATTTAACAGAAAAAGGTGTTGAGTACGAAGAAAGAAATATTTCAACATCAAGAGAAGCAAGAGAAGAACTTATGGCTAAGGGCCATACAGGAGTTCCTGTAATTGTTATTGACAACGACGAAATTGTTGGCTTTGACAAGGCAAAAATCGACACACTATTAGACAAATAGTTTTTTAAATCTTAGGAGTCTTTAAGGCTCCTATTTTTTATTGTGATTAAAAGTTAAATTTTATATCTATAAGATAGATTTTTACCTTTATTTATCATATAATAAATAGTGGAGGAATTTTATGAACGAACTAATAAAAGCTGGAAATTTTTCGGTCTTTGCTAGTACAATAACCTGGCTAGTAGGTATAGGTTTTATTTTGCTGGCAGGATATTATCTAATTAATATTGGCAACAGATATATTGAAAGATCAAAAAAAATAAAAATAAATACTGTTTTATTAAAAAGAATTTTAAGAGACCTTTTAATACTATTAATTGCCCTTGTAATAATGAGAAAAAATCCAATAATAGGAAAGGTATTAACTGCTGCAATTATATCGGCGATTTTAGCCTATATATTAAACCCCCTAGTCAACAAGTTAGAAAAAAAGGGAGTTAAAAGAGGTTGGGGAGTGGCAATTGTCTACTTATCAATTCTTTTGCTTTTAATTATTTTATCAGTAGTAGTTGTACCACAAATCACTAAGGAAGTTGCAAACCTAGTTACTGACCTTCCTAAGTATGCAGACTATTTGGCTAAAAAGTTTTCGACTATTGCTGAGATGACACCAGGCTATGAAGACTCAGAAGCCTACAAGACTGTTATGGATTCAATTAACAAGTCTTATAGAAAAATTATAAACTCTTTAATGGACTGGATTAGCAATTCTGCTTCGTCAATTACTACCATGGTTTCACATTCTGTACAAAACCTAATTTCGGTTTTATTTTCTATAGCCATGATTTTAATTATGACCTACTACTTCCTAGTAGACAAAAAGAGATATGTTGCTAAGACTAAAAATTTAATTCCAGAAGTCTATAAAGATGACCTAAGATATTTAAGTGAACGTATAAATAAAATTTTAAGTGAATTTATTAGAGGTAGAATTATCCTGGCAGTTTTTGTCGGTGCCTTTACTGCTGTTTTACTTTTAATTTTAAGAATAGACTTTGCCATTGTAATAGGTATTATTACTTGTATAGCAGATATTATTCCATACATTGGACCTCTACTTGGTTTTATTCCAGCGTTTTTATTTGCTGTAATCCAATCACCAATAAAGGGACTTATTGTAGCTATATTCTATTTAGTAATCCAATGGGCTGAAAACAATGTACTGGCTCCAAAGATTATTGGAAACTCAATGGGCCTAAATCCACTATTTATTTTCTTAGCCATAATTATTGGCGGGGGAATGTTTGGTGTTTGGGGAATGGTTGTGTCTGTTCCACTAGCAGCAATTGGCTTAGTATTAATTGAATTTTTTAGAGATAAACTTAAGGCGAAAAAACAAGAAAAGGATGAAAGTATAAAGAAATGAGAAAGTTAGGACTGCACGAAGTTAGAAAAGAGTTTTTAGATTTTTTTGCAAGTAAGGGTCATCTAGTTCATGACTCTTATTCACTTGTTCCAGTAAATGATAAGTCACTATTACTTATAGGAGCAGGAATGGCTCCACTTAAAAAATATTTTACAGGAGAACTAGTTCCACCAAAAACTAGAATGTCCACCTGCCAAAAATGTATGAGAACAGGAGATTTAGAAAATGTTGGAGTAACAGCCCGTCACGCAACATTTTTTGAAATGCTAGGAAACTTTTCCTTTGGAGATTATTTTAAAAGAGAAGCCATCCACTGGGCCTGGGAATTTTTAACTGAAAGATTAGAAATAGAAAAAGACCTTCTTTGGGTTACTGTTTATTTAGATGACGACGAGGCCTTTGATATTTGGGAAAAGGAAATTGGCCTACCTAAAGAGAGAATTATTAGACTAGGCAAGGAAGACAACTTCTGGGAATTAGAAGTTGGACCATCTGGACCTTGTTCTGAAATCTATATAGACAGGGGACCTGAATACGGCGACGATACTAAACCAGGTGGAGAAGGAGACAGGTTTTTAGAAGTTTGGAACCTTGTATTTACCCAATTTGATAAAGACGAAAACGGCAACTACAATCCTCTAGCTCATCCAAACATTGATACAGGTATGGGACTAGAAAGAATTACTGCTGTCCTTGAAGGAGCAGACAATATTTTTGAAATTGCAGCTATCCAAGATATTATAAAAGAAATTGAAAAAATTTCTGCCTACAAGTATGGAACTGACGAAGAAAAAGATATGTCAGTTAGAGTAATTACAGACCACATTAGGGCTATGACCTTTTTAGCTTCAGACATGGTTATACCATCAAACGAAGGTAGGGGCTATG
The DNA here is from genome assembly GCF_001299475.1 of Neofamilia massiliensis. Taxonomy (GTDB): domain Bacteria; phylum Bacillota; class Clostridia; order Tissierellales; family Peptoniphilaceae; genus Neofamilia; species Neofamilia massiliensis. Next base: position 316,668 of record NZ_CYUJ01000003.1, on the reverse strand, counting down.
TTATGAGAAGAATTATTAGAAGGGCGGCTAGACATGGAAAACTTCTAGGCATTGACGATCTTTTCCTAACAGACCTAGCTCAACTTGTAATTGATTCTTGGTCAGTTTCTTATAGAGAACTAAAAGAAAAAGAAGACAAGATTCTTTCTGTAATAAAAACTGAAGAAGAAAAATTTGCAGAAACCTTAGACAAGGGCATAGAAATTCTAGCTTCTTATATAGATGATTTAAAAAAATCAAAAAAGACTACCCTAGCTGGAGCTGACGCCTTTAAACTATACGACACCTACGGCTTTCCACTTGACCTTACTAAAGAAATTTTAGTAGAAAAAAATATTTCCGTTGACGAAGAAGGCTTTAAAGCCGAAATGGAAAAACAAAGACAAATGGCAAGGTCTGCCTCTCACGCTGGAGAAAATGTTGGTTGGTCAGCCCAAAGTTCAGACTTAAAAATCCAAGGAGACGAAACTAAGTTTTCTGGCTACGACTCTACTAAGGGAGCAGGAAAGATTTTAAAAATCTTAAAAGACAAAAACGAAGTTGAAACTTTGGACCAAGGAGACCAAGGAGCCTTAATTTTAGATTCTTCATCTTTCTATCCAGAAGGCGGAGGACAAGTTGGCGACACAGGACAAATCCTTGGAGACGACTTTGTCTTTGAAGTAGAAGACACTAAAAAGACCAAGGACGGAATAATTATCCACCTAGGCCACTTAGAAAGTGGATCTTTAAAAGTAAATGACCAAGTTTCAACTTGTGTCAACCAGGCTAGAAGAAGGGCTATTGCTAGAAATCACTCAGCAACCCACTTATTAAATGCAGCACTAAAAAAAGTTTTAGGCGACCATGTTAACCAAGCTGGATCAGAAGTAACTGACCACTCCTTTAGATTTGACTTCTCTCACTACGAAGCAGTTTCAAAGGACAAGTTAAATGAAATTGAAGACTTGGTAAATAAATATATATACGAAGAAATTCATTCTGACATCTACGAAAAACCTATTAGCCAAGCCTATGAAGAAGGGGCTGTAGGAATTTTTGAAGACAAGTACAAGGACCAAGTTAGAATTGTTTCCTTCCCTAATGTTTCCAAAGAACTTTGTGGAGGAACTCACGTAGAAAAAACTTCTGACATTGGAATTTTTAAAATTTTATCTGAAGCAGGAATTGCATCAGGTGTTAGGAGGATTGAAGCAACAACTGGTGAAAATGTCTACAAGCTTTTGAAAAATCTTGAAGGCAGAGAAGAAATTTTAATTGACACCCTAAAGGCCAATAAGGGCAACTTATTAGAAAAGGCCCAAGCCCTAGTTGAAGAAAATAAAAATATTTCTAAGGACTTAGAAAATTTAAAGAAAGAAAATGCCAGGGCGGGAATTGACGACCTATTAAAGACCTACAAAGAAGTTTCAGAAATAAAAGTTTTATCAGCTAGAATAGATGGCCAAGATGTTAACAGCCTAAGAGAACTAGCAGATGAACTTAGAGACAAGCTAGGCTCAGCTGTTGTTGTTTTAGGAACAGCAAGCGAAGGCAAGGTAAATTTTGTAGCAACTGTTTCTAAGGATTTAATTGATAAGGGACTTAATGCAGGTAAGATTGTAAAAGAAGTTGCAGCAATAACCAAAGGTGGCGGAGGTGGTAGGCCAGATATGGCTACAGCAGGAGGAAAAGATCCTGAAAAACTTGACGAAGCCTTGGATTTTGTGTACCATATAGTTGAGAATTTATTGTAAAGAAAAGAGAGTGAGCAAATGACTAACAAAGATATGTTCGAAACTCAAAAATTTTCAAAACTTAATGATTTACTATCAGTTAAGACTATTTTAAAAGAGGTTTACAAGGCCTTAGAAGAAAAAGGCTATGAACCCTATGATCAAATTATTGGCTATATCCTTTCAGGAGATCCAACTTATATAACATCTTATAATAACGCTAGAAATTTAATTCGCGAAGTTGAAAGAGAAAATCTGTTGGAAGAACTTTTGAAAGAATATTTGAATGAAGATAATTAAGAGGTTTAGGTAGTCATTTTCCTTGAGAATTTGACTACCTAATTTTTTGCTTTATGGAATATAGAAAATTAGGAAATACAAACATAGAAGTATCTAGACTTTGTCTAGGCTCTTTGACTATGACTAAGTCTCAAGGAAACTTATCTAAAGACCAGGCAGGTAGACTTATATCCTTTGCCTACGACCAAGGTGTAAATTTTATAGATACAGCAGAACTCTATGACAATTACGATTTAATTAGCCAGGCCTTTTCTCATGTCAAAAGAGAAAATTTAATTATAACATCAAAGACCTATGCTTATTCAAAAGAGGGAGCAAGAGAGTCAGTAAATAAATATTTAAAAGAGTTAAAGACAGACTATGCTGATATATTTTTGCTCCACGAACAAGAAAGCGAACACACCCTAAGAGGTCACTACGAAGCTTTGGAAGAGCTGTGGAAATTAAAAGAAAAAGGGTATATAAAAGCTATAGGAATATCGACCCACAAAATTAGAGCAGTTAAGGCTGCCAGAGACTTTAAAGAAATAGATGTAATCCATCCTATGACTAATATGGAAGGTCTAGGAATTTTAGATGGAACTATTGAAGAAATGTTAAAAGAAATTCACCTAGCCAAGGAAGCTGGCATAGGAATTTATGCTATGAAAGTTTTAGGCGGAGGCCATCTTAGGTCCAGAAGTGAAGATGCAATTAAGTGGGCAGTAGACCAAGAAGATTTTGATTCTATAGCCTTAGGCATGCAAAGTCAAGATGAAGTTCTTGCCAATGTTAAGCTTATTAATAGACAAGACCTTCCTAAAGATCTTAAAGAGAGATTGTCAAAGAGAAATAGGACTATAGATGTAGAAGAATATTGTGTAGGCTGCGGCAGATGCAGAGCAAAATGTAAGGCTGGAGCAATTGAAATTGTAAATGGCCAGGCAGTAATTAATAGGGACAAGTGTATTTTGTGTAGCTATTGTGCCTCTGTCTGCCCAGATTTCTATATAAAGGTATATTAATGGAAAGATATTTAGGACTAGACGTTGGGGAGAGGACTATTGGACTTGCAGTTAGCGATCCTCTAGGCCTAACAGCCCAGGGTCTAACGACAATAATGAGAACAAGTAATAAAGAAGACTATGAAAAAGTAAAAGAGTATATTGATAAGTACAATATAAAAACTCTAGTAGTGGGTCTTCCTTATAATATGAACGGGACCCAAGGCCCATCAGCAGAAAGAGCAAAGAAGTTTGCTGAAAAACTAAAAAACAAATACCAGTTGGAAATAATTTACCAAGATGAGCGTATGACAACTATGAGTGCCGAAAGAGTTCTTATAGAAGCTGGTATGAGGAGAGAAAAGAGAAAGGCTCATATAGATAAAATAGCAGCAGTTTTTATTTTACAGGCCTTTTTAGACTCTAAGTAATAATAGGAAGGATGCTAATATGGAAAAATTAGCCTTTGAAGATGACCAAGGAAGATTTGTAGACTTTATTGTTAAAGCCAAATTTAAAATAGGTTATTCTAAGTATATAGCAATTTTGCCAGTTGAAGAAATTCAATCACCAACCTATATTTTAAAAGTAGAAATGGACGACAATGGAAATGAAATTTTTGTAGGCATAGATGACGAAGAACTAAAAGAAGTTAGTCAGGCTTACGAACAAGCAAAAAACCAAAACATACAATGAGGTGGATGCCATGAATAGAATAGATAAGGCTTATAAAATTTTAGCCGACCAAGCTTATAAGACAACAGAGCCAAGAAGGGTTCTAATTGAATTTTTAGACGATGATAAAAATAAGCACCTATCTTGTGATGAAATTTATGACAGAATATCTAAAGACCATCCCAATATGGGCATAGCAACTATTTATAGAAATATGCAGCTCTTTGAAGAGTTGGGAATAGTTACAAAACTTACTCTTGACGACGGCATAAGTAGGTATGAACTTGCCAACCTAGAAGAAGATGTTCACCAACACCATCATCTTGTATGTTTAAATTGCAATAAATTAATAGAAGTAAAAGAGGATTTATTAGGAGCACTAGAAGTAGAAATTGAACAGGAACACGACTTTAAAATTGTGGACCACGATCTTAAATTCTACGGCTATTGTTCTAAATGCAAATAAACACAAGGAGATAGAATGAAGAACAATAACAAAGTGAAATTAATACCCCTAGGAGGTATGAACGAAATAGGGAAAAATATGTTTGTAGTCGAATATAGAGACGACATTATTATAATCGACTGCGGCATAACCTTCCCTGAAGAATCAATGCTGGGTATAGACGTAGTAATCCCAGACTTTTCTTACTTAAAAGAAAACAAGAAAAAGATTAGAGGAATGGTTTTAACCCATGGTCACGAAGACCATATTGGAGCCATTCCCTACTTTATTAAAGAAGTAGGAAATATAGACATCTATGGTAGAGACCTAACCCTAGGACTTTTGAAAAACAAATTACAAGAACACAGACTATCAGATACGAAGATTCACAGGGTTGATGCAGGAGATGTAATTAAGCTTGGAAAAATGGAAGTTGAATTTATCCAAACTACCCACTCAATTCCCCAAGCTTGTGCCATAGCAATAAAGACACCTCAAGGAAACATTATCCACACAGGTGATTTTAAAGTAGACTTTACGCCAATTGACGGTGGCTCAATAGACTTAAACAGATTAGCCCAATATGGGGAAGAAGGAGTCGAACTTTTAATATCTGACTCAACTAACGCCCACAGGTCGGGCTACACAATGAGTGAAAGAGTTGTTGGAAAAACTCTTAACAACTTATTTTCCAAGTACTCAAATAAGAGAATAATTGTTGCAACCTTTGCATCAAATGTTCACAGGGTCCAACAAATTATTGCTGCAGCTGAAAACCAAGACAGGAAGGTAGCCCTTTCTGGCAGATCAATGTCAACTACAGTAAAAACAGCCCAAGAACTTGGCCTCTTAAAAGTAAAAAAAGATACTCTAATAGATATAAACGAAATTCACAAATACGACGACAACAAAGTTTGTCTAATTACAACTGGATCACAAGGTGAACCATTTTCAGCCTTAACTAGGATTTCAAATGGCGACCATAAAAAGATCCAAGTTACAAAAAATGACGTAGTAATCCTATCTGCATCATCAATCCCAGGAAATGAACTTGCCATAGGAGGAGTTATTAACAACCTAATGTCAAGGGGAACTGAAGTAGTTCACGAAGCCCTTTCAGAAATTCACGTTTCAGGCCATGCCTGTGAAGAAGAATTAAAACTAATGATGAGCCTAACTAAGCCTAAGTATATTCTTCCTTTCCACGGAGAAATGATGCAAATGAAGGCCCACGAAAAAATAGCTCAAAAAATGGGCATAGCAGATAAAAATATTTTAATGATAGAAAACGGCGATGTTTTAGAACTTGACTACAAGGGCATTGATGTTTCTTCATCAGTCCAAGCTGGAGCAGTTTTAGTAGACGGCCTAGGTATTGGAGACGTAGGAAACATTGTCTTAAGAGATAGAAAGTGGCTTTCTGAAGACGGCCTAATAATTGTAGTAGTAACCCTATCTAAAAAGACTAAAAAAGTTCTTGCAGGTCCAGATATTATTTCTAGAGGTTTTGTCTATGTTAGAGAATCAGGAGACCTAATGGACGAAGCCAGAGAAGTAGTTACAAAGACCCTAGAAAGATTAGAAAGAGAAGGAAACTCTGACTGGAATTATTTAAAGACAGAAATAAAAGACGACCTTAAAAACTATATCTCTAGGGAAATAAAGAGAAAACCAATGATATTGCCAATAATAATGGAAGTATAATGAACGAACTAAATTACGATTATGTAGAAAATTTTTTATATGAAAATATTAAGAGGAAAAGTGATTTTTTAGAGTCTCTGGAAAAAGAGGCTTTGGAAAATCACGTTCCTATTATAAGCCCAGATGTTGGCCAGTTTTTAAAATTTTTAATAGCCTCTAAGAAACCGAAGAAGATTTTAGAAATTGGAACTGCAGTTGGCTACTCAGGCCTTTTAATGTTAAGTGGATCTGAGCAAATAGAAAAATTTGTTACCATAGAATTAAATGAGACTACAGCAAATATTGCCAAAGAAAACTTTAAAAAGGCAGGAGAAGATTCTAGGGTCCAAGTCATTATTGGAGACGGCCTAGAGCAAATAAAAAAACTTGACGAAGACTTTGACCTTGTCTTTATAGACGCAGCCAAGGCCCACTACCAAGAATATTTTAACGAAATAAAAAGACTTATTAAGCCTGGCAGCTTAATAGTTTGTGACAATGTCTTATATAAGGCCATGGTAACAACAGATGATTTACTAGTAAGAAGAAAAAAGACCATAGTAAAAAGGCTAAGGGCCTTTATAGATGAAGTTATTAACTTAGAAGACTTTGAATCTTCTTTAATTCCCATGGGAGATGGTCTATTAGTAGCAGTGAGGATAAAATGAAAAAGATCGAATTATTAGCACCAGCAGGTGATTTAGAAAAATTAAAAATGGCTCTTACCTACGGGGCAGATGCCATTTATTTAGGTGGGGAAGCCTTTGGCCTTAGAAAAAGGGCGAAAAACTTTTCCCTTGACCAAATAGAAGAAGGAGTAGCCTACGCTCATGAAAGAGGCGCCAAGGTCTATGTAACCTTAAACATAATTCCCCACAATGACGACATGGATGGGGTAGAAGACTATATTAAAGCCTTAGATAAAATTGGTGTAGATGCAGTTTTAGTTGCAGACCCAGGTATGTTTATGAAGGTAAAAACCCATGCCCCAAATATGGAAATTCACATTTCAACCCAGGCCAATGTAACTAACTTAGAAACGGCTTTATTTTGGTATGCTCAAGGAGCTAGGAGAATTGTCTTAGCCAGAGAATTGTCTTTAGAAGAAATTAAAAAAATTACAGCAAACATTCCAGACGACATGACCATAGAAACCTTTGTCCATGGAGCTATGTGTATGTCATATTCAGGCAGGTGTTTGATTTCCAACTACATGATCGGAAGAGATGCCAACCGTGGCGACTGCGCCCAACCTTGTAGGTATAAGTACAATCTTGTAGAAGAAACAAGACCAGGAGAATACTTCCCAGTTTTCGAAGACGAAGAGGGAACTTTTATTATGAACTCCAAAGACCTTTGTATGATTCAAAATTTAGAAGACCTAATAGATGCAGGAATTGATTCTCTAAAAATCGAAGGCAGGATGAAAACTGTCTATTATTTGGCGACAGTTATTAGGTCATATAGAATGGCCCTTGATGAATATTACAAGGACCCATCGACCTATAAGTTCAACAAAAAATATTTAGAGGAGATAAAAAAAGTTTCTCACAGAGACTTTACAACAGGTTTTTATTACGGAGAGGCAAAATCAGACGCCCAAGTCTATACAACTAACTCCTATATAAGAGGCTATGACTTTACAGGCCTAGTCTTAGACTATGACGAGGAGACAAAGATCGCCACAGTTGAACAGAGAAATAGAATGTTTTTAGGAGATGAAATTGAAGTCTTTGGACCAAACAGAGATTTCTTTAGCCAAAAAATTTCTTATATGACAGATGAAAAGGGAGAGGATCTTGAAGTAGCCCCTCATCCTCAACAAATTTTAAAAATAAAAATGGACCAAGACGTTTCTAAGGACTTTATAATAAGAAAGGCCTTTGACGAAGAAGAATAAGTATTAATGCAAGTTCAAAGGGGACTTGCATTTTTAAAGAAAAAGTTTAAGGAGTGCTTAGGTGAAAATACTTTTAAGCTATGTAGAATGGAAGAGAGAAAAATTTGAATATCAGTCAATGGATGAATTTAGAAAGACCTTAAAAGGTCTAGGCCTAGACGGCATTGAATTAGTATCTTGCTGGGAAGATAATTTTATTGCAAGAGACTTAATCCATGGAGTCCACCTGCCATTTTTTACATCCTGGATGGACTATTATTTAAAAAAGGAAGACAGGGTAATAGAAGAATTTGGATCAATGGATATAGCCAGAGAACTTTTTTTAAACAAGCCAGAAGAAATTTACAAATATTATCTTCAGGCCCTTGCTTATGCAAATTCTCTTGGCTCCTATTCGGTCTTTCACATGGCCAACTGTAACAGCCTAGAATACCTGGGCCAAAATCATTTCTATTCAGACAAGGACGTCATTGACGCAGGAGCAGACCTAGTAAATAAGTTAATAAAAGAGGCGAATATAAAATCGCCACTTTTATTTGAAAACCTCTATGTGCCAGGTCTAAAGTTTACAAACTTAAGTCTAACAAAAAGACTCCTTGAAAAAGTTTCTTATGACAACATTGGCTTTGTCTTAGACACAGGGCATTTAATGTGCACCAATGAAAATATTGAAACAGAAGGTGAGGCCTGGGAATATGTTGACCAAATAATTGAATACAACAGGGAAATTCTTCCATTTATAAAAGTTGTCCACTTGCATGGGTCCCAGTCAGGAAAATTAATAAAAGCCTACAAGGAAAATCCTCCTCAAATGACAGGAGATTTTTACGAAAATCTAAAAGACTATTACAAGTATGTAAATAAAATCGACACTCATTCCCTTGTAAGATCAAAAAAAGCAAGAGATCTTATTGAAAAAATAAATCCAGATTATTTGGTCTTAGAATTTTCTTATAGAGACAGAAAAGACATGGAAGAAAAAACAAAAAGGCAACTTGAAATATTTAAATAGGAAATTAGTGAAAAATTATTTTAAATATTATTTGACAAAGCTAGGAAAGTATGGTTTAATATTAAAGGTAAGACAAGTAGAAGTACCGCTTCTCACCTCGTGGCTGGCGCCTATAGGTTACAATTTATTATTATAAGATAGTAATTTTTTGTGCGGGTACTTTTATGGTATCCGCATTTATTTATTTCCGGGGGTGTAAACATAAAGGAATTAAAAATTAATCAGGAAATCAGGGATAAGGAAGTTAGGCTAATAGGAGCCGACGGAGAACAATTAGGAATTATCCCAAACGCAAGGGCACAAGAACTTGCACAAGAAGCTGGACTAGACCTAGTATGCGTTTCTCCAAATGCAAAACCAGCTGTTTGTAAGATTTTAGACTATGGCAAGTACAGATATGAACAAATGAAAAAAGCCAAAGAAGCTAAAAAGGCTCAAAGAGTTATCAATGTTAAAGAAGTTAGGATGACTCCAAACATTGAAGAGCACGACCTAAATGTAAAAGCCAAACAAGCAGAAAAGTTTTTAGGAAATGGAGACAAAGTAAAAGTATCTGTTAGATTTAGAGGCAGAGAGCTAGGCCACACAGACCAAGGGAAAGTAGTATTAGATGATTTCCTAGAAATCCTTGGGGATAAGGCAGTAGTTGACAAAAAAGCAAAAATGGAAGGCAGAAATATGACAATGTATTTAATGCCTAATGACAAATAATAGGAGGAAGAAAAATGGGTAAAATGAAAACTCATAGAGGTTCTGCTAAAAGATTCAAAAGAACTGGTAGCGGAAAACTAGCTAGAATGCAAATGGGAGTAACTCACATGACTGGAAAGATGTCTCCTAAAAGAAAAAGAAAACTAAGAAAACAAACACTTGTTAGCAAAGGCGATTTAAAGAGAATCGACCACATGTTACCAAGAAAGTAGGAGGCGAAAGAAATGGCAAGAGTAAAAAGAGCAGTAAACGCAAAGAAAAAACACAAAAAAATATTAAAACAAGCTAAAGGTTACTTTGGAGCAAAATCCAAATTATTTAAAACTGCCAACCAAGCAGTAATGAAGTCACTAAACTATGCATATATAGGAAGAAAACAAAGAAAAAGAGACTTTAGAAAACTTTGGATCCAAAGAATTAACGCTGCAGCTAGAATTAACGGTCTAAGCTATTCAAGATTCATTAACGGCTTAAAGAAAGCTGGAGTTGAAATCAACAGAAAAATGCTTGCTGAAATAGCTATTCACGACGACCAAGCTTTTGCAAAGTTAGTAGACCTAGCAAAAGAAAATTTATAATAAAAAACAAAACCTCAAGATCAAAAATGATTTTGAGGTTTTTTGTATTTTATGTTTTTGGGGACATTCCTTCAGGTGTGTCCCCATTTTCTATTGACCTGTGAGTGGTAGGGGATAGTCCTTGATTGTTAGGGGACATTCCTTCAGGTGTGTCCCCGGTTAATTTTAAAAATCAATCCTACCTATGAACCCTAGCTGCAAGCTTAGTAACAACAGTAAAAATTACAACAGCAGCAACAGAGGCAGTAGTATTATCCTGGTCAAACCTTGGAGAGACTTCGCAAATATCAAAAGAAATAGTCTTGCCAGAGTTTAGAACATACTTAATTAACTTGACAACCAGCTCTGGATTTAGACCAAAAGGTTGGGGAGCAGAAACTCCAGGAGCATTTGATGAATTAAAAACATCAGAACAAACTGTCATATAGACATGGTCCATGTCAATTAAAAAATCATCTAGCCTGTCAAAAACAGGATACAAGTCTCCATTTGCAATTTCTCTAGCTAGGACATACTGGGTCTTTGTCTCATCAGCATACTTAAAAAGAGAAACAGTGTTAGAAGACTTTTGGATGCCCATAACCATATAATTATAGGTCAAATCATTTTCTAAATTAAGGTCGTGGATTTGCCTAAACATAGTTCCAGAAGAAGGTCCTTGGTCCTTGTAAGGTCTGTTGTCAAAGTGGGCATCAAAATTTACTATAGCAATGTTAGGTTTGTCCTCTCTCTTGTTTAAATAAGAAAAGACGCCTTTGTAATGGCCAAAGGTAGTTTCGTGGCCTCCACCTAAGACAATAGGAAAGTAATTTAATTCTAAAAGCCTTTCAACACAAGAAGCTAAAATTCCTTGGGCCTCATCTAAGGACAGACCATCAGCAGAAACATTGCCAGCATCAAAAAGCCCCAGGTCCTTAGAAAAGTTACAAGGTTTGTTGGCTAGCTCGTGGCGAATAGCCTCAGGTCCCATAGCAGCTCCTAGTCTGCCCTTGTTCTTTTTTATTCCCAAGTCAGACTCAAAACCAATAAAACAAAAGGCCAACTTGCCGTCAAAGGTCTTTAAATTTTCGTCATTTAAGTCTAAAGGTTTTACAACTTGATGCCAGCGAAAAGAATCGTAGTCAGATTCTGAATCAACCCTGCCTTCCCAAAATTTCATATTTTGAACTTTATAATTTTTAATCATAATATCACCCAAAGATATTATAGCACAAAAGAAGGCCTTTAAACTTTAGGCCAAAGAAAAAAGAGACAAGGTCTGCCTCTTTTTATAAATTTTATTTAGCTCTTTCAATTTGTATTTCACTGTCGTATAGGCTCAAGTAGTCTGATGAAAAACTTTCTACAAATAAATAATAGACTCCAGTACTTTCAATTTGGTATTCAAAGTTGTCACTGATATTTTTAAATATATCTGAATAAATTATATCATCGTCTTTGATTAAGCCTACTAGTAAACTTTGTTCTTCAATTATTTCAGAAGGATATTTTTCAAATTGAAAAGTTATTGTATCTCCCTTATTGAGATCAAAGCCACTGTCTTTTTCAAGGGTAAAGACAAGGGGACTATTTGGGGTCAAAATAAGGCCAGGTACTTGAAACTTATTTTTATCGCCACTAACTTCAACTTTAACTAATTTTTTATTTTCTAAAATATTTTTATCTTCATAGGCTTCTTCTGTTGCTTGTTCATTAATACCATCAGGGGATTTACTTATATTACTTTCATCAATTTCAAGAAAAATACTCTTGCCTATATATTTTTTATTGTCTGCTGAAATAACTTGAGATTGGTCCAAAGACGGTTTAGGAGACCCAACAAAATCGTTTTTAAATTCATTTTTGCTTGCTAGGTTGTTAGAACAAGCAGTTAAACAAAGTGCAATTAACAATATTGAAAATAAAAGTTTTAATTTATTATTCATTTTAATAGTTTACACCTACTGAAAATTCTATAGTTTTTGAACTTAAATTTCTAACTTCTACCCAATATCTCCCATAATTTTTAGCAGTAAAACTTCTATTTTGTTTTTGCATATCACTTTCCATGCGAAGCATTTCATTTACTGAATAGTTATAATCTCCATATACGATTGTTCTTCTATTCATTCCTTCTCCCCTTGCATGGTTTAAAATAGTAACTCGAGTATTATTTGATATATAGAAACCGTCTTCACCTAAAGGCTTAACAGTAACTTTCTCATTTACTCCTAATCTTATAGGATCACTAGCGTATCTTAAAAAAGTATCTACAGTAATTATATCTTTTATATTATTATTTGAATCATATATAGTATACTGTATAAACCTATAATTTTCAGAACTAGGATTTTCACTAGCATAAACATTTGATGCAATAACAAAAATTAATACTAAAACTAATAACATACTTATAAATTTTTTCATAATTTTTTTCCTTTCTTAAATAGATTTTAAAGTTATAAACTTACATAATTTGATATCGTTGTGAAATTTTCACCCCCTATGTTTACGGTAACTCTCGCTCTATAAGTAGATCCAGCTTGACCTGAATATATTTTCGATAATGAAATAAATCTGTTTCCACTTATTGGCCAAATATTAACATTTTCCCATCCATAATCTGTATATTTTTCTAAGTATAAGTTACCATAAATAGTATGATTAGAATTGATGGAGAGATCTACAAATAATTTTGAACCTCTAGAATCTAAATCTAAAGAAATAGTATTACTATTATCCCATTTAAGTTCGTTTTGGTAATTTATTTTAGAAAATGCCAAAACATTGTCTGTAACTAATAAACAAAGAATAAAAACACAAACTATAAATAATATTCTTTTTTTATTCAATTTTCTCACCTCCGTTAAGTTTTATAATATTTTATCTTCTCATATATATAACGCACTAAAGACAAAAACGTGACAAAAAAATTTACTTATTTACAAATATTTTTTGCAATTTCAAAAAGTTCATCTTTATTAATTTTTCCAAATACACAGATTTCCAGGCCATTTTGTTGCCAAAGAAGAAAATTTATATCACGTTCCCAATAGTAACCGTTGTGATTATTTACTAATATTTCTTCTAATTGAGCATCTTCGGTGTTATATTCTGTATGATTATTTGCAAGAGAAAGATTTTTAATAAATATAGTAATGGTATCCCCTTTAGTGTTTTCATAATAATGAGATCTTGTAATTCTACTTTTAAAAGTATCAACAAGTTCATATCCATCTGGCATATAAGATATTTTCAAATCATCAAGACCTAAAATTTCTTCGTCTGTTTCTTCTAATTGTACAAAGCTAAAGGTTGAATAGGTACCAAAGTCTTTTATTATCCAGTCGTAGACCTTGGACCTGGCTGCTGTGTTTATTGAAAAAAACAAAGAGATAGATCCTGCTAGGACTAGGAAGATGACGGCAACTTTTTTTAGAATTTGTCTCCTTGGTCCTTGGACTTTTAATCCTAGGTCTTGCATATTTTTTCTAAAGGCCTTAGATGGGTCAAAGGAAGTTTTTGGAATCCTATAAAGCTTGTCTGTATAAGTATTTATTAGCATGAGACAGGCCAGGTCTAGGTCAGAATCTTTAATAAGATGGTCGTCTAGGCCTAGGCTTTGAGATAGTAGGTCTAAAGTCCAGGAGTATTTTTCTCTAGGATTTTCTATATCAAAAACTTTTTCTAGGCTAGAAGGTGGGTTTTTAAAGTAGTGTTTTTCTAAAAGAATTGTCTGCAAGTCTACTGGCAAAATTTTTATTAGATCAACTAAGTTTTCTAAGTCTTCTTGGCTTAGATTATTTTTAGAAACAGATTTTTCTTTTCTCAATGAACTTTCTATTTGTTCTTGCAAGGTCAGGTCAAGGGCTTGGCCTAATAAGAAATCCATATTTTTCTCAGTCATTTTTATCAACTCCTTTAAGTTTATTTTCTAAAGTTTTTACAAGTCTTTCCTTTCTCTTTCTAGCTGCCCGAGGACTTATATTTAATAGCTTAGCAATATCTTTATAGGCCATATCGTATTTATATTTTAAAATTAAAAGCCTTTGGTCATCTAAGGGCAGGGCCTTAATGTGTTTTAACAAGTCGGCAACTAGGAGATTTGTTTCAACTTGGTCATAGGTTGATGGATTTTTCTCATCTACTAGCTGGTCAAAGTTTTCAATTTCGGAAAATTTATTTTTCTGGCGGAAAATATCCATGGCCTGGTTGTAGAGGATTACAAAAATATAAGAGGAAAGTTTTTCTTCTGGCAGGGCTTTAATTCTCTCTATATTTTCAATTATTTTTATGTAAGTTGTAGACAAGGCGTCTTCTGCATCTGCCTTGTTTTTTAATAGGGACAAGGCAAGACTGTAAAGGCGGTCCTTGTAGGATTTATAAAGATCGGAAACAAAGTCCCTGTCTTCTTGGTTTAGGTTTAAAAATAATGCCAGCATACTTCCTCCTCATCTTCATTCTACCATAAAGAAGCTTCATATATATAACGGGCCAGGGCAGAAAATGTGACAAGGTATTTTAAATTTTTCAAAAAAAAAAAAAAAAGAGAGACTTAAAATTTAAGTCCCTCCTTAAAATCTATCTTAGATTATTCCCATGTCTTTGCCAGCTTTTTCAAAGGCTGCTACTGCCTTGTCTAGTTCTTCTTTTGAGTGGGCTGCTGAAATCATGCAACGAACTCTACCTGTTCCCTTTGGAACTGTTGGGAATACAATTGCTGATCCAAATACTCCGTATTCTCTAAGTTTTTTAGAAAATTCCATAGTCTTAGCTTCGTCGCCAATTATTACTGGTGTAATTGGTGTTTCAGAATGGCCAGTGTTAAAGCCAAGTTTGCCAAGTCTTTCTTTAAAGTACTTAGCATTGTCCCAAAGTTTCTTTTGTAGTTCATCTGATTCCATTAATAGTTCAACTGATGCTATACAAGCTGCTGTGTCGCCAGGTGATAGGGTAGTAGAGAATAGAACTGGTCTAGCTCTGTGGTTTAGCCATTGATAAGCAACTTCGTTACAAGCTACATAGCCACCCTTAACTCCAATAGCCTTTGATAGGGTACCAATTACAAAGTCAACCTTGTCATGTAGGCCAAAGTGGTCAACAGTTCCTCTACCGTGGCTGCCCATAACTCCTGAACCGTGAGCATCATCTACATAAGTTATTGCGCCGTATTTTTCTGCAAGTTCTACAATCTCTGGAAGTTTTGCAAGGTCGCCATCCATTGAGAATACGCCGTCAGTTATAATTAACATAGTCTTATACTTGCCAGCATTTTCTTTTAAAACTCTTTCAAGGTCTTCCATGTCAGAGTGTTTGAAGATGGCCTTGTCAGCCTTAGTCATTCTAATACCGTCGATAATAGATGCGTGGTTTAGTTCGTCAGAAATTACTAGGTCTCCCTTTTCAACTATAGCTTGAACTGTTCCAACGTTACAGTCATAACCTGATTGGTAAATAAATACTCTTTCAGTGTGTTTAAATTCTGCTAGTTTCTTTTCTAATTCTTCGTGGATGTCCATGTTACCAATAATTGTTCTAACAGCACCAGCACCAACGCCGTATTTTTCTATAGTTTTAATAGCTGCTTCTTTTAGTTTTGGGTGGTTGGCTAGGCCAAGGTAGTTGTTTGAAGATAGGTTAACCATTTCCTTGCCATCAAGGACAATTGTTGAAGAGTTTTTGCCTTCTAGAACTGGAAGAGTACGATAAACTCCGTCTTTTTTAAGTTGGTCAACTTTTTCTTCTAAAAATTTTAGATCATGTACGCTCATTTTAAAATCTCCTTATCTATATTATTTTAATTTCTTTTCTAAGTTTTCTAACATGTCCTTAGTCATTTTGTCTAAGTCATATTCAGGTTTCCAGCCCCATTCTTCTCTGGCTGCTGAGTCATCAAGAGAATTTGGCCAGCTTTCTGCAATTGCTTGTCTAACTGGGTCTACATCGTAGTCTAGTTTAAAGTCAGGCATATATTTTTTAATGCTTTCGTCTAAAATTTCTGGTGTAAGACTCATGGCAGTTATGTTAAAGGCGTTTCTGTGAATTAATTTATCTGGATCTGCTTCCATTAAATCAACTACTGCCTTAAGGGCGTCTGGCATATAAAGCATGTCCATTTGAGTTCCTTCAGCAATGTAAGAAGTGTAGGCGCCTTTTTTAATTGCGTCATAGTAAATGTGAACTGCATAGTCAGTTGTGCCTTGGCCAGGAAGAGTTTCGTGAGAAATAATTCCAGGATAACGAACTCCTCTTACGTCTACGCCAAATTTGTGGAAGTAGTAGTCACAAAGAATTTCTCCAGCAACTTTTGTAACACCGTACATAGTGTTAGGTCTTTGGATAGTTACTTGTGGAGTCTTGTCAAGGGGAGTTCCTTCGCCAAAGGCTGCTATTGAAGATGGAACAAATACTTGGCATCCTAGTTCTCTTGCAGCTTCAAGAGAGTTAATAATTCCATTAACATTGATGTCCCAAGTTTTTTGTGGCATAGTTTCTCCTTTAGCTGAAAGAATAGCAGCAAGATTTATTATTGTATCTGCCTTAAAGTCTTTAGCTAGGTCAAATAATTTTTGGCCGTCAGTAACATCTAGGGTTTCAAAGCGAATATCGCCAAGGGCTTCTAGATTTTTTTCTGAACGATTTGTAGCGAGAATGTTTTCCCTGCCATAAATGTTTCCTAAGTAGTTGGCTAGTTCGGTACCAATTTGTCCACTGGCACCTGTAATTAATATTCTCTTCATTTATGCATCTCCTTAAAATATTTTTAGGTTTTCAGGCAACCTATAAGCCTAAATTAAACTATATTAAGTTTTCACTCACAAAATTATTATACAGCAGAAAAAATAACAATTCAAGGAAAAGGAAAATGATTGCAAAAAAATTTTATAAGTATGAGAAAAATTTTTCGAAAAATTAAAAGTGGCTAAAATACTTTAGTTGATTTTAAGTATAAATTAAGCTAGGCTAATGAAATAATTTTTTAAATACTATATAATAAAATCCAAGAGCAAGTAAATATTTTAAGTACATGACTTAAAGATTTCTAATTTGAAAAACTAAAGAGATTAAAAAACTTGTCAAAAGATCTAGGAACTTATATGAAAAGATAATTAAAGAGAAAGGAAGAAGACAATGACCTATAAATTTGATTTTGAAACTTATATTGATAGGACCAATACCAACGCCAGGGCCTTAGAAGAAAACCACTTTCCAGACGTTGTTACTAGAGAGGGCTTTTCTAAAATTCCTATGTGGGTTGCAGACATGAGTTTTCCAACTGTGCCTGCAGCAATTGAGAAAATGAAAAAGAGACTGGACCATCCAATTTTTGGTTACTTTATAACTCCAGATGAATACTTTGATGCAATTATCTCCTGGCAAAAAAGGCGAAATGGAGTAGACATTGAAAGAGAAAATATATCTTACGAAAACGGAGTCCTTGGTGGAATTGCATCTATAGCTAGAGTCCTAGCAGCTCCAGGAGACAATGTGCTTATTCATGCTCCATCTTATGTTGGTTTTATAAATACTATGAAAGCCAATGGCTACAATCCAATTTTTTCAAATCTTTATTTAGATGAAAATAATATTTGGCGTATGGACTATGAAGACATGGACAGAAAAATTAAGGAAAACAATATTAATTTAGCAATTTTCTGTTCTCCTCACAACCCATCAGGTAGAGTTTGGACTAGGGAAGAATTAGAAAGGGCCTATGAAGTTTTTAAAGAAAACAATGTCTATGTAATTACAGATGAAATTTGGTCTGACCTAATTTTAGCTGACAATGTTCATATACCAGCCTGGTCAATAAACGAAGATGCAAAGATGAGAACTATAACAACTTATGCACCATCAAAAACCTTTAACCTTGCAGCCTTTATTGGGGCCTATCACTTAGTTTTCAATCCATATTTAAAGGCTAGAATTGATCGCCAAGTAGAGAAAACTGCCTACAACCGCCAAAACGTCTTATCTTGTGCGGCCTTAATTGGGGCTTATAGTGATGAGGGCGCTGCCTATGTAGATGAGCTTAGAGAAGTTCTTGCAAAAAATATTTCCTATGCAATTGATTTTATTGAAAAAAACTTTAAGGGTGTAAGCCTAGCTAGACCCCAAGGAACTTATGTAATTTATTTAAATACAAAAGAATGGGAAGAGGCAAACAATAAAAGCCATGACGAGCTTTTAAATAGAGCTGTTGAATATGGAGTGATTTGGCAAGACGGCAGACCTTTTATGATGGACCACACAATTAGAGTAAACCTAAGCCTACCTTTTGCAAAGTTAGTTGAAGCTTTTGACAGGCTAGACAAGTATGTCTTTAATGGAGACTGGTAAAATGATATTTTTATATGTGCTTTTAGGCCTTTGTGCAATATATTTATTAATTGGCCTTTACTTTTATAATATTTCTCTCAATGCCAAATCTGACAAGACTAGCGTTATGGAAGGTAACAGGTCAGTAAATGGCTTTGACGAAAGCAAAAACGAAAATGCCTGGTTTGATGAAAATTCTATAGAGACTTCTATAAAATCAAAGCGTGGTGAAAAGCTAGTTGCCTATAAGTCTATTAATGACCAAGCCAAGGATTGGGTTATTGTAGTTCACGGCTACCTTCTAAGTGGCAGATCCATGTCTGTATACACAAAGAAGTTTTTTGAAATGGGCTACAATGTTTTAACCTTAGACCTACTTGGCCACGGAAAATCAGAAGGCAAGACTATTTCAATGGGAGGTTTTGACTCAGACAATTTAGTTCTTTGGGCAGAAAAATTGACTGAAGAATATCCTGAATGTAAGATCATTCTCTTTGGAATATCAATGGGAGCAGCTACAGTTTTAAATTCTCTAGGCAAGGGACTGCCAGCAAGTGTAAAGGCCTTTATAGAAGACTCAGGCTATGTAAGACTAGAAGAAATTTTCAGCCACCAGCTTAAAAAACTTTACGGTCTTCCAAAATTTTTAGTTATCCCACCTGCATCATTAATGACAAAACTTATTGGCGGCTACAGCTTTAAAGAAGTTGATGCTACTCAGGGAATTAAAGATACAAAACTTCCAGGACTTTTAATCCATGGAGACAAAGATGGCTTTGTGCCAGTTGAAAATGTAGATATGGTTTATAAACTAATGAATTCAAGAAAAGAAAAACACATTTTCACAGACTCAATCCACTGCCAAGGACCCTTTAAATATCCAGAAGAATATTGGACCCTGGTAGAAAATTTTTTAAAAACTCTAGACAAATAAAAAGCGTAAAAAAAATAGCTAAGACATTTTTTGTCCTAGCTATTTTTATTTTAAAAACTATTTGTGGTCCTTAGATTTTTCTACTAAAGCAAAGACTAGGCCAAGGACAATTGCTGGAACTATCCAAGCAAAGCCTTTTGAAGAAAGAGGTAGAGATTCAATAACGGCAATTGGCGTATCGAAGTTTACCTTTTCTGGTGTAATATTTGCAAAGAAAGGACTAAGTCTGATTTTTTGTAAAATTTGATTAATTTTATCTTCTGCTCCTAAAATATTTTGGCTCAAAGATATAATTAAGGCTCCTAAAGAAGCTCCCTTGTAGGCAGACTTGTGTTTAATTAGTCCATCAAAAAGGGACATGGTTATTATTACAATAGTAACTGGATAAAGAACAGTTAGTATTGGTACGGCAAAGTTTATTAGGGTGTCTACTCCGTTAATGGCAGAGAAGGCAGAAAAGCCACAGACCATTAAAACAACTCCCTTATAAGAAATTTTATCGTGGAAGACTTGGGAGAAGAAATTTCCTGCAGTTGCAGTTAGGCCAACAGCTGTTGTCAAACAAGCCAGTGAAATTGCTAGACCTAAAATAAAATTACCCTTGCTTCCTAAAATTTCGTTAACCAAGGCTATAAGTAAATCAGCCCTTGATAGGTCTTTTGATAAAACTCCTGAGGCAGTTGCACCTAAATAAATAAAACCTCCATAAACTAAAAATAATCCAATTGCTGCAATTATTCCTGCAAAAACTGTCATTTGAAATTTTTGTTTTTGGTCAGTGTAGCCTTTTTGAATTACGGCTTGGATTATAATTGTTGCTAAAACCAAGGATCCAAGGCCGTCCATAGTTTGATAACCTTCTTCAAAACCTCTAAGGAAGTGTTGGGTGTTACCAGTATCTACAGGTTTGCCAATGGGGTTAGTTACGCCTACAATAATTAATATTGCCAAGACCACTAATAGAAGTGGAGTTAATAATGAGCCAATTTTGTCTACAACAGACATGGCATTTAAAGTAAAATATAAAACTATGGAAAAAAATATTATAGCTGAAATAACTGGGCTGATATTAAAAACTGGTTTGACTCCAATTTCGTATGTAACAGCAGCAGTTCTTGGAATGGCAAGTAAGGGCCCAATGGCTAGTAAAATAATAAAAGTTAAAAATCCTGCAGCCTTGTTGCCTAAATGCTTAAAAACGTCTGTCGTCTCACCGCCAGCCTTGGCAGTTGCAATAACTCCTAAAACAGGTAGACCAACACCTGTAAGCATAAAGCCAATCATTGTAAAAAGCCAGCCCTTACCAGCTATAAGACCTAGAGTTGGTGGAAAAATCAAGTTTCCAGCTCCTAAGAAAATAGCAAAGAGGGCAAAGCCAACGATAATTATATCCTTAGTTTTTTTCAATTTAATCAACCTCCATTTAACAATTATAGACCAGAAAACCTTTTCAGTCAAAGGATTTTTAGAAAAAATTTTCATCCTTAGAAAAAATTATCATAAAAAAGAGAAGCACGAAACTTCTCTTTATGATCTGCCAATCCTAACCTTAAAAGTCTTTGGCGCCAACTTATAAACTAAAATTAAGGCGAGAATTGAATATAAAATTGATGCGCCGATAAATATTGGACCAATCATTGGACCTTCAAGGCCTAGTTGCATGGTAAAGTAACAAACATAGTAGACAGCCAAGTTAATAATAAAGTAAATTGGACTTTTAGCCTCTTGGGCGTCGTTGTAAGGTTGAAAAATATAATACAAAAACAAAGTGTGAACTGAAAAGAAAACCCAAAGGGCTAAAAATTGTACTCCTAAAATTATACAGTCTTCGAGACCAGCTGAATTTATTCTATTCATTAACAGTAAAAATACAAAGAAGGGAATAAGCCCTAGGCCATTCCAGAAAATTAATTTTTGTAGTCTTAAGAAAAACATTTTTAACAGGTCCTTAGGCCTTCTATAAAAACCATATTGCATTAGAGCCTGGTCACAATTTGCAAACATAGTTCTAGTAATAGATTCATTTGCAAATAAAATATAAGTTACAAAAGGTAAAATTCCAGTTAGTCTTTTTACTAAAAGACTGCCATAGTCAGCTTGAAATTCTTCTTGTAAGCCTTTAATTGGAATAAAGGGAATTATAACCATGACTAAAACCACAACAGCTAAAATACCTGATTTTACAATAATTGGCTTTAAAATATGCCTCCTGTGCCTTTGGAAAAATAGTTCATTTAAAAGCTTGTAGCCAGAAAGATTTTTGTTTAAGAGGGTCTTTGAAGCTTCAAAATCTTCTATTTTAAGCTGGTTGGCCTTGTCAATAGCTTCCTTTTTCTTGTCCTTATAAGTCTTTACATTTTCGTAGTCTTGGCTAAGGTCATTTAAAATTATAGAGTAGCCTGAAAATTTTATTAGACCTATTATAGATAAAAGACCAAGGATTAAAAAAATTAATTTAAAATATAAATTTTCTAACAAAATCTCAGAAGATATATTAAAGAAAACCATGGCTACAAAGACTAGGATCATTATCAGTATTGAAAAGTAGCCTAACTTTGTAAGGGAGTTTTCATTTAATTTCTTCTTGGCTAAAAGCCTGGCATTTATATAATTATAAATACTTGAAGCCAGATAGGAAAGTACAGCTAAACTAAGGGCCAGACTGACAGAAAATCCTGCAAGCTTTCCTACAAGGGCCAGGGCCAAAAAGCTAGCTAAAGTCTTTATAGGCAGGTTAATAAAGTGATTTGCTACAAAAATTGTCCTAGGGTCGACCTTAAAAAGATTATAGTAAATCAGTGACTTGTCTTTCTTTTTCATAAAATAAAATTCTGTAAAGTCAAGTAAGAAGGCTATTAAAGTCATATTTAAAAATACATCTCTAAAGGCCATGTCTTTAAAAATAGAAATTATTAACTTAGCCCACAGGGAGAAGAGAGCTAGAATTCCAATATCAAATAAAGACTTAAATACAGAAAAAACCAATATAGCCAGAGGAGATAAAAATACCAAAGTCCTTTTTAGACTTTCGTTTTTGTAAGATGATCCAGGAGCCAGCCACTTTAGGATAGGAATTTTTCTAAAGTAATATAAGACCATATTTAAAATAGTCCTAATGTCGTACTCAGCTGACTTTAAGAAAAAATTAAACATCAGCATCATCTCCCTTTTCATAAATATCTCTAGAACTAACTTGAGAATCTTCAGCTAAAACTTTTGCCATGTCAGATTCTTTGCCCTTAGGACCTGCCTTGGATAAAATTCTAATAATTTCATCTTCAAAGTTAGGGTCCTTTAATTTTTCGTCAGGAAGTTTGTATAACTTTCCGTCAGAGAGAATAACTAACTGGTCGCAAAGGTCTGTAGCCAGTTGAAGAATGTGGGTGGAAAATAAAATTATGTGGTCATTTTCCATGGCCTTAAGTAATTTTTTAATTTGCAATTGAACTACAACGTCAAGGGAAGTTAGAGGCTCGTCCATGAGAATGACATTTGGTTTAATTAAAAGAAACATTAGCATTTGCAACTTGTTTCTAGTTCCTAGAGAATAAGTTTGGATAAGATAGTCTCTTTCAAATTTATCAAAGTCAATCCAATCAAAAAGCTCATCAAGACTTCTGTTTTCTTTAACTCTTTCCTTGTTAACATCTATAAAAAACTGCAAAAATTCCCTACCAGTTAAAAAGTTTGGTAGGAGGGGATTGGCAACCATATAAAATAGGTCTTCTTGGACTAGGGGCCTTTGCTCGCCGTCAATTTCTAAAAGCACTTGGCCGTCGTCTGCCTTTTTCTTTTGGGCAATAATATCAAAAAGAGTAGTTTTTCCAGAACCATTTCTCCCTAATAGGGCATAAATTTGTCCAGCTTGAAAAACTTCTTCTGCTCCTTTGAGAACGTCATTGGCCCCAAAGGACTTGTGTATATTTTCTATAAGTAATTTCATAATTCACCTCTAGGCTATTATAACAGAAAAATTAGGGTAAAAATATTAAGAAAGAATAAAGAATAAAAAAGATTATCTTTAGGAGGGACCTATGGGAGACATGGAACTTAGAAAAATAGAATACGGAACTCCAGCCTACGAAGAGACAATTGATCTTAGAAATGAATATTTTAGAAAGCCTCAAGGCATGGACATTAGAAATGAAGACTTAACAGGTGATGCCAAAGTTAATATGTACGGAGGCTATATTGACGATTGTCTCATGGCAACAGTTTTTTATGCAGAAAAAGATAGAGCCACTGCCCAAGTAAAGGCTTTAATTGTAGATGAAAAATACCAGGGCCAAGGCTATGGCAAGTACTTAATGAACTTCATTGAAGGTCTAATTAGAGAAAAAGGTTATAAAAAAGCCATCCTCCAAGGAAGAGTTTCAGCCCAAGGCCTATACGAAAAATTAGGCTATGTGCCTACATCTGAAGTCTTTGACTACAATACAATTCCCCACTTGTGGATGGAAAAAGATTTAAAATAAAATAAAGAGATGAGAAGTGGAAAATTTATCCAGAGTCTCATCTTTTTTTAAATTTTTATTTGTTTGATAATTCTTCTATGGCCTTAACAGCCTTCATAATTTCTTCTTCAGTATTATAAGAAGAAAGTGACAATCTAACTATGCCTCGGTCTTCTGTGCCAACCCATTTGTGAAAAAGGGGAGCACAGTGGCTGCCAGTTCTGACACAAAGACCATATTCGTCATAAAGTCTTTGGCCAACTTCGTTAGCTGCCATGTCCTTGATGTTAAAGGAAACAACAGGGGCATTTTCATGAGTAAAGGAAGTATAAAATTCTAACTTGTCATTTTTCTTTAGCTCAGTATATAAAAGCCTAGTTAGGTCTTGGATTTTTTTGTAAGGCGGATTTTTAATTAGCTCTTCAATTCCAGCCTTTAAACCTAAAAACGATGGAACGTTAGCAGTTCCTGGTTCAAATAATTCTGGCAGGACATTTGGTTGGTGTTTAGAAAAAGAATCAAAACCAGATCCGCCAGCAAAAACTTGATCAAAGGCAAAGTCTCCCTTAATCAAACATCCACCTGTGCCTTGAGGACCGTGAAGGGACTTGTGGCCAGTAAAACAAAAGATAGTTTGGTCAAAGTCCTTCATAGAAAATTCAAGACAGCCAGCACTTTGGGCCCCATCAATAATTAAAATTAAATTATTAGCCCTGGCAATCTCACTAACTCTTTTTAAGTCAGTTATCCTGCCAGATACATTTGAGGCTGCAGTTATAACTATGGCCTTGGTGTTTTTGTTAATGTGCTTTTCTATGTCTGCAATTTTTATAGAAAAATCCTCGTTGAGACCTAAGAAGGAAAGAGATCCCCCTCTTTCTTCAAGGTCATAAAGAGGCCTAAGAACAGAATTATGTTCACTAACTGAAGTAATAATATGGTCAGGTGCCTTAAACAAAGACTTAATTACAAAATTTAGTCCATAGGTAATATTAGGAGTTAGAACAACTTTTAAAGGATCGTCTAAGGAAAAATAATCAGCCACAGTCATTCTAACTTCCATCAAGGCCCTTAGGGCATTAAGACTTTGGTCATAGGACCCCCTAGATGGATTGCCATAGTCTTCAGAAACAATAGCCTGATAGACTGCATCAGCAACTGCCTTTGGTTTTTTTAAAGAAGTGGCACCATTATCAAGATAAATCATAAACTTTCACCTCAGGTTTTCTTTGGCCATCGACATATGATAAAACATAACGGCCTTCATAAGAAAAGTTTTCAGCTACAAATAAGTCTTCAACCTTCTTATAATCCTCTATATTAAAGCGAAGGGCAAGGCCACAGCTTGCATCAATTTCAGCAAGAAGTGGCACTAGCCTACAGTTTATTTTATTTTTTCCTAAGAGAATTTCAGACTTCATAGCCTGTGAACTAGAAGAAAAAGTATAAAGACAGTAGTCCATTAAGGTCTAACCACTTTAAACTGAGTCATTAGCTCACAAATCCTATACATATTTGTAATTTCACCAACTCTTAGTTTGTCCTTTAGATGATAGTTGTCTAGGCAAAGGCCACAAGATAGAACTTCGACACCAGCATTTGTAAGTTTTTCTAAGTCTTCAACTGCATTGTCAACAATAGTTGTTAGCTCGACTCCCTTGTTATAACAAATTACATATTCTGGATACTTGTCTTGTTCAGTTAAAGCGAGCAAGAAACTTTCTATTAATTTTTTAGAAAATTCTTCTTCGCCATGGCCTAGTTTGTTTGAGTCAAAGACAACAACATAGGCATCTTCTTTTTCCTTACTTGTTTCTTTATTAGTTGTCTTTGTAAAGACAACTTCATATTTTTCGTCATCAACTTTCTTAATGTCTACATCAAAACCAGTTTGTTTGGCCATTTTAGAAAGATTTTCTGTAGCAACTTCATTGTCAACTAAAACTAAAAAATTATCTTCTCCTTCTTTAATAACTCTCTTAGCCATAATTACTGGCATTGGACATTCAATTCCTAGTGCATCAATTGTTTTCATAATAAAATTCCTCCTTAAATAATAATTATATCCTTGTCAAATCTCTTGTGAATTTGACCAATAATACTTGCATCAATATTTGCGTTTTTTAATTCTTCAAGAGCCTCCTCAGCTTGGTCTTCTCTTAGACAAACTAAAAGTCCGCCAGAAGTTTGTGGATCGTAGAGAACTTCTTCTAAGGCAAAGTCATCAACTTGAAACTCAACCCTATCTTCCATAAAGGACCTGTTTCTTTGGCCGCCTTTAGTGAAGATAAATTCTTCAGCACATTTTTTTGCTCCTGGCAAAATTGGAAGCTTATCAGCCTCGATTATAGCTGTGTACTGGCCGTCAATTATTTCACCTAAATGACCTAAAAAGCCAAAGCCTGTAACATCAGTTCCACAAGAGACATCGTATTTACAAAAGATATCTCTGGCGTATTTATTTAGCTTAGTCATAGATGCTAGGGCAGCTTCATACTCTTCTTCACTAGAAAGGCCAACGCTGTAACCATTTGTTATTAGGGTTACACCTAGGGGCTTGGTGAGAATTAAATAGTCTCCCTGTCTTGGCGTATTGTTTTGCCAAATATTTTTTGGATGAACTTTGCCAAGAACACTTAGGCCATACTTGACTTTTGGGTCGTGGATAGAGTGGCCACCAACTAAACTTGCTCCAGCTTCTTTAACTTTTTCTGCTCCGCCTCTTAAAATTTCTTCCAAGGCCTTAACATCTCCTTCTTCAGGAAAGGCTACAATATTTAGGCCACAAACTGGTTCAGCTCCCATAGCATAAATATCTGATAGGGCATTGGCAGCAGCAATTTGGCCAAAGATATATGGGTCCTTAACCATAGAAGGAAAAAAGTCCAAGGTTAAAATAACGGCAACTTCATCTGAGATTTCAATAACAGCTGCGTCGTCTTTTGAGTCAAAGCCTACAAGAATGTCAGGCCTTTTTAGTAGGGGAATGGACTTTAATATTTCATCAAGAGAGCCTGCAGGGATTTTTGCATTACATCCACCACAAACTTCTAATTCTAAATCTTTCATAGTAGCTCCTTTCTGTAAAAGCAAATTTACAATAAGAATTTTTACTTATAGCTATTATAACATTTCTATAAAGGCAGAAACTCTAGTATTAAGTTGGCCTATGTCAGCTTGTGAGTAGTCAGTTTCAATGGAGATAAAAGGAATGTTCTTTTCTTCAGTTATAAACTTTCTTATACTGTGACTTTCAATTGCATAAGTGTGACAGGCTTGAAGGTTCATTTCAACAACACCGTCTACTTTGTACTCATCAATTAGTCTGCTTAAAAGGTCAAATCTGTTTTGGTCTGGAGTCATTACAGAACATCCAATGTCTAGGTACCTTCTAGCTATAGCCCTGTAAAGGTCGTCAGCATTTTCATCTACAAAGTTATCATAATTTTTTTCGCCAGTACAGTTTTCATAAGAGACAATTACAGCACCATTGTCTTCAATGGCCTTAATAATTTTTTCAGTAGCTCCACCAAGAGGACAACCAGTTACTAAAATTCTAGGTTTCTTTTCTCTACTTGTATCTGGATTTTCCACAATCTCCTTGGCAAGGGCATTTATTTCCTCAGGTAATTTTTCTCTTTCAAGTTTAAAAGTTGAGCCATATAAAACCTTAAATAAATCATAGCCAGAAATTGGAGTAGGATCAGCTTTCATTACTCCAGCTAGGTTTTTCATTGCCTTTCTAATATTGTTTTCAATTTTAACAGTTTCCAATAACTTTTCGTCAGTAATTTCAGTTTCAAATTTTTCTTCTAAGAAATTTTTTAGATCAATTACTTCTTGAACCCAAAGGTCCAAAGATCTTTCAGACTGGCTGTTAGGAAGTTCCATTAAAAACACTGGCTTAAATTCACTCATTAGCTCATACATTTTTTTCTTGCCGTCACAAGTAGTTTCGCCTACAACTACATCAGAAAAATAGAAGAAAGGGCACTTGTCAGCTTTTGCAAAGCCATAAGAAGATTTAATTAGGGGACAAAGGTTTTTTGGTAGGTCCTTTTCTGCTTCAGCTATAGTTTCATCAGAAGTTGAACAAAGAGAAACAGTAGCTGCTCCAGCTGCTTCAGCAATTTCTCTAGGGAAATAAGTACAATAAGAACCAACTACTGGAATGTTTTTGTCCTTGTATTCTTTTACAGCTAAAAATGAATTTTTTCTCTGATCGGCAAATTCTTCAAAAATTTCTGGCAAGTCTTTTATAATTTTCATATTATTTTTTCTCCTTTGCAAGTAATGCGGCACCAATTGCTCCTGCATAGATGCCATTTTTTGTAGTTTTAACATTTCTTCCTAATTTTTCAGACAAGATCTTAGTAAAAAATTCATTGTGACTGAGACCACCTGTCAAAATAACAGTTTCAGGAAGGTCTAACCTTTGGACCAGTTGGCTAACCTTTGTTGCAACAGAATCAACAACTCCAGCAGCAATATCTTCTCTTTTCTTTCCTTGGCCAATGTAGCTAATAATTTCTGACTCAGCAAAAACTGTACACAAACTAGAAATAGGAAGAACTTTTCCTTCCTTGGCAAGTTCAAATAGATCATCTATAGTTACAGACAACTTGTTAGCCATAACTTCTAAAAATTTTCCAGTTCCAGCTGAACACTTGTCGTTCATTAAAAAGTTTGTGACCATGCCATTTTCAATTAAAATCGCCTTGGTGTCTTGGCCACCAACATCAATAATGCCGACATTATCTCCTGCAATTTCTCTACCGCCTCTACCATGGCAGGTGATTTCTGTAATAACCTTATCAGCATAGTCAACTGCAACTCTGCCGTAACCAGTAGCTACAACTTTAGTGTCAGAAGAGGAAACATCAATTCCTTCTTTTAAAAGTTTTTCTCTAATAGTCTGAGCAGTTTCAACACTAGACCAGCCAGTAGGTAGTCTAAAGAGTAAATCTTTGTCTCCCTTTACACAGACTTTAGCAGCAGTTGAGCCAATATCAATTCCAATAAAATTCATATCCACCTCAATTCTTAAAAGTCTAATAAGACCATCTTTTCCCAGGCTAAATTATTAACCCTTAAAAAATCTTCTAAGTCAGCTTCGCTTTTATAGGCGTCCTCAAACTTCCAGGCAAGGCCACAAGAAGTTGAAAGCTCTTTAGGATTTGCAATAAGTCTGCCAGGAACCTTATTTTTTTTACAAAAATATTCCATGGCCATAGCATCACTTGTACTAGCAAAGCCAATAACAAAATATTTCACTTGACCTCCTATTAAATTAATAATTACTTAACTAGCTTTAGTATAGCATCAAAAAAAACCTTAGACTAATAAAAAAAATCTATTTATATCACTTATATATTGAAATTTATGATAAATACATATAGAATAGAAGAGGAGGGAAAAAATGGACATAAGACAACTTGAAACTTTTGTAGAAGTAGTAGAAGCAAAAAACTTTTCCAAGGCAGCAGATAATTTATACCTAACCCAACCAACAGTATCTGCCCATGTTAATGCCTTAGAAAAAGAATTTAAGGTTCAACTAATAAAAAGGACAACTAAAGAATTTCAAATAACAGAAGCAGGACAAAAACTATATGACTATGCAATAAAAATCTTAAGCATAAAAGATAAAATAAACGAAAGTTTACTTGGTTCAAGAGGGGAGGTTCTTAGAATTGGATCCTCATCTGCAATTACCATAGGCGACCTGCCATTTATTATAAAAAATTTCCACGAAAAGATGCCAGAAGTGAAATTTGATATAATAAATTCTGACTCCATGGACATAATAAACAAGGTAAATGACGGAGTTTTAGAAATCGGCCTAGTTGGAACAAAAGTTTTAGACTACGATTTACAGTTCATACCCTTTACAAATGATGAACTTTTATTTATAATGCCTAAGACAGATGAATATAAAAAAATCCACTCTAAGAAAAATCCTAGAGAAGAAATTTTTACAAAACCCTTTATAATGAGGGAAGACCAGTCTGGAACAAAAAAGGAAATACTAAAATACTTTTCATCAAAAAAACTAAACCCAAAAGACTTAAATGTAGTTGCTTCAATGTCAGATCCAATAAGTATCTTAGAAGCAGTAAAAATTGGCCTTGGAGTATCAATATTATCTAGCAAGGTTATAAGCGCCCTTAACTATGACGACTTAGTTTTAACCTATCCATTAAAAGATATAGGATCAGCTAGAGACTTTTATATAGTTTGTCAAAAAGAAAAGTATATGTCTATTTTAAGTAGGGAGTTTTTAGATTTTTTACTAGACCTATATAAAATAAAAAACTAAAAATCTGAAGGCGAATGAGTTTCTGGTGTGCTCTGCGGTCTTCAAAACCGTTGTGAGAGGAGTTCCTCTTAGGTGGGTTCGATTCCCACTCGTCTTCGCCATAATGTATTTAAACGTTGAAAATTAGCCATTAAAAAAATAAGTGATACTAATTTGATACTAAAATTAAAAGAAGCATATTGCAGGCCAATCAATTATAATCTGGCTGAATGCAATATGCTTCTTTTTGTTGTGTTTGTTTTATTTATTTTCTAGTTGTTTGTTTATGTTCTCCATTAGGTTTATTTCTTCAGTAGGGAAGAAGTGGCTATAGGTGTCTAGTGTTATTGATGTGTCTTTGTGGCCTAGTCTTTTTGATATTAGGACTATATTAACTTTTTGATTTATTAAATAGCTTGCGTGGCTATGTCTTAGGCCGTGAACGTGGATTCTTTCTATTCCTGCATCTTGTGAGCCTTGTTTTATTCCATTTTCTATAAATCTTTTATTCCATTGGAAAACTGGTGCGTCAGGGCTAGTGTCATAACATTTGGCTTTATATTCTAGTAATTGATTTACTGTTGTATCAGGGATCATTATTAGCCTGTTTTCATAGGTCTTTGTTGGTGTTATTACGTCTTTTCCTTTTAGTCTTTGATATGACTTGTTTATGTTTATTGTTTTGTTTTCTAGATCTATATCTGCCCAAGTAAGAGCGAACAACTCTCCTTTTCTCATACCTGTCCAGTACAAGAGATTTATAGCCGTTTTTGCTTTTAAATCGTTTATTAATGCTATTACATGGCTATATTCGTCAAAGGTCCAGAATCTCATTTTAGAGGGAATTTCATCAGGTATGTTAACCCTGCCTGCTTTTCTTGCTGGATTTTCTTTTAGGCCATAGAATTTTACTGCATGATTTAATATTGCTGATAGTTGATTTTGTAGGTTGTTTATATATGAGCTTTTAAAGCCTAGTTTTATCATTTCATTTTGCCACTTTACTATATCTATTGATGTTATGTCTTTTAGTGGTATATCTTCAAAGTATGGCAGGATTCTAACTAATCTATATTTTTTATTTTGTATTGTATGCTCTCTTAATTGGGGATAGGTGTCTTTCTTATAGATCTCTATAAAATCCTTGAATGGGATTTCAGGTTGAAACTGGCTTGACTGTAAGAAATTCCTTTCAAATTCTTGGGCGTCTTTCTTTCTTTTAAAGCCTCTTTTAAATTTTGTCTTTGTTTCTCCCTTGTAGTCTTCATAATAAAATTTACAGTACCATGTGTTGTTATTGGTGTCTTTGTATGCTGGCATATTATTTCATTCCTTTCTTTGACTGTTGGGGTTAGTCTATATTGTTTAAATTGTCTAGTAAGCTATTTAATGTTGATGTTCTGTTTTTTTGATTATCATCAATTGTCGCTGATTCTAATAGATCATTAATGGCTGGAATTTTGCTTGAATCTCCTATTTTTATTATTTTGTAATCACTGCAATAGAATTCTGTCATTGCATCAAATTCAATGTCAGTCTCCACATAATAAAGATGAATAACAGTTTCAATATCTATTAGTACATAGAAATTACCTGAAATATCAGTGTAGTATACGTTATAACATATATTCTCAGCATCAATATCTACTATTTCACTTAGTTTTTGGAGAAAATAGTTCCTGTTGAAAACCCTAGAATAATTTTCAAGCAATCTGTCATTAAACTCATTGTAGTTCTTTGATGGATCGTCTTCATACCATTTAATAGTATTGTCATCAGTTTTCTCAGTTAACCTTTTTACAATTTCTTCTTCTTGGGATTTTTCACTAATTCCTAGAAGGTAGTTAGTAGAAACATTAAAATAGTTAGCTAAAGCTTCTACTATTTTTAAATCGGGAATGGTAGCCCCATTTTCTTCTCTTTCATAATAGGAAATATTTCTATTTGAAAAATTAATATCATAAAGCTTTTTTAATTCACTAGATAACTCTTTTTGTGTTAGCTCTTTTTCAGTTCTTAATTTCTTTAATTTTGTTGAAAAGCACATTTTAAAACCTCCTCATAAAACAATTATAAACTTTTTCCGTAAATTTGCAATAAAAACTATTGACAACAGTAAAAAAACACTTATAATAATAATTAACGGATACAGTAAAAAGTAAATACCGTAAAACAGGAAAGGAGGTGTAAAAGTGAATCCAAACAAATTAAAGGCTAAAATGGTTGAGTGTGGAGATACTCAAGTAGACCTAGCGAAAGCTATTGGCATAAGTGCATCTAGGTTAAACTTAAAAATTAATAATAATGCACAATTTAGACAAGAAGAAATAGTAGCTATAAGTGAGAGATATAAGCTTACTGCTATTGAAATTGGGGAGATATTTTTTAATACTGGAGGTGTAAAATGTCAAGATTAGCGACTATTGATGACGTTATGGATATGTTAAGCGTCAAGCAAGGTAAGGGATATCAGATTATTAGAGCCTTAAATCGTGAGCTTGAGGATCAAGGTTATATGACTGTTAATGGTAGGGTCCCTATAGACTATTTAAAAGAAAGGTTTAATTTAAAAGATGATGATGTTAGGCAGTAGGAAACAAAAAAGGACCATGGCCTATAAAAGTTCCCCAACTAAAAGCCATGGTCTAAAGAAAGGATAAATTAATATCCTTTCTAATTATAGCATATTTATTAGAAAAGAGGTGAGGAATTTTTGAATGAATTTAATTACAGAAGATTTTAAACTTATTGAGCAAATAAAGGCAGATGATAAAGATTATTTTAATGGCCTTTACAATTCTTCTAAGCTTGAATTTTCATCAATTGAATCTTATAAAGAGGCTTATAGCAATTTTTTAGCTTATTGGACGGCCAAGGACGGGGAACAGATGAAAAGAATTATTGTTAATTCTAAGCCTTATAAGACTTTTAATGATGTTGATGATATTGATGACTATATTAGCAGGGCAATTTCAAGTTGCAAGAAAGTGAATAAGAATAAGCCTAGGCCAGTTAAATCTAAGTATAAGGCTATATCTTTTGAAGATATAGAGGCTAAAGATGTAGAATGGATATGGTTTCCATGGATCCCTAAAGGCTGTATAACTGTTATAGCTTCAGAACCTGGAACAGGTAAGACTTATTTATCCTTGAATCTTGCAGCAGTATTGTCAAGTGGTGGTTATATAGATAACCCCAATTCTATATTCTATGGATTAGATTTTAAAGAGTATAAAATTATATACCAAAGTGCTGAGGATAGTCCTTCAATGTTAAAAAACAGGTTAGAGGGTTTTAAAGAAAAGCCTAATTATAAAAATATAATTATGATGTCAGAAGATGAAAAATCAACTAACTATAAAGATAAAGAACTGGAAAATTTTATAATAGAACATAAGCCAGATATTATAATCTTTGACACTTTACAGGCATTTTTACCACCTAATACTAAAGGTAATGATCAAGCTAGTATGAGAGAGGCCCTCAATCCTTTGTTTTACCTTTGTGAAAAATACGATATGACAGTTATATTGCTGGCTCATACAAATAAAAACACTGGAGCAAAAGCCATTAATAGGGTTACTGGATCAATAGATACAGTTGCCGCTGCTAGGAATGTTTTGGCCCTTGCTAGAGATAGGGAAAGTTCATTAATAAATTTATGTGCAGTAAAAACTAACGTTGCAGATATAAGAAAAATAAAAACAATACAGTTCCATATTGATCCAAAGGCGGGCGGAATTGTTTTTGACGGATATAGTAATTTATCAGCAGATGAAATAATGAATGATTTTGAAGTAAGAAGAGCAGCACCTAAAAAAGATAAGGCAAAGGATTTTCTTTATGAATTGTTAGAAGACGGGCCAATGCTAAAAGAGACAATTGTACAAAAGGCTGAAGCTGAAGGAATATCAAACAGGACACTAGAGGAAGCCAAAAAGGAATTAAACATAAAGTCTAAGAGATATGAGTATCAAGGCCATTATTATTGGGGCTGGCCTGAAGATCTTGAAAATTTTGTAGTGCCTATTCAAGAAGAAGTTAAGTTCTCTATAGACAATAAATAAAATGTATTCTAGTTATAAATGGCTAAATATATATATATGTACTAGTTAACATAAAAATGTATTCTAGTATAAAGTAGCATGTTACTAGCTAACATTGTGTAAGCTAGTGAAGTAAAGTAAAATAGCCAACATTAGCTAGTTAACACTCTAATATAGGAGTATAGAAAAAAGAAAGGATAAGTAAATGGAAAAGAAATATAAACAAATATGGGTTTTAAGTTTTCTTGAAGATGACGAAATAGAAAGTCATGTAAATGGAACATTAAACTATTTGCAAGATTACGGCACGGAGATATTAAGCATTAAATATAATGCAGTAGCTTATGGTGAAGATCCATATTATAACGTATTTATATTGTATGAAGGTACAGAGGATAGCTACGAAAAAATAAGAAATTCAGGCGGAATATGTTATTTGGGAAATAGCGTTGCATATGATAAGCCACAAATATAACCCCAACTAAAAGAAAGGATAAATTTAAAATGTTATTTATAAACGAAAAAGATATTAGAGAAATTGCGACAGAAGGTGGAATAGTTTTAAAGAGTCCTGAGGACTTTGCTTTGATTGTTCGAGGATCTTTAAACTGTATTGATATTTCATTAGATGACGAGACAGAAGTTAATTGGCTTCTTATGATGATTTTTGAATGTGGTAGACTTCAAGGTCTTAGGGAAAGATCGTATCTTGAAGATGGTTTCACTTTAGGGCTTCGCTAATGAAGTATGTTATGGTTAATTTAGATAAGCCTGATTCTTGGGAAAATAATTTTATTTTAAAAAATTTGACTATGGGTGAGGTTTATAAGATTGACACTTTAAATATTAAGGGCAAGGCTGTTGCTGTTGTTTATTATTGTACTAAGCCTAAGAGGTATGAACATGATGATGTAGATATTTACAAGTAAAAATTTTTGTATGTTTTTTAGGGCTATAGGTTTATTAATTGTAGGCTTATAGTCCTAAGCTTCTTGATGGTTACTTGGTTAGGAGGTGTTTTTATTGGGGAAAAAATATTCTAATAGATTGAATACTATTGCAGGTGTTAATAGGTTCTTGCAAAGGATCATTATTGATCTTGCTAATGATGAAATTGATGAGAGTAAGGCTAGGGCCTTGGGCTATTTATGTAATATTAGGCTTGTAGGCTTTGAAAAGGCTGAGCTGGAAGAAAGGTTGAATGATCTTGAGGAAAAAATTAATTATAGTGCTGATAAGCTTAAGTTAGTAAAGTAGGTTAAATATGAGTTTTAAAAGAAAGCTGATCGAACTTGAAAATAGGTTTAATGAGGCTAATGTTAGCTTGCTGGCTATTGTTTCTAAGGACAAGGCGACTATAGATGTTACTATTAACGGGATCTATAGGCAAATTGTTTGCGATAGTGAGGAAGATGCCTTATTGCAGATTGATAGTTTGAAGAAACAATTTAATATTAAGTCGTCAGTTGTAATTTTTGACGATATTTAAAGGTCGCTTATTAGTGGCCTTTTTTTATTTTATGTTATGTATTTTATTAAGTGCTATTATTCCTATATAATGACACATACTACATATAGTTGAAAATCCTTTAAAATTGAAAAATATATCAATATATAGTATAATTAAGTTACTGCTATGATGCAGGAAATACTTTATAAAGGGGTTTTATAATGGAAGCAAAAGAAACTAATCAAGAATTAGGACAAGACCACGAAAGTGGCGAAAAGTTATTTACTCAAGATGAGGTTAACTCTATTGTTCAAAAAAGAGTTGCTAGGGAAAAAGATGCTAGCAATGAGGACTTAGAGGAAAGGGAAAGATTATTGCTTGAAAGGGAGTTAAAGGCTGATTGTAGGGATGCCCTTTCTGAATCAGGGCTATCAATTGAGTTTTTAGATCTCTTTAATGGAGAAACTAAGGAAGATGTTGATACTTTTGTTAAAAGGGTTAAGGAGATCACTGACAGCGTGAAAGGTTCTGAAGATAATAGATATATTCCTCACATTCCTGAAGTTGGATCTTCTGTAAAGGGAGACCCTATAAAAGAAGCTTTTAAACCTCCTACTGTTTTGTAAAGGAAGGTGAAAAATGGCTATTGATTTAGCTACACAATATTTGCCTTATGTTGATGAGCAGTTTACTACTGAAAGTAAAATGGCCCTAATTTCTAATAGGGACTTTGATTTTACTGGTGCCAATACTGTAAAAGTGTATAAGATTAATACCGCTCAACTTAATAATTATGATAGAGACGGCGAAGGTAAGTACGGTTTTTCTAGGTATGGAAAAATTGAAAATCTTGGCGGGTCTACTGAAGAGTTTATTATTAATAATGACAAGTCTTTTACTTTTGCTATTGACAGGCTAGATGAAGATGAAACTAAAAGAAATCTTCAAGCTGCTTCTGCATTGGCTAGGCAAATTAGGGAAGTTGTTATCCCACATAGTGAGCATAGTGCTATCGCTAAGATTTTAGCAGGTGCTGGAACTAAGGCTGAGGCTTTAAAGCTTACTAAGGAAAATATTTATGATGAAATTTTAAAGGCCAATAGTGTGTTAGATGAGGCTAATGTTCCTACTTATGGTAGGGTACTATTAGTTAATGCTAAGACTTATATGCTTTTAAAACAGAATAAAGATTTTCTAATGAGTACAGATATAGCTCAAGATATGAAGATTAAAGGGGTTATAGCTATGGTTGACGGCTTGACTGTTGTTAGGCTTTCTGAATCTGTTTGCCCTGATAATTTTGGCTTTGCTTTAGTACATCCAAGTGCTATTGTATTTGTACAAAAATTAGAGTCTTATAGAATCCATGAAAATCCACCTGGAATCAGTGGAGCATTGGTTGAAGGTAGGATAGTCTTTGATACTTTTATCTTAGACAATAAAAAGACTGCTATTTATTCTCAAGTAGTACAGATCTAAAAAATAAAAATTCTCTAAACATATAAAATTTCTTAACATTACGTTTTTTTATAAATGGCTGCATATAATAAAAATATGTGGCCTTTTACATATCAAGGGGGCTTTTATGGATAATTTATATCAAGCTTATATTAATGAGATCAAAAAAATAAATGTTCTAACAGCAGATGAAGAGATTGAATTGGCTAAGGAAATTGAAAAGGGAAATGTTGAGGCTAGAGATATTTTCATTAAAGCTAATTTAAAGTTGGTTGTTAGTATTGCCAATAGTTTTCATTCTAAGAGTTTAACAGCTATGGATCTAATTCAAGAGGGAAATATAGGACTTGTTGAAGCGGTTGAAAGTTTTGATTATAGAAAGGGTAACAAGTTTTCTACTTTTGCTAGTTGGAAAATTAAATCGGCTATTTATAGGGCCATTGAAAATAAAGATAATACTGTTAGGATCCCTGCCTATGCCTTTAAGATTTTAAATGACTATAAAAAGATACAGGGAGACCTAGAAAAGAAATTATTAAGAGAGCCTACTATAGAGGAAATAGCCTACACTATGAAAATATCTGTTGAAAGCCTTAAGAGCATATTGCCCTTTAAAGATAGGCTAGTTTCTTTAGATATGCCTATAGAAACATTAGAGGGAGATTATTTGCTTGTTGATCTGATAGAAGATGAGGAAGCAAGCTTTGAAGATGATTTAATAAACAACCTTGCATCTCAGGAAATTAGAAAGGAAACTAGGGGCCAGCTATCTGAAATTGAATATATTTTACTATGTAATTTATTTGGTATAGGAACCTATGGCAAGGGAATGAAAGAAATTGCTGATTTACTTGGTTGTCCTATTAAAGATATTAAATCTATTAGGGACAGGGCTTTTAAAAAGCTTAGGACCTGTAAGTATTTTATTAATTATTATAATGAGTTCTTAGATCCTATTTCTTATTATGGATCTCCGTATGATTTTGACAGTCTTAGATCAAAGACTAATAAGGTTTCTGATTTTACGTCATATCTAGCTATTAATAATATTGAAATGGAGCAAAAGGCTATGAAAAAGTTTTTAATCAGGAATCAAGGGAAATAGCCTGTATTATTTAGGCTGATATGGTATAATATATATAATCTTAAAGAACGGCCAGTGTTATTGGCCAACAAATTAGATCTCCTAGGGATCCTTTTTTTGATACTATTTTGATACTAAAAGAGTTTAATCTGTCTTAAATTGATAGAAAAAGCTATATTTATATAAATAGAAATGGCTATAAATACACGTTGTAAAAGCTATAAAAAGCTTATACTGTCCCCACTCGTCTTCGCCATGACCAACTATAAGACTTACTTGTAGTTGGTTTTTTTATACTTAATGTTATAATGAAAATAGAAAAACTTAAGAAAAAAAATAAAATAGGAGGAAAAATGAAAGACATCTTAGTTGTAGTAGACATGCAAAAGGACTTTGTAGACGGAAGCCTGGGAACAAAAGAAGCAAAAGAAATTGTAGCAAATATGCTAGACCTAGTAAAAAACTTTAAAGGCGACATATACTTTACCAAAGACACCCATGAAGTCGATTACTTAGCTACTCAAGAAGGAAAAAATCTTCCAGTAGAACACTGCATTAAGGGAACAAGTGGATGGGAAATAATTGACGCCCTAAAACCTTATGCAAATGAAGATAATATTATTGACAAACCAACCTTTGGCTCTAAAGACCTGGCAGAAAGATTAAAAGAGATAAATGACAAAGAGGGAATAATATCAATAACTCTAGCAGGTCTTTGCACAGATATTTGCGTAATCTCAAACGCCATGGTCCTAAAGGCCTTTATGCCAGAAGTTCCAATAAAAGTTGTAGAGTCTGCCTGCGCAGGAGTCAGCCCAGAAAGCCATAAGAGAGCTCTAGATGCAATGAAAGTCTGCCAGGTTGAAATAATTTAAAAAACAAAGAAAGAGCGTCTAAGAATTTGAGAAAATTCAAAAGATACTCTTTTTTATTTTATTCTATTGGAATTTCAACATTTTTTCCTCTAAAAACTTTAAAAAATCTTCGTAGCCAAAAGCCATAGCCAAGGACCTACTTATCTCAAAAGAATTTTTATAATTTTCATCTCCTAGCTTATATTCAATTAATCCCTTTTCATAGTAAGTACTATGAAGTTTAGAAGAATTCCTATATTTATTAGAAAGAAAAATTGCCCTATTTATTACAGCCAAGGCTTGCTTATATTCATTATTTCTAATCTTAAAAATCGCTAGGTTATGAAGACTTGATACATATAGCTGAGACTTCTTGTCTAAGTTTTTCAGTAGAAATAAAAAAACTTTTTTTGAAAAATCAAATTCCTTTAACTTACTTAAAGTCAAGGCAATGTTCATTAAAATTCTCAGCTCAAAAGTATTATAAGTATAAGTTTCAAAGTTATTAATGTCGAATTTTTCAATAGTTAAGCTTAGAGCTTCTAAAAAGTTTTCATAAGCCAGCTTATAATTTTTATCATTGCTGTCTAGGTATATCCCATCTAAGAATAAAATAATTTGATACAAGTGTGTAGACAGATCCTCATCGTAAGAAAAATTATCATAAAGGTTATTTAATATATCCAAAACTTCAGTAAGGTTAGAAAATTGATTATTGTCTAACATTTTCTCTACTAAAATTTCTAGCTCAGAAATGTCTTTCATATTAAAATAATTTTCTAAACCATAAGATGAAGAAAAAGTTTTTAAAAGATCAGTTTTTAAAACAGCAGAAAGGGCAAGTAAAGTGTTTACAGAAGGAACATGGTCTTCATTTTCAATTTTAATTATAGTATTTTTTGAAACTCCAGAGAGATTTGCTAAATCAACTAAGGATAAATTTAAATTTTGTCGCCTTTCTTTTAAAACAATAGCTAAATTATTAATATATCATCTCTCCTTTAAAATGTAAAGTGCAAACATTTGCGCTTTTTAAAATTCTATATCCATGTTAATATTATCTTAGCATGCTTAGAATGTAAAATCTATATTTAAAGCTAAAATCCAAATTTAAAAAAATCATTTTACTAAGGAGGTATAAATTGGTCTATCAAATTAAGGCGCTTTTTAAAAACAAAATTACTTTTTTATTGTTAGTCCTAAGTTTTACCCTATCTTTTACAGCTATTTATAAGATTTATCAAAGGGTCAATCTTCCCAATGAAGGGGTTTATTTGTCTTATCAAGATTATTATGTTCAGGCCTATAAAAATTTAGCCTATGAAGAGAAGTTTTTGGACCTAACTGATCCCTACCAGGAAAATTATTTAAAGTATTTAAAGTGGACTGTGGACAGGAGGCATAAGCTGGGGAATTTTTACTTAGATTCTTATAAAAACCACAAGGCCGACATTGATGCCTACAAGGATCTTTATTTAATGGCTGAGATGAATATTTCTATGGATAGGGGAGTGGGAGATGAAAGTCTTCGGGAAAGATATGGAGACAGCTACTTAGACCTTGTTAATAAAGACTTGTACGACTTTGATTTAGACTTGTTAGAAGAGTATGGGATGAATTATTTAAATTATGCAGAGGTCAAGTCCTATGCCTATCCTGTTTATAAGTCTTTTGTAATGGGGCTTGACCACAGGTTTGATTTAAAGGAAAAGGGCTATAGGGAAGTGGATTTTTTCACGGAGTCTCCATGGACTTATTTGGCAGAGATTTATTCTAAGAATTCTATTAAGGGCAAGGTATTTTTCCCCTGCTTAATAATTTTTTCTACTTATGTTGTGAACCTAGCTAGACAGGAGAGGACCTTTAATCTTTTAGCTAGCAAAAAGGGAAAGAGGTCTTTTGCATTTAGGAATTATGTTTTACTTAGTTTTATTATGCTTTTAATAGTTGTCTTTTTTTCTGATCTTATTTCTATTTTATTTATGGGAATAAAAAATGGTTTTGCTGGTTTAAAAAATCCTATGTATATTTATAGAGATGGCTTAAAATCTTTTTCAACTTATGAAAATATAGGAGCTTCGGCTTTGAGTCTAGGACTATCTGACTTATATCCACTTCCTAGCAATAGCCAAGAATACTATTATCTTTCAGACCTATATCAACTTGAGCTTTGGAAATTTTTAGGCTTAAGTCTTTTGATGGATATTTTAAAACTAGGATTTTTTGCTGTTCTAGGTGCCTCAATAGGGCTTATTATTAAAAGTCCCTTGCTTTCAATTGCCCTATCTAGTTTTTTAGCTATGGTGGGAATTATTTCTGGCCAAGTAAGGGGAGCTTGGCATTTTCTCAATGTATTTTCTATTAATACTGGTTGGAACCATGTTTTAGGTTGGCCTAGATTTTCTTGGGCCTGGGCAACTTTGTTGTTGTTAATAAGTAGTTGTCTTGTTTATTTTGTAGCTGCTAGTGTTTTTAAGAAAAGGGATTTGGTGTAGGACTTATGAAAAATTTAATGAAGAATGAAAGAAGATTATTTTTAAACAAAAGATTTTTTATAGCCCTAACCTTTGCCCTTGTTAGTGTATTTTTTCTAAACCAAAGGGAGTATATAAACTTTTACCAGTCTTATTACCCTAATATGCAAAGCGTCTACAAGTCTTATCTTATTCCACTTGAGTCAGCTCAGGTGAGATACGAAGTTGAAATAAAGGCCTACAAAGACAAGCTGCAAAATTCATCTGAAGATGAAAAAGAAGAGATTAAAGAAATAATTTCTGACCTTGAAAAAAAGGAAGAAAAATACAAGGACCTAAGCGGCCTAGTAAAACCTCTGTCTTTAAATTTAAAACAAGTTCAAGATAGGGACTTTATAGACAAACAGTTTTTTGTTATAGATCAATATATTGAAGAAAATTTTATCGAGGATATAAAATCTAAGGGAAGAGATGGCTACGAAGAGGGCTTTGCCCTTTATTCAGAACTAGACTGGGCCAACAGGGTCCAAAAAAGAATCTGGGACCAAAGTCATGAGGATAATATTCCCTACGGAGAAATAACTGCCAGTGAAGCTGTGTCTTATCTCCTTGATGGATCAATAA
Organism: Neofamilia massiliensis; assembly: GCF_001299475.1. Taxonomy (GTDB): domain Bacteria; phylum Bacillota; class Clostridia; order Tissierellales; family Peptoniphilaceae; genus Neofamilia; species Neofamilia massiliensis. Next base: position 274,692 of record NZ_CYUJ01000003.1, on the reverse strand, counting down.
AGCACTATTATATTATTGCCATTGGCTTAATATTATTTTTAAACTATGATATATGGTCAAAGGAATTTTCTGACAACGAGGGGAAAATGATTTTGACCCTAGCCTATAAGAGAAAAAAAGTTTTTGCATCTAGGTTTATTGTAAGATTGTTATTTACTCTCTTAGCCCTCTTGCTTCCAATTTTAATTTTATTTGTCTACATGTCAATAAGATACAGGCCAGGCTTTGGTGGAACAGTTTCAGTAAGTGCCCTTTTAGGCCAGTGGAAACTTTCTAATGGACCTCTTATAGCCAGCCTTGAAAATTTAGACTTTCTAGCAGTTAATAAGATTGTACCTATTTGGAAGGCCAACCTTTTAATTTTAATTTTATTCTCAATGTGGTCAGTTTTGATTTTTTCTCTTCTAAGTCTTTTAGATTTATTTTTTGAAAATGGAATTGTCACTATCTTGACAGGTTTGGTTTTAGTCTTTGTGACTGTTGCTGCAAAAAAACTTTCTATTTTTAATATCGGGACTTATCCTATGCAATACAACTTGCTCTATGGATTAGAAAGAGAAGGACTTTATAACTATAAGGCCCTTAGCCATACCTATGAGGCCTATCTTTTAGTTACTATTATTGGCAGCATTATTTTATATTTACTTGGAAGTCTGGTACTAAGGAAAAAAAGAGTTTAGGAGCGTACAATGGAAAAATTTTTACTTGTAGATAATATAAAAAAATCATTTGGACAAAAAACTGTATTAGATGGCATAAGTTTTGAAATAAATAAAAATGAAATTGTTGGACTCTTAGGTAGAAATGGATCAGGAAAATCTACCTTGATGAAAATTATTTGTGGCCTACAAAATCCAAGTTCAGGAAATGTTAGGGTTTGTGACTTTGATATAAAAAAAGAAAGAGAAAAAGTTTTAGAAAACCTTGGAGTTTCTATAGAAAACCCAGCCCTCTATACATCACTTTCTGGCCTAGATAATTTAAAACTAATGGCAACTTGGACTAATTCGCCTAAGGAGAGAATTGACGAAATGGTAGCCTATAGCGGCCTAGGTCACAAAATAAATTACAAGGTTTCAACTTATTCAATGGGAATGAAAATGAGATTGATGTTGGCCATGGTTTTAATGTCAAAGCCAAAATTAATTATGCTAGACGAGCCAATGAATGGCCTAGATCCTGATGGAGTAATAGAACTGAGAAAAGAACTTGAAGACCTAAGAGACCAAGGCTGTGCAGTATTATTATCATCCCACCAACTTTCAGAAATGGAAAAAGTTACAGACAGAATAGTTATGATAGAAGGAGGCAAGGTTGTCCTAGACGATTATATTGGAGACTTAAAAAACACCAACACCTATCTCATTAAAACATCAGACAAGGAAAGGGCCATTAAAGAACTAGAAACATCAGCTTATAAAGTAGAACCTTGCAAAAATCCAGACAAAAAAGACTACTTAGAAGTAGCCATAGAAGGTGAGAAGCTAGAAGCCCTAATCCTGTCTTTAGTTGAAAAGAAAATTAACGTTTTAGACATAGAAAAGTCCTTTAGAACTCTAGAAGACCTATATGAATCTATAATTTCTTAAGAGACTTGAGCGAAAACTAAATTTGAAAAATGTAATAAAAACAAAACCTTGTAATTTCCTTTTTTTCTCTCAAATATAGTATATTATTAAAGTAAGAAAAAAGAGAGAAAGCTTGTATGAAAAAGTATTTTTTACAAAGATAAAATTATTATAAATCTAAATATTTAAGGGTGAAGAATGGATCAGGTAATAAGAGTCGAAAATTTAGTAAAAGAATATGACAATAAAAAATCAAATAAAAAAATAAGGGCAGTTAATAATATTAACCTGAGAGTCAATAGAGGAGAAAAAGTTGGCTATATAGGTTTAAATGGAGCAGGGAAGTCAACTACGATAAAGCTTCTGACAGGTTTGATTTGCCCAACTTCTGGAAAAATAAATATTTTAGGTTTTGAGCCTTTTAAGGATAGAAAAACTTATGTCAACCATATAGGAGTACTGTTTGGGCAGAGAAACCAAATGTTTTGGGACTTAAAGGTTAAAGATTCATTAGAGTTTAATAGACATATTTATAAGTTAAGTGAAGACCAGTATGAAGAAAAGATTAAGTTTTTTAACAAATATATTGACCTAGAATCACTTATGGACTCAAAGGTTATGACCCTATCTCTGGGACAAAAAATGAGATGCAATCTTGCAATGGCCCTATTACATTCGCCAGAAATCATTTTTTTAGATGAACCTACTATCGGTATTGATATTTTTGTTAAAGACGAAATAAGAAATTTAATTAATGAAGTAAATAGGAGTTTTAATACTACAGTCCTATATACATCCCACGATATGAAGGATATAGAACAAATATGTGACAGGATAATTATTTTAGAGCAAGGAAAAATTATTGAAGATCTACCAATTCAAAAATTCAATAATAAATATGGTGGAATAAAAAGAGTAAAATTATTTTTTGATGGCGATGAAGAAATAGAAACTTTAGAAAGTGAATTATGGAGACTTAGTTCTTATAAGTTTATTTCTTTTGATCTTGATAAAAGTCGCAAAAGTTTAAGTTGTTCTTTTAATGACAAGGAAATAAGCACTTTAGATCTTTTAAAGACTTTTCAATCAATTGGTCTTTGTATTGAAAATGCAGAAATCAACTCTTCTAGCTTAGAAGATGCAATAAAAAACATTTATCAATCATAATTTTTTTAATAGGTGTGCGATGATCAAATACTTATCTATAATAGGAATTTCATATAAGAATTCTGATGCTTATAAATTTAAGCTGCTGTTTTATTCTCTAACAGGCATCGTTTCTTTCTATATTTATTATTCTTTATGGAAGTCTCTATATAGTAATCACAACTTTTTTAATGGTTATAGTAGTAGCGAAATAATTTTATATTTTGTACTTTCATTTGTATTGCAAAGTATTTTACCTAGATGGATTTCTATGGAAATAGGCTGGAAGGTAAAGAGGGGTGAAATAGCAGATGTTTTATTAAAACCTTTGGATTTTAAAAAATTTTTTTTATTCTATAGCTTTGGAGATGTTATACATACCTTTATTTTTATGGGGTTGCCGTTAATATTATTCTATTTAAAGACAAATACTTTATTAGCTTGTGCCAATCCAGCTATGTTTATTTTGTCTATTATTTGCTCTTATGTTATATCCTTTAATTTGTATTATATTTTAGGCTTAATGAGTTTTTGGCTAATTAATATTTGGGGAGTTTTTATAACCTTTGACTTAATATATTTATTTTTTTCTGGGGCCTTTATACCTCTTGATTTTATGCCAAGCCAGATACATTCTTTATTTAATCTTCTTCCATTTAGAGCTATAGTTGATATACCTATTAGCTATTGGCTTAGAGAGGGAATTGGCATAAAAAATCTTTTTTTCCAGATTTTTTGGTTATTAATTTTAACTTTTCTATCAAAGGTTATTTACAAAAGAGCTAGAAACAAAACTGATGTCTATGGTGGTTAAATGACTAATATATATTTAAAAGTATTTATAAATAGAATAAAAATTTTAATGGCAGCAAAGTACGATTTTATTTTAGGACTTAGTTCATCTTTAATTAAGGCACTTTTAAGTATAATTTTTTTGCGTTTTATACTTTTAAAATTTAATAGCATAGAAGGCCTTGAGGATAATGTGCTTATGTATATTTACTTTTCAATAGAGCTAGTAAAGTCTTTTATAAATTTATTTTTTATGGGGATTATTACCTTTTCTAGTTCTTATATTCAAAAAGGTGACCTAGATATGTTATTAATAAAACCAGTAAATAAAATTGCTTATATTATTGCAGATAACATAAATATCAAAGAGTTTCCAAATGTTGTTGTTAACTTAATAATTTTTTTAATCACATTGAAGAAATTAAGTTTTTCTATAGGGACTAAGCTTATTTTATTTGTCCAACCGCTAGTGATTGTAGTTATAATTTTTTCTCTCTTACTAATTATGAATAGTTTTAGTTTTAAGTACAAAGATACTTTAATGGCGAATAAATTTATAATAGAACTTTTAGACTTTTCTAAATATCCATTGACTATATACGGTGTACTTATTAGAAAAATTTTTACATTTATTATTCCTTTAGCGATTTATAATTATTTACCGATAATAAATCTGCAATCAATATATATATATTTTCTACTAGGGATTTTTGTAGCTGGAGTATTTTTATTTATATCACAAAGGGTATTTAATAGGGCTTTTATTAATTATGAAAGCTCAGGTTCATAAGATAAGTATAAAATGATATACACAAGGAGACCAAGAAAATTAATTTGAAAAAAACTAAAATTTCCAATAAAAAGCCCTGTACATTTAGTACAGGGTTCTTTTGTCGTCTGATCTCTTTGTAATTTTTTCGTCGTCAAAGTGCTCTAAAAGGGCCAGGGCCATTTTTCTGGAGAAGCCGTTTAGGTCTCTAAAGTCTGCTACTGTTATTTCCTTATTTTCTTCTAGGTAGCCAACTAGTTTTTCTTTGATTTTTTGGTAGTAGTCTCGTCTTAGGACAAAGGAGTCTACTTTTATAACTTCATTTTTTAAAAGGAAGCTTAGGGTTTTCTTTTCTTCCTTAGTTGAGGCAAAGTCTGAGCCTTTTAAGAGGCCAGGTTCTGCTTTTTTTAGTTTTTCTAAAATTTCTTCAGAGATTTTCATGTGGTCGTCAGACATTTTTACTTCAAAGTCCCTTAGGCTGACGTAGACTTCTTGGGTTTTAATTTTTTCTTTTAAGACGCTAGAATCTAAAAGGGAGTTAAAGTCTTTTGGATTTATTTTTTTTCCAACTTTTTCTCTTAGCTCTTCTTTTTTCATGCCAGCTACTAGAGGATTTTCCTTGTGGTAGACCTTTAGGGCTGAAGTAATTTTTTCTCTTAAAGTTTCTAAAAATCTTCTAGAGAAGTAAAGGTCGTTTATCTTATATATTTTTTCTTCTTGAGAAAGTTTTTCTAAATTTTTTTCTATGTCTGCTTCTAGGTGGCCAGTGTAGGAGTAAAGGTCAGCAAAGGATGTTCCAAATTCTCCTCGGTCAATGTAGTCGTATACCATTTCTTCTAGGCCAAACTTTTCTTTTTCTAAAAGGTCTTTTAGGTGGTCGGTGTCCTTGATATTGTACTTGTCTGAAATTGTCTCTAAGACTCTTCCTCCACCAATTGTTGCAACAGGTGAGTAGGACCTTAGGACAAATGGGTCGCCAATTTTACAATAAACTGGCTCTTCTAGGCGAAGTTGGACAAAGGCCTCGTCGCCTTTTTTTATATATTTTTCATTGAGGGGAACAATTCTCGCTAGGACTTCTCTAGTTCCTAAAAAGACCCTAACCCTAGACCAGTGTTCTAAAACTAGGTCAGTGTGGTTGGATAGTTTTAGTTTGCAGTCAATTATTGTAGACTCAACTAGGGAATTTTTGCTGGCAATAGTATCTCCTCTAGAAATTTCTTCCTTAGACAAGTTTGAAATATTGAGGGCAGTTCGTTGCCCTCTGTAGGCTTTTTTTACATCTTCGCCGTGGACTTGGATGGACCTAATTTTTACTTCTTTCTTTGATGGATAAAGTTCGTAAGTTTGGTCTACAGTGATTTCTCCTTCTAAGAGAGTTCCTGTTACAACTGTTCCTAGTCCTTTCAGAGAAAAGGACCTGTCTACATTTAATCTGGTTGATAAATCTATTTCTTGGTCCTTACTTTCAACTTCAGCGTATTTTTCTTGGATAAGTTTAATAAGTTCATCTAGGCCTCTTTTCGAAAGAGAATCGACTTTAACTATAGGGGCGTCATTTAAAATTGTGTCCTTTAGTCTGTGCCTAATGTCAGCTTCAACTAAGTCTAACATTTCTTCGTCAACTGTATCTGCCTTAGTTATAACTATAATAGAAGACTTTACTCCCATGTAGGTTAAAATTTCTGCGTGCTCAAGGGTTTGGGGCATAACTCCGTCATCTGCTGACACTACCATTAAGACTATGTCAATGCCAACAGCTCCAGACATCATATTTTTTACAAAACGTTCGTGGCCTGGGGCGTCAATTATGCCAACTCTGTTGCCGTCAGGTAGGTCAAAGTAAGTAAAGCCTAAGTTTATGGAGATCCCCCTTCTTTTTTCTTCTTCAAGTTGGTCTGTGTCTCTTCCTGTTAGGGCCTTTATTAAGGTGGTTTTTCCGTGGTCAATGTGGCCAGCTGTGCCTAAAATTATATATTTCATTAAACTTTATAGTACTCCTTTAATACTTGAACAATTTTTTCAAAGTCACTTTCGTCAATAGTTCTCAGGTCTAGGTGGACTTGGTCCTTGTAGACACTTGTAATTATATGGTAGGGAGACAGTCTTAAAAACTCTTCTAGATTTTTTGAGTCTCCTTTAGTTTTTATTGAAAGTTTTTTTGATGGTAATTCTTCTTCTGGATAAGCTCCACCGCCAACTAGAGAAGAAGCATCTTCAAGACTTAAATCAATTTGTGGAATCTCTTTTAAAATCATGTCTCTTAATTTTATTGCCTTTTTTTCAATTTCTTCTAGAGGCATGGAGATCATTCTAAGGGTAGGATTATTTTTCATTAACAAGTCTTCGTCTAAGTATTCAAACAAAGTTGCCTCTAAGGCAGCTAAAGTTAATTTTCCAACTCTAAAGGCTCTAAGGAGTTGGTTTTTCTTAATCTGATCAATTAAATCTTTTCTACCAACAATAATTCCACCCTGAGGACCACCAAGAAGTTTGTCACAGGAGAAACTTACTAGGTCGATGCCTTCCTTGAGACACTGAGAAACTGTTCTCTCTCTTGATAGGCCGTATTTACTTAGGTCAATTATAGATCCTGATCCAAGGTCTTCTAAAACTAAAAGGTCCTTATTCCTAGCCAGGTCTTTTAGTTCTGGTGCAGTAACTTCCTTGTGAAAGCCTAGGACTTTAAAGTTAGAAGTGTGAACCTTCATTAAAACTTTAGTTTCTTCGTTTATTTGTCTTTCATAGTCTTTAAGATGGGTCCTGTTAGTTGCACCAACTTCAATTAATTTTGTTCCAGACCTTTCCATAATTTCTGAAACCCTAAAGGAGTCGCCAATTTCTACTAGCTCTCCTCGGCTAATAATTGTTTCCTTATTATAGGCCAGGGTGTTTAGCATTAAAAATACTGCAGCAGCATTGTTGTTTACAATTATTGCATCTTCAGCACCTGTTAGGTGTTTAATTATGTCTACAACTTGTTTATATCTAGAACCTCTTTGGCCAGCGTCTAGGTCGTATTCTAAATTTGAATAAGATGAAGAAATTTCAACTAGCCTTTGGCAGGCGTTTTTAGAAAGTAGGGCCCTGCCTAAGTTAGTGTGAAGGACAACTCCTGTTGCATTAATTGTCTCTTTAAAAGAATAGTAGTCGCCCTTGGCTAAAGTCTCTTCAATTTTTTTGTAAACATTTTCTTTTTCAAAATCAAAATCTGGATTTGATTTTATTTCATTTCTATAGTCATCGAAGATTGAAATTGCTATATATTTAATCAGGTCCTTAGACGCATCTATATTTTCATTTTCAAAGTAACTAAGCACATCATTGACCTGAGGAATTTTTCTGTATTTGTTAGTCATAGTCTCTCCTTATAAAAGTCTGAATAGTTATAGAAAAAAATTATAGATATCCCAAAAATCTTTAAGAATTTCTATAAATCATCTTGATTTATTCACTAGCTTATTATATTATAATTATAGGTGAATATTTTAATTAGTTCAAGTTATATCAGCTAGAGATTTTTCTTAAAGCCCTTTAGAAAACCATTCTAAGTAAGTGAAAATTTTTTAAGAATTATGTCTAACTATTTTAATAAAGATACTAAGGCTTTTTAAGATGCACCTAAAAAGAGGCAAAGCTTTTCTTTTTCAGCTGAGCCAATAATTTTAAAGGATAGATTATTTTGAAATTAATAACTAACAATAAGAGTTTTTTAGCCTATAAAAAAATTCCAGTGGAATTTATAGACGGCTCTTACTTAGATGTTTTTACTAGGGTGAGAGACTATGTTCACAAAAACTATAAGGTCGTAACCCATCCTCTCTACGGAAATATTCCACCAACAACAACTCTCTTTAGGTCAGTTGTTATTGAAGAAGGAGGAGATTCTATAGACCTTGAGTCTTTAGAGTTAATAGAAAATTCTATTATAAAGGTAGAGAGAATTATAAAAACAGATAAGGTCAAGGAAATTAATGACGATATTGAAAAAGATCTAGAGTTTATCGACTACACTTTAATTAGCGAAACTTTAGAAAACATAATACTTTAAGGAGGTTTTTACCATGTATGATTTAGTAATTATTGGAGGAGGTCCAGGAGGACTGTCAGCTGGCCTTTATGCAGGCAGGGCTAGACTAAACACTCTTATAATTGAAAAGGGTTCAATAGGTGGCCAAATTGGAATTACTGATTCCATTGAAAACTATCCAGGATCTCTAGTTGGAGAACATGAATCTGGAAAAACTTTAACTGAAAGAATGAGGAAGCAAGCTGAACACTTTGGCTGTGACTTTGTTTTTGAAGATGTAGTTGAAGTTGATTTAAAAAGCCAACCAAAAAAAATTACTCTTGGCAATGGAGATGTAGTTGAAGGTAAATCAGTTATAATTGCAACTGGTGCCAGCCCTAGAAAGCTTAATGTACCTGGAGAAAAAGAATTTTCAGGTAAGGGAGTATCTTACTGTGCAACATGTGATGCTAACTTCTTCGAAGACTTTGAAGTCTTTGTTGTAGGTGGAGGAAACTCTGCTGTTGAAGAGGCAATTTATTTAAAGAAATTTGCTAGAAAAGTTACTATTGTTGTAAGAAGAGATGTTCTAAGATGTGACGCTGTTGTAAAAGAAGAGGCTGACAATACTGAAGGCCTAGAATTTATGTACAACACATCTATTAAAGAAATCCATGGCGATCCTCTAGTAAATAAACTAATCCTTGTTGACAACAAAACAGGAGAAGAAAGTGAATATTTAGCTGACGAAGACGACGGCCTAATGGGTGTATTTGTCTTTGTAGGAACTGACCCACAATCTGAAATTTTCAAAGGTCAGGTTGAAATGACTGATAATGGTAATATAATTACTGATGAACTAATGAGAACTAATATTCCACTAGTTTATGCAATTGGAGATGTTAGAGACACTCCACTAAGACAGGTGGTTACAGCAGCTAGTGATGGATCAATAGCAGCTGTTACTATAGAAAAAGAAATAAAGACATTAAAGTAAAGGAGGAAAAAATGTTAGAACTAGATAAGAAAAATTTTGACGAAGTGGTTTATGATTCAGAAGGTTATGTGTTTGTAGACTTTTGGTCAGAATCTTGTGAACCATGCAAGGCATTAATGCCAGGTGTTCACGAACTTGCAGAAAAATATGGTGACAAAATTAAATTTGCATCTCTAGACATTACTAAGGCTAGAAGAGCTGCTATTAAATGTGGTGTACTTGGCCTACCAACAATGTTAATGTTTAAAGATGGCGAAAAAGTTGACACTATAGATGCAGACACAGCTACTATAGAAAATATAGAAGCTATGATCAAAAAATATTATTAATTTAAAGGAGGACCTATGCGTCTAGAATTAGGTGAAATCTTTATTAAGGATATTAAGTTTGCTGAAGAATCAAAAATTGAAGACGGCATTCTTTTCCTTAATAAAGAAGACCTTGTTCGAGAATCAGGCTTTGAAGAAGACGAATATCTTGAAGATATAGACTTTGACATCGTCCATCCAGGAGAAAGTGTAAGAATCACACCTGTTAAAGACGTTCTTGAACCAAGGTATAAAAAAGAAGGCGGAGAATTTTTCCCAGGAGTTTTAGGAAAAGTTGATACCGTAGGATCAGGTAAGACTATTTGTTTAAAGAATATGGCAGTAATGACTACTGGTAAGATTGTTGGTTTCCAAGAAGGAATTATCGACATGACTGGACCAGGAGCAGACTACACTCCATTTTCTAAGTTAGTTTCATTAGTAGTAGCTACTAATCCAAAAGAAGGAGTTAAGCAACACAACCACGAACACTCAGTTAGAATGGTTGGCTTAAAAATTACTAGATTTATTGGAAGCCTAGCTAAGGATCTTGAAGCTGAAGAAGTTAAGGTTTATGAAACTAAACCTCTACTTGAACAAGTTAACGAGTATCCAGACCTTCCAAAAGTAATTTATGTTTATATGCTACAAACTCAAGGTCTACTACACGACACTTATGTTTATGGAGTAGATGCTAAGAAGATTATCCCAACATATCTATATCCAACAGAAATTATGGACGGGGCAGTAATCTCAGGTAACTGTGTATCAGCATGTGACAAAAACCCAACTTACGTTCATTTAAACAACGACGTAATTAAATCACTTTACGAAGAACACGGAAAGACTTTAAACTTCCTAGGAGTAGTAATAACTAATGAAAATGTATATCTAATGGACAAGCAAAGATCATCAGATACTACTGCTAAATTAGTAGAATTCTTAGGTGCAGATGCAGTAATTATTTCTCAAGAAGGATTTGGTAACCCAGATACTGACTTAATAATGAACTGCAAGAAGATTGAAAAGAAGGATATTAAAACAGTTATAATAACTGACGAATACGCAGGCCAAGACGGACTAAGCCAATCTCTAGCAGACGCTGACCCACTTGCTAATGCTTGTGTAACTGCAGGTAATGCAAATGAAGTTATTGAACTTCCAAAACTTGACAAGGTAATTGGAGATATCCAATATGTAAACATCATTGCTGGTGGTAATGACAAGTCATTAAGAGAAGATGGAACTATAGAAGTTGAGCTTCAAGCTATAACTGGAGCTACTAACGAAACTGGTTTCACTAAACAATCAGCAAGAACTATTTAAAAATTTAGAATTTAGAAAAGGAAAGAAGAGGAACTATGAACTTATTAGAAAACAAGAAAATAGTTATCATAGGTGACCGTGACGGTATACCTGGACCAGCTATTCAAGCTTGTGTTGAAACTGTAGACAACACAGAGGTAGTATTTTCAGCTACAGAATGTTTTGTCTGAACTAGTGCCGGAGCTATGGACCTAGAAAACCAACAAAGAGTAAAAGATTTTGCTGAGCAATATGGCCCAGAAAATATTGTTGTTATTTTAGGCGGAGCTGAGGCAGAGGCTGCAGGTCTTGCAGCTGAGACATGTATAGCAGGAGACCCAACTTTTGCAGGACCACTTGCTGGTGTAGAATTAGGGCTAGCTTGCTACCACGTAGTAGAAGACGAAATGAAAGAACTATTTGACCCAGATGTTTATGACGAACAAATTGGAATGATGGAAATGGTTCTTGATGTAGATGAAATTGTAGAAGAAATGCAAGACATCAGAGAGGATTTGTTAGGATAATAAAGGGGTAACAAATGGCAAAAATTAAAGTTGTGCATTATATCAACCAATTCTATGCAGGTATTGGTGGAGAAGAAAAAGCCGATACAAAACCTCACATAGCCGAAACCCTACCACCACTAAGTGTTCAATTTCAACAAAAACTTGGTGATGACTTTGAAATAGTGGCAACAGTAGTTTGTGGAGACACTTATTTCAATGAAAATATGGAAGATGCGAAAGCAGAAATCCTAGGCTTTGTAAAGAGTTTTGAACCTGACTTCTTTATAGCAGGACCAGCATTTAATGCAGGTAGATATGGTGTTGCTTGCGGTACTATTACTGCAGCAGTAAAAGAAGAATTAAATATTCCAGCTATGACAGCTATGTATGTTGAAAACCCAGGTGCAGACATGTTCAAGAAACAAGTTTACATCATTGAAACAAAAGATAGCGCAGCAGGAATGAGAAAGGCCATTAAGGCTGTAACAGCTTTTGCACAAAAATATGCAAAAGGCGAAGAAATTGGCGATCCAGAAGTTGAAGGCTATATGCCACAAGGTAGAAGAAAGAACTTTTTCACAGAAGAAACTGGATCTAGAAGAGCCGTTAATATGCTTATAAAGAAAATTAATGGCGAAGAATTTAAGACAGAATATCCAATGCCTGAATTCGACAGAGTTGAACCTCACGAAGCAGTAAAAGATATGTCTAAGGCTAGAATTGCTTTAGTAACATCAGGTGGTATTGTTCCAAAAGGAAACCCAGACCATATTGAATCATCTTCAGCTTCAAAATATGGCAGATACAGTCTTGCTGACATTGATGATTTAACTCCAGAAAATTCTGAAACTGCCCACGGTGGTTATGACCCTGTTTATGCAAACGAGGACTCAGACAGAGTTCTTCCAGTTGACGTACTAAAAAACATGGTCAAAGAAGGAAAAATTGGTTCCCTACACGATTATTGGTATGCAACAGTAGGAAACGGTACTGCAATACTATCAGCAAAACAATACGGTAGAGAAATAGCTGAATACCTAAAAGAAGACAAGGTTGACGCAGTTATTCTAACCTCTACGTGAGGTACCTGTACACGTTGCGGTGCAACAATGGTTAAAGAAATAGAAGCAGCTGGATTCCCAGTTGTTCACGTATGTACAATTACTCCAATTTCAATGACAGTTGGAGCAAATAGAATTGTACCTGCGATAGCTATTCCTCACCCTCTAGGCGATCCAGCCTTAACAAAGGATGAAGAATACAAGTTAAGATATCACTTAGTAGAAAAAGCTTTAAAAGCTTTAGAAACAGAAGTACAAGAACAAACAGTTTTCGAAGACTAAGGAGGCAAAATGAGTTTTCCTGTATTGAAATCTGCAGGGTTTGTACTAGTGAATACTCCCGACATGGTTGTAAATGCCGGGAGTACTTTCACTACTGAAAAAATACTAAATCCTGACTCAGATTTATTAAAAAATGCAAAAGACCACATAAGATCTTTTGAAGAATTTGTTAGTTATTTACCTAATCAAATTTATATCGGTAATGAAAGACCAGAAATGTTAGCAGGCCACAAACTTCCATATTCAGCTATCGACTACAAGTCTGATAAAGTTATGGGAAAGATGGGCTCTATAGTAAGAGAAGAAGAATTTATTGGTGCTATGAAGTACTGTGATGAATTCGACTTAGTTATCCTATCAGAAGCCTATGTTAACAAATATAAGGACCAAGTTGAAAAACGCTTTCCAGAATTAGAAAAATCTTTTGGAAAATTAGTTGCTGAAGATACTTCTAAGGGAGAAGACCTAATTGCAAACGACAAGGCTATGGGACTTTATCTTGAAGGCGAGCTAGTAGGTTATGTTCGTCAAGCTCATGACACTGACGTAAACTTAAATGCCCACACTATGTTTGAAAATATAGTTTCAAAAACTTCAGCAGTTATTGCAGCCATAGAAACTTTTAGACATTCAGAAGTTAAGAGAGAAGAAATTGACTATGTAATTGAATGTTCAGAAGAAGCCTGTGGTGACATTAACCAAAGAGGTGGAGGAAACTTTGCCAAGGCTATAGCAGAAATTGTAGGAATTGGAAACGCAACAGGATCAGACATTAGGTCTTTTTGTGCAGCTCCAGTTCACTCAATAATTCATGCAGCAGCTATGGTTAAGGCTGGAATTTTTAAAAATGTTTTAGTTGTAGCTGGTGGATCAACTGCAAAACTTGGAATGAACGCCAGAGATCATATAAAGAAGGACCTACCAATTTTTGAAGACGCTGTAGCATCTTTTGGTGTAATTATTTCTGAAAATGATGGCGTAAGCCCAGTTCTTAGAACTGATATCATCGGTAAGCATACTGTTGACACAGGCTCATCTCCACAAGCAGTTATTACTTCACTAGTACTTGAACCACTAAAGAGAAATGGCCTAAAGATTACAGATATTGACAAGTATTCACCAGAAATGCAAAACGCTGACATCACTAGACCAGCAGGAGCAGGTAATGTTCCAGAAGCTAACTACAAGATGATCGGTGCTTTAGCAGTAATGGAAAAAGAAATTGATAGAAAGGGTCTAGCTGACTTTGTTGCAAACAAAGGATATCCAGGCTGGGCACCAACTCAAGGTCACATTCCATCAGCAGTTCCATATTGTGGTCACATGATTACTGACCTAACAACAGGAGACTATAATAGAGCAATGTTAATTGGTAAGGGCTCTCTCTTCTTAGGAAGACTTACTAACTTATTTGACGGAGTTTCAATAGTAGCAGAAAGAAACACTGGTAAAGTTGAAGAAGATTCAGCTGCAGGAAACAATGAAGATGTAGTAAGAAAAGTTGTAGCTGATGCTATGAAACAAGTAGCTGAAAAGATCTTAGAAGAAGAGGAATAAGCCATGGACAAAAAGAAAATAGCTCATTCAATTATGAATTTAGCAGAATCTTTAGAAAGTGGCGTCTTAAAAGACAATATAAAAATTGCAGTTACTAATTTTGGCTCAGAACTTGGAGTAGAAAATGTCAATGAGGCAATTCTTGCATCTAAGTCAGCCTTATTTGATATAGTTGTTGTAGGTACACCCTTAGAAGGCTTTGAATCTTATGAAGCCTGTGGCGATGATGAGGTTGCCAAGGTTTTAGAAGACCTTTTTAACAAGGGAGAAATCCAAGCTGCTGTTACTATGCATTATCCATTTCCTATAGGTGTTTCAACAGTAGGAAAAATAATAACCCCTGCCTTTGGCAAGGAAGTATTTTTAGCTACAACTACAGGTACAACCCATGCAAAAAGAGAAAAGGCTATGGTTTTAAATGCCATTAACGGTATAGTTGTTGCTAAGGCCAATGGCATAGAAAATCCAAGTCTTGGAATTTTAAATATCGAAGGGGCAGTAACTGTAGAGAGAAAACTTAAGGAACTAAAGGAAAATGGCTTTGATATTAACTTTGCTAAGTCAAAAAGATCTGACGGTGGATCACTACTAAGAGGTAATGACCTAGTAGCAGGAGTTCCAGATATTTTAGTCTGCGACTCTCTAACAGGAAATGTTTTAGTCAAGACCTTTGCTTCTTATACTTCAGGTGGTTTTTATGAAACTACAGGTTATGGCTATGGACCAAGTGTTGGTGAGGGCTATGACAAGGCAGTTTTTATAGTATCTAGGGCATCAGGTGCTCCAGTAATTAAAAATGCCATCTCCTATGCTTATGATAGCGTAAAGGGAGACCTAGTTAAACTTTCTAAGACCTACTATGAAAAAGCTAAAGCTGCTAAATTAGATGAAATTTTAGAATCACTAGATGACAAGGCTAAGGAAGAACTTCCACAAGCCCCAATGCCAGACAAAGAAATAGTTACAGAATCTATTGGTGGCATTGATATATTAGAAATAGAAAATGCAGTTCAAACACTTTGGGCTGAAAAGATTTATGCAGAATCAGCCATGGGTTGTACAGGTCCTATGGTAATGGTAAGCTCAGCAAACATTGACAAGGCTAAAGAAATTTTAGCAAATAAAGGCTTTATTTAGGCCCTAAAAGTTAGATATCCTTTTAGGATATCTTTCTTTTTAGCTAATATATAGACTTATTAAATATATAAGCGACGTTTATAAATTTATTTAATAGCCCAATAAATAAGTTTAAAGCTTACAGGTTAAATTTTAAAAATTTATATCTTAAACAAAGAGCGAGAGTAAAACAAAGACAAAATAATAAACCTTTTCACTTTATTGTATTTTGTCCTTAGAATAAAAGCTCCAGGATTTATAAAAAATATAAAATGTCACTAAAGACTTTAAACAAAAAGGTATTTTAAAATTATAAAATATCAATCATTCTAAAACTAAACAAAGGAGATGACCAATATGTTAGATAGTCTAACTCAAGTTGTCGTAAAGATTAATAGTATCTTATGGGGACCTCCTATGATGATATTACTTGTAGGTTTTGGTTTAGTATCAACAATCTACCTTAAATTTCCTCAGTTTACAAAACTGGGATACGGATGGAATGAAACTTTTGGAAAATTATTTAAGAAAGATCAAAGAGAAGACGCAGATGCGCAGTCACTTTCATCTTTCCAAGCCCTTGCTACAGCAATAGCTGCACAAGTTGGTACAGGTAACATCGGCGGTGTAGCTGGAGCTATAGTTTCAGGTGGACCTGGAGCAGTCTTTTGGATGTGGATTACAGCGATTTTAGGAATGTCTACTATTTCTGTAGAAGCAATGCTTGCTCAAAAGTATAGAGAAAAAAGAGGAGACCAATTAGTTGGTGGACCTGCTTATTATCTAAGCAAGGGTCTAGAAGGAAAAGGCAAGGCTGGCCTTGGAAAAGTTTTGGCTGCAACCTTTGCAATTTTAATTGTTCTTGCCCTTGGCTTTATAGGAAACATGGTTCAATCAAACTCTATTTCTACAGCTATTACAGAAGCCTTTAGTGTTAATCCATTAATTGTTGGAATAATTATAGCTATACTAGCAGCTTTTATTTTTATCGGTGGAATTAAACGTATAGGTAAGTTTGCTGAATATGTAGTTCCATTTATGGCTGCCCTATATATTGTTGGATCAATTGTCGTTTTAGTAAAATTTGCTGACATGATTGGCCCTGTATTCAAGGCTATTTTCTCAGCAGCCTTCACTGGCCAAGCCATGCTTGGTGGTGCAATTGGTGTATCCATTAAAACAGCAATAAGATATGGTGTTGCTAGAGGACTTTTCTCTAACGAAGCAGGTATGGGATCTACTCCAAACTCTCACGCAGTAGCCCACGTTCCTCATCCAGCAGTTCAAGGAACAGTAGCTATGGTTGGTGTACTAATTGATACAATAATTGTGTGTACAGCAACATCACTAGTTATCCTAGCTACAGGAGCCAACAATGCAGGCAAGCAAGGCGTAATGATTACTATGGAAGGCTTTAGAATTGCCTTTGGCGAATTTGGAGCTCAATTCCTAGCAATAGCCCTAGTATTCTTTGCCTTTACAACAATTATAGGCTGGTACTATTTTGGCGAAACAAATATTAAATATTTATTTAAATCAAAAACTGCCTTGAGAATATACCAAGTAATTGTACTATTCTTTATAGTAGCTGGCTCAGTTCAAAAAGTTGACCTTGTTTGGGAACTTACAGACATGTTTAATGGTCTAATGGTAATTCCAAACATAATTGGATTATTTATCTTATTGTCAGAAGCTAGAGAAATGCTTTTCGACTTTGATGCTCAAAGAAAACGTGGAGAAAAATTAACCTACCACTACAAATACCAATAAAAATTTAATTATTAAAACTAACAAAAACAAATCAGGATGTTTTCGAAAAAACTAACCAGGCAGGCTCTTAGGAGTCTGCTTTTTTAAGAAAAAAATATAAGAAAAATTATTTTGCTTAAAGTCAAAAAATATTTAAATGTTCAGCCATGAAGTTAAAGAAGGAACAATAAAGCTTTTGATAAAAATAAAAATGAAAGTTTTAAAAGATAAAAAATTACAAAAACACTAACAATTTTTCTAAAAATAGGATATAATATAGGTGTCCAAGAAATAATTTATATTGTTGATTATAGGGGAAGATTTTATGTCTTTCTCTTTTTTTATATGAAAATAGAGAAATTATTAATAAGAACCCTATAGAATAAAGATTCTTATTTGGAAAAGCACTAAGGAGGAAGAAGATGAAGAATAATCCAATTCACATAGGATCAGAAATCGGCAAATTAAATTCTGTTATCCTACACAGACCAGGCAGGGAACTTTTAAATGTAACCCCAGAAATTATGGGCGAGTTACTTTTTGATGAAATCCCATTTTTAGATGCAGCAAGAGAAGAACACGACGCCTTTGCCCAAGTCCTAAGAGACAATGGAGTAGAAGTTTTCTATTTAGAAAAACTTGCAGCTGAAGCCATTACCAGCCCTGAAATAAGAAAAGAGTTTATTGAAACTTATTTAGACGAAGCTGGAATAATTATTCCTAGGGAAAGAACTTTTGTAGAAGAAATTTTTAAAGACCTAAGTAACCAAGACTTAGTTTTAAGAATGATGGAAGGAACAAGAAAAAGTGAAATTCCATCTTATGCAAAGAAAACCTTAGCAGAAATGGTAGGAACAGAAAATAATTTTGTCATCCAACCTATGCCAAACCTTTACTTTACTAGAGACCCATTTTCATTTATAGGTGACGGAGTTTCAGTAAACCACATGTGGTCTAACACTAGAAGAAGAGAAACACTTTTTGGAAAGATGATTTTCGACAACCACCCAATGTTTAAAGACTGTGGAGTTAATAGATGGTACCACAGAAACGACCTACCATCAATTGAAGGTGGAGACATTATTGTACTTTCAGACAAGGTCCTAGCAATTGGAATTTCTCAAAGGACCAAAGCCCAAGCTGTTGAAGCCCTAGCTAAAAATCTACTAAGTGCTGATTCAGGTTACCAAACAGTTTTAGCCTTTACTATTCCAAATAAACACGCTTTTATGCACCTAGATACAGTATTTACTATGGTTGACAAGGATTTATTTACCCTGCACCCAGAAGTAGACGAAACCCTTTGTGTTTATTCTCTACAAATGGAAGATGGAGAGCTAGTAACTAGGGAAGAATCTCATATAATAGAAGAAGTGCTAAAGAAGTTTTTAGAAATAGACGAAGTTCATTTAATTAGAGAAGGATCAGGAACTATGATGGACGCCGTTAGAGAACAGTGGTCAGATGGTTATAATACTCTAGCTATTGGACCAAGAGAAGCTGTAGTTTATGACAGAAACACCATAACAAACGCAGAGTTAGACAAGTTTGGTGCAAAACTTCACATAATAAAATCAGGGGAACTTTCTCGTGGTAGAGGAGGCCCAAGATGTATGTCTATGCCAATTAACAGAGATAGCGTAAAATAAAATAAAATTACCAAACAAAAAGCCTCTAAGGAATTAAAATCTTAGAGGCTTGTTTTTTAATTTTTACTTGGATCAGAAGAAAGAGCTAAAATAGTTTCAAAGTCTACATAAGAAACTAGGCCAGGCTTGTTGGCAGGATGTCTTTTGACATTTTGTTTTTTTGTATAGTCAACTTCAACTGAACCTGAATTTCTAGCCTTGGAATTAAAGGCAGCAAGTCTGGCAGCAAATTCGATTACTTCTTCTGGTAGATCTCTGCCTTCAGTTTTTACGATTACATGGCTGCCTGGCAGACCTTGAATATGAAACCAATAGTCGTCTCGTCTAGCTACCTTGTGGGTTAAAAAGTCATTTTCTCTATTGTTTTTGCCAACATAAATTTTAAAACCATGGCAGTCATATTCTTTAATATTTGTCTCTTTAGAATTTTTGTTTTTCTTCTTGCTTTTCTTTCTCTTTATATAGCCTTCTTTTATTAGCTCATCTTTAATTTCGTCAATGTCAGTAACCATATCTGCCAAATCAATTTGAGACAAGATAGATTCAAAATACTCAATTTCAAGTTTTGTTTGGTAAATTTGTCTGGTCAAAATATTTTCTGCATTTTTTAACTTGCCGTATTTTTTATAGTACTTTTGAGCATTTTGTGGGCCAGAAAGTTTTACGTCTAGGGGAACTAAAACTTCTTCTAGGTCTTCAGAATAAAAATTTTCTAGGGAAATTTCGCTGGCTCCTGGTTGAATCCTATGGAAGTTAGCAGAGAGAAGGTCTGCATAGACCTTGTATTTTTCACGGTTTTCTGCTTCCAAAAGATCTCTTTCAAGTTTTCCAAGCTTTGACTTGTCCTTAGAAAGTTTATTAGTAACTAGACGTCTAAGGGCTTGAGATTTTTGGCCCAGGCGGTCGTCCTTGTCCCTCTTATAATAAACTGCGTCTAACATCTTTGAAGGGGAGTCAAAGGTCTTTGTCTCAATTCCCTCCATGGACTCAAGCCTTAGGACGTGAAAATCTAAAATTTTTTCCCCCATCAAGTAGATAGCCGGCTCATATTTATTATTTTTAATTTCATCTATAAGATCTACAAGGGCTGCTAAAAGTTTTTCTTTTTCTTCTTGGTCTAAAGATGCCACTGGTCTGTCAGGATCAAGACCAGCGCGGGCACAAACTTCTATGCCAATGGACTTTGAAAAACCAGTAAAGGAAGTGAAGATTCCCTTGGATATTGTTGTTGCCCCTTTAAGACCTTGAAGCTTTTGAAAAATTTCTTCATTACTTGCCTTGTAAGGATCTAATTTATTTTCATCGCCAATATAGACATAAGGTAGGTGGGGAAGGACTTCTCTAACCCTGGACATAGTAAAGTTGACCCTTTTTATTGCGTCAATAATCACCTTGTCAGGGTCAAGTAAAATAATATTTGAATGCCTGCCCATAATTTCTACCACTAGAGACTTTTCAATTTTTTCGCTAAAGTCATCCCAGGCATCAAAGACCAGTTCAATAACTCTGTCGTTGCCATATTGGACTACATCTTTTAAAATCGCGCCATTTAAATGTTTTCTCAAAACCATAGAAAAAATCGGCGCCTTTTGTGGGCTGTCCTTTTTTTCTTCTGTCAAATAAATTCTCGGGTTGTTGCCAGAAGAGGAAATTAACAGCCTAAATTTTCTAAAACTAATATTTATTTCATCATTTTCAACTTGATATATTTTATCAACTCTAAGGCCAACTAAGGTAGACTTTAATTCTTCTACTAAGGCCCCAGTTACAATTCCATCAAATGCCATTTCATCACCTAAAAAATATTATAACACAAAGACTCATCCTTTGATATAATAGACCTTGGAGGATTAAATGGATATATATATAACCAGACACGGACAAACTGAATGGAATTTAATAAATAAAATCCAAGGCCACCTAGACTCACCTTTAACAGAAAAGGGAAGGGAAGATGCAAAAAAACTTGGCCTTAGATTAAAAAATAAAAACATCGACCTAGCTTATAGCTCAGATTTAAAAAGAGCCATAGACACGGCTGAGATAATTATCGGATCAAGAGACAAAGTTAGACCCTTAAAAGCCCTAAGAGAAATTGGCGTAGGCAAGTGGGAAGGCATGTTTTATGAAGACATAGAAAAAACTTATCCAGAAAAATTCAAAGCCTACAAGACAAATCCAGATGCCTACCAACCAACTCCTGGCGGAGAAACTTTTAAAGACTTTGAAAAAAGGGTAAGAGACTTTGTAGAGGATTTAAAAAACGAAGACCATGATTCGATTTTAATTGTAACCCATGGCCTAACTTATATGATGCTTTTAAATATTTTTGAAGGCAAAGAATTAAAAGATATAAGCAAAAGAGTTTTGCCAGCAGGAACATCCCTGTCTCACATTAAATACGAAAATGGAAAGTACAATATAATAGAAGAAAACTGTTTAGAACATTTATCTTAAGGAGGAAAAAATGGAATTAAAAAGTGTTAAGAGAAGTGAGGTAGACGAAAAATATACCTGGGACCTATCAGCCATGGCCAAGGACGAAAATGAATTTAAACAAGGTCTTGACCAAGTTGCTAAAGACCTAGAAACTTTTGAAAAAACTTACAAGGGAAAAATCAAAGACGTAGACTCAATTACAAAAATGAGAGAAGCCTACGAAGATATTTACCAAAGATACAATCGTTTTGCAGGCTATGCCTATTTACAAATAACAACAGACCAAGGCAACCACAGCTTCCAAGAATACGAAGCCTATGCAGCTAACGTTGGAGCCCTAATGGCAGAAAAACTTTCCTTTGTTGAAAGCGACCTTATCCAACTTGATGAAGAAATTTTAAAAGAAGCAGGAAAAATCCCAGCTAACAAGTCACTAATAAAAGACGTTTTGAGACAAAAGGCCCACTACCTAGGCGCAGATGTTGAACAAGCCTTATCATCTCTGTCTAGGGTTTTTGACGGACCTTATTCAATTTATGCCCAAGCAAAACACGCAGACTTGACCTTTGAAGACTTTGAAGTAGGTGGAAAAACTTACCCAAACTCCTTTGTACTTTTTGAAAACTACTACGAAGGGTTAAAGGATACAGAAGTAAGAAGGGCAGCCTTTGACGCCTTTTCCAAAGACCTAAGAAAGTATCAAAACACTATGGCAGCAACAATGTCAGCTCAAGTCTATAAGGAAAAATCTCTAGCCAACTTGCGTGGTTTTGATTCAGTAATAGACTATTTATTATTTGACCAAGAAGTAACTAGAGAAATGTATGACAGGCAAATTGACATCCTAATGGAAGACTTTGCACCAATAATGAGAAGGTATGTAAATCTAATTAAAAGAGTAAACAAGCTAGACAAATTAACTTATGCAGATTTAAAAATCGCCTTAGACCCAGACTTTACAGAGACAATAACTATAGAAGAATCTAAGGACAAGCTAATAGAAGGCTTAAAAGTTTTAGGTGACGACTATGTTGAAATGATTAGAAAAGCCTTTGACGAAAGATGGATTGACTTTCCAATTAACGATGGCAAAGAAAATGGAGCCTTCTGTTCATCACCTTATGGAGTTCATCCATATATTTTAAATTCATGGACAGGATCTCTAGAAGACTTATTTGTTTTAGGTCACGAACTAGGTCACGCAGGCCACTTTAGCCTAGCAGGCAAGGCCCAAAACCTAACTAACACTAGACCAAGCCTTTACTTTATAGAGTCACCATCAACAACTAATGAACTTATTATTGGTAACGACATGCTAACTTGGAATGACGACCCAGCCTTCCAAAGATTTGTCTACTCATCAATAATTTCAAGGACCTACTACCACAACATGGTAACCCATCTACTAGAAGCCCACTTCCAAAGAGAAGTTTATAAGCTAGTAGACAAGGGCCAAGGCATAAACGCCACAGTTTTAAATAAATTATTTATGGAAACTCTAGAAAAATTCTGGGGAGATACAGTTGACTTGACTTCCGGGGCAGAATTAACGTGGATGAGACAGCTTCACTATTACAGGGGCCTATATCCTTACACTTATTCAGCAGGCCTAACAATTGGAACAGTTGTGTCTCAAAAAATTGTAAAAGAAGGTCAGCCAGCAGTTGATGCTTGGAGAAAGACTTTAAAGGCTGGAGGAACTGAAAATCCAGTTGGCCTTGCAAAAATTGCAGGAGTTGATATTACAACTGACCAGGCTCTAAGAGATACCTTAAAGTATTTAGACGGAGTTGTTAATAAAATAGAAGAGTTGACAGACGAACTTGAAGGCAAATAGAAAATAAATTTTAAAATATCTGTTGGGAAAAATCCTAGCAGATATTTTTTTCTTTAAAATAAAAATCTATTTACTTGAAAAAGAGGATAGAATAAATTTGAAAATAAAAAATGGGAAAAGAAAAAACTGGCTTCAAAAACGAAACCAGTTTAAATCTTTTATTCATATCTCATAGCATCTAAGGCAGAAATTTTCATAGCCTTTCTTGCTGGGAAGTAGCCAGAAATTACTCCAATTAAAGAAGTAAAAACTAAGGCAGCAACAGACAAATAAATCGGTATAATAGAAATTTTTGTTTCTCCCATTCCCATTCCACCAATCATGCCTCCTAAAAGATTATTTAAAAGAGCAGAGGCTCCGTAGGATAGAATGAGACCAACAATACCACCTAAAAGTCCAATGGCAGCAGCTTCTAAAAGGAACAAGGCTCTAATGTCCTTAATAGATGCGCCAATAACCTTCATAATACCAATTTCCTTGGTTCTTTCTTGAATAGACATAACCATGGTGTTGGAAATACCAATAGCTGCAACTAAAAGAGAAACTGCTCCAATGCCTCCAAAGATAGCCTGAGTTACAAGCATATCTTGTTTCATTGAATCTAGCCAGTCAGTCATAGCTTCAGCCTGGTAGCCTTCGTTGTCTACTAACTCGTTTTTTAAATCCTTTACATAGTCAATGTCTTCCATAACTACAACAATTCGATTGTATTTTGTTTTTAAGTCCTTGTCTTGTTGGGCCTTGTCTAACTTGTCATTTTCATCTAAGAGAATTTTTCTAACTGCCTGGATAGGAAGGAAGATGGCAGAAGACTTTTGCCAGTCTTGAGACTCTACAAGTTCTCCTGAATACTTTATTTCCTTTTTGTCAGAATTTTTAACTTCTCTCATTCCAGTTTCAGAATATTCTACCTTTACAAGCTCAAACTTTATTTTTTTAAGATCTCCATCGAGTTGGCGGTAGGTGTTACCAGCCATGTAACCAAAAGAATCTTTGACACGAGAGCCAAAAACTGCATTTAGGCCATCACCAGCATTTGGATATTTCCCATCAGCCAGTTCAAGGCCGTAGGCTTCCATATTTGCAGGATCAATTCCTACAATTTCTGCATAGCCGTCGTATTTTCTATTGGCAATAACTGAATATTCACCTTGGAGATTTAAAATCCCGAAGACATTTTTTACATGAGGTTTTTTTGTAAGTTCAGCTACAAGTTTTTCGTTTAAAACTTCATTTTTTCCATTAGTTGGGTTAGTCTTGCCATAAATTGTTATGTCAGTAAGGTTTCCCATAGACTTTACCCAATCTTCACTTTGCTTGGTCATCCCATAGCCTAAAGACATCATAACCACTATAGAAGTACAACCTATAACAACACCTAAAACAGTTAGAAAGGTTCTTAACTTTCTAGCGCCTAGGTTTTTAAAGGCCATGGCGATGAGATCTTTAGTCTTCATCTATTTTCAAATCCTCTTCTTCTTTTTTCTTTTTATGTTTCTTAAATAAAACTGCGCCAAGACCAAGGGCCACAAGACCAATTAGAGAACCAATTATTATCGGCTTCTTTGAAGAACTTTCAGGTTCCATTGGCATTTCGCCCATGTCTTCGTCAGGCATTGGCATATCTTCTACAGTTACTTCAAATTCTTTTTCCATAGTGTGGCTTTGACCAGTTGTATCTTCGTAGGAGAAAATTAATTTTCCCTTTTTAGCCTCTGGAGAATTTACTGTTAAAGTAGCTGAATAAGTGTCAGTAGTTCCAGAAGGGAAGTTGCCCTTATAATAAGTTGGCATATCTACAGACATGTCGTCATCTGATTCAAACTCTACCATAAAGTTAGAAAGAGTTACCT
The DNA here is from genome assembly GCF_001299475.1 of Neofamilia massiliensis. GTDB lineage: Bacteria > Bacillota > Clostridia > Tissierellales > Peptoniphilaceae > Neofamilia > Neofamilia massiliensis. The sequence continues at coordinate 249,746 of NZ_CYUJ01000003.1, read as the reverse complement.
TACCAGTGTTATAAAAATCGACAGAAATATTTCCAGGCATACCAACAAAGAAAGTTGGATCTAAAACGACTTCGCCTATAGAAAACTTCGAATCTTGAACAACAGTTACTCCAATAATTTCCTTAGAAGTATATTGTTTAGCTTGGGAGTCTTCGTAGGTAACATCAGCAGTTAAGGTATAAGTATTAGCTGCAGTGTCGTGGCTTGTAGTCATAGTAATTTGCTTGTCAACCTTTTGGCCAGCTGGAATAGAATCTATGAAGAAAGTATTAGAAGACTGCACTGGTGTAAATACAGATGCTTGAGTTGCAGGTTTGCCTTCAGTTGATGATTGGGCAGCATCTGATGAAAGGGCAATTTTTATATTTTTAATTGCCTTGTCAGAAGTATTTCTAATTACTAGGTCCATTTTAAATTGGGTTCCAGCATAAATTAATTCTGGGTCAAAAGAATATTTTTCGATTATTAAAATCGGTGTAGAAGTTGGAAGGTCTTTGTCCTTTTCAGCTTCAGCCCTCCAGTCAACACCATTAACTCCAACAATTTGAGTAATCTTGTGAGGTTCTTCTGAAACGGCGCTGTCTGTGTACTCAACTGTAATTTCTACAGGATAAGATTTTGTAGCAACTGAGTTAGTTGTTTTAAAATCAAATTGGTAGTCTGCACTTTGGCCAGGAAGAATTTTTTCAACTATGGCAGTTGAAGAAGAAACTGGAGTTAGGCCTTCAACGTCTTGGCTAATAGCAGTTATTTTAATATTTTGAGCATTTTTTGTTCCAACATTTTTTAAAGTAAAAGTTACTGGAACATTTTGATTTTTTCCAAGTCTGCCAGTAGGGAAGTTAATCCTTTCAAAAATTAAGGCAGATGGATCTCTGTCAGCTTGGTTAACATCAACTGATAGGGCATAGGATCCAGAAATTGGAGAAGTTGTTTCATTGCCCTTGGCATTTTTTCCATTAAAATCGTATTTTAAAGTAAGTGGATACATGCCACCTTTAGCTGATGGTGGAATTTTCATATCGTAAATAAGAGTTGTTTCTTCTCCTGGTTTTAAGATAGTTATATCTTTTGTTGCTAAACCTTGGGCAATATTTATTCCCTTAGGGTCCATGCCTTCAAGAGTAGCCTTAATGTTTTTAGCTTCTGCATCTCCAACGTTTTTAACTGTAAAGACTAGGGAGAAGTTAGATCCAGGAACGACATAACCATTAGGGTGGATGTCAACCTTTGAAATTTCAAGGGCAGAGTTTGAAGCTAATTTTTCTGCACGGTGGATTACATAGATAGTTGTTGTAACTTCTCGAGTTTCCATAATCATAGAGCTGTCATTAGATTTTTTAACTTCAGTATCAATAGTTAAGTTAGTGCCATTTTTATCTTTTGTAAAAGTAGTTGTGTTTGGCTTTTCCTCTTTACTAGTGTCTGTCTCAGATTTTTCAACGTCATATTTAATAGTGATATCAATTGGAACGGTAACATCTTCATTGGTATCAAGAGTTGAAACATCAATTCTAAAAGTGTTGAAATCTGTAAAATCACTTAAGTAATAAGTACCGCTTCCATTTATATAAACTGTCTTAGGTGAATTGATTTTTGCGTAGGCAACGGCATTTGAAAACTTTTTATCCTTTCCTCTAACAGATACATTTACATCAATATATCTATTGTTAAAGTCACCTGCTATAGTTGACTGTTTTGCAGAAATTATTAAATCATCACTAGTGTTATTAGTTTTTGTATTAGTATTAGTTGTCACTGTTCCGCTTTTTTCTTGGTAGAAAATACTTTTTTCTTCTTCCTTTTCCCCTTCAGCAAAAACTGTAGAAAAACTTCCAATTACAAGCACTAGGGCAAGTAGACTGGCTAACACATTTTTAAACAGCTTGGTCTTCTTCTTTTGCATCACTTTCTTCTCCTTCATCATCTTCTTCTTCATTCTTGTTTTGTCCTCCATTAAATATAGAAATATTGTCTCTAATATCTATTATTTTTCCGTCTCGAATTTCTACAATCCTGTCAGCATACTTGGCTGTTTGAGGGTCGTGAGTAACTATAATCATAGTTTGATTGTGAGACTTAGTCATTCCTACTATCATATCCATAATCTCTATGGAAGTTTTTGAGTCTAGGTTTCCCGTTGGCTCGTCGGCAAAGACAATTTTCGGTTGGTCTACAAAGGCTCGAGCAATTGAAACTCTTTGTTGCTGGCCACCAGACATTTCATTAGGCCTGTGCTTTAGTCTAGTTCCAAGGCCAACGTCTTTTAAAATTTGAGTAGCCATTTGCTCTCTCTTTTTCTTGTCGACGCCTTTAAAAATAAGTCCAAGGGCAACATTTTCAACAGCAGTAAGTCCTTGGATCAAATTGTAGGCCTGAAAAACAAAACCTACATTTAGCTGTCTAAATTTTGTAACTTGGGCTTCACTAAGCTTTTCAATATGTATGCCAGCGATTTCAACAGAACCCTTGGTCAGCTTGTCTAAACCTGCAATCATATTTAAAAGGGTAGACTTACCAGAACCAGAAGTTCCCAGTAGACATAAGACTTCGCCTTTGTAGACATCGAGATCAATGCCATTTAGGGCGACGACTTTTTCTTGGCCCATACGAAAAACCTTTTTTAAGTTTCTAATCTTTATTAATGTTTCCATATCCACTCCTATTTATATATTTATTTTATCATTAATGGCCTTAAAAGTGTAACAAAGAAGTAACAAAGTTTTTAAAAATTCACTAAGTTTGCAGGCTTTTAACTTGTTTGCAAAGTAGATATTAATCTGATAAAATTTTGATATTGAACAAGGAGAAATAAAAAATGGGAAAACTTATGATTTATGGAACTACATCATCAGCTGGCAAGTCTCTACTTACAACTGGTCTATGTAGAATTTTAGCAAACAAGGGCTACAAGGTAGCGCCTTTTAAAAGCCAAAATATGTCGAGAAATTATTACAAACTAAGTGACGGCAAAGTAATTGCAGCAGCCCAAGTTCTTCAAGCCAAGGCTGCACGAATTGATTTAGACCCAAGACTAAATCCTCTAGTTTTAGTACCGCAAGAAACTAATGGCTCAGACATTTATTTTATGGGAGAAAAAGTTGCCTACATGAAGGCCAAGGAGTATTTTTCTTATAAAAAAGATTTGGGACCTAAGATCAAAGAAATTTTCGACGACCTTAAAGAAGACTACGACGTTGTTGTCATTGAAGGAGCTGGATCTCCTGCAGAAATAAATCTACTAGAAAATGATTTTGTCAACACAGGCATGGCAGAAATTGCCGACTGTAATTGTATTTTAGTTACAGACATAAATAGGGGAGGAGCCTTTGCTCATCTTTATGGAACTGTAAAAATTTTAAATGAAAAAGACGCCAAGAGAATAAAAGGCTTTGTCATAAACAAATTTAGGGGAGACAAAAGCCTACTAGATTCAGGAATCGAAGAAATTGAAAGATTAACTGGCGTTTCTGTTTTAGGAGTTCTTGATTATGGAGACTATAATCTTCCAGACGAAGACTCTCTAGTTGATGGCAAAGACGAAAGGACCTTTGGAAATATTTCAGAAGAACTTTTAGACTCTGAACTAAATAGACTGGCTAAGGACATGGAAGAAAGTCTAGACATGGACAAGATAATGGAGTTAATGGGCCTATGATTTTAATTTTTATTGCAGTTGCCATTGATTGGATTGTTGGAGACCCATACTTTCTCCCTCATCCAATTAGGCTAATGGGATCTATTATTGCCTTTGAAGAAAGATTTTTTAAAAAATATTTTTCAACTAAGACTGGCTTAGAGTTTGCCGGTCTTTTAATTGTCCTTATAAATATAAGTCTTGCAATTTTTCCTATGTACTTTATATTTTCATTTTTAGGACCAAGGACAAAAAATGTGCTTACTGTAATTATTTATTACTATTGTATATCTGCAAGGATGCTTCACTATGAAGCCATGGAAGTAAAAAAAGCCTTGGACATCTCCCTTGAAGCTGGCAGAGAAAGAGTCAAGTACATTGTCGGCAGGGATACAGAAAACTTAAATGAAAATGGAGTTGTCAGGGCGACAGTTGAAACTGTTGCAGAAAATACTTCAGATGGAATTATCGCTCCGCTTTTTTATATGGTTATTTTTGGCCCTCTTGGTGGACTGACTTATAAGTTTGTAAACACAATGGACTCAATGATCGCCTACAAAAACGAAAGATACATTCACATAGGAAGAGCTGCAGCAATAGTTGACGATATTTTCAATTATATCCCTGCTAGACTAACAGGACTTTTAATGGCTTTAACAAATATTTATCCAAAAAAAATCGTTGAAACTTTAAAAGATATAAAGAAATTTGCTAGGCACCATTCATCTCCAAATGCTGGCTATCCAGAATCTGCTGTCGCATCAATTTTAGGAGTTCAACTTGGCGGTGGACAATTTTATAAGGGTCTCTGGGTTGAAAAACCAAAAATTGGCTACGAAAAAAACTTCTTAACTAGGGAATGTATTTTTTCTACTATAAAAGTCATGTATAAGACAGAAATTCTCTTTTTGATTTTTTATTTTGTAATCAGTATAATTTTTTAAAAATTAACTCTTTTGTAACTAAATAAATTTTAACTTAACTTATAATTGATTTTACAAGGAGGATTTTATGAGAAAATCTATACTATTAGTAGTCCTTATAATGGCTAGTCTCTTAGTAGGTTGTGATGAGTCTCCAACAAAAAGTCTAAACACAGACCCAGAGTCTTTTAACACAGCGGCCAAAGAGACAGAAGAAAAGGACCAAGAAGACCTTGTCTCAGAAGAAGACAAGCAAATAACAAACGAAAATAAAGAAGCAGAAAATATAAATATAGAGGCAGACCAAGTTAAAACCATAGCCACTAATAAAGAAGAAATGTCTATTGAAGAAATAATTTTAAAGTACAAGGAAATTCTAAAAATTTCTCCAGACTTTGACGAAGTTTCAACAGAAGAGTCAAGCGAAACAGATGGAAACAAGTACTACACAGTAAATTATTATGATTCAAAGACAGATGAGTCCATGTGGTTTTCTGCAGATATTTATGGAAACTTAATGAATTTTTCAGCCTTTACCAAAGACACTGATAATAAAAGTGAAGGCCTAACTTCAACAGAAGCAATGGATTTGGTTAGAGAAACATTAAATGACTTATACGGTCCAGTATCAGAAGACTTTATAATCTCTAAAAATGCTGACATAAACACCCTAGGATCAACTTCCTATTATTTTAATGTTATTAGAACAGTAAATAAAATTAAAGTTCCAACTGACACAATCCTATTTGAAGTTTCTAAGGGCCAAAAGAAGATTACATCATTAAATGTCTACACTGCCAGCAACTACGATTTTTCTGACACATCTAATTTTGAAGACCTAGATGGAATAGTTGATGAAATTACAGCCTTTGATGCCTTTATGAAGGAAAATAAAATTTATCCACTGCAATTAAAGATTTTAAACAGGGACAATTTCCATCTTTACGAAAAATATAACTTGCAGCCAGCCCTTGGCTTTATTGAAAAACAAATTCCAGTAAATGCCAAAGACCTAAGTCCCTATTACTTAGATCCTTTTAGACTAGTAGGTTATGGAGGAGAAAAAGCTGAAGAAGCAGCTCAAGTTGCAGAAGGAGCTTTAAGCCCAGCAGAACAAGAACAATTAGACACCGTTAAAGACCAGTACAGTCTAGAAGATGCAGAAAAAAAAGCTAGATCCTTATTTTCCTTAAAGGACTATAAGCTTTCTTATTCTAATTTTTCAACTTATAGGGGAACAAAAGGCTATAACAAGTGGTCCCTAAGTTTTAACAAAGACGATTCATACGTTTATGTTTCCTTACTTGCAAACGACTTGTCTTTAGTTTCTTATTCAAACTATGAAGAAGGAAACAAGGCAGAAGCAGATGCAGAAAATTATTTAAACCTAGCCAATGACTTTTTAGTTTCAAAGGCAGGCCTAGATTTATCAAAACTTACCTTGACAAAAAGATCTAGCCAAAAACAAGGAGACAACTATCACATAGTTGAATACCACAGAAACTTAGATGACGGCCAAATTCTTTATAGCGATACAGTAACAGTTAATATAAACAAAAAATCTGGCAAGGTCGAGTACTTTGACAAGGCCTGGACCTATGATCTTAAAGACCAAGTTCAAGCAGGAACTATTAACGAAGCAGAAGCCTATAAAAAACTAAAAGATTCCTTTGGCTTTGACCTAGTATACCTAAGAGATACTCAGGCAGATGACAAAATTCTAAAGGCCTACTACTCTTTTGATTCCTCAAAGTTAGACTACACAGGAATATTTTTAGTAGATGGCAAAACTGGCCAAGTTATAAACCTTGAAGGTAAGGAATTTTTAACAGGCGACCTTGTAGAATATGAAGACATAGATTCTGCTAAACATCCAGAAATAATAAAAACCCTTTTAGAAAACAACATTGGTTTTCCAGGAGGAGAACTTCTTCCTACAAAGGCAGTAACCCAAGAAGAAGTATTTAGAATTTTATTAGCTGGAGATATATACGGAGACTTTTCTTCAGCATCTACAGACGATATTTACAAACTTGCAAAAGATCGAGGACTTTTAAAGGACGAAGAAAGAAAAGAAGAAAAAATAATTAGAAATAGAGACTATGCTAGATATTTAGCTAGATATTTGTCTTACGATGAAATCGGCCTTCACAACGAAATCTTTAAAGACACCTATAAAGATATAAGTTCAACAGATTCAGACTATGGATATTTAGTCTTAGCAAAATTGAAAAAACTTATGGACTTTCCATCAGATAATCTACTAGAAGCCGACAAAGAAGTAGATAGAGAATCCTTACTATATTACTATTACTATTTAAAAGCAAATAACTAAAAACAGACAGAGAGCTTGTTATAAGTCAGGCTCTCTATTTTATTAATAAAAAAATAAATAATACTTATAAGACTTGCAAAAAATTAAAAAAAGACTTATAATATAAATATGAAAATTTAAAAACATAAATTTTCAAATTCAAGAAGTCTATCTCTATAAATCTAAAAAAAAAGAGAGGAGGCTATCTTGATAAATGTTTTTCATTTTTGTTTTCTCCGATTTTTTTATTTTTTGAATGCGACTAAACACGAAGATCGGCAAAAAAGACTTGGGTCTCCTTTTCCAAGTCTTTTTTGGTTGGGGAAAATTTAAACATTCTTTACTAGAAAGAAAAGCGTCTTAGTTCATGTTATAATTAAAGAGACTTTCATTCAAAGGAGCAGTTTATGAATTTAAAAGAAACTTTTAATAAATTTTTTGTAAAAGATGGGTCCTATGATATTTTTTATTTTATTCTAGGCCTTGAAATTATATTTACCTTTGGCCTTATAAATCTTAAAGATTGGCAGTGGGTTATAGCCCTAGTCTTAGGCCTCTTACTATCATCCATCTTTCACTATATCACTAGAGACGAAAAATATTTTGCAAAAGAACTTCCTAGACTAAAGAGAGAAGAGCTTTCATCATACATACTAGGGAAAAATATCTTCAGCATATTATTTGCTGCTATGATTTTAATAGACGCTCTTATAATAAGCCTAATCATAAATTGGCTCGGTCTTATAGGCAGGGTCAACCTAGATTTAAAACTTCTCATAAATGTGTCCTTATTTGTCCTAGGAACAGAAAATATAGTTTTTATCTTTAATAAAAGTACTGAAAAATCCTATAAAAAAGGCTACAAAAGAAATGCAGCTGAAGATAAAAAAGTTGGATTAGAAAACTGGAAAAACTTATTTCCATCAATACTAATAAACATTGCCTATGTGATAATGTTTTATTATTTCAAAGCCAATGTTCCAGTTTATAGTGGAATTTTATACTTGTTAGTTACCATGGGAATTTTTATTTTTATTGAAAGAGAGAAGATGAAGAAATAGTGTTGTATAGAACCTTAAAAATTACTAGTCTAAGCCCAGCCTGAGCTGGGTTTTTTTCTATAAAATTATAATCATTGATAAAGGTTATGGAATTTATGATTATAAGATTTTTGTGGTTTATAAAATATGCTTATCAAATAAAATTTACAAGAATCAAATACTAGGCTAACAAATATCTAAAATAATTTTAAAAGAGATAAAATATTTAAATTAGACACTCTTGTCTAGAAGAAAAAATAAAATTCTCAGCCCTTGTCCTTAAAAAATATCCATAAGAGTCATAAAATTATCTTGAAGGAGGAAAAAATGGATTTACAAAAAATGGGTTTGTTTTTAAAAGATCTTAGAAAAGAAAAAGGACTAACCCAAGAAGAGTTGGCAGAAAAATTTTATGTATCTAGCAGGTCCATCTCCAGGTGGGAAAGGGGATCAAATATGCCTGACATTGAAACCCTTCTTATCCTTGCAGATTTTTATGGAGTTGAGCTGGTGGAAATTTTAAATGGATCTAGGAGGTCTGAGATGAAAAACGAAGAAAGAGAAACTAACATAAAAGTTTCAGAATACGAAAAAGAAAACAACAAAATATTTTTAAAGGCCCTTAGGGGATTTTTACTAGTATCATTTCTAGGAAGCGTTCTTGCATATTTCTTAGAAAAGATAATACCAAATTTAAGTGGAAAGACCCTTGACCTAGTTGAATTTGCAATTGGATTTTTCCAAGGCTTTACTATGGCCTTTTTGCTTTTAGGTCTTTTATATTCCTTTGGAGTTTTTAAAAGCGACTTTTTTAAAAAAATTAAGGGAGAAAAATCTTTCAACTAATTAAAGCCAAGGAAAAAATTTAAAAATTTCATAGCTTAAAAATAAGTCTATTCTAAAGAGAATAGGCTTTTAATTTGAAAATAAAAATAAAAACAAAGAGAAAATGTGTTATAGTTGAAGAAAGAAAAGAGGAGAAGGAAAATGACTTTTAAATTATGTTGCGACCATAGACAGGCTCATACTTATAACATCGACCACAGACCAAAGCCAAAAGATTGGGACAAGGACCTTTTAGATTCCATCCAAATGCTCTTGTGGTATATACCAAACATCGATTCAGTTCAGTCTAAGCCAAGTTCGCTAATTAGAAACAAGGCCTATGACAATATTTTCTTTACCTATATCTTAGAAGTCTTAGGGATGACAGATGACGATGTAAAATTTATTAACCAAGGAGAGGAAATTGATAAGAAGATCTGGGACTACTATCAGGGTGAAATTTGTACATCTTGTCAAAAAATTATTCTAGTCAGAAGACCCTACAATACAAAAACAGAAAACCTCCTTAGGTGCATAAGAAATTCAGTTGCCCATGGAGACTTTAACCTTGTAGGTGACACGTTTATAGGCTTTAACGAATACAAGGGCGAGAGAAAGGCCATAATAAAAGTAAAGCCAAAAAAACTACTAGAAGCCTTAAACCTAAGTTTAACAGTTAGTGAACTTTCAAGGACCCAAATGGTAGAAAGAATCTTAAGAAAAAACGGCTACGAAGTAGAAAGAGAACCAGCCATTCGCGGACCAAAATCTACGATAAGACCAGACCTAATCGTCAGAAAAAATGACAAGACCTATATAATAGAATTTAAAAGAAGCTACAAGGGCACATACATGCCGCCAGAAAAATTTGAACAAATTCTTACGCAAATATCAAAATACGAAGACATAATAAAAGAGCCAAACACAGAACTCGTTTTAATCCTCGACGACACTAGACTAACAAAAGCATCAAGAGATTTAATAAGGGAAAAGAAAAATTTAAAAGTAATAGACATAAATATTATGAAAGACATGACAGTGAAAATTTAATTATATTGAGTAAATGCCAGACTAAAGTGACTTAGTTTGGTATTTTTTTATTTAACAACATTGTTTGAAATTATACCCAAAAATTCATTAAAAAAATAAGACGATGCTTTAAAAAATTCAGGCAATTATGAAAAATAAAGAGTCATAATTCAAAAAAATAAAAATAATTAAGTCATTTTTCTTGACAATTTGATTATCATGTTATACACTCTTATCAAATACAGCTGTGTTAAATAAAAAATATATAAAGGAGTTTATAATTATGATTTTTGATTTACCTCCAATTATTGGTTTCCTTCCGCTGTTGGTGTACATAATTCTTATGTTAAGAAATACAGAGATGAATGTAGCCGTAATAATCAGTGTAGTTATAGGTGCAGTCTTGACAGGTGAAAACGTTATTGGTTTTGGAAGTAAGGTAGCTACATCACTTGGATCTTTTACAGCTTTAATTGGTTTTATAATTGTATTAGGTTCTGGCTTGGGAGAAGTAATGACTCGAACTAAAGTAGCTCATAATATAGTTTATAAAGTAGTAAACAAAGCTAATATTAACAGCAAACCTAAGGGAGTCATTGTATCAATGTTAATCTCGACATTATTAGTTTCTCTACTAGGCACTTTATCTGGTGCAAATGCTATTATAGCACCAATACTTATACCAATAGTTGCTAGTATAGGTCTTAGTCCAGATACATTAGGAGTATTATTACATGGTGCAGGAGCTGCGGGTTATTCTTTAGGACCTTTTTGCCCAGTACCAGTTACAATAATGGGCTTAACAGGAATTTCTTATGGACAATATTTATCTAATATTGGTATACCTTTATTCATTTTATTATGGGGATGTACATTATTTAATGCCTGGAGAATGGAAAAAAATAAAGAAAAGTTAAAATTGGCTAAGTACAGTGAAGAAGATGAATTAGAAAGTGAATTTGTACCAAATAAAAAAGCAAATAGTGCAACAATCGCTTTCCTAGTAACAATGTTTGGATTATTAATTTATGGAATTATAGTTAAAGCAGGTGCTTCTCATGCGATATTCGTAATGTTAGCTTCTTCTATTATTACTGGTGTTGTAGGCGGACTTGGATTTAAGGGATCTATTCAAGCAATGCTTGATGGTGCATCTAGAATGTTTTATATGTTCTTTATGTTCATTATGTTTGAATTGATGTTAAATTATGTATCAAGTTCTGGAGCCTTTGAGGCTGTAACAAGCTATATGCAACCATTTATAAATATTGGTGGGGATTTTGCTTTCTTAATGTTAAGTGCAGCCATAGGAGTATTTGGTATATCAGGTGCAGGCGTAGCTCAAATTCAAATTATTGATGAGCTATTTAAACCTTTAGTAAATAGCTTGGGAGTAGCAATGCCTATGTGGGCTATCATTCTATCAATAGGATCTCAAATAACATTCTTTGTTAGTCCTACAGTTGACATGGTAGCGCAAATGGGATTAGCACGTTCTGAAAACATTAAAGAGATGCTTAAAAACGGTTGGACTATAAGTATAGTAGTTTTCATTGCCTTAGCTATTAGAGCTTTAATTTATACAATGTAATTTGTTAAATACGATAAGAAAGGAAGATATATATGACTAAAATTATTATGTTACAAACTGACATACACTTTGCAAATCCTGAAAAGAATTATGAAAATGTAGATAATTTATTTAGAAAAGCTATGAAAGAAAATCCAGAGACAGATTTGATCCTTCTGCCAGAAGATTGGAATTCAGGATTTTCGGATAAAATGTTTCACGAAATAGATAAGCATGCTGAAGATGTTAATGGACCTTCACTTACATTTTTAAGAAACTTAGCTAAAGAATTTAAAGTTTGGGTTGTAGCTGGATCTTTATCAATAAAACATGAAGATGGATTATTTAGAAATACAACCTATTTAATTAATAGAGATGGAGAAATAGTTGGAGACTACAGCAAAATGCATCTCTATAATGATATGGATGAAAATGTTGCATTTGAAAATGGATCAAAAACTGAAGTTTACGACACGGAATTTGAAAAGTTAGGATTTATGATATGCTATGACATCAGATTTCCAGAACTAGCAAGGACTTATGCTTTAAAAGGAGCGGATGCATTAATTGTTGTTTCTGACTTTCCAGAACCAAGGCTAGACCATTGGAAAACTTTACTAAAAGCAAGAGCTATTGAAAATCAAATGTATGTTGTTGCTTGTAACCGAGTAGGAGATAGCCCTATGGGAACATATTTTGGGCACTCATTAATTATAGATCCGTGGGGAGAAATTATTAGCGAAGGCACTAAAGAACAGGAAATAATTACAGGTGAAGCAGACTTTAAAGAAACTGAAAATGTAAGGAATTTAATTCATGTGTTTGATCATAGACAGCCACAATTTTATGGTGAAGTAGTAAAATAATTTAGTAAAAAATAAAGGGCAAATAATTAGATTTTGCCCTTTATATTTTCAAAGGAGATAATAAAACTAAAATGGAAAAAATTTTAAGTGATTATATAAAAAAGCAACAAAATGCTCTAAAGGATATAAGATGGGAAATACATAACAATCCTGAACTTAGTAATAATGAAATTGAGACTACAAATACTATCGAAGAATTTCTATGTGAATATGGAATTAAATTCACAAGATTTAAAAACATTCATGGTGGATATGTATTTATTGATAATAAGAAAGCAAGCAGTATAGCTTATAGGTCTGACATTGACGCTCTCCCTATAACAGAAAAAACTAATTGTAATTATTCATCAAAAAATAATGGTATTATGCATGCTTGTGGACATGACATCCATACAACTATAGCTTTAGGCTTATGTCTTGTTTTAAATAATTTTAAAGAAAAACTTGATAATAATTTTATTATAATTTTTCAACCAGCTGAAGAAAATAATCCGGTGGGTGGATCTAAAGATGTAATAAATGAAGGAATATTTAATGAATATAATATAAAAGAAGTATACGGAGCACATTGTTGGCCAAAATATAAAGTTGGAGATGTATTGGTTAGACAAGGAACTCAACAAGCATCTTCTAATAAATTTATTGCACATATAGAAGGTAAGAATTCTCATGCTGCTGAACCTCATTTAGGAATTGATGCTATAAATATATCTATTCAATTCATAGATTATGCTCTTAATAAATTGAGAAGGGAGATAAGCCCCAATGATGTATGTGTAGTATCTATAGGAAAAATGGAAAGCACAGGGAGATACAATGTTATTTCTAATAATGTATCAATAGAAGGTACTATTAGAAGTTCTAGCGAAGAAGTTAAACATTTAATATTTGATAGATTAAATTCTTATATAAGAGTGTTAAATGAATTCTATGGAACCAATAGTGTAATAGAAATAGCTGATGGATATGGCCCTGTAATAAATGATAGAGATCTAGTTAGAAAATTTATTGAAAAACAAAGTAATTATAATGATATCAATATAATAAGCGATTTTAATATGTCATTGATTGCTGAAGACTTTTACGCCTATGGGAAAGTGGCAAAATCAATGTTTGCTTTTTTAGGTTGTGGAGTAGATGAATCTCTTCATAGTGACAAATTTTTACCAGATGAAGATTTAATTTATTTTGGAGTATTAGCATTTGCAAGATATTTTATTCTATGATATATTTAATTAATGAAAATATTTAACGAAATTAATGAAAAATATAATGAAATGTCAAAATCTCATAAATTAATATCTGATTTTATTTTGAATAATAGAAACATAGTTCCTTTTTTATCTATTATAGAATTATCTGATGAATGTAGAGTTAGTACATCAACAATAACTAGATATTCTAGATTATTAGGATTTAATGGTTTTACCGAATTACAAAAGCAACTAAAGAGAGAAGTTACTACCGATTTAGTATCTTTTGAAGAAATTCGAAAATTAAATGAAAGCAATAGTAATAGCGAGAGTATTTTTAATACGATAGTAGACAGCAATATAAGGGCTTTAGAAGCAATAAGAAATAAAAAAACAATTATAGATTTAAATGAAATTACTGATCTAATGATTAAGTCTAAAGATATATATATAGTCGGTTCAAGAAGTTCAATGTCTGTAGCGTATTATCTATATTTCTTACTAAAATCAGTTAGAAAAGATACATTTTTAATTTCAAATCAAAATGATGGGTTTATAAAAGAAGTCCAATATATTGATAAAGATGATTTATTAATATCTATAAGTTATTCTAAATATACTAAGTTCACTTATAGGGTTACAGAATATTTTAAATTACAACATAGCAAAATTGTTGCGATTACTGATAGCACTGAATCACCTTTATATAATATTGCAGATAAAACTTTAATTATTAAAAATGGAGAAGAATCTTTTTCGTTTGTTTCTACTATGACAATATTAAATATTCTTGTAATGTTGTATAACAAAAGCTCTAACTTAGGGGACCAACTGTATGAAGTTCAAGACCTAGTTTCTACTTTCTTTGATGTTTATCTCTAATAAAGCATTCTGAAGCACACTTAACCAAAATAAATTTTTCATTAATATAAAAATAAGGCTAGTTTTTCTAGTCTTATTTTAATTTTTTTATAAATTCTTAGCCTATATAATTTTTTTGTAGTATAATAATAGGCAAGTTATTTTTAAATCTTAGAGAAATTTTTATTTATATATATTGGAGGCACTATGAACAAGTACAATCACGCTGATGTGGAGAAGAAATGGCAGAAGTTTTGGCAGGACAATAAGTCTTTTGAAGTTGATATTGATAAGGACAAGGAAAAGTTTTATGCCCTTGTTGAGTTTCCTTATCCTTCTGGCCAAGGTTTGCATGTTGGTCATGCTAGACCTTATACTGCCTTAGATGTTGTTTCTAGAAAAAAGAGATTAGAGGAAAAGAATGTCCTTTATCCAATGGGTTGGGACGCTTTTGGTTTGCCTACTGAAAACTATGCTATTAAAACTGGCATCCATCCTAAAAAGGTTACTGAAGATAATGTAGCTAACTTTAAAAATCAATTACAGTCTATTGGTTTTTCTTTTGATTGGTCCAAGGAAATTAATACTACTGATCCTGACTACTACAAGTGGACCCAATGGATTTTTATTCAAATGTTTAAAAAGGGCCTAGCCTATAAAAAGGAAATGCCTATTAACTGGTGTCCTTCATGCCTTTGTGGTCTTGCTAATGAAGAAGTTGTAAACGGCAAGTGCGAAAGGTGTGGGGCTGAAGTTGAACAAAAAGTTAGGTCCCAATGGATGTTAAAGATAACTGAATATGCTGACAGGTTAATTGAGGACCTTAAAGATGTTGACTACTTTGACAGGATCAAGGCCCAACAAATTAATTGGATCGGCAGGTCTATTGGTGGCCAACTTAAGTTTAACATTGCTGGCACTGAAGACTACTTAGAAGTTTTTACTACTAGACCAGACACAATTTATGGGGCGACTTATATGGTTATTGCTCCTGAACATGAAATTATTGAAAAGTATGCCGACAAAATTACAAACATTGACCAAGTTAGAGACTACAGGCACAAGGCCTCTCATCTTTCTGAGTTTGAAAGAACTGAACTTGTTAAAGACAAAACTGGAGTTGAACTTCTTGGCCTAAGGGCAATTAATCCTTTTACAAAAAAGGAAATTCCAATTTGGATTTCTGATTATGTCCTAGCTAGCTATGGAACTGGAGCGATAATGGCTGTTCCTGCCCACGACCAAAGAGACTATGACTTTGCTAAAAAGTTTAATCTTCCTATGGTCCAAGTTGTAGACGGCGGAGATATTTCTAAGGAAGCCTTTACTGATATTGAATCTGGAAAGATGATTAACTCTCCACTTTTTGACGGCCTAAGTGTTAAAGAAGCCAAGGACAAGGCCATTGAATATGCAAGGGTAAATGGTTTTGGAGATAAAAAAGTAAATTACAAACTTAGAGACTGGATTTTCTCTAGACAAAGATACTGGGGCGAACCAATTCCAATGATCTATTGTGACAAGTGCGGCTGGGTTCCTCTTGATGAAAAGGACCTACCTCTAACCCTACCAGAAGTTGAAACCTATGAGCCATCTAAAGACGGATCATCTCCAATTTCTAAAATGACTGACTGGGTAAATACTACTTGTCCATCATGTGGTGGCCCTGCCAAGAGAGAAACTGATACAATGCCTCAATGGGCTGGATCATCTTGGTACTTTATGAGATACATTGACCCTCACAACCACGAAGAGCTTGCATCTAAAGAAGCCAGAGACTACTGGTTAAATGTAGATTGGTACAATGGCGGCATGGAACATACAACTCTTCACTTACTTTATTCAAGATTTTGGTACAAGTTCTTATATGACCTAGGCATTGCTCCAACTAAAGAACCCTATGCAAAGAGAACTTCTCACGGCATGATCCTTGGTTCAAATGGAGAAAAAATGTCTAAGTCTCGTGGAAATGTCATCAATCCTAACGACATTGTGAGCGAATACGGCGCCGACACTTTAAGGACCTATGAAATGTTTATGGGCGACTTTGAAAAGTCTGCTCCTTGGTCAACTGAATCTCTAATTGGAACTAGAAGGTATTTAGACAGGGTTTGGAAACTTGCAGATAACTTAGTTGATGGAGATGAATATTCTAAGGACTTAGAAATTGAATTTAACCAAACTATTAAAAAAGTTTCTGAAGACTACGAAACACTAAAGTTTAACACTGGAATTGCAGCCTTAATGGAACTATTAAATACCATTAACAAAAAGGGATCTATAAATAAGACAGAGTTTAAAACTTATTTGATTTTATTAAACCCAGTTGCCCCTCATATTACCGAAGAGCTTTGGGAATCTTGTGGTTTTGAAGGTCACATTGTTGACCAAACTTGGCCGACTTATGATGAGGCTAAAACTGTTAGAGATGAAATCGAATATCCAGTTCAAATAAATGGAAAACTTAGAATGAAACTTCAAGCATCTAAAGACGCAAGTAAGGACGAAGTTTTAAAAATGCTTTATGAATCTCAAGAAGGCAAAGAAATCTTCGGCGGACAAAATATTGTAAAAGAAATTTTTGTTCCAGGAAAGATTATAAATATAGTTGTAAAATAAAATAAATCGAGGAGTTTAGGACTTGTGCTTAGGCTCCTTCTTTTTCGGGTAAATCCATAGTGAATAACTAGGAATTAAAAAGGTGATATAAATGCAAAAACAATTTAATGTTGAAGGAATGACTTGCGCCGCTTGTGTCTCTGCAGTTGAAAAGTCTGTGGGCAAACTTGACGGTGTAGACAAGGTTGAAGTAAATCTACTGACTAAGTCTATGGAAGTTTCCTTTGACGAAAAACAAGTAAATGATTTTGAAATCATAAAGGCAGTTGACAAGGCTGGCTACAAGGCGGAAGTTTTTAAAAAAGAAAAATCTGCTAATAATACTTCTCAGACAAATGAATCTACAGATATTTATAAAAACGAATTAGAGGACAAGGTCTTTCGCCTAAAAGTTTCCTTTCCTCTAATGATAATTTTAATGTATGTGGCCATGGGACCAATGATGGGCCTTCCAAGTCCAGGTTTTTTAGTAGGAGCAGAAAACTCGCTAATAAATATTTTTATTCAGTTTTTACTAGCCAGTCCAATTCTATTTGTAAACAAGGCCTATTTTATAAATGGCTTTAAGTCTCTTTTCAATAGAAATCCAAATATGGATTCGCTAATTGCCATTGGATCTGGAGCTTCATATCTCTATGGCATCTATGCAATTTTTATGTTGATAATCGCCTTTAGAGACCAAAACATGGACATGGTCCACAAGTTTAGCCACGATATTTATTTTGAATCGGCGGCAATGATTTTGACTTTAATAACTTTAGGCAAATACTTTGAAGCCAGGTCCAAGAGAAAAACTTCTCAAGCTATTACAAAGCTAATGGACCTTGCACCAAAAACTGCCAGAATTTTAAAAGACGGAGAGGAAATTGAAATCCCAGTTGACCAAATAAAAATTGGCGACGTCTTAGTAATTCGACCTGGAGAAAAAATTCCAGCTGACGGTAAAGTTATTAATGGCTCAAGCGCAGTTGACCAAGCCTTACTTACTGGAGAATCTCTTCCTATAACAAAAGATCTTGGTGACGATGTCTTTACTGCAACTATAAACAAGACAGGAGCTCTTGAAGTTGAAGTTACCAAGTCCCAAGAAGATTCAACTCTTGCACAAATTGTTGACCTTGTAAAGAAGGCATCTTCATCAAAGGCGCCAATTGCAAAGCTTGCTGATAAAATTGCTGGAGTCTTTGTGCCAATAGTTTTAGTAATTGCTTTAATTACTTTTATAACTTGGTCTATCCTAGGCCAAGGCTTTGAATTTGCCATGCAAATGGCTGTAGCAGTTTTAGTAATTTCATGTCCATGTGCCTTGGGACTAGCTACTCCTGTTGCAATTATGGTTGGAACAGGTAAGGGAGCGTCTTTTGGAGTTTTAATTAAATCTGCAGAAAGCCTTGAAGGTCTAGGCCATATTTCAACTGTGGTCTTAGACAAAACTGGAACAATAACTTTTGGCAAGCCTTTTGTAACTGACCTTATTTCTATAGCAGCTGACGAAAAGACTTTAATCAACTTAGCTCATGCTATGGAAAAATCATCTGAACATCCACTAGCTGAAGCTATAGTTGCCTTTACCAAAGAAGAAAAAACTTCTGACCTTGAAGTTAAAGACTTTGAAGCCCAAGTCGGTATGGGAATAAAGGCCAAGGTTAATGACAGGGAATACTTTGCTGGCAATAATAAAATTCTCGACCAGCTAGGTCTTGAGTCTGAAGAAATTTTAGCTGAGGGAAGAAGGCTGGCTGAAGAAGGAAAGACTCCTATGTACTTTGCCAATTCTGAAAGTGTTTTAGGAATAATTGCCGTAGCTGATGTAATTAAAACAAGTTCTAAAGAAGCTATTTCAAAATTAAAGGCTGAAGGCATTAAAGTTGTCATGTTAACAGGTGACAATGAAGTAACAGCCAAGGCTATAGGAAAGAATTTGGAAGTTGATCAAATAATTTCTGACGTCCTTCCTCAAGACAAGGAGGCGGCAATTTCCAGTCTCCAAGACCAGGGAGAAAAAGTTGTTATGGTAGGAGATGGTATTAACGATTCGCCTGCTTTAGTAAAGGCCGACATTGGTATGGCAATTGGAGCTGGAACTGACATAGCTATGGAATCAGCTGACATTGTCTTAATGAAAAACAATTTATTAGATGTTGTAAACGCCATTGACCTAGGCAAGGCCACCTTGAAAAACATTAAGGAAAATCTCTTCTGGGCATTTTTCTACAATGTTATAGGAATCCCAATTGCTGCTGGATTATTTTACAAAGCCTTTGGTCTAAAATTATCTCCAATGCTAGGAGCCTTGGCCATGTCTTTTTCATCAGTTTTTGTTGTGACTAATGCCTTGAGATTAAATGGATTTAAACCACTTAAAAGTCAAGATGTTTCTGATATGAAAATGGAAGACGTTCAAGTTAATAGGTCTAGGTTGACAGCAGATTTTTCTAAAAAAGAAGTAGAAGAAGTTAAAATTTTTGTAGGCGGCATGACTTGTAAGCACTGTCAAAGAAGAGTTAAGGAAGCCCTTGAAAGTCTTGACGGCCTTAGGGCCCAAGTTGACCTTGACGAAGGAGCTGCCTATATAAAAACATCTGTTAGCTATGATGAAGAAACTTATAAAAAGATAATTGAAGATGCAGGCTATGATTTCAAGGGAATGAAATTATAATCTATTATTGAAAAAAACTTTTTTATTTGATATAAATTAAGAGGGAATAAACTTCCCGTGAAAATTTTAAAATTAAATTATTTATTATAAAGATAGGACGGGGGATTGCAGTTGGAAAAACTGGTAGTTGAAAAAAGTATGAACCTAAGGGGTCACATTAGAGTTAGTGGGGCAAAAAATGCCTGCCTGCCAATTCTTGCAGCAACTCTTTTAGGAACAGAAGATATTATTTTAGAAGATGTGCCAAAACTAAAAGACGTTGAAATAATGTGTGAGGTTTTAAGGGCTCTAGGAGCTGAAGTTGAAGACCTTGGCGGTGGAGTAGTAAGGGTAAATGCAAAAAACATAAACACTTATGAAACCAAGTATGAACTAATGAGCAAGATGAGGGCATCATTTTTAGTAATGGGACCACTTCTAGGTAGGATGAACAAGGCAAAAAACTCCTTGCCAGGTGGATGTACTATTGGCGCAAGACCAATTGACCTTCACTTAAAAGGCTTTAGGGCCTTGGGAGTTGAGTGTGAAGAACACTATGGAGAAGATGACGACGGTGAAGATTCTTATATCCTAGCCCACACAGAAAATTTAGTTGGCAACAAGGTCTACCTAGACTTTCCATCTGTTGGCGCCACAGAAAATATAATGATGGCAGCAGTTTTAGCCAAAGGCAGGACTATAATTGAAAATGCAGCTATGGAACCTGAAATAGTTGACCTTTCTAACTTCTTGAGAAAGTTAGGTGGAAATATTAAAGGAGCTGGAACTAACACAATTATTATTGACGGAGTTGAAAAACTTTATGGGGCCAAGCACCAAATTATTCCTGACAGAATTGAGGCAGGAACTTTTATGGTTGCAGCAGCAATCACCCAAGGGGATGTAATTATTGACAATGTAATTCCAAATCACTTAAGACCAGTTATTTCAAAACTTGAAGAAGCTGGCTGCCAAATCGAAGAGTTTGACGAGTCAGTTAGAGTAGTAGGCCCTGAATTTTTAAAGGGCATTGACATTAAGACTTTGCCTTATCCAGGTTTTCCTACAGATATGCAGGCCCAGTTTATGGCAATGATGACCCAATGTCAGGGAACTAATACTGTAATTGAAACTGTTTTTGAAAACAGGTTTATGCACGTTGACGAGTTTAGAAGAATGGGTGCAATGATAAGTGTAGACGACAGATCTGCAACTATTAAAGGCGGGAGGAAACTTGTAGGCAATAAAGTTTATGCAACAGATTTAAGATGTGGGGCAGCTTTAATCCTAGCTGGTTTTGTAGCTGAAGGCCAAACTGAAGTTTATGACATCTATCACATAGACAGAGGTTATGAAGATATAGAAGCCAAACTCAAGGGTATTGGTGGAAATATTAAAAGAGTAAATGAATAGAATTTTTAACTAGGGCTAGAGATTTTTCTGGTTCTTTGTCAAATAGTGTTGATGAAGAGAAAAATAACTATCAAATGGCTCAGACAGAAATGTCTGGGCCATTTTCAATATACCGAAACTTTTCAAAGACCAAAATTATTCTTTTCTTGTAGTTATAGAAATTTCTATGACCAAAAGCATTTCTCTTAATAAGCTTAATCTTGTTGATTTTTCCTTCTAATGGGCCATTAGAAAGCTTGTATCTACAAGCATTTAAAATAAACTCCTCATACCTCCTACAAGTTTCAATTGCAACATTAACATAATGAGAAACCCTAGAATCAAGCTTTCTATCAAACAAAGAAGAAAGCATATCAGTATTAGAAAGCCTAATCGCAGCTAAAATATCCTGAACACACATGTAAGACTTATCTAAAACAGGATCAATATCTCTCATAAAAGAAACAATAGAAGCCTGACTCATAAAATTTATAAAAGCAGTATACCTTTGAATAAAACTAGGATGTAACTCAAACTCATTTAATAAAAACAACTTCCAATATCTCTTTAAAACCTTGTATTCCTGAGAATCACGAGCAAAACCATTCATAACAGAAATCCTAGTCCTATCCAAAGCCCGAGTAAGATTTTGAACAATATGAAACCTATCAAAAATAATCACGGCATTAGGAAAAACAGACTGAATAAGAGTAATATAAGGCTCATACATATCAATAACAACTCCCTTAACCCTTCTTCTAACCTCGATAGGATACCTTTGAAAATAAGAAATAAGCCTATGAATTCTTCTATCAGGCAAAATATCAATAACCCTTCTAGAAACAGCATCCATAAAAATAAAACTCATATTAAAATCAACACTCTTAACCGACTTAAACTCATCCATACAAATAAACTCAGGAAGAGAAGAAAAATCATTCTTAAGAGGCGGCACAGAATTCAAAACCCTTAAAACAGTAGAAGGAGAAACATGCCATCTTCTAGCAATAGACTTAAGAGAATAAACCTCCATTAAATCAATTAAGATAGCCTTTTTAAGATCATTAGACAAATTACAATAAGGATCCACAAAAGACGACTCAGCCATAAAAGAAGAACCACAATCCCTACACAAAAACCTTTGTTTCTTCAAAACCAAAAAAGCAGGCAAATTAGAAATAGGAAGAAGCCTAATCCTAGAAGACTTAAAACCATTCTTAACAATAGAATTAGAAGAATTTATAGCCCCACAACAAGGACAGAAAGAAGGCACATAAGACAAAGAAGCAAAGAAAAAATGAGAATCAACATACCTAAACTTCTTCTTAAGATAAAAATTATCAGAAAAAATAATATTATCATCTTTAATATTTAAGATATCTCTGATAGAATTAAGATTAATAGACATAACAAACCACTCCTTATTAGATTGATGATGACTATATTTTAGGAGAAAGTGTAAGTTATGTCTATTTTTTTACACTAAAAACTAAAAAATAGTGTCAATGGATATTTCCATCAACACTATTTAGTATAGAACCATTTTTCTAAGCCCTATTTTTTATTGAGGACATTTCGTTATGTGCTTTGGAATTAGGTACATTGCTTCAGCTGTGTCCCCATTTTTTTAATGAAATAACTTTAGATTTAAGATATAATATATGTAAGAGAAGTAATTGGAAGTTTTGAATTTTAAAAGGAGAGAAACTATGCCAAATTATTCTATGATGATTAAAGACTTTTATTTAACAGCTTTAAAAGTTTATGGACCGCTTACTTTAATATTTTTAGTCTTACTTTACTTTGTAATTTATTTTGCAGTAAAGAGGGCTATAAAAAAATCAGGCTTGGTAAAATAAGCCTGATTTTTTAAATGTCATTTTTAAATTTTAATTTCTGTCCACTTGCCTTGTTTAAACCTGTGTCTAAGTAAAGTGAACCTTGAAATTTGGTCTGACAAAATTCCAATCCAAATTCCATAAAGGCCAAGGTTAAAAATATTTACTGTAACTAGGGTTACTGATGAACGAATTATTGTTACAGCAATTATTCCAGCAACTAAAGTGTATTTAACATCTCCACCTGACCTTAGGCAGCCGCCATAAATGATTTGAGAAATTTGTAAAAGGACAATTACCATCATAAATCTAGTAATGATAACTCCATCTTCAATTATAGCAGGGTCTTTAAAGTATAGGCCCATAATATTTTTTCCAAAGAAAAACATTACTAGAGAAAAAATTACAGAAATCATAAAGCCAATTCTCTGACAGACATGGCCGTAAGTAATTGCTTCCTCTCTATTGCCAGCGCCTAAGGACCTGCCAGCTAGGGCAACTGCAGCAACTTGCATGCCGTCTGCAAAGGAAAATCCTAGGGACAAAATATTCATTCCTGCGTTGTGAACTGCAAAGGCTTGGGTCCCAAGTTTTGCAGCTGTAACTGCTGTAATTAAAAAACCGATTCTCATAGCAAGGTTTTCAAAAAATATATTAAAGGAAAGTTCAAAAATTGACTTAAAGGAAGCGAGAGATAATTTTATCTTGCTAGCTAAAATATATTTTATATCAACTAGGGACAGAGGATTAAAGAGAGACCTAATTGCCATAAGCATAGCTATAAATGATCCAAAAACTGTAGCAATGGCAGCTCCTCTAACGCCTAAGGCAGGAAAGCCAAAGTTTCCTTCAATTAACAAATAGTTAAAAATAATATTTACAATTGAAGATACAAGATTAGTAACAAAGGCAATTTTTGTATTGCCTGATCCTCTTTGGGCAGCGTTAATTATCATAGCAACAACATTAAAGACCATGCCTCCCATAATAATTCTAAAGTATTCAACTGAATAGACATGGGTTTCGTGGTTGGACCCAGACATTCTCATAAGTGGGTCTGCTAAACTAACTGCAATTATAGAAACTAGAAGGACCAAAACAAGGGCCAAGATAAAGGCAGTAACAAAAATTTCATTTGCTCCTTTTTTGTCTTCTTCTCCTCGTCGTCTGGCAACCAAGGCAGAAAGAGAAACGTTAATGGCTATAAAAATAATAAAGCCAATTAACTTTGGTTGAGTTGTTAGTCCAACTGATGCAATAGCATAGGGGCCTAAATTTCCAACCATCATTGTATCAATCATAGCAGCTAAGGCTATGAAAAAACTTTCTAAAACCGAGGGCCAAGCAACTTTCAAAGCCCGACTATAATATTTTTTATCTTCCATAATTTAAAACCTCATTTATAAATAAAACACTTAATTAAAATAGTACATATCTATCTTATATCTTTTAAAAATAAAATTCCAGTAAATATTAATTTAACATCACTTTGACATTTAAAATAAGAAGCTTAACTTTAAAAAAATTTGGCAATAAATATAAGGAAGAGAAAAATAAATTGTAATTAATTTTTTGGAGGGCCTATGGATATAAAAATTAGAAAAGCAAAATTAACTGATCTTGAAGATATAAAAAAAATAATAACAAAAGCCAAGACCTTTATGGCAGCCAATGGCAATCCAAGTCAGTGGGGCGGAGCTTATCCAGGAGAAGATGTTCTTATAAAAGACATTGAAGCTGGCAACTCTTATGTCTGCATCTTAGATGAAAAAGTTATTGGAACTTTCTCTTTAATCTTTGGCCAAGAAGAAACTTATAAAAAAATTTATGATGGAGCTTGGTCAGAAGATATTCCCTATGGAACCATTCACAGATTAGCATCTGATGGAAGTGTCAAAGGCCTTTCCTAAATAGTTTTTGACTATGCCAAAGACCAAATTAATTATTTAAGAGTAGATACCCACAGAGCCAATGAAAAAATGTTAGCAGCCATAGAAAAAGCTGGCTTTAAAAAATGTGGAATAATTTATGTTAAAGACGGCAGTGAAAGAATTGCCTTTGATTTTGTAAAAAAATAAAAATACAGCTACAATAAAAAATAAACTTATGCTATAATAATAGTGAAATTAATTGGGGAGAGACTTATGTTTTTATTTTCTTTTAGATATTTAAGAAAAATTTTACCACTATCTAAAACTAAGGCTTGGAGTGTCTCTTCTTTTAGCTTTAACAAAATAAGTGTAAGTATTTAGAGAACTTTATTAGTTCTCTTTTTTGTATACACTTATAAATTTGTAAGAAAGACATGTTTTATATCATGAGGAGGATGTATGAATAATAGTAGTACTTGTGTAAACAGGGTGTTTGTAAGGAGAAAAGATGACAAGAGAGAAGAAGCTTTAATTAGTGAAATCAAAGACTTCTTACACATAGACCTAGGATCTTTAAAAACCTATAGGCTCTATGACATTGAATCTTCAAAGGAAACTTTAGATTCAATTTTGTACACTGTTTTAGCAGAAAAACCAGTTGACGAAGTTTTTGTAAATGCTGATGCAAAAAAGCTTCAAGATAGCTTTGACAAATACCTTTGTGTAAACCTACTTCCAGGTCAATTTAACCAAAGAGACCAAGGTTTGTTAGATAATATTGCCTTATTTACTGGCGAAGATGTAAGGGTCAGGTCAGCTGAAGTCTATGTTTTTGAAGGCTTAAGTGACAAAGACCTTGAAAAAATTGAAGAATACTTAGTAAATCCAGTTGACAGCCAAACTATTGATCTTTCTAAGGAAGTAAAGACTTTAAAGAAAAATGCATCGGACAACTTAGAAAATCTTATTTATGATGGCTTTAGAGACTATGACGAAGAAACTTTAAAACAATTTTTAGTTGACGAAAACCTAGCTATGAACCTAGATGATTTAAAATTTTTCCAAGACTATTTTAAATCTGAAGATAGGGACCCTAACGAAACTGAACTTGCAATTATCGACACTTATTGGTCAGACCACTGCCGTCATACTACTTTTAACACCCAGTTAGAAGTAGCCTTTGATGATGTAAAAACAGACCTAGATAGAGAAATTAAAAAGGCCTTTGATTATTATTTATCTCTAAGAGAAGAATTAAAAATCGAAAAGCCAATATCTTTAATGTCTTTTGGTACAATTC
Source organism: Neofamilia massiliensis (assembly GCF_001299475.1). GTDB lineage: Bacteria > Bacillota > Clostridia > Tissierellales > Peptoniphilaceae > Neofamilia > Neofamilia massiliensis. Next base: position 223,830 of record NZ_CYUJ01000003.1, on the reverse strand, counting down.
TTGCCAAATATTTGAGACAAAATGACAAGCTAGAAGACTTAGAAGTTTCTTCTGAAATCAATGCTTGTTCTGTAAAAATTAAAGTCAGGGTAGAAAAAAATGGCAGGGAAGAATTAGAAGACTACTTGTTATTATTTAAAAATGAAACCCACAACCACCCAACAGAAATTGAACCTACTGGTGGCGCATCAACTTGTTTAGGTGGAGCCATTAGAGATCCACTTTCTGCTAGAGCCTTTGTTTACCAAGCAATGAGAGTTGTTGGAGCAGGAAATCCTCTTACTCCTTTTGAAGAAACTCTTGAAGGAAAACTTCCACAAAGAAAACTTGCCATTGATGCTGCCAAAGGTTATTCATCTTATGGCAATCAAATTGGTCTAGCTGCAGGTTATATGGACGAAATTTATCATCCAGGTTATATGGCCAAGAGAATGGAAGCAGGAGCAATTATGGCCTGCGCTCCAATTGAAAATGTAAAGAGAATTGAACCAACACCTGGCGATGTGGTAATTTTATTAGGTGGCAAAACTGGTAGAGATGGAATTGGTGGAGCAACTGGCTCATCTAAGTCTCACAATGTTGAATCAATTGTAACTGAATCTGCCCAAGTTCAAAAGGGAAATGCCCCTGAAGAAAGAAAAATTCTAAGATTATTTAGAAATGAAAAGGCGGCTAAGTTAATAAAGAAATGTAATGACTTTGGTGCTGGCGGAGTTTCTGTTGCCATTGGCGAACTTGCTGACGGAATTGAAATTCACTTAGACAAGGTTCCTGTAAAATATCCAGGCATGGCTCCAAAAGAAGTTGCCATTTCTGAATCCCAAGAACGTATGGCAGTAGTTGTTGGAAAAGATGACCTTGATGAATTTATAAAATTAGCTGATGCAGAAAACTTAGACGCAAGCATTGTAGCTGAAGTTGTAGACACAAACAGGATGACCATGTACCATGACGACATGCTAATAGCTGACCTATCCTATGATTTTATAAACACAGCTGGAGCAGACAGGTTCCAAAAAGTTAAGGTTAAATCTGAAGAAGTTGCTAAATCTTTAAAAGTTTCAGATACAGACCCTAAAAACTTAAAGACTTATTTAAAAGACTTAAATACAACTTCAAAGAAAAATATTATAGAATTATTTGACGGCTCAGTAGGCAGGGCAACAGTCCTAGCTCCACTTGGTGGTAAAAAACAAACAGTTCCAATCCAAGCTATGGCAGCAAAGATTCCAGCCCTAGAAGGAAATGTAAATACAGTTTCCCTAATGTCCTATGGTTTTAACCCATATCTTTCTGAAGAATCTCAATTCCTAGGAGGCTACTATGCAGTAATCGAATCTCTAGCAAAGTTAGTAGCAACAGGATCTGACCTAGATAAGATCAGACTTTCCTTCCAAGAATTTTATCAAAGACTTTCATCAGAAGAATCTTGGTCCAAGCCATTAAAATCTTTACTTGGTGCCTTAGTTGCTTCAGCACACTTTGACGCTCCACCAATTGGAGGTAAGGACTCAATGAGTGGAACCTTTGAAGACATTGACGTTCCGCCAACACTAATTTCCTTTGCTGTAACAACAACAGACATAGAAAACATTTTGTCTCCAGACTTTAAAGGCAAGGGCAAGTTAGGTTTAGTTGAAGCCCAATATGACAAAAACGGCTTACTTGACTTAGATAAATTAAAAGACAACTTTGAAAAATTACACGCAGATATTAAAGCAGGAAATATTTTAGCTGCATCAACAATTACCCACAAGGGAACTCTTCCACAAATTTATGAACAAGCCCTTTATCAAACAGGCTTTGACATAAAACTTGATGACTTGTATTCACCAAAATACGGATCCTTTATAGTTGAGTACCTTGAAGACAGAGACTTCATTAAAAACATCGGTAGCTTTGCTGACAAGATGATAGTAAATGGCGTAACCTTAGATGAAGAAGACTTAGAAAAGGCCTATTTAAATACCCTTGACCCAGTTTTCCCTAGCGAAAAAGTTTCTGAAGCTAAAGATTTAACTAATGCTGAAGTTGAAAGAAAACTTCACTCAACAAAGAAGACTGACAGACCAAGAGTATTAATTCCAATTTTCTACGGAACAAATGGAGAATACGACTTGACCAAGGCCTTTGAAGAAGAAGGCGCTGAAGTTGTGACCCTTGTTTATAAAAACAGGACCCAAGAAGAACTTGAAGCCTCAAAGTTAGCCCTTGCTGAAGAAATTAAAAAAGCACAAATCCTAGCTATTCCTGGTGGAGCAGTTACAGGAGATGAGCCAGATGGAGCAGGCAAGTATATAGCAAATATTTTAAAGAAATCTGAAGTTAAAGAAGCTATTGAATATCTCCTTGAAGAAAATGACGGCTTAATTTTAGGACTTGGTAACGGCTTCCAAGGTCTAGTTAAGTCAGGACTTCTTCCTTATGGAGAAATTAGAGACCAAGAAGAAAGTGATATGACAATTTCCTTTAACTCATCAGGCAACTTTGTTTCAAGACTAGAAGAAATTGAAATTAAAACAACTAATTCACCTTGGTTAAAGAATTTTGAAGCAGGCAAAACTTATAAGACTCCAATAGCCCACTACGATGGCAGACTTGTCGTTTCAGAAGAAATCTTAAAAGAACTTTTAGAAAACGGCCAAGTTGCTTCAGTTTATAAGACAGCTGTCAATGGATCTTCATACAACATTGAAGGCCTAATTTGCAAGTGTGGAAAGATCTACGGCAGAATGGGTCATCCAGAGAGAAATGAAAAAGACTTATTTAAAAACATTGAAGGTGTAGAAGAAAATAATATTTTCAAAGCTGCAGTAGAATACTTTAAATAAAAGTTAAATTGAGAAAACCTTGTTAATCGCAGGGTTTTCTTTTTATTAAAGAGAAATTTTGCAGATTAATTTAAGTATTTTTAAAAATTTTCCTTGACAAGTGAAAAAAGTTTTGCTAAAGTGTTATTTAATTAAATGCTTTGATAAGAAGATTAGCCCTATGATATATTTACAGAGAGTCTTTGGTGGTGAGAGAAGATAATGTTAGTAGGAGTGAAAAAAGACTTGGAGCAGCAGCCTGGATTTTTGATAAGTTGTCGGGACTTCCCGTTATAGAAGGAGAGTATGATAGTACTTGATAAGGTTTAAGGTGTGAACTTTAAATAAATATGGGTGGTAACACGGAAATTTTAACGCTCCGTCCCTAGTTGGAAACAACAGGGATGGGGCTTTTTTATATTCAGTATTGTCATAAATAAATTTAAGGAGAAAAAAATGAGAAGAAGAATTGTAAATTTGATTTTAGTTTTAGGAATTTTACTTCCTAGCATCTTTGTCTTTTCAAGTCCAGTTGAAGCAGAGGAAGACACAATAAGAATAGGCCTTGAAGCAGCCTATCCACCATTTAATTGGACTCAAAAAACTGCAGACAATGGAGCCCTTCCTATTGAAGGATCAAATGAATATGCCAATGGCTACGATGTTCAAATGGCGAAAAAAATTGCCAAGGTCCTAGGCAAGAAGCCAGTAATTATTAAAATTGAATGGGACGGTCTTGTTCCAGCTTTAACATCAGGACGAATTGACTTAATAATGGCTGGCATGAGTCCAACAGCAGAAAGGGCCAAGCAAATTGATTTTTCAGATGGCTATTACCAGTCAGACTTGGTTATGGTTGTAAATGCAAAGGGACCTTACGCCGACGCAAAGGTTCTAGAAGATTTTTCTGACGCGGACATTGTCGCCCAGCTAAACACCTTCCACGATACAGTTATAGATCAAATTCCTGGCGTCAACCATCTTGAACCAATGTCAGACTTTTCAATTATGAGAGTTGCAGTTCAAACAGGAAAAGCCGACGGCTATGTAGCAGAAAGACCTGAGGCCATGGCAGCAGCAAGGGCAGGAGTTGGCCTAAAAATGGCTGAACTTGATCCAGGTTTTGAAACCAGTCCAGAAGATACACAAATTGCCATTGGAATAAAAAAAGGCAGTCCCCTAAGAGACCAGCTTAATGAAATCTTAGCTACAATTTCTCAAGAAGAGCGAATGGATCTAATGGACGAAATGAATATCCTACAAGACAAGGACGATGACGACAGAGATGGCCTAGAAAGATTTTTATCTAATATGAAAAATATTTTCGTAGAAAACAAGGACAACTTTTTAAGGGGAACAGCCTTTACAATAATTATTTCCTTTGTTGGAACAGTCCTAGGACTTGTAATTGGACTAATAGTTGGAATTATAAGAACAATTCCACCGTCTCTTAACAAGGGCAAAAACTTTTTCTTGAACTTGTTAAAAGTTCTAGTAAACATTTATGTCCAAGTTCTAAGGGGAACGCCAATGATTGTTCAATCGGTTTTAGTTTATTTTGGCCTCTTACAATTTGCTGGCATAAACTTATCGCCAATGGAAGCAGCCTTTTTAGTTGTATCAGTTAACACAGGTGCCTATCTTTCTGAGGTTGTTAGAGGAGGAATAAATTCTATTGACTCAGGTCAATTTGAAGCAGCAAGTTCATTAGGTATGACTCATTTTCAAACAATGACCCAGGTTATCCTTCCACAAACTTTAAAAAATATAATTCCATCAATTGGCAACGAGTTTATTGTAAACATAAAGGACACATCAGTTTTAAATGTAATTGCAGTTAACGAATTGTTCTTTACAACCAAGTCAATTGTCGGCGGCAATCTAATGTATTTTGAAACGTATTTTATAACTTCATTAATCTACTTGACTTTGACTCTGTCTATAGCCTATCTTCTTCATTTAGTTGAAGAAAGACTAGCAGATCCAGGTTCATATTCAAGGGTTAACAAAACCGACGTAATGAGAAGCGCAAATTAGGAGAGAAAAATGGAAAATATAATTGAAATAAAAAATTTAAAAAAATCTTTTGGCTCCAAAAAAATACTAAAGGGCCTATCCTTAAATTTAGAAAAGGGCCAAGTTGTAAGTTTAATTGGCCCATCAGGATCAGGTAAGTCAACTTTTCTAAGGTGTATTAATCTTTTAGAAAGACCTGACTGTGGAGAAATTATTTACAAGGGCGAAAATATTTTACAGGGAGATTTTAAAACAGCTGACTTTAAAGGAAAACTTGCCATGGTCTTCCAAAACTTTAATCTCTTTAACAATATGAGTGTTTTAGATAATTGCACCAAGGCGCCAATAAAAGTTTTAAAAGCATCAAGAGAAGAAGTTGAAGAAAAGGCCATAAAAAATTTAGACCTAGTTGGCATGGGAGACTTTATTAAGGCAAGACCTAGTCAACTTTCAGGTGGCCAAAAACAAAGGGTAGCAATTGCAAGGGCCTTAACTATGGATCCAGATATAATTTTATTTGACGAGCCAACTTCAGCCCTGGATCCAGAAATGGTTGGAGAAGTTTTGTCTACTATTAATAATCTAAAAGACCTAGGTCTAACAATGTTAATAGTTAGTCACGAAATGGACTTTGTTAGAAGGGTTTCAGATAAAATAATATTTATGGACCAGGGGAAAATTTTAGAAGAAGGAAGTCCAGATCAAATATTTACTAGTCCTAAGTACGATAGAACCAGACAATTTTTAAATGTAAATTTATAGGCAAAAAGGGTGGAGACCAAGGCTCCATCCTTTTTTAATATTTAAGTGTTTTACTTATATACTTTGATATTTTATATCATTTCTATTGACTTTAAATTAAAATTTAGGGTATTATATACTATAACAATGAAAGCGTTTATTTGAAATTTAAAAATAAGCAGCTTTAATATAAGGAGGAAAATATATGAAAAAATTTAAAGGACTTATAGCTTTAATTTTAGTCTTAGCTGTAGTTCTAACTGCTTGTGGAAAATCATCTACAGATAAGCCAGCTGACAATGGAGAAGCAACTCCAGCAGCAGGTAGCTTAAAGGGTGAAATTTCTGTTCAAGCTGAAACTGATTGGATGGATTATTACCAAGCGGCAGCAGACAAAATTATGGAAGCTAACCCAGATGCAAAGATCAACATTATTGAAGTAGGAGCCTTTGACCACCTAGATACTCTAGATGCAACTGATGCTCTTAACGAAGACGTAGCTGACCTTTTTGCTATTCCAGCTGATAGATTATATGGCCTAAACGATGCCCAAGTTTTAAATCCAATTGATTCAGAAGCCTTGGCAGCAGAAATAGGAGGCTGGGACGATTTTACAGCAGGTCTTGGTGGCCAACTTAAAATCGATGACGAATATTTAGCCTTCCCATATAATATTGAAACTTTAATCACTTATGCTAACAAGGCCAACGCTGAAGCTACTGGCGTAGACTTATCAAAGGCAGTTGACCTAAATGCAGGACCTAATGAGTCTACAGTTTTAATACCAATTTTTGATGCTTGGTTTGGAGTTGCATTAACAAATGCAGCCAACATTGAACTTTTAGGCATGGATGAAAATGGAAACTTTTATTCTGACCTTACTAAAGAATATGCAGACCTAAGCTCTGACCAACAAGCAGTTATTGCAGCTGTTTATGATTACTGGAAGGTCCACAACGATGCTGGAACTGCCTTATTTGACGCAGATGCTGGCTGGGGTTATATTGACGACTCTTTTAGAACTGGATCAGAAGGCGTTATTAGACTAGCCGGACCTTGGGAACAAGCAACCATGAACGAGCTTGCAGGAGAAGACCTAGTAATTGATTCTATTGACAAGATTACTGTTGCCGGCAAACCACTAGCTCACTGGAAGGGCGGCTGGGGATTTGCAATTAATTCTAGAAATGAAAAGGACCCAGACAAGATTCAACTTTGTTATGCAATGATCAAGGAACTAGTAAATCCAGACAATGCTGTAGAATTATTTAAGGCTACTGGAAAGATCCTTGAAAATGCCAATGCTGATGTTTATAAAGACTCAGACCTATCCGACACTCAAAAAGAAATTATAGAAGCAGCTTATGCATCTTATGCAGATGCACCATATAGACCACTTTTCTCTGAATGGGGTAAGGTTTGGGATACATGGAAAAATGCTGTTCTTTCTTGGAACAGTGTTAAGCCAGCAAGTGTAGAAGACGCCTATGGCGAACTAAAAGCATCCTTTGATGCAATGATGGCAAACTTTAAATAATTTATAAAAGTTAGTGGGGGAACTTAGGTTCCCCTCTTACATATAAGTATGTACAGGATTAAAAATGAAAAAAATCAACAAAAACCTCAGCTATATTTTAATAGTATCCCTAGCAATAATTCTTTTATCCTCTCTTGAAGCCCTTATTACAGCTAAAAGCTCAGAGGCCTTTGAACTTTTTAAGGCAGCCTACCCAGGAAGTCAGGGAAGTGACTACCTTAGCTTTGTGCTAGTTTATTACCTATCAAATATCATTGAACCTATTATTCTTTCAGTTTTTTTATTTTTGACCTTTGACAAAATTAAAATCAAGGGCATCCACAAGCTGGTTTTTGCTGGCATAGTTTTAGTGAGAATACTGAGATTGATCTTTTCTTTTAATATAGCTTCAATATTTTTTTATATTATTTTAGCCTTGTATGTTGTTTTATTTATTTTACTTGTAAGATACGAAAATTAATGGAGGAAGTTATGAGATATGAAAAAACTTTAATAGACGAGATTGGCAACTCCCATCCTAGAAAAAATCTCTATCTATTAGATTTGGCTCAGGCATCTGGAGAAGACTTTGAAAAAATAAAGAAAAATAGGGACTCCCACCCTTATATTATTGAATATAAAAAATATAAGGACCAGGAGAAGGATTTTCTATCTGATCTAAAAAAGCAAGTAGCCAGCTTTGAAAAGTCATCTAAGGCTGTAAAGGAAATCAAAGCCTTAGAAGTTGAGTTTTTTATAGCAGAAAAAAAATTAGATTTTTATAAGCCCTATGTAGACTTAGACTATGATGCCCAGCTAGAGTATGAAATTTCTGCCCACAAGCTTAGGCACATACCAGATATAATAGACAACCACAAAAATCTATCTAAGCTTTTAAAGGAAAAGAAGGAAGCCCTAGCTAAAATAGATGCAAAAGAAGTTGCAAAAAAAGAAGCAGAAATAAAAGCCTATAAGGAAGCTAGAAAGGCAGACCTTGAAAAAGAAATTTTAGAAATTAAGGCCAAGGAAAAATCAGGTTTAATTTCTCAAAAGGCCTACAACAACGAGGTAAAAATAGCCAAGACTAGGGCCAAGGAAGACGTCTTAGTTTATTCCTATGAAAATCCAAAAAAATCCCTGGAAGAGGAAATTGAAAATATTAATCACCACCTTAAGCTAGATACAAAATCTATGATCAAGGTTATGAAGTCAGATATAGCTGACACAAAGAGAAAAATTCCAGAAGAAATAGAAAAAAGTTCTTTAATTAACACTATAATTGGCGCCCTTGTACCTGGTCTAGGTCAACTGTTAAACAAGCAGCCAGTTAAGGCAGGTCTATTTTTCTTAGGCTCTCTCTATATTTATTTTCTTGCTATCCCTTATTTTTTAGGTTTTGGCAATTATCAAGGCGAGGGCTTCTATGGTCTAATTTCACTGGCCCATGATGGAGCTAGAATGGACAGGTCTATTATCTTTATGATAGAGGGAATAATTTCAATTTTACTAATATTAATAGCAATATTTTTATTTGTCTTTTCCTTTGTAGACGTCTATAGGACTGAAAAGAAAAATATTAAAGGAGTTAGGGTAAACACTTGGTTTGAAACTAAGCAGACTTTAAACAGAGAAGGCTTTCCATATTTGGTTTCTATACCAGCCTACTTGTTAATAGCCTTTATAGTTTTGATTCCAATAGTGACCACACTCTTAATATCCTTTACTAATATGGATCCAGACCACCAAAATAAATTTTCTTGGATTGGCCTAAGTAATTATGCCCTTATTGCCAAGGGTGAGGGGGTAGCTGGAGGAGCCTTTTGGCTAATTTTAAGGTGGACCATTGTATGGACTCTAGGAGCTACTACTTTGGCCATAGCTATTGGTTTTATTTTAAGCTTACTTGTTAACCAAGACAGAGTTAAGGGCAAGAAAATTTTCAGAACTATTTATCTACTACCTTGGGCTGTGCCTGCCTTTATAACCATTATGTTCTTTTCTCTAATGGTATCTAGAGGTGGACCTTTGACAGATGTAATAAATTCTACCTTTAATGTCAATGTTGATATAAAAAACTCAACCCAATTAACAAGGCTGAGCCTAATTTTATTACAAGGCTGGTTGGGATCTTCTTATATCTTCTTATTGTCAACTGGAGTTCTTCAAGGAATTCCAAAAGACCTTTATGAGGCAGCTGAAATTGATGGGGCCAAGGGATTTCAACAGACCTTGCGAATAACTATTCCCCTAGTTTTATATCAAACAGCACCTCTACTAATAAACCAGTACACCTTTAACTTTAATAACTTTTCAATAATTTATTTGTTTAACAGAGGTGGACCGTTTTTCCCAACCCTTTATGGTAATTTAGCTGGATCTTCAGACTTGTTAATTTCTTATATTTATAAGCTAACTATAGAAAACCAGTACCAGGGTATTGGGGCAGCAATAACCATAGTAATTTCCCTAGTCATAATGTTTGTTTCATTTTTAGGCTACAGGAATACTAAGGCCTTTAAGGAGGATTAAGATGTTTAAGAAAAAGAAAAAAGATTCCCAACTTTATTTGTCTGACAAACAGCCTCTTACAGGAGTGGGCAAGGTCTTACTTGTTATTTCTTATGTCATTATGATAATTTGGGCCTTTGTTATTCTTTGGCCCCTATCAGTGATGGTAGTATCTTCATTTAATGGCAACCAAGGAAGAAACATTTCTCTAAACTCTGAATTTGTCTTCTCCTTAAAGAATTTTCAGTATCTTTTTGAAGAAACCTACTTTTTATATTGGGTGAGAAATACTATTTATATAGCAATTCTAACGGCGATAATTACCTTACTAATTGTCTCCTTTACAGGCTATGCCTACTCAAGGTTTAGGTTTAGGGGAAAGAAGATGAGTCTACTTGCAATTATGCTAATCCAAACAATCCCAACCTTTGCAGGTATTACAGCCTACTATGCTATTCACTCAATTATCTCTGGAGTCCTTCCAGTTTTTTCGAGAAGGTTTATGTTAATTTTAATTTATGCAGCAGGAGGGATAGCTTCTAATACCTTTATTTTAAAGGGCTATATAGATTCAGTATCTACAGAGCTAGACGACGCTGCTAGAATAGATGGCTGTAACAATATGCAGGTTTACAGGTTAATTATTATGCCTATAGCAAGGCCAATGCTTGCAATTATTGCCCTTTGGTCTTTTATAGGACCCTTTATGGATTATATGCTACCAAGTATTCTACTGACAAATCCAAAAAATTATACGCTGGCAACAGGACTCTTTACTTTAATTAACGACGTTAGGACCATGAATCAACCTGCCTTTGCAGCAGGAGGTTTGTTGACAGCTATTCCAATAATAATCTTATTTATTTCCTTGCAAAAGGAATTAGTATCAGGACTATCTGCAGGATCAGTTAAAGGCTAGGAGGAAAAAGTGAAAGTTGAATTAAAAAATATCGGCAAGAAGTACGAAGGACGAGAAAACTTCACCATTAGAAATATAGATTTGCTTATAGATGACCAAGAATTTTGCGTAATATTAGGGCCTTCTGGCTGTGGAAAGTCAACCCTTTTACGTATGATTGCAGGGCTTAACTCTATTACCGAAGGTGAGCTTTTATTTGATGGCAAGTTAATGAACAAGGTTGACCCATCAGACAGGGATATAGCCATGGTTTTCCAATCTTATGCACTATATCCTCATATGACAGTTTATGAAAATATGGCCTTTTCTCTAAAGATGAAAAAAGAGAGAAAAGAAGTCATCCATCAAAGGGTATTAGAAGCGGCCAAGGTCTTACAAATTGAAGACTATCTTTATAACAGGCCATCTGATATTTCAGGCGGCCAAAGACAGAGAGTTGCTTTGGGCAGGGCCATGGTTAGAAAACCTGGAGTATTTTTAATGGACGAGCCCCTATCAAACCTAGATGCAAAACTTCGTGAACACATGAGAGTTGAACTAGTAAGGCTCCATAAGCAACTGGGAACAACATCTATTTATGTAACCCACGACCAAACTGAAGCAATGACTATGGCAACAAAAATTGTTCTCTTAGACAAGGGAAAGGTCCAACAAGTAGGCAAGCCTGAAGAATTTTATAACAGACCAGAGAATCTTTTTGTAGCCCAATTTATTGGGTCACCAACTATTAATATTTTTGAGGGTAAGATGAAGGACAATAAATTTGTTTCTGACTCAGGAGTAATAATTGTAGACCCAAGGGATGAAGACAAGGAAAAGTTAAAGGCCTATGAAGGGAAAAAAGTGGTAATGGGCATTCGCTCTGAAAGATTTTTATCAAAAAAAGAAGATAAAAATTCCTTTGTTGCTAGAATTGATGTAATAGAAAACCTAGGTAAGGAAAAACTTCTCTATACTGTCCTTGAAGATGGCAATGAATGTGTAATGAGTGTGCCAGGCCACTATGAATATGCAGTAGATGAAAAGCACAACTTTACCTTTGACCTAGAAGCCTTACACTTTTTTGATGGAGAGACAACCCTTAGAATAAATTAGTAGGTAAAAATATATGTTAGATGAAAAATACGACTACAAAGAAACAAAACAAAATAGAGGTTCAGGAATTCTCATGCATATAAGCTCTCTACCAGGCCCTTATGGAATTGGAACCCTAGGAGACAAGGCCAGAGATTTTGCAGATTTTTTAAAAGCTGCAGGACAAAAGTATTGGCAGCTTCTGCCAGTTGGACCAACAGGTTATGGAGACAGTCCCTATGCTTCATTTTCTTCCTTTGCTGGCAATCCTTACTTTATAGACTTAGACTATTTAGTTAGAGATGGCCTTTTAACCAAGGAAGACTTGGCGTCATTAGAAGAAGGTTTTGATCCTGAAAAAGTTGACTATGCAAGACTTTACAATGAAAGATATCCAATTTTACAAAAGGCCTTTGCAAATTTTGATATTGGCAATATGGGCTTTCAAGACTTTGTGGCCAAAAAAAAAGATTGGTTAAACGACTATGCCTTGTTTATGGCCCTGAAAAATAAGTTTGCTGGAAAAAATTTTTACAGTTGGCCTGACTCTTACAAGTATAGAGACCCTATAGCCTTAGAAGAATTTGCTAGAGACCATCAAGAAGAAATAGATTTTCAAAAGTTTATCCAATATGAATTTTTTAAACAATGGACAGACTTTAAGGCCTATGTCAATGAAAGAAATATAAAAATTATAGGAGACCTGCCAATTTTTGTGGCAGCAGATTCTTTAGAAATTTGGACCAAGCCTCAGCTATTTCAAATGGAAAAGGACCTAAGGCCCAAGTATGTAGGAGGCTGTCCACCAGATTATTTTTCAGAAGATGGTCAGCTTTGGGGTAATCCAGTTTATGATTGGGAGGCCAACAAAGAAGAGGGCTATAACTTTTGGATTAATAGGATCAAACACAATTTAGAAATTTTTGATGTCCTAAGACTAGATCACTTTAGGGGATTTGAATCTTATTGGAAGATTCCCTATGGAGATGAAAATGCCAGAAGAGGGTCATGGGAACTAGGACCAGCCATGGACTTGTTCAATAAGGTAAAAGAAGAACTTGGAGAACTTTCTATTATTGCTGAAGACCTAGGTTATATAACTGAAGAAGTTGTTAACTTTAGAAAAGAAACAGGTTTTCCATCTATGAAGGTCCTTCAATTTGCCTTTAATCCAGATGCAAGTAGTGACTACCTTCCTCACAACTTAGTTGACAATTCAGTTATTTATACTGGCACCCACGACAATGACACCATCAAAGGCTGGGCAGCAAATGCCAGAGAAGATGAATTACAATTTGCTAGAAAATATTTTAATATTGATGAAGAAGAAGGCTTTAACCACGGCCTAATTAGAGGGGCAATGACCTCTGTTTCATTTATGGCAATTTTCCAAATGCAAGACTTCTTAGACCTAGGCAACGAGGCAAGAATGAACAACCCAGGTAAAATTGGAGACAATTGGACTTGGAGAATGAAAGACGATGGCATAAACAAGCAAATTATTGATGAACTTAGAGAGCTAACTAGGATTTCTGGAAGACTGTGATGGAAGACTTTAGACTTTACAGTAAAAATTTTATTTTGAGACCCTTTAAGACTGAGGATGCAAAAAAGGTGGCGGAACTTTGTAACGACAAGAGTATTTATGACAACACATTTTTGCTTCCATTTCCTTACAAACTTATTGATTCTATTGAATGGATAGAATATTTGCAAAAATCTTGGGATTTAGATAGACAAATTACCTTGGCAATTTGTAGAAAGGAAGATGGAGAAGTAATAGGTTGTATAAGTTTAGATTTATCTCAAGTCCACAAGAGGGCGACTATTGGCTACTGGTTAGGAGCTCCTTATAGAAATCAGGGAATAATGACTGAGTGTTTAAAGAGAATTATTTCTTATGTCTTTGACGAAAGATCTTATAACAAAGTCTATGGAGAGCACTTTGCTTCAAATCCTGCATCTGGCAAGGTTATGAAAAAGGCAGGACTCAAATATGAAGGAACTCTCAAAGGCCACTTAAAAAAGGGACCTACTTATATTGATTTAGTTTGTTATGGTCTAACTCGAGAAGACTATAAAAAACTTTCTAAGGGATAAATAGGAGAAAAAAAATGTACGGAATAGAAATTTTAGAAAGAGAACACGAAAATATTTTAAACTTTACTAATATTTTAGAAGAGAAATTTATAAATATTTTAGATGGCAAAGAAGAAATTGGTATAAATTTTTTTGAAAAATCAATTAACTTTATTAGAGTCTATGCTGATGGCCACCACCACAAAAAAGAGGAGGATATTCTCTTTAAGTATATGTTAGAAGATTTAGGACCTTTAGCAGATAAACTAATTCGCTCAGGTATGTTAGTTGAACATGACCTAGCTAGGTTTACAACCCTTGAACTTGAAAAGGCTCTTAAGTCTTATGAAGCTGACCCGTCTACAAAAAATAAATTAGACATAATCGGCCACGGTATGGCCTATGTTTATTTATTAAGACGACATGCAGAAAAAGAAAACCAAGTTCTTTATCCCTTTGCAGCAAAGAACTTGTCTGAAGAAAAATTAAATTTAATAAATGAAGAGACCAAGGCCTATGAAGAAAACTTTAATAAAGAATTTCTTGCAGATTTTGAAATGGTTTTATTAGGTTAGGGTTTTATAAAGACTTAAATTTATTTTACAAAAACAAAAAGCTTCTAGAAAATCTAGAGGCTTTTTTTATTTTGTGGGTATAGGTATAATAATAGTTAAATTAAATACATGTTGATGAAAAAACTTTAAATAAAAAAATTAAGAAAGGAGTAGAAACTTTGGGAAAGAGATCACTTAAAAAAATAATAATTTTTCTATTTATTATTTTACTGGCAACATCAAATTTAGTTTTTGCTGAGGCAAAAGAAGACACAATTTATATTCTTCCCCTTAAAGAAGAAATAACCAAGGCATCTTCTAGGTATGTAGACCAGGCTATTAAAGAAGCAGAAGACCTTGGAGCCAGTCATTTAATTGTAGACTTAGATACTTATGGCGGCTTAGTTGATGGGGCAGAGGAGATAAAAAATTCTCTTTTAGACTCAAGTCTTTCAACAACTTGCTATATTAATTCTAAGGCAGAGTCAGCTGGAGTTTTAATTAGTCTATCTTGTGATCATATTTATATGAGCCCAAGAGGGACAATAGGATCTGCAGAAACTATTCCTAATACGGAAAAAGTATTATCTATGTGGAAGTCCCTCCTTAGAAACACAGCCCAAGTCCAAGGCCGAGACCCTGAAATTTTTGAAGCCATGGCAGATTCTCAAATGGATATTCCAGGTATAAGCCCAAAAGGCAGTTTACTCAATCTAACTGCCAAAGAAGCAGAAGATTTAAAAGCTTCTGACGGGACAGCAAAAGATCTTGACGACCTTATAAAAACTTTGGGTTTTCAATCATACTCTAAGGTCTATGCCAGTGAAGATTGGGCAACAAAGTTTGCTAAAAGTATTTCTAAGCAGTGGGTTTCTTCTATATTAATAGTCCTAGCCTTTGTTGGTTTAGTTGTTGAACTATTAATGCCAGGCTTTGGAGTCCCAGGAATTATTTCCCTAGTTTCCTTTGCCCTTTTCTTTGGCTCAAACTTAATGGTAGGAAATGCCTCTTGGATTTCACTAATTTGCTTTATGGTAGGGGCAGTTTTAATTGTTGTAGAGTTATTTATTCCAGGTTTTGGCCTACCAGGCATAGCTGGAATAACCCTTTCAATAATAGGCCTTGCAACTTCTATGGCTAGTCTTCAGCAGGCTTTAACTTCAATTGTTATAGCCATTGTTGTTACAAGTGGAGTTATATATTTGATTTTCAAATTTGGTCTTAACTCTAGGACTTTTTCTAATATAACCTTGACTACTGCCATTAAGGGAACTTCTGGACCTGACAAAAAGGTTGATGATGCAAAGATTAAAATTGGAGATAGGGGAAAGACTCTTACAATGTTAAGGCCTTACGGCTTTATAGAAATTAATGGTATAAAATTTGACGCAAGTTCAGAGTCAACTTTTATAGATAAGGATCGCACAGTAGAAGTAATAAAACTTCACGGAAACACAATAATTGTAAAGGAGATTTAAAAGTATGGGTGGATTAGGTATTGGTACAATTTTAATTACTATTTTAGTTATCTTTTTGCTGGTAATGTTTTTTACATTTATTCCAGTAGGACTATGGGTAACAGCATTTTTCTCTGGAGTTAGAATTAAACTTTCTAACCTAGTTGGAATGAGACTAAGAAGGGTTGTCCCTTCTAGGATAGTTAATCCTCTTATTAAGGCAACAAAGGCAGGACTAGACTTAGATATTTCTGAATTAGAAGCTCACTATCTAGCAGGTGGTAATATTAACACCTTAGTAGATGCATTAATTGCAGCCCAAAGGGCAAACATCCCTCTAGTATTTGAAAGGGCAGCAGCCATTGACCTTGCAGGAAGAAATGTTTTAGAAGCAGTCCAAGTTTCTGTTAACCCAAAGGTAATTGAAACTCCAAATATTTCTGCAGTTGCCCAAGACGGAATTGAAGTTATTGTAAAGGCAAGAGTAACTGTTAGGGCAAATATTGACAGACTTGTTGGTGGTGCTGGTGAAGAAACTATTATAGCCAGAGTTGGTGAAGGTATTGTAACAACAGTTGGTTCTTCTGGATCCTACAAGGGAGTTTTAGAAAATCCTGATAACATTTCTAAGGTAGTTTTAGACAAGGGCCTTGATTCAGGTACAGCCTTTGAAATTTTATCTATTGATATAGCAGACGTTGACGTAGCTAGAAATATTGGCGCAAAACTTCAAGCTGACCAAGCTGCAGCTGACAAGAAGATTGCAGAAGCAAAGGCATCAGAAAGAAGAGCCATGGCCCTAGCTAGAGAACAAGAAATGAAGGCCCAAGTTGTTGAAATGAAGGCCAAGGTTGTTGAAGCAGAATCTCAAGTTCCACTAGCCTTGTCAGAAGCATTAAAATCTGGAAAGCTTGGAGTTATGGACTACTATAATATGAAAAATGTAATGGCAGATACTGACATGAGAGAATCTATTGCAAGAGTAGATGAAAAATCAAAGGCAGACGACGATAAGGACAAAATAAACAACTAGGATGTGAAATAGATGTGGAAATTTATCCTATTAATAGTCTATTTGGTAATTAGTAAGTCTTTGGAAAAAGGAAAATTTACTAATAAATATGAAAAATACGAAGATTATAAGGCAGATAGACCAAAGAAAAATACCTTTGACTCTTCAGTTCAAAGGAAGAAGGCTCAAAGACAGGCAAATAAAAGAGACCTTGGTGAATTTTTAGGCGGTTTAGAAAAATCTTTGTATAGAAATTCTAAAAATCCAAAAGATAGAGACCAATCAACTTATATTTTTGAAAAAAGCAGGAAAAAAAGAGCTGAAGAAAATAAAGCTTATAGTATGGATCCTGACTATTTAGAGCCAGAAGTCCTTCAGGTCCAAAGATTTAAAGAATATGAACTTTCTCTTTATGGGTCTGATGAAGAAAATCCAATGTTTGATTATGACTACGATGCAATAAATAATGTTGATGAAGATTTTGAATTAGAAATTTTTGAAGGCTCTAAAAAATCTTTAGACTTGAAAGAAGCTATAATTATGAAAGAGATTTTAGACAAGCCTGTGGCTTTGAGAAGAAATTAAAAAAGGAAAGACGAAGGTGGCAAGATGCTGCCTTTGTTTTTTGCCTTGAACTTGTATTTGTTTTTATAGTAAAATAAGATAAAGCGAGGTATAAATGACAGAATTTAAAAGAGAAATAGACATTAATCACATTGACACTATAGATCTAAGCCAACTTTTTGGCAGGCTAGATGAAAATATTAAATTCCTTGAAGACAAGTTTCAAGTTAGGATTAAATTAAAAGAAGGCTATTTATTAATAAGTGGACCTAGTGAAGAAAATATTTCTAAGGTCGAAAAACACTTAAAGTCCCTTTTTAAAGTTTTAAAACAACAAAAATCCCTAAGCCTAAGAGATGTAAAATATCTTGTCTACCAGGGAGAGAAAAATCCTGAAGTAGATTTAAGCAAACATTTTAAAGAGGCAATTATTTATTCATCAACTGGCAAGGTCATTAGACCAAAGACCCTAGGTCAAAAAAGATACATTGACGCCATAAAAACTAACAATGTAACCTTTGGCGTAGGGCCAGCTGGAACTGGAAAAACTTATTTGGCTGTTGCCATGGCAGTTAAAGCCTTTAAAGAAAAGGAAGTTGCTAGAATAATTTTAACTAGGCCAGCAGTTGAAGCAGGAGAAAATTTAGGATTTTTGCCAGGAGACTTGCAAATGAAAGTCGATCCTTATTTAAGACCTCTTTATGATGCAATTTTTGATATGCTTGGAGCAGATGTTTTCTACGATCTTTTAGAAAAAAACATAATCGAAGTTGCACCTCTTGCTTATATGAGAGGAAGGACCTTAGACAATTCTTATATTATTTTAGACGAGGCCCAAAACACAACTAGCGAACAAATGAAAATGTTCTTAACTAGACTTGGCCAAGGATCAAAGGCAATTGTAAATGGAGACATAACTCAAATTGACTTAAAAAGGGGACAAAAGTCAGGTCTCTTAGAAGTAATTGACATTCTCCACGATATAGACAAGGTCAGCTTTATATTTTTAGATAAAAGTGATATTGTTAGACACTCTGTAGTTCAAAAAATTATTGAAGCCTATGAAGAGGCAGAAGAAAAGAAAAAAGCATTAGAGAAAAAATTGGAATCCTAGGATTCCTTTTTTTAAAATCTGGGTTTTTAAAGTGAAATTTTAGGGGAAAAGTGGTAAAATAATATTATGTATGCCAAAGACTGGAGGAGATTTTATGCTAGACTTAGAAATTTTAAACGAAAGTGGCAAAGATGTTGATGAAAACTCTTATGCCTTAATTGAAAATGCCATAAAAACTTCTTTGGCCTTTATGGGAATAGATGAAAATATTTCTGCCAGTGTTTTTTTAGTCAATGGAGAAAAAATTCAGGAAGTCAACAGAGACTACAGAAATGTAGACAAGGTCACTGATGTTTTATCCTTTCCTATGGACCTAGTTGAATTTATTTCATATGAAGGCAGGGCAAAAGAATTTTTTGAAGCTCAAGAAGTTCACCAAATCCAATATTTTTTAGGAGATATTTTTATTAACTTAGATAGAATAAAAGACCAGGCTTTAGAATATGGTCACAGTGAAGAAAGAGAACTTTCTTATTTAACTGTTCACAGCCTCTTACATCTTTTAGGCTACGACCATATTGAAGAAGGGGACAGGCTTATTATGAGGCCTAGGGAAGATGCAATTATGGAAAGACTAGGGATTTTAAGATGAAAAGAGACAAGAACAAAAATATAATCTTAGCCTTAATTGATTCTTTTAACTATGCCATTAATGGTTTGATTATTGCAGTTGAAACTGAGAGAAATATGAAGATCCACTATAGTGCAGCTTTAATAGTTTTGTTTCTCTCTATGTTTTTTAATTTTTCAAGGGTAGAGTACATTCTCTTGCTTCTAACTATTTCTTTTGTTATTGTGGCAGAGCTTATGAACACGGCTATTGAAAAGACCATTGACTTAGTTACAGAAGATTACCATCCACTGGCAAAAGTTGCCAAGGATATAGCAGCAGGTGGAGTGCTTCTTGCAGCAATAAATTCAGTTGCTGTTGGATATTTATTATTCTTTGATAGACTGGACCAAGTTAGGTCAGCTGTAGTTTTGAGAATTACTCAATCCCCATCTCATTTAACTTTGATGGCGATATTATTAGTTTTAGTAATAACTCTAGGCTTAAAGGCCCTCTTAAAAGGTTATTCTAAAGGCAGCCATCTTCAAGGTGGGGCAGTTTCAGGCCACTCATCATTGGCTTTTTGTTGTGCAACAATTATTTCAACTAGTGCAGACAATACAATTATTACAATTCTCGCCTACATTATGGCTCTATTAGTTGCAGAGTCAAGAGTAGAGGGAAAAATTCACTCGACCTTAGAAGTTGTAGCAGGGTCTTTATTAGGCATCTTAGTTGGGGTACTTATTTTTCAAATTTTATAAAGGAGATTTTAATGACAAAATCAGGTTTCGTATCTGTAATTGGTAGGCCCAACGTTGGAAAGTCTACCTTATTAAATAGGCTTTTAGGAGAAAAGATTTCTATTATTTCTAACAAGCCACAAACAACCAGGGACCAAATAAAAATGATTTACAATGACGATGAGTCTCAGATTATTTTTGTAGACACTCCTGGCATGCAAAATCCTAGAAACAAACTAGGTGACTATATGCTAAATATTTCAAAAGAATCAGTAGTTGATGCTGATTTAATCTTATATATAGTAGATGCTAGCCCTTATATTGGAGCTAGAGACACAGACATTATTAATTTTTTAAAGACCTTAGACCTGCCAGTAATTTTGGCGATTAACAAGGTAGACACAGTTGAAAAGGGAAAAATCTTAGAATTAATTTCTCTCTACAAGGACTTAGATTTTATAAGCGAAATTATTCCATTTTCTGCAAGTATGGGAGACAATGTTTCTCAGCTTTTAAATACAATAAAAGAATATTTGCCTCAAGGACCCAAGTATTATCCAGAAGACTATATTACAGACAAGTCTGAGAGATTTATAATTTCAGAAATAATTAGAGAAAAGACCTTGACCAACTTAAGAGAAGAGGTTCCCCACGGTATTGGAGTTATAGTTGACTCTGTAAAGGACAGTAAAGATGGAAATAGCTTTAACATTGGAGCAACAATTTATACAGAAAGAGACTCTCACAAGGGAATTATTTTAGGAAAAGGCGGGTCTATGATAAAGAAAATCCGCCTGGAGGCCACTGAAGATTTAGAGAAATTTTTAGATAAAAAAGTAAACTTAGACCTTTGGGTCAAGGTTGAAAAAAATTGGCGAGAAAAGGAAGACAAGTTAAAGAACTTTGGATACAAATAAGCTTATAAAGACTAGGGGCCTAGTTATTTTCCAAAACAGGTACAAGGAGTCTTCTAAAATTGTAAATATTCTCACCAGAGACAGGGGCAAAATCAATGTATTTGTATCAGGAGCCATGCTTCCAACTAGGGGGCTAATGCTAGTTACAGAAAAATTTGTTGAGTCAGACTTTACACTAAGGCTTAATAAAAATTCTTATTATATAGAAAAGGCAAAAATTATTGACTCAAACCTATCCCTAGGCCAGGACCCAAAAAGGGTAATTATTGGAGATTTAATTTGTGAAATTGTAGATCTGACAATGTTAGAAAACCAAGTTGACAGCACAGTCTATGACCTGGTAATAAAGACTTTTAAATACTTACAAGATTTCAGTCTTGACCCTGATTTAATAAATTTGGCCTTTATGATTAAATATATTTCTCACATTGGTTTTAGGCCAAGGTTAGAACTTTGCTCATCTTGTGAGACTAGAAATTTTTCAAATATTTATTTTTCTAACGAAAGTGGCGGCATTGTCTGTGATAATTGTTTGAATAATTTTGATGACTGTGTTAAATTAAACAAATCCACCTATGAGGCACTTATAAAATTACTTTTTTCCAAGTATGAAGATTTTTATTCTTTTGACTTTGATGAAAAGACAATGAAGGACCTCCATAGGCTTATATATGGATATTTGACTTATAATATAGAAATAGATGGATTAAAATCTCAAATTCGCTATGACAAGTTTTTTGGGATTTAGAGGAGGAAAAAATGTATTTTCAAGATTTAGTTTTTAAACTTAAAGAATATTGGGGCAAGCAAGGCTGTTTAGTTATGGAGCCCTATGATGTAGAAGTAGGGGCAGGAACTATGAACCCTAATACTTTTTTAAAGGCCCTAGGCCCAGAACCTTGGAAGGTTTGTTATGTTGAACCTTCAAGAAGACCTGATGATGGTAGATATGGAGAAAATCCCAATAGACTTTATCAACACCATCAATTTCAAGTTATTTTAAAACCTGCACCAGAAAACATTCAAGACCTATACTTAAACTCTTTAAAAGCCATAGGTATCGACCCAACTGTCCACGACGTAAGATTTGTTGAAGACAACTGGGAGTCACCAACTCTTGGAGCTTGGGGCCTAGGCTGGGAAGTTTGGATTGACGCCATGGAAATAACTCAGTTTACCTACTTCCAACAAGTGGGAGGAATAAATTGCGATCTTGAATCTGGTGAACTTACTTATGGTTTAGAGAGAATTGCCCTTTATTTACAAGAAGTTGACAATGTCTATGACATCCAGTGGAATGAAAATATAAAATACGGCGACATTTTTAAAAAGGCTGAATACGAACATTCAGTTTATGCCTTTGAAAAATCAGACAAGGACCTTTTAAGAAACTTGTTTAACGAATACGAAAAAGAAGCTCTTAGAATTATAGATGAAGACGCCTTAGTTCTTCCAGCCTATGACTATGTTCTAAAGTGCTCCCATGTTTTCAATCTCTTAGACGCTAGGGGAACAGTTTCTGTTTCTGAAAGAACTGGCTATATCCAAAGAGTTAGAAATCTGGCTAGAAAAGTTGCCAGCCTTTATGTAAAACAAAGGGAAGAAATGGGCTATCCTTTACTTAAAAAGGAGGAAAAATAAGTGAAAGATTATTTATTAGAAATTGGAGTTGAAGAACTTCCAGCTAGATATATAAATAGGGCCATTGACCAATTTGAAGGAGACTTTAAAAAACTCCTTGAAGAAAACAAATTAAGTTTTGATAAAATAATAAAATACTCTACACCAAGAAGACTAAGCCTTCTTATAAAAGATTTAGAAGCTGACCTTTCTGACAGTGAAGTTGAACTAAAGGGACCAAGTGCAAAAATTGCCTACGACGAAGCAGGCAATCCATCAAAGGCCCTTCAAGGCTTTATGAGATCTCAAGGTTTTACTGAAGCTGACATAGAAATTAAAGACGACTATATTTATGGCAAAAAAACTGTAAAGGCAAAAACTGTTGAAGAAATTTTTGCTGACCAAGTTCCAGCTTTAATTAAGGGAATAAACTTTCCTAAAAATATGAAATGGGGCGGCAAAAACCTAAGATTTGCCAGACCTATTAGATGGCTAGTTTCTCTTTATGGATCAGAGGTTCTTCCTCTAGACCTTGAAGGCATTAGTTGTTCAAATATAACTAGGGGCCACAGGTTCTTAGGCTCAGACCATATAGTTTTAACTGAACCTAGTGCTTACGAAAAAGTTTTAAAAGAAAACTATGTAATTGTAGATGCTAAAGAAAGAAAAAATATAATTAAAAGAGAAGCTAATAGGTTAGCCAAGGAAGTTTCTGGAGATATTATTGAAGACTCAGATCTAATTGACGAGCTTACAAATATAAATGAATATCCTACACCAATTTTAGGATCAATAAAAGAAGAATATCTAGAGTTTCCCAACATTGTAATTACAACAACAATGAAGGAGCACCTAAGATATATTCCTATATACAAGGATGAGAAAACTCTACTTCCATACTTTATTTCAATTGTAAATGGAACAGATGACCACAAGGATGTAGTTATAAAAGGCAATGAAAAAGTTCTTTCTGCCAGACTTGAAGATGCTAAGTTTTTCTATGGCGAAGATTTAGCTACAGACTTTGCAGGATTAAACGAAGCCCTAAGTGGAATTATCTATCACGAAAAACTAGGTTCAATGAAAACCAGAGTTGATAGGATTGAAGAACTAGTAGAAAAAATTGGCGACCAATTAGATATTGCAAAAGAGTCCCAAGACCAAGTAAAAAGAGCAGCATATTTATCAAAAAACGACTTGCTTACTCACATGGTTGATGAATTTTCTGAACTTCAAGGTATTATGGGAGAAATTTATGCAAAAAAATCTGGCGAAGACAGTTTAGTAGCAGAAGCTATTAGAGAACAATATAAGCCTAGATTTAATGGAGATAGCCTACCAGAGACAACAGTTGGTTCTATACTTTCAATTGGAGAAAAGTTAGATGCCATAGCTGGAATGTTTGCAATAGGAATGGCACCAACAGGATCCCAAGATCCATTTGCTTTAAGAAGGTCAACCCTTGGTATAATAAGAATTATTAGAAAAAATAACTGGAGACTGTCAATTAAAGAGGCAATAAAAGACGCCTTATTTATCTATGTTGAAAATAATTCTCTAGTTTTTGACTATGAAAGTGTGTCTAAGGAAATTTATGACTTCTTCTTATCTAGGATTAAGGTAATTTTACTTGACGAAGGAGTAAGATACGACCTAGTAGATGCGATTATAGACACTCAAGACGACGACATTTACAATATTTTCAAAAAAGCCTTTGACTTAAAAGAATGGTTTGATCAGACAGACAGGTCTAAGGAAGTTGAAACCTTTGCTAGATTAAATAATATTGCTGTTAAGGCTGAAAGCTTTGACTTTAGTGAAGACTACTTTAATGACTACGAAAAAGATCTTTATAAGACCTACCTTAGTGTTAAAGACCAAATTGAATCAACAGTTGGGGATTTAGACTATAAGAAAGTTTTAGAAGAGGCTGTAAGTATGCAAGAGCCAATTAATAACTTCTTAGATAATGTCCTAGTTTTTGATGAAGATGAAACACTTAAAAATAATAGGCTAGGTCTACTTGATACAATAAATAAATTTATGCATACCATTATTGATTTTTCTAAAATTGTTATGTAAGGAGTCTCAAGTTGAACTTTAATAAAAAGCAAGAGCGAATTATTAACTTATTAAAAGAAGAAGGAAGGCTATCTGAAAATGAAATAGCCGATAAACTACAAGTGCCAAAGTCAGATCTAGAATCTGACTTGGCCTTGTTAGAAAACCTTAGCGTAATAGCCTTTAATGAAAAATTTGGCTATTATTATCAGGGAAGTAAAAATTACATAGTTTTCACTGAGGTATTAAAATACTATGCAGTTGAAAACATTATGAGCATGCCAGTTATAGTTGAAGACTTTGTCTCAATTTATGACACTATTGTGTTTTTGTTTTTAGAAAATGTTAGCAGCATTTATATAACTAAAGACTCGTCCTTAGTTGGTGTTGTTTCGAGAAAGGACCTTTTGAAAGCAGCCATTAGCGACCTTGATATAAAAACGACTCCAATAAAGTCAATTATGACAAAGATGCCAAATATAAAATCAGTTGAAAGAACTACATCTGTTTACGAGTGTGCAAAGAAAATTGTAAATTCTCATATTGATGGAGTTCCAGTTATTGAAAGGACAGCTAGTGGAATAAAAGTTGTAGGCAGGGTTACTAAAACAAATATTACCAGCCTTTTTGTAAAAATGGGCTACAATTATGATGGTGAGGAATTATTATGAAATATTTAAAAATTTATGTATTATCAGATTCTATAGGAGAAACTGGAGAACAAATAGCCAAGGCAGCAATTAGACAATTTGACTTAGATGATTATGAAATAAAAAGATTTCCCTACCACAATTCAATTGGAATGATTGAACCAATTTTATACGAGGCTGCCAAGGAAGAAAATTCTATGGTAGTTTATACAACTGTAGAAGAAAAAACCAGAAAATTTATCCAAGACAAGGCTGAGGAATTAAATGTAGCCCTAGTTGATGTAATGGGACCACCTTTAGATGCTATGGAAAAAGTTCTTAAAGAAGCTCCTCTTAGAGAACCTGGTTTAATAAGAAGGTTAGACGAAAACTATTTTAAAAAAGTTGAGTGTATAGAATTTGCAGTAACTTATGACGACGGCAAGGACCCAAGAGGAGCCAAGAATGCAGATATATGTTTAGTTGGAATTTCTAGAACTTCAAAAACACCACTTTCAATTTATTTAGCCAACAAACACTTTAAAGTTGCAAATATTCCACTTGTGCCAGAGGTTCCTGTTCCAGATGAAGTTTACAAAAAAGATAAGAGAAGGGTCATTGGATTAATCGCCAATCCTTATAAGATAAATGCAATTAGAGAAGAACGACTAAAGACCCTTGGACTTTCTTCAAGTGCTAGTTATTCATCTCTAGACAGGATTGAAGAAGAATTAGATTATTCAAAAAAAATCATGAAGGACCTAGGATGTTTAGTAATTGATGTAACTAACAAGTCTATTGAAGAGACAGCTGGAATAATAATAGATCACATGAAAGAAAACTTTGGTGAATAAAGATAAAAGGCCACACATTGTGGTCTTTTTTTAGTTACATACATGGACATATAGGGTATAAGTAAGTAGGACTTATAGGTGGTGATTATATTGAACATTAGAGAAGAAATTGAAAACCTAGAAGAACAAAACTTATCTAAATGGGCCAGCCTTTCTAAAAACTCTTTAGGCAGAGAGGTTTATGAAGAAGAATCAGAAATTAGAACTGCCTTTCAAAGAGACAGGGATAGGATTTTACATTCAAAGGCCTTTAGAAGATTAAAGCACAAGACCCAAGTTTTTATCGCTCCTGAACAAGACCATTATAGGACTAGACTTACCCATACCCTAGAAGTTTCTCAAATTTGTAGGACTATGGCCAGGGCCTTAAAATTAAACGAAGACTTGGCAGAGGCAATTTCTCTTGGTCATGACCTAGGCCACACTCCTTTTGGCCACTCAGGAGAAGAAGTTTTAAATAGGCTTCATCCAGGAGGCTTTAAACATTACGAACAAAGTGTGAGAATAGTAAAATATTTAGAACAAAGAAGGGCAGGCCAAGGACTAAATTTAACTGCAGAAGTTATAGATGGCATTAGAAATCATTCAGGCACTAACAAGGCAGCAACCTTAGAAGGAGAGCTATTAAAATTTGCAGATAGAATTGCTTACTTGAACCACGACATTGACGATTCAATTAGGGCAGGAGTAATTTCTTTAGAGCAAATTCCAAAGGGATACATTGAAGTTCTAGGCCAAAGTCATTCAAAGAGAATTGACACTATGATTAAGGACTTAATTTATTCTTCTCAGGATAAGAAAAAGATAACAATGAGTGACCATGTTCTAGAAGCAATGAACGGCCTTAGAAAGTTTATGTTTGAAAATGTCTATCTTAATCCTCTTGTAAAAAGCGAAGAAGATAAAATCAGTCATATACTTACAGAGCTTTATCATTATTATTACAAGGACTTGAGCAGAATACCCAAACACCATCTAGACATTTATAAAAATTTAGACGCAAGTGACGAAGATATTGTTTGTGATTATATATCAGGAATGACAGACACCTTTGTAATAAAAATTTGGAAAGAAATTTATGAACCGAAAATGTGGAAATAGGATGTTTTTATGGCTTATTTTATAGATGATAGAACTTTAGAAGAAATTAGAGATAGGGCAGACATAGTCGATGTAATTTCTCAGTATATGGATTTAAAAAAAGCTGGAGCAAATTATAAGGGCCTTTGTCCTTTTCATGGTGAAAAAACTCCATCCTTTACAGTTTCTCCTCAAAAGAAAATCTACAAGTGTTTTGGCTGTGGCGAAGGAGGAAATGTGATTAGCTTTGTTATGAAAATGGAAGGCCTATCATTTCCAGAAGCCTGCCAAAGGCTAGGAGACCAATACGGAGTAGAAATTAAGTCAAAAGGAAACATTGACAACTCTTATCAGGATATGATGGACGAAATGTATACAATGACTAGAGATGTAGCCGCCTATTATATGAAAAACCTAAGAGTAGCCAAAGAACCATTAAGGTATTTAAAAAATAGAAATATTGGACCAGGTGGAATTAAAAGATTTGGCCTAGGTTATGCAAAAAATTCTTGGGATGACCTAGTAAGTTATTTAAAAGCTCAAGGTTATGACCTTGAACTTGCCTTTAAAGCTGGTTTAATTGGAAAAAATAAGTCTGGATCATATTATGATTTTTACAAAAATAGAATTATCTTTCCAATTATTGACACCAAGTCCAGGGTTTTAGGTTTTGGTGCCAGGGCTATGGGTGATGAAATGCCCAAGTATATAAATACAGCAGATTCGCCAATTTATAACAAGGGCAGGACAATTTATGGCCTAAATAGAATGGAGAAACACAAAAAGCTAGACAGGCTAATTTTGTGCGAGGGTTATATTGATGTAATAGCCTTAGACCTAGCTGGAATTAAGGGATCAGTTGCCTCCTTGGGAACAGCTTTTACTCCTGACCAGGCCAGACTTTTGAGAAAGTACACAGACAACTTATATATATCCTATGACGGAGACCAGGCAGGAAGGACTGCCATAAAAAGAGCCTTAAAGGTTCTGCATTCTTTAGATTGGGACGCATCTGTAGTCTTATTACCTAGAGACCTAGACCCAGATTCATTTATTCAAGAAGAAGGTCCTATCCAATATGAAAGCCAACTTAAAGGGGCCAAATCAGGTTACAATTTTTTAATTGACGACTACAAGGACAGCTTAAATCTAAATGAAATTGACGACCAGGTGAAGTTGATTAAATACATTGGAGACATTATAAAGACTATAAAAAGTCCAATAGAAAGAGAATTACAGATAAAAAAACTATCAAAAGACTTTGACATTTCAGTAGATGCTATAAAGGCGGAAATTTTTGCTGGCAAAGGCAAGCAGCCTAGGATAAATAATGTTAAGCCAACAAAGAGGCCTGAAAAAATTAACTTGTCTCAAAAAGACAAGGATATTATAGAAATTTTTAAGCTAATGATGGACGACAAGGAGCTTTTTTTAGAGTTTTCAAAGACCTTAGATGCCTCTATGATTGACAACAAAAAACTAAAAGAGGTTTACCAATCTATTAAGTCTAGCTTTGATGAAGAAGAAAACTTAGACAAGGATACAGTCTTGCAATATTTGAGAAATAATTATATAATTGATGAGTTTTTATATACCGAATTATCTAAGGACGTTTTAGAATTTGAAAAAATAGACAAAAAACAACTAGTTCAAGAAATGATTGACAGGTTAATAGAAACAGACTCTATTAATTCTAGAAGAGATATTGTAGAGAGAATTAGAATATTAGAAGCAAAAAAAAATAAAAGTCCAGATGAAGTTGAACTTTTAAATGACCTAATAAACAAGCTTATAAATATAAATTTGTAGTCTTAGATTAAAGCGAGGGGATACTATGACAGATACGAAAGAATTACTTGAAGAGAACAGAGAACTAGGAGAAGTTTTAGAAGAACTTATTAAGGCAGGCAAGGGCAAGGGCTACTTGACCTATGAAGATGTAGCCAAGGCCTACGAAGACCAAGAAGACATAGACGCTGAACAAATAAACTCTGTTTATGAAAGATTAGAAAAAGCACATATAGATGTAATGACAGAAAATGAAGCTGAAGAAGACGATATTGACGTCGATGCTGATATAGATGACGAAGATGATGAAGAAATAAATATCGAAGACGAAGACTTGTCTGTTCCTGCAGGTATTTCTGTAGATGACCCTGTCAGAATGTATTTAAAGGAAATTGGAAAAGTCGATTTGCTTACTGCAGAAGAAGAAGTTAAACTTGCCAAGGCTATTGAAGCAGGTGACCAATTTGCCAAACAAAGACTAGCTGAAGCCAACCTAAGACTTGTTGTCTCTATAGCAAAGAGATATGTAGGCAGGGGCATGATGTTCTTAGACCTAATCCAAGAGGGAAATCTTGGTCTAATGAAGGCTGTAGAAAAATTTGATTACAGAAAAGGCTTTAAGTTTTCAACTTATGCAACTTGGTGGATAAGACAGGCTATAACTAGGGCCATTGCCGACCAAGCTAGGACTATTAGGATACCAGTTCACATGGTTGAAACTATTAATAAGTTAGTTAGAACCCAAAGAAAACTTATAGTAAAACTTGGAAGAGACCCACTTCCAGAAGAAATTGCCAAGGAAATGGGCATAGACGAAGCCAAGGTTCATGAGATTTTAAAAATTGCCCAAGAACCAGTTTCTCTAGAAACACCAATTGGTGAAGAAGAAGACTCTCATCTTGGAGACTTTATTCCAGATGATGAAATAGTTTCGCCATCAGATGCTGCTTCTTTTACACTTTTGAAAGAACAACTTACAGAAGTTTTGGATACTTTAAATGAAAGGGAAAAGAAGGTTTTAATTTTAAGATTTGGTCTAGAAGATGGCAGGTCTAGAACTCTAGAAGAAGTTGGCAAGGAATTTGACGTAACTAGAGAGAGAATAAGACAAATAGAAGCCAAGGCCCTAAGAAAGTTAAGACATCCTAGCAGAAGCAAAAAACTAAAAGACTATTTAGAATAAAAATTATTTAGAATAATGAAAAAACTTATTTTAGACCAAAGACTTAGTGCAATTGTTGATTTAGTTGGAAAAGCTGACATAGTAGTAGATGTTGGTTGCGACCATGGGTATGTAGCAAACTATTTAGTAGAAGAAAATTTAGCAAAAAAAGTTTATGCCACTGATATTTCTGAGCCATCTTTGAGAAAAAATGAGAGATTTGCCTACAACAGAGGCAATGACCAAAGAGTTATTTCTCTTTTAGGCGACGGCCTTGTCCCCCTTAGAGACAAGGACTTTGACCTAGTTATTATAGCAGGCATGGGCGGAGACTTAATTATAAAAATTCTTCAGGAGTCCTTTGACTTAGTGAAGGATAAAACTCTAATCCTGCAACCAATGACCCAAAGAGACCAAGTTAGAAAATATTTAGTAGCAAATGGTTTTAAAATCACAAAAGAAGCCATAGTCAGAGATAAAAATAAATTTTATGAAATAATGAAATTTATTCCTGGTAAAGATTTAGGATCTAGCTGTGACTACTATTTTGCTAAAAATCTTTTAGAAGAAAAAGATCCAGTGCTAAAAGAATATTTGGAGCATCTTTTAGAAAAAACTGAAAATTATATAAAAAAGGCCAGCCAGTCACAAAGTATAAAGGCCATAAAGAGAAGAGAAAACTTAGAAAGACAAGCTAAACTTTATAAGGAGCTATTAGATGACTATTAAAATTTCAGAACTTATAGATTATATAGAAGCCATTGCACCCTTAAATACCCAAGAAGATTGGGACAACTGTGGCCTGCAATTAGGAGATAAACAAGCTGACCTTAAGGGAGTTTTGCTTTCTATGGACCTAACAGATCGAGCAGTTGATAAGGCTTTAGTAGAGGGAAAAAATTTAATTCTCTGCCACCATCCATTTTTCTTTAATGAGATTAAGAAGATTGACATTGGAACTTATAAGGGAGCTTTAATAAAAAAACTAATTGACAATTCAATCACTGTTTACTCAGCCCACACTAACTTAGACAAGGCTGTAGGTGGAGTTAATTATGCTCTAGCAGAAAAGTTTCCACTTAAAAAGTTAGAAAACATATCCCAGTACTTTGAAGATGAAATTGGAACTGTAGGAGAGATAGAAGAAGTTTCTCTTGGAGATTTTAAAAAGGTTTTAGATAAAAATTTCAAAGACTATAAAATCTATGGCAGAAGTAAGGACAATATTAAAAAGCTAGCCTTTATTGGCGGATCAGGTGCCTTTGGAATAAAAATTGCCAAGGCCCTAGGCTGTGACGTTTTAATAACAGCAGATATTAAACATCACGATGGTCAATTAGCTTATGAAGAAGACTTGCTATTAGTAGACCTAGGTCATTTTCAATCAGAATTTCCAGTCCTCTATTCCATGAAAAATTTAATTGAAGAAGAATTTAAAGACTTATCTGTAGATATTTTTACAGATCCAGTATTTTTTTAAATCTTACTTGCACAAAGCTTGGTTTAGGCCAGGCTTTTTTATTTTATTAATCTAGTCCTTGTATTGAGGAGATTTATAATATTTGCTATAATAAAAAAGAGAAAAAGTTGTTTGTTAATTTTTGGAGGACTTATGAAAATTTTAATTGTCGGTTCTGGTGCAAGAGAACATGCCATTGGAGAAAAAATAAGCCAGTCACCCATGTGTGATAAAATATATTTTGCTCCAGGCAATGGCGGCACTGGAAAAGTAGGAGAAAATGTAGATATAAAAGTTACAGACCTTGATGGCCTAGTAGCTTTTGCAGAAAAAAATAAAATAGACTTTACTATTGTCGGTCCAGAAGACCCACTAAACCTAGGTCTAGTTGATGTCTTTGAAGATAAGGGGCTAAAAATATTTGGACCAAGAAAAGAAAGTGCAAGGCTAGAAGGCTCTAAGGCCTTTGCCAAAGACTTTATGGTTAGACATAATATTGCAACTGGTCAATATATAGAAACATCAAACCTTAACCAGGCGATTGATTTTACAAAAAAACTTTTAGACGAATCATCTAAGGCTGTAATTAAAGCTGATGGTCTTTGTGCAGGTAAGGGAGTTTTCATTGTAGATAATCTTTCAGATGGAGAAAAGTACTTAAGGAGAATTTTAAAAACTGGAGACTATGGAATTAAGAAAGTAATTATTGAAGAGTTTCTCGAAGGCTTTGAAATGAGTTTAATTGCCTTTGTAGACAACCACACAATAAAAATGCTTCCAACATCCAAGGATCATAAAAATATTTTTGACAAGGACCAGGGTCTAAATACAGGTGGTATGGGAACTTATAGCCCAAATATTCAAGCAAGTCCATATTTAGCTGATCTTGAAGAAGAGATTCTAAATCCATTTCTAAAAGGGATCCAAGCAGATAAAATGGATTTTAGAGGAGTTATTTTTATTGGCCTAATGATTACAGCAGATGGCATTAAGGTTTTAGAATTTAACACTCGCTTTGGAGATCCTGAAACCCAATCAATTTTAAATAGACTGGATTCAGATCTTTTAGACCTAATGATAAAAACCAGCGAAGACAAATTAGCTGAGGCCGATCTTGTCTTTAATGACAAAAAAGTTTTAACTTTGATTTTAGCATCAGCTGGATACCCAGAAAGCTACAAAAAAGGCTATGAAATATCAAACATTCACCAACTTGAAGGCGTAAAAATTTATCATGCAGGAACTAAACTTGAAGATGATAAATTAGTGACAGCAGGTGGTAGAGTTCTTTCAGTAGTTGCCATAGAAGATTCTTTTGAGGAAGCAATAAATAAAGCTTATAAAGCAGCAGAGACAATTGATTTTGAAGGCAAGTATTATAGAACAGATATTGGACCTCAAGTTCAAAGATTTTATATAGAAGAAGACCTTGGAGATTTTGAGGAAATTGAAAAACTTTTAGAAAAAAATAATATTGATAAAAGCAAAATAAAAGTCTACTCAAGATACGACTACGAAAATTTAAATCAAGAAGAAGGAAAAGACCTTTGTAAGACCTTAGCTGGAAATAAAAAATCTTTTTATAACTTAAAAGCCTTTGATTTACAAAAAACTTTTGAAAAGGCCCTAGTAGTTGACTTAGAAAAAGAAGCTGAATTTGAAAATATGTATTTAGAAAAGTCTTTAGTTCTTGCTAGCAGCAAAGAAGTTAATAAGAATGATTTTATAAATTTAAAAAGAGCCTTGTTAGAAATTCTTCAAGGATCAGATGGAAAACTTTTAGGCGTTCCAACAAAAATATCATAAAGACTTGATAAAAAAAGAGATTTAAAATATAATATGGAAAGAGTAAACTGACTAATCGCGCTTAAAGTGAGGAAAGTCCGTGCTCCTACAATAGGTGCTGGATAACGTCCAGTAGGGGTGACCCTAAGGCTAGTGCAACAGAGATATACCGCCTTATTTATATAAGGTAAGGGTGGAAAGGTGAAGTAAGAGCTCACCAGCATATAAATGATTATATGGCTATGTAAACCCCACCTGGAGCAAGATCAAATGGGGCAAGCAATTGTCAGATGGTAGATCGCATGAACTTATTGGCAACAATAAGGCTAGATTAATGATTAGATAACACAGAACACGGCTTATAGGTTTACTCTTTTTTGTGAAATAATTATGAAAAGTTACAAAATATTTACAATTGTAAACATTTTGTAACTTTTTTTCTTGCATTAAGGCCTAGTTTAGTCTATAATTTTATTAGTTATTAGAAGTAAAGAGAAAAGGAGTGCTTAAGTTGCAAAAACGCAATTTTAAAGTTCCAGTAGGCCTGGCCTTTACATTAGTAATTGGCCTAGTAGGCTTTAAAGATACGGGAATTTTTGTAAATAACTTCAACGCAAAACTTAATAACGGAACAGAAGTTTCTTATAGCCCTAATGACAGGGCTGAAATAACAGGCGAAGGTGCCAGCAAAACAACTTACAAGGTTGAAGCTGATGGCAATACTTTCTATGTACCAAAAGAAAGTCTATTGAAAGTTGACAATGGAGTAAATGGTTACACTGTTATTAAAAACACAACTTTATATGATGAAAATGATCAAGTAATTAGAGTACTTGCTAGTAATGAATATTTAAAATTCCTTGAATCTCAAGGAGACAAAGACCTTGTTCTAACTGAAGATGGTCTTAGGGGATTCGTAAAAAAAGATGATTGTTTGGATCCAGACAGAATTAGAAACATAGTTGATGGAAAGGCCAATGAGGATTTATTTTTAGATAATGGTAGAAGTAACTTTTCTATTAACCAGGGAGATTCTGTTAAAGTTGCATGGTTCCAAGAAGACTATTACATAGTTTTCGACAACAACCAAAACAAGTACCAAGTAGCAAAAGAAAAGATTTCAATTTATACTAAAGAAGAAACTTTAGTAGAAAAAATTAAAAGAACAACTTATGAAAGACCACTAAGCCTAAGTGCTGAAAGTGCTGGTTTAGTTGAAAAAATTATTGACAAGGCCTATACCCTAATTGGCAGCCCATACGTTTATGGAGACACTGGTAAGGAAGGTTATGACTGTTCAGGTATGATTTATTCTTTAATGGGTGAATTTACTGACAAGAAATTACCTAGATCCTCAAAGGATATGGCCGAAGTAGGAGAACTTGTTTTTGAAGAGGATTTAGAACCAGGAGATTTCTTATTCTTCACTAGCAAGGGTGGTAGTGTTATTAATCACGTTGCCCTTTATGTTGGTGGTGGAAAAATGGTTCATGCATCAAACTCTGCCAAGAGTATTATTGAAACGCCAATAGATTCATATTATTTCAAAAACTGTTTTTCTCATGCAAGAAGAGTATTAGACTAATAACTGAAAAAATTTTAGTCCTTAACATTTAACTGTTAGGGACTTTTTTTGTTTAGATTGTATTATTTAAAATCGGGTAAATTTGAGATGAGGTGATTTGTTTGTCTTATGTAGAGTTAAAAAATGTTTCAAAAATTTATACTATGGGTGAAAACAAAATTATTGCCAACAATGATATTAGTTTTGACATAGATGAAAGAGATTTTAATGTAATAGTTGGCGCATCAGGTGCTGGAAAATCTACAATTTTAAATATTTTAGGTGGCATGGATAGGCCGACTAAAGGAGAAGTCTTTGTTGACGGGCAAAACATTGCAAATTTTTCAGAAAAGGACCTTATTAAATACAGAAGATATGACGTAGGTTTTGTCTTCCAATTTTATAATCTAGTTCCAAATCTTACAACCTTAGAAAATGTTGAACTTGCAACCGAACTTTCTAAGTCTCCTTTAGATGCAAGAGAAGTCCTTGAACAAGTTGGCCTATCAAATAGGCTCAATAACTTTCCATCTCAACTTTCAGGTGGAGAGCAGCAAAGGGCAGCAATAGCTAGAGCTATTGCAAAAAACCCTAAGCTTTTACTTTGTGACGAACCTACTGGAGCCTTAGATTACCACACTGGCAAGCAAATTTTAAAACTTCTTCACTCTACAATTGAAAAATTTGACTCAACAGTTATAGTTATTACTCATAACAAGGCTATAGCACCAATGGCAGACAAATTAATTGAAATAGCAGACGCAAGGGTAAGAGATATTTCGACAAACGAAAACCCACAATCAATTGATTTAATAGAATGGTAGTTTTAATTAATGAACAAAACTGTTTTAAAAGATATTTTTAGAGAGATAAGAAAAAACAAAGGCAGGTTCTTCTCTATAATGGCCCTGCTTTTTATAAGCATTCTTGCTTTTTCAGGAGTCTTTATGGCTACTAAACTTTTAGAACTAACACCTGAATATTATTATAACGAAGCAAATATGCACGATGTCATCATTACATCTACTTTAGGCTTAGGAGAAAAAGATAAGTATATTATCGAAAATAATCCCTTGGTAGATGATTTTGAAATGCTCAAATTTGTTGACGTCTTAAATGGAGACAATAATGAAATTGTAAGACTGGAAAATCTTTCAAAGAGAATAACTAGGCCTATTTTAGTTGAAGGAAGACTTCCTCAAGCAAGTGACGAAATTGCTCTTTCTTACCAGCAATTTAAAGACCTCATTGACCTTGGGGATACAATTAGTTTTGTAGACGTTGATAATGATGAAGATATTAAAACCTTAAGATCAAATGAATTTAAAGTAACAGGCCTTGTAAACAGCGTTGAACACATTTCTGAACTTTCTACTGAGTTAACCTCAATTGGCTCTGGAACAATTTGGTCTTATGGATATATCTTAGATGAAAACTTTGACATGGATTATTATACCAAGGCTAAAATCAAGGGTGTGGGTCTAGACCAGTATAAGTCCTACGACAAGGCATATGAAGACGGAGTAGACACACTTATAACTTCACTAGAGGCAGACTTTAAAGATAGACCAAGACTTAGGCTAGATGAGTTTAAAGAAGAACTTCAAAATCAAATAAAGGAAGCAGAAGAAAAGCTAAAGGATGCCAAGGACCAACTTGCTCAAGCCAAGGAAGAATTAGACGATGGAAAAGTTAAGCTTTTAGATGGCAAGGTAGAACTTGAACAGGGAAGAGTCGACCTTTTAAAGGGAAGAGAAAAACTTGATGATGGCTGGGAAAACTATCACCAGGGCCTAAGAGATTTAGAAAAAGGAAAGCTTGAAGGCGAAAAAAAACTAGCAGATGGAAAGATAAAGTTAGACCAATCAAAAATAGAATTAGCAGATGGAAGAGTAGAACTGGAAAAAGCTAGAACAAAGCTTGAAGACGGAAGGAAAGAATTAGACAAGGCCAAGGCCGACTTTAAAAAAGGCGAAGACCTTTACTTAGAAAACCTAAAAAAACTTGAAGATGGCAAAAGAGAACTTGAAAAACAAAAAGAAAAAATTAAAATTTCCAAGGAAATTAAATACGGCGACCTAAGCCACTATAAGTCAAAAGAAGAAATCACAAGAGCCATTACTGATTTAAATAATCAAATAGATAGGCACAAGGAAAATTTAGAAAACTACAAGGCCCAACTTGCCTATAATGAAGAGATTGTTGAAACTGATTTAGAAAAAGACCTAGTAGAGAAAAAAATTGCAGACCTAAAAAGTTTAATTTCTAATGAAGAAAACGCTCTTAATGAAAAGACTAACAAACTTGCAGCCTTAAATAAAAACCTTGAAAACTTTAAAGAAGTTGAAAGTGAGGGACCAGCCAAGGACGAAGTTATAAAATACGGCGACGAGGCCATTGAAGAGGCAGAAAAAAAACTAGCCCAAGGCCAAGCTGAACTTGACAAGGCCAAGGAAGATTTAGATGCAGGTAGAAAAAAATTAAATGCAGCTATAGAAGAATTTGAAGCTGGCGAAAAAGAGTTTAAGAAAAACGAACAAAAACTAATAGATGGAGAAAAGGCCTACAAAAAAGGTCTAATTGATTATGAAAATGGCAAAGAAACCTTAGCCAAGGAACTTGCTGACGGCAGAAAAAAATTAGCAGATGCTAAAAAAGAACTTGAACAAGGAGAAAAAGATTTAATCCAAGGACAAAAAGACCTAGACCAAGGCTGGATTGACTATGAAAAAGCCAAGGAAGATTATGAAAGTGGACTAAAAGAATACAACAAAGAAGAAAAAGATGCTAGAAAGAAAATCGACAAAGGCGAAAAGCAAATTATTGATGCAAAGGATAATATTGTTAAACTAAAGGCTCCAACCTTTATGATCGATTCTAGAAAGGCTGACCAAATGTATTATATGGTAAATTCTTTCCCAGGATCTTTAAAAATTTTAGCCCTAGTTTTTTCAATTCTCTGCCTATCTGTTGCAGTTTTAGTTGCTTCGACAACTATGACTAGAATGGTAGACGAAAGAAGAATTTTAATAGGAACCTTTAAGGGTCTAGGCTATGAAAATAAAATTATAGCCTTAAAGTTTATAGTTTTTGGAACAGTATCAGGCCTGGCTGGAAGTATTTTAGGAAATTATGTAGGGCAAAAAGTAATTGCACAGATGATTTACGAAATCTACATGGGCAATATGTTTTATTCAAAAGCACTTAAGATAACTTCACCAACCCTACTTGTAATAGCTATAATCTTGGCAATAATTACAACAAGTCTTTCAGCATATCTTTCTGTCAATAAGACTCTAAAAGAAAATACAGCCTCTCTTCTTAGACCAAAGGCACCAAAAATGGGAAAGAAATTGTTTATAGAAAAAGTTACTCCACTTTGGAAGAGACTTTCTTTTATGAACAAGATAACTGCTAGAAATATATTTAGATACAAGGGCAGGATGCTAATGACTATAACTGGAGTTGCAGTATGTATGGCTTTAATGATCTTAGGTTTTGGTATGAAAAATTCTATGCAAAATATTGTAAGTATCCAATTTGGTGAGCTTGTCCACTATGATATGACCCTAATTTTAAAAGAAGACCTAGGCGTAAGTGATTTAAAAGATAATGAAAGCTTTGTAGATTCATATAAAAATGTAAGAGATAGAGTAGGAGTTTCAATAAATTCACTGAAACTTCCTGTAAAATCTGGCTACACCCAAGATGTAAATTTAATAGTAGACTTAGAAAAAGATTTAGACTCTTTAGTAAATTTTGTTGACTATAAGTCTGAGGAAGTTTTAGACTTAGATGATTCTGGTGTATTTTTAACAGAAAAAATTTCTAAACTTGCAGGAGTAAAGCCAGGAGATTCTATTATTTTAGAAATTGATGGAGAAGATGTTGAAGTTAAAGTTTCAGCTATTGTAAAAAATTATTTGGCCCACTATATTTACGCCAGTCCAGCCTATATGGAAAAAGTTTCTAAAAAAAATTTTACAGTCAATGCTTTACTACTTGACCTTTATGAAAATGACTCTGAGTCCATAGATGATCTTTCAAAGACCTTACTTGAAAATGAAAATATAATTTCCTCAATTTCAACTAAGGATGCATCAGAAATTTTAGACAACACCTTAAATTCTCTAGACTTAATTATAGTTATTATTGTTGTGGTTTCAATGCTACTGGCCCTAGTGGTTTTATATAACCTGACAAATATTAACGTGTCAGAGAGAATTAGAGAGTTGTCTACAATGAAGGTTCTAGGTTTTTATAATGGAGAACTAACCCAATATGTTTATAAGGAAACCTTTTTTCTATCTCTAATAGGAATATTTTTAGGCATGGGCCTAGGAAGGGCCATAGTTGAATTTATACTTGCAGCCTTTGCGCCAGACAATATTTTATTTGGAGACCCAGTTTATCTTTTAGCATTTTTAATTTCATCAGTTTTTACTATTTTCTTTACACTAATAGTAATGGTGTTAATGCATATAAAACTAAAGAACATTGATATGATAGAGGCCTTAAAGAGCGTAGATTAGGAGATTTAATATGAAAATTGGAATAATAGGTGGCGGACCAGCTGGTATGCTTTTAAGCGTTCTTATAAAAAAACAAAAACCAGACTTTGAAGTCAACCTATACGAGAGAAATGAAAGAGTAGGAAAAAAACTTTTAGCAACAGGTAATGGCAGGTGTAACTACACAAACGTCAGCCTTGAAGCAAATAATTTTCACAGTGAAAATTCAGACTTTCCTATGGAAGTTGTAAGCAAATTTAATAACCAAGATGCCATTGAACTTTTAAAAACTCTGGGAATTTATCCTATTTCAGAAGCTGATGGCAGAGTTTTTCCCCTGTCTCTTCAAGGATCTTCAGTTTTAGATTTTTTAAGACTTGCAATGGAAAGATATGAAGTAAATGTCATCTTAGAAGAAAAAATCGATAGAGTTAGAAAAGTTGGCGAAAGTTTTGTCCTGGAAGGAAAGAAAAATTATAAGGCTGATAAAGTTGTAGTTGCAACTGGCGGCATGGCCCTGCCATCATCTGGATCAGATGGAATTGGCTATAGAATTGCCAAAGACTTTGGCCACAGAATAATAGAACCAGGACCAACTATTGTTCAGTTAGAGTCAGACTATAAAAGGATCAAGGCCTTAAAGGGAGTTAGAATAAATACATGGGCGAGTCTATATATAGATAAGAAAAAAATTGATGAAAAATTTGCCGACGTTTTATTTACAGATTACGGCTTGTCAGGACCAGCAATAATGGACTTATCCCGAAAGTCTATTGCAGCCTTAAATCAAAATAAGAAAGTTGAGATTTCTATAAACCTAATAGGCCTGCCTAAGGATGAGGTCAAGCAAATGATTAAAGACAGGGCAGAAAACTTAGAGGGAATTAGCTTTGAAAACTTTTTACTTGGAATTGTAAATAAAAAATTGATAATTAGTGTAGTAAACCAATACAAATTATTGTATAATAGGGATTATGAAGAGCAAATAAGATGCACTACCAATTTTGTTAATGCAATGACAGAAATATTAACAGACTTTAGAATGAATATTTCTGGATACAAGGGTTTTGCCTTTGCCCAAGCTACAACTGGCGGAGTTGATACTAGAGAAATTGATCCAATGTCTTTAGAGTCAAAAAAAGTTAAAGGATTATATTTTATCGGCGAAGTTTTAGATGTAGATGGAGATTGTGGAGGCTATAATCTTCAGTGGGCTTGGTCAAGTTCTTATATAGCGGCAAAAAATATTTTAGAAAGAGGTAAATAGATGAAGCTCAATTTAGAAAACGACTATGGTTTTAGAATTATTTATGCTTTTTGTAAAAACCCAAAGGGAGAAATTTTAACAGCTTTACAACTTTCTCAAGAATTATTAATTCCAGAGAGATTCACCTATAGAATTTTGAGAAAACTTATGGCAGCAGATTTAATTGAATCAATAAGAGGACCAAAAGGCGGCTATGTTTTATGTAAAGATCCAAAAGATATAAGTTTATATGATGTATATACTGCTATATCTGGAGATTTAGTTATTAATGCCTGCGTTAATGAAGGCCTTTGTGACGCTGGCTCAAAAATGGGCCACTGTGCAGTCCACAATAGTCTTACTGGTATTCAAAACACCCTTTTAGACGAGTTTAAAAGCGTAATTTTTTCTGATTTAGTTAAAGAAGAGAAAAATATTTAACTATAGCTAAATATTTTTTTGAAAAATTTATTGTAATAGTCTATAATATTACTAGATTTCAAATCCTAAAACTCCCTTTTGAAACAGGGAGTTTATTTATTAATAACAAAATTATTTACTTATAAGACAAAAGGAGGAAATTTTTTGGACTTATTAAAAGAATTATCTGAAAAGTCTGTTGATGATCGTGAAAGAGACTTAATGGAATATTGGAAGGACATTGACCTTCTTCATCTTTCTATAACAGAAAGAAACGATGCACCGCCATTTATTTTTTACGAAGGACCACCAACAGCAAACGGCAGACCTGGTATCCACCACGTTATGGCCAGAACCTTAAAAGACTTAACTTGTAGGTATAAAACCATGCAAGGCTTTCAAGTTAAAAGAAAGGCTGGCTGGGACACCCACGGCCTTCCTGTAGAAATTGAAGTTGAAAAGAAACTTGGCCTAAAAAATAAACAAGATATAGAAAAATATGGAATTAAAGCATTTAACAAAATGTGCAAGGATTCTGTATTTGAATATGAAAAAGAATGGCGTGATATGACTGAGCGTATGGCCTATCTAATTGACTTAGACAATCCATACATTACCTTAGACAATAATTACATCGAATCAGTTTGGTGGATTTTAAATTCAATGTTTGAAGATGGACTTTTATATGAAGGCCACAAAATTTTACCTTACTGTTCTAGATGTGGTACTGGACTTGCATCTCACGAAGTTGCCCAAGGCTATAAGTTAGACAAGGTTGAAACAGTCTACGTAAAGTTTAAGAGAAAAGATGCAGACGAGTACTTCCTAGTTTGGACTACAACTCCTTGGACCCTACCATCAAATGTACTATTAACAGTTCACCCTGATGTAACCTATGTTAGAGTTAAAAACCAAGGGGAAACTTATATTTTAGCCAAGGCCCTAGTAGATGAAGTTATTAAAGACGACTACGAGATTGTAGATGAATTTTTAGGCAAGGACCTTGAATATGTTGAATATGAACAATTACTTCCTTTCTTACAAGCAGACAAGAAGGCCTTTTTCGTAACCCTTGCTGACTATGTTACAACTGATTCAGGTACAGGTGTAGTTCATACAGCTCCTGCTTTTGGTGAAGACGACTACAATACTGGAAGAAGATATGACGCTCCAGTTTTAAATCCAGTTGACGACAAGGGCCAATTTACAGACACTCCTTGGAAGGGAATGTTTGTAATGGATGCTGACCACGAAATCCTTCACTACCTATATGACAACAATATCTTATATAGAAAACAAAAAATAGAACACAACTATCCTCATTGCTGGAGATGTGATACACCACTTATTTACTATGCAAAACCATCTTGGTACATTAAAGTAACAGACTTTAAAGAAAAACTAATTGCAAACAACAATGAAGTAAACTGGTATCCATCCTTTGTTGGAGAAAAGAGATTTGGCAACTGGTTAGAAAACTTAAACGACTGGGCAATTTCTAGATCTCGTTATTGGGGAACCCCACTGCCAGTTTGGAGATGTAATGACTGCGGCCATATAAGTTCAGTTGGATCAAGAAAAGATCTAGTTGAAAGAGCCATTGAAGATATAGCTGAATCAATAGAACTTCACAGACCTTATGTCGATGACGTACATTTAAAATGCGACAAGTGTGGCGGTACAATGACTAGGGAAGAAGATGTTATAGACGTTTGGTTTGACTCTGGAGCCATGCCATTTGCCCAACATCATTATCCATTTGAAAACAAAGAAAACTTTGACGAGTTATTCCCAGCTGACTTTATTAACGAAGGTATTGACCAAACAAGGGGCTGGTTCTACTCCCTACTTGCAATAGCAACTTATGTCAAAGGTAAGT
This sequence comes from Neofamilia massiliensis, assembly GCF_001299475.1. Taxonomy (GTDB): domain Bacteria; phylum Bacillota; class Clostridia; order Tissierellales; family Peptoniphilaceae; genus Neofamilia; species Neofamilia massiliensis. Next base: position 181,198 of record NZ_CYUJ01000003.1, on the reverse strand, counting down.
CTCCATACAAAAACGTCTTAGTTAACGACCTTATCCTAGACAAGGAAGGCAAAAAAATGTCTAAGTCTAGAGGCAACACAGTTAATCCAATAGAACTATTTGAAAAATATGGAGCAGACGCCTTAAGATATTATTTAGTTTATGTGTCACCACCATGGACACCAACTAAATTTAACGAAGAAGACATTAAAGAAGTTCAATCAAAGTTCTTCGGAACAATTAGAAATATTTATAACTTCTTAAGCCTATATGCAAACACAGATGAAATAGACCTTCAGTCCTTTAATATTCCTTATGAAGAAAGGCCAGAAATTGATAGATGGTTACTTTCTAAGTACAACAACCTAGTAAAAGAAGTAACTGATGCCTTTGACCATTATGATGTAAATAAAGTCGTGAAAATTATCCAAGACTTCTTAGTTGAAGATTTTTCTAACTGGTATATAAGAAGAAACAGAAGAAGATTCTGGAAGGAAGACTTAGATACAGACAAGAAGGCAGTTTATAATACAACTTACGAAGTTCTCCTAGGCCTAGTAAAAATGGTAGCACCAATAACACCATTTATTGCAGAAGAACTTTATAGAAATCTAACAAACGGCAAAACAGTTCATCTAGAAAAATATCCTAAAGTTAATGAAGACTTGATTGATACAAAGCTAGAAGAAAAAATGGACTTAGTAAGAAAAATTGTATCCCTAGGTCGTGTGTCTCGTGAAAATGCCCAAATAAAAGTAAGACAACCACTACCAAGTGTTGTAATTGATGGCAGTTTCAAAGATACAATTGGAAACCTAACAGACCTAATCAAAGAAGAACTTAACGTTAAAGAAGTTAACTTTGGTGAAGACATAACTGAGTATATGAACTACAGTCTAAAACCAAACTTCAAAGTTGCAGGATCAATATTAGGTTCAAAGATAAAACTTTTTGCCAAATATTTACAAGAAGTAAAGGCCAAAGACTTTATCGACAAACTTAGGGCAGATGGAAAAGTCCTTGTAAACTTAGATGGAGAAGACGTAGAAATCATTGAAGACTATGTTCTAATAAACATAGAAGGAAAAGAAGGCTTTGATGTTTCTCACGAAAACAATGTCTATATAATTTTAGACACCCACATCAGCCAAGAACTTAAAGACGAAGGCTTTGTAAGAGAAGTTATTTCAAAAATCCAACAACTTAGAAAACAAGCTGATTTTGATGTACTTGATAAAATAAAAGTCTATATCCAAGCAGATGACGAAATTAAATCTGCTCTTTCAAAAGACCTAGACTATTTAAAAACAGAAGTCCTTGCAGACGAAGTTATCTTTGATGAAGCGATTGAAGAAAAATATAATATTAACGGCCTAGACACAGGCATAAAAGTTCAAAGAATATAAAAAAAATCCCTGGAAGATTTAAATCTCCAGGGATTTTTTAAGTTATAAAATTATTTCAAACCATCTAACATCTTTTGAAACATTTGATCAGATGTTGAATTATAAATATTATATCTTGAAATTTTTAAAACATTGTCAGCATTAAATTGGTCAGGTCTGCCTAGGCCTTCTTTAGTAGTGACTGCAGTTTTAAAACCTAGTTCTTTTACAGCCTTTATAACTTCGTCATTATAAATTCCAAAAGGATAGGAAAAAGTATCAACCTTAATATCTAATTCACTTTCTAAAAAGTCCTTACAAGAAGAAATTTCTTTATACATTTCTTCATAGGAAAGTTTAGTAAGGTCAGGATGAGAATAAGTGTGAACGCCAATTTCTTGGCCGCTTTCATATAGTTCTTTTAGGCCATAAAGGTCTCTACTATAAATTCCCATTTCTAGCCTGTCTTGAATTATATAAAAAGTTGCCTTAACTTTTAGACGAGTCAAAAGATTTTTTACAAAAGTAAAATGAGATGCATAACCATCATCAAAGGTAAGTAGAACTGGCTTTTCAGGAAGTTCTTTGCCATAGGCCCAATTATCATATAGGTCCTTAGTTGTAATAGTAGTATAGCCATTGTCAATTAAAATATTTAGCTTTCTCTCTAAGTTGTCTTTGAAAATAAAGTTAGCATCAGAATATTCTTTGACTCCAACATAGCCAACATCGTGAAACATTAAAATAGGAACAGGTCTAGCCTTTGAGTCAGTAGTGTATTTAGGAGGCTGAACTTCTTCTACTGTTTCAATCTCACTTGTTTTAACATCTTCACTTTCCTTAGAACTTTCTACTTGGTCATTGGCATAGGACATATTTGGAAAAACTAATGTCAAAGCCAAGGCCAAAAATAAAATAAATTTTTTCACAAAAAATATACCTCTTTTCTATAATGTATACAATTATACCATAAAACAAGAAAAAATTAAGTGAAAGTTGTAATAAGAAAAAATATCAATTAGCCAAACAAAAACTAAAAACTTATAAGCTTATATGATAAAATAAATAAGACAAAAAGAAAAAGAGAGGTTAATAATGGCCAAAAAATTAAAGACGACAAAAATTCTTTCGACAACTTACCCAAACATTGGCATAGGCCATTGGGAAGAAGGAGACGAAGAAATTCATATAAAGGGAGCAATAGAAGGACAAGTAGTAGAGTATACCCTGGGACGAAAACGACCAGACCACAGAGACGGAAAACTTTACAGGGTGGTTGAAAATTCGCCCTTAGAAGACCAGACAGGTTGTGTTCACAAGGACAAGTGTGGCGGCTGCGTCTACCAGTCCTTGACCCAAGAAAACGAAATAAAATACAAGCAAAAGCAAATTCAAAACCTTTTTAATAAAGAAGGCATTGAAATTTCAAAAGTCATAGACAGTCCAACTTATACATCTTATAGAAACAAAATGGAATATAGCTTTGGCGACGAGTACAAAGACGGACCATTGACTTTAGGCATGCACAAGAAAAATAGATTTTATGACATAGTAAACACAGAATCCTGCCTAATAGTCCATGAAGACTTTAACATCTTACAAAAATCTATAAGAGACTACTTTGCAGCTTTAGGCCTTGACTACCTCCACAAAAAAACAAGAGAGGGAAATCTTAGACACTTAGTAATAAGAAGGTCAGACCTAGGAGAAATATTATTAAACCTAGTTGTCACATCAGATACGAAAATTTCAAAAGAAGCTTTTGTAGACTTTCTTTTAAACTTAGACCTAGAAGGGGAGGTAAAATCAATTTACTTAACCTATAACGATGCTCTTTCTGATGCAATAATTCCAGAAAAGGTCGAAAAACTTTTTGGCAGAGACTATATAATAGAAGAACTTGCAGGCTTAAAATTTAAAATCGGCCCATTTTCATTTTTTCAAACAAATACAAAAAGCGCCGAAGTTCTTTATAAAGAAGCCATAGGCATGTTAGAAGACATTGAAGATAAAATAATTTTTGACCTTTACTCAGGAACAGGAACAATAACTCAAATCCTAGGAAAAAAAGCAAAAAAAGTCTATGGCATAGAACTAGTAGAAGAAGCCGTTGAGTCTGCAAAAAAATCAGCTGCAGAAAATGGCATAGAAAACGTAGAATTTATTGCAGGCGACGTCTTAGAAAAAGTTGATGAGCTTCAAGTAGATGCAGACATAATAGTTGTAGACCCACCAAGAGAAGGCATCCACCCAAAGGCCCTAGGAAAAATAATCGCCTTTAGACCAAAAGAATTTCTCTACATTTCCTGCAACCCAAAGACCATGCTAAGAGATTTAAAAATCTTTAAAGAAGAAGGTTATGAAATAGTTGAAACAAAAATGCAAAATCAATTCCCAAGAACCAGCCATTGTGAAATGATTTCAATTTTAAAAAGGAAAATGATTTAGAAATAATGATAATGCAAGAAAATATTTTATAAGATAATTGGAGGAATAATGAGTAAAACTGCTGTACTAATTTATGATTCTTTTTGCAACTTTGAAATAAGCGTCACACTTGAAATTTTAGCTCTTAACAATAGAGAAATTGTTGTATTTGCAAAGGATACTGAAGTTGTAGTAAGTGAAGAAGGCCTAAAAATATTTCCTGATAAAGCTATTTATGATATAGATATTGCTGAGTTTGATAGTTTATTACTGCCAGGTGCAGCAGATATAGAATCTGCTGTAGAAGATCAAGAAATAATAGAATTTATAAAAAAATTTAATGGAAAAATAATTGGTGCTATATCAATTGCTCCAATTTTGTTAGTTAAAGCAAGCATACTAAATGGAAAATCATTTATGGCTGGAGTAAACAAAGAAGATCTTTTAGAAGAAGGATTTTTAGAAGCTGAATTAGTTAAGATGAAAGACTGGAATGAATGTATAGAAAATCCTATAGAAGATGGATATATTTTAGAAGATAAAATTATTACTTCAGTTTCTTATAATTTTGTAAAGTTTGGAATACAGTTTGCAAAAATGTTAGGAATAGAAATTTCTCCAAAAAGTTTTGGAATTTAAAAATTAAAAGAAATGTAACTTTATTAAATTAAGGGAGAAGTTAAAGTGAAAATGAAAAAACCAAAGAAAAAAATAATACTAACTGTTGCCATACTTATACTTGTTTTATTAGTAGGAGGCTTTGGATTATTTTCAGCATCTATATATGACCAGAATATTAATCAGCGCTATGAAACTTATAAGCCACTAATGCTAAAAGTTTCTGACTTTGAAGGACTAGAAGCTACAAGCTATGAGTTTCCATCAGACAAAGGTCAAATCCTATCAGGCGCTATGTATAAGGCAGGAGATGACCAAAAGGGAATCATAATTTTAGCCCACGGCTTTGGCGGCGGTTATAATTCGTATTTGGACATCATAAATTATTTTGCCCAAAATGGCTACTATGTCTTTGCCTATGATGCAACTGGCAACGATGAGAGCCAAGGTGAAGGAGTAGGCGGCTTTCCTCAAGGACTAATTGATTTAGACTATGCCATATCTTTTGTTGAAGATAGTGGAAACTTCCCAGCTTTACCTATAGGCCTGTTCGGCCACAGTTGGGGAGCTTATAGTGTTTCTAGTGTACTAAGCTACCACCCTGAGGTGAAGGCAGTTATTGCCTGTTGTGGGGCCAATAAGTCTTCAGATTATTTTGAAGCTGTAGGAAAAAAAGAAGCAGGTGATTTTATTTATACCATGATGCCCTTTGTAAAGCTTCATGAAAGGATAAAATTTGGAAGATATGCTAGTAACACGTCTATAGACGGTTTTGAATCAAGTAATGCGAAAGTTTTACTTGCCCACAGCGAAGACGACCAAATGATCCCCATCTCCTATGGCTACAACTTGTTCTATGAAAAATATAAGGACAATCCAAGGTTTACCTTTATGCACTTTGAAGACAGGGGCCATAATAATTTCTTTGTAGACCCTAATAACACTTACAAAGATGAGCTGGATCAAACAATAGAAAAATGGGCTGAGACACTTCCATATGATTATCAAGCCGAAGAAAATAAAGAAAAATTTAAAAAAGACAAGGCAGACTTTATTGAAAAAAATTTAGATAGACAAAAATGGGCCAATGCTTTAGACCTTAAACTCTTTAAAAAGTTTCTAGACTTTTATGATGAGAATTTAATTTCAAAGTAAAAATCACTTATAAAGTAAGCACAAGATAGAAAATAGAAAAGAGAAGATGATAAAATGATAAAAGTAGGAATAATAGGTGCTGGCCACAGGGGCAGACAGACCTATGGAACTTTAATGAAAAAATTTGGCTGCCAGATTAGCGGAGTTTGTGACACCGACCCAATAAAACTTGCAGTAGCCAGGGAAGAATATAATTTAGACAATGAATATTTATTTGAAAATAAGGAAGACTTTTTTAAAAAGCTAGACAAAGAACAATTTTGCAATGCCTTAATTATAGCAACACCTGACAAGGACCACTACGAAACTGTAATGAAAGCCTTAGACTATGACCTGGACATCTTATTAGAAAAACCAATTTGTCAGACCAAAGAAGAGGCTATAAATATTTCTAAAAAAGCAGCTGGGTCTAAGAACGTACTTATGATGTGCTATGTCCTAAGGTATGCACCGTTTTATAGAAATCTTAAAGAAATTTTAGACTCAGGAGAAATTGGAGACATAATGTCCATAGTCCACAACGAAAACATTGGCTACTATCATTTTGCCCATTCCTTTGTCAGAGGCAATTGGGGAAATGAAAAAAGATCATCGCCTTTGATTTTACAAAAATCCTGCCACGACATGGATATTTTATTATACCTAACAGGCTCTCGGCCAAAATCAATAAATTCCTACGGCAGCCTTTCTTATTTTAAAGAAGCCAGACAGCCTAAGGGGGCAGCGGACAGGTGCTTAGACTGTAAGTTTAAAGAGACTTGCATCTATTCAGCTCCAAAGTTTTATGGAAATCTTCCTCTTTCTGGTTGGAGATTAGTTGTTACAGAAGACAAAACTGAACTTGGACTAGAAAAAGCCTTGAGAGAGGGACCTTTCGGCAGGTGTGTTTGGAAGTGCGACAACGACGTCTGTGACCACCAAGCTATTTCAATTGACTTTGAAAATGATATTAGCGCAGTTTTTAATTTGTCAGCTTTTTCAAATGAAATTCACAGGAATATAAAAATCCAAGGGACCAAGGGCGAAATAATTGGGGATGATCTTGATGGAGAAATTGAAGTTAATCTCTTTGGATCTGATAAAAAGACCATTTATAAAAAAGTAAAAGTAAACGGCTCCCACGGTGGAGGAGATGAAGAACTAATAAAGGCCTTTATAGCCGCCATAAAAGGTGATAAAGAAGCAGTAAAAACTGGGGCCCAAGAATCAATAATGAGCCATCTAATGTGTTTTGCTTCAGAAGTATCTAGAAAAGAAAATATAAGAGTCAACATTAAAGACTATATAGAAAAATAAAAACAACCCTCTTGCTGACTTTTCAGTAAAGAGGGTTTTGCTTTTTAATTTTTAAAATTCTAATCCTGCGTCTTCCATTACGGCGCGAATAGTTTTTTGTTCGCGGAAGGGTAAGTTTACTTCGCGACCTGCATACTCAACTTCAATGTCAGGAGTAGTTTGGTCTCTTTCGTTTATGGATCCTGATTCTGTTACGCCCATATTAGCAGAATATCTTATAGCATAGCCTGTATTTGGTAGGTCAAATATTAAAGGGTCAAAACCTATCCCATCTCCACCAGTTCTAGTTCCAACTAAGGTTGCAAGGCCTGACTCCTTACAAAAGCTGGCAAAGGCTTCAGCAGAAGAATATACTCTTTCATCAACTAAAAGATAAATTTTCCCTTGATAATTAATTGAATCATCAGCAGGATAGACAGGAAGAGTACCTGAACAATAAAAATCAAAGTCTTTTAATATATTTTTAGTTTCCTGATCAAAGGAAGAAGATTCTAAAAATTTTGAAACATTGGAATTATAATGGCCCTTATTAATCACTAGTTTATTTACTGACCCATTTTTCATAAAGTCATAATTCATTACATGGTAGGGTTCAGCTACAATATTTTGTAATAAAAGATACATCCAATAATCAGTGTTGCCACCGCCATTGCCTCTAATATCAATAATTAAATTGCTATAATCTTGAAAGTCAATTAAGGCCTCTTTTATTAGATCTCTGTCAAAGTTAATATTGGTATTCGCAAAACTTTTTATTCCAATATAGGCAAGTTCATTATCAATAATACTTCTTATTTTTAAATTATTATTTGTTTGAAGATTAGATTCTGGTTCTTCTTTAGAATAATATCTATTGACATAGGCTTTAAGGCTTTCATTATTGAGATTATATCTTCTGCGGACATTTTCTTTTTCAAGGACTTTTGATAGATTATGTCTCCAACTATTTTTTGGAGACGTATAATATATTGTATAGACATCTATAACAAAATCTCTAGTTAACATATTAGTGTGGCCATTATTGATTTCTCCTAGGATTCTATTCATCCTATCGAAAAAGTCATTATCATTCAATGACCTAGAAATGTAGTCTGCATATTGGTCCTTGTTGGCTAACCAGTCTACACCATGAACTTGTTTGTTAATTTCAAAGTAAGGATAATTGTCCCTTAGAACCCCATAGGCATAGAGGAAATCTTCTACATAGTCTTTACTTGTTAGATTAAATTCTTTAGGTTCTAAGTCTTTTAGATATATTTTACTAAGATCTCTTGGCATATAATAGTCATTATAAAAGTAGCTGCCAATAACATATAATAAAAGGACGATAATTATTTTTAGATTTTTATTTTTCTTATTCATTTAATCACCAGCTTAAGTATATCATAAGAAAAAGTTTTTTAGACTAAAGATTAAAGAAAGTAACTTATTAAAAGGAGTTATTGGGTATCAACATAAAAGGAGGGAAAGTATGGATATATTTATTGTTGGACTTAGATTATTTTTAGCAGCTCTTTTAGTGGCCATTATTGGCGTAGAAAGAGAAATAAAAAACAGGGCGGCCGGTTTTAGAACTCATATTATAGTAAGTGTCGGTGCTTGTTTAATTATGCTTATAGGAATAGATGGCATAGGAGAAATTTCTACTGACAAGGCTAGAGACACAGCAAGACTTGCAGGCCAAGTTGTTAGTGGTATAGGTTTTTTAGGAGCTGGAACTATACTACAAAGAAAGGAAGGAGTTTCAGGTCTTACTACTGCTGCAACCTTGTGGTTATCTGCAGCAATTGGACTTGCAGTTGGAATTGGTTATTATGAAGGAGCAATAATTGCAACTGTAGTTTGTCTAATAACTTTAATTTCACTTAAAGGAGTTAGCGACTTTATCAATAAGAGAACTACAAAATCTTATTCTATGGTATTTGCTAGTTCTGATTTTGACCAAGAGACTTTTTTAAACTTTATATCAAAAGAAGGAGTAGAGCTAAGAAAAATTGATATTCTTGATGAAGATTTAGATGATAAGTTTATGGTTGAAGCTAGCTTTTCCTTTCATAAAAATTATAATATAAGTGGATTTTTTAAGAAGTTAAAAGAAGACTTTAATTTAAAATCAGTAAAATTAATGGATGATGAAGATTAGTTTTAAGATTATTATTTTTTCTTAGACAATTTATTTATCGTTTAAGAATTTCAATAAAAACAAAAACCCTTAGGAAGAAAAATCTTTCTAAGGGTTTTCTAATTTCAATTCTAATTTTTATTTAGAATATTTTTTTGCTAGCTTGTAAAGAGTTTTTACATGAACTCCTGTTGCTCCTTCGTCAAAGCAGTCGTAGCTAGATGATAGATAGGCTGTTCCTGCTATGTCCATGTGGATCCAGTTGGTTCCTTCTTTGACAAATTCGCCAACAAATTGGCCAGCTGTTATTGTTCCACCAAGTCTGCCGCCTGAGTTTTTAATGTCGGCAACTTTTGATTTGTTTAATTCTTTAAAGGCGTCGTCATTTGGTAGCATCCAAATTTTTTCGTGAGCCTTATCAGCTGCTTCTTGTAGGTCAGCAAAGGATTCTTCTGAGTTTGTAATTACACCTGAAAATCTTTCGCCTAGGGCAACAAGGCAGGCACCTGTTAATGTCGCAAGGTCAATTAGAAGTCTTGGTTGGTATTTTGTTGATCCGTAGCAAACTGCATCAGCAAGAGTTAGTCTTCCTTCTGCGTCAGTGTTGTCAACTTCAATTGTCTTTCCGGCTAGAGAAGAGATAACATCTCCTGGTTTATAGGCTCTGCCTGATACTAGGTTTTCGCAGGCAGCAACTATGGCAACTACATTTGTCTTTACTTGGTTTTTAGCTATGGCAGCCATGGCTCCAATTACTGTTGCTGATCCGCCCATGTCTGAGTTCATAGTCTTCATTCCGTTACTTGGTTTTAATGAGTATCCTCCAGCGTCATAGGTTAGGCCTTTACCAACTAGGACTAGAGGTTTTTCGTCTCCTCCATTTAGGTATTCCATTACTATAAACTTAGGTTCCTTGTCCGAACCTTTTGCAACTTCCATAAAGGCTTTTAGGTTCATCTTTTCAATTTCTTCCTTATTATATACCTTTACATTTACTCCAAGTTTTTCTAATTCTTCTTTGGTGTAGTTAGCAAGACTTTCTGGATAGATGTCATTTGATCTTTTATTTACTAGGTCTCTAGCTATAGTTTGGGCTTCTAGGACATTTACTAGTTCTTCAACTTGGTCTAAGTTATTTGTATTTGAGTTTATATTAACTGTTTCTAAGTTAAAGTCGCATTTTTCTGTCTTGTAGAAGTCGAAATTATAGGAACTTAGGAAAAGTCCTTCAACTAAAGCTAAGATACATTCATCTTTGTCGATTTCTGGACTTTCTTTTAAGTTAAGAGTTATGGCCTTACAGTCTTTGTCAGCAATATATTTTCCTAATTTGTTAGCTGCAAGTCTTAGTGAAAGATAGTCAAGGTCTTCTTTGCTACCTAGACCTACTAAAATTAGGTTTTGGCAAAGAACTGGAAGGATTTCTCCCTTTTCGCCTTTAAAAAATTCTGCGTATTCTTTTTCAGAATTTGTAAAAGCAAATTTTACTTGAAAAGCTTGATCGTCGTTAAATTTAAATTTCATAAATACCTCCAATTAGTAATATCATTCTTATAATATCATATTTTCTCCTAAAATGTTATGATAGTAGTAAGAATAAATTAGGAGGGAAACTTATGACTTATATACCAAGTAGACAAGACGCTGAAGACTTATTTTTAAAATACAACAAGTCTGAAAGTCTTTATAGGCACGCCAAACAAGTTGAAGTAACTTTGAGATACTTTGCAAAGAAATATGGGGAAGATGAAGAGAAGTGGTCCATAATTGGATTTTTACATGATCTGGACTATGAAATGTATCCAGACCTTCACTGCCAAAAGACAGAAGAAATCTTGAGAGAAAATTCTTATCCAGAAGATTATATCAGGGCAATTATGGCCCACGGTTATGGAATGAGAACTGATGTAAGGCCTGAGAGCCAAATGGAAAAAATCCTATATGCAACTGATGAACTAACTGGCCTTATAAATGCTACTTGTTTAATGAGACCATCTAAGTCTGTTTTAGATCTTAGCTACAAGTCTTTTAAAAAGAAATACAAGGACAAAAAATTTGCGGCAGGTGTTGATAGAAGTATTATTGAAAATGGGGCGCAAATGTTAAATATGGATTTAGAAGAGCTTGTAAATGAGACTCTAGCAGCTTTAAGCGAGTATGCAGAAGAAGCCCAACTCAAGGGGAATTTGTAAAACTTTACATGAACTTTACAATAGAAATATAAAGACCTAATAAAATTAGACTATCCTAGATATTGTTAAAACAAATAATTAATTTCTAGGAGGAACATTAATGAACTTAAGAAAAATTGCATCAGTATTTATGGTAATGCTTTTACTAGTAGGCCTAGTAGCCTGTGGTGACAAAGCTAATGAAAGTACTGGAGAAAAAGAAACACCAGCACAAACAGAAGAAAGTGCTAAAGTAGAAGAAAAAGAAGCAGAAGAAACACCAGAAGCTACTGGAGATTTTGATACTTCAGCTGAAATTACACTAGTTTCAAGAGAAGACGGATCTGGAACAAGAGGAGCCTTTATTGAAATTACAGGTGTAGAAGGAAAAGTTGACGGAGAAAAAGTTGACCAAACTTCTGAAGAAGCTATGATCCAAAACTCTACAAATGGAGTTATGACAGCTGTAGCAGGAGACCCAAATGGTCTTGGTTATATTTCTCTTGGTTCTTTAAACGATACAGTTAAGGCCCTTAAAGTAAACGGAGTAGCAGCTACTGCTGAAGGTGTTAAAGATAAGACCTATGAACTTGCAAGACCATTTAACCTTGCTTGGAAAGAAGATGTTATTGGAGACATTGGCAAAGACTTATTAGTATTTATTGCCAGCCCAGAAGGCCAACAAATTATTAACGACCAAGGCTATGTTGGACTAGAAAATGGAGAAGCTTATACACCAGCAAACCTTGAAGGAACTATTACTGTAGCAGGTTCAACTTCTGTTACACCTTTAATGGAAGCTCTAGTAGAAGCTTATGAAGGATTAAACCCAGGCGTATCTATAGAAATTCAATCAACTGGTTCATCTGCAGGAATGACTTCTGCTATGGAAGGATCAGCAAATATAGGTATGGCATCTAGAGAACTAAAAGGCGAAGAAGCTGAAGCCTTAACTTCACAAGCCATTGCCATGGACGGAATTGCTGTAATCGTAAATAATGAAAACCCACTTGACGATTTAAGTCTTGAACAAATTAAGAATATTTACGTTGGCGAAATACTAACTTGGTCAGACCTTGAAAAGTAAGATAGTATTCTTTAAAAGCCTGAGGATTAAAATCCTTGGGCTTTATCTTTAAGATTGGAGAACTTATGAAGAAAAAATATTTTTTAGAGTCATTAATGAAATATGTTTTTTTAATCTCTGCCTTAATTTCTGTTTTGTCAATAATATTAATTTGTTTTTTTATTTTTCAAGGCGGACTTCCTTTTATAAAAGATTATGGCCTAGGAAATTTTTTATTAGGAACAAAATGGAAACCAACTTCTTCAAATCCACAATTTGGAATTTTGCCAATGATTTGGGGAACAGTTTATATAACACTAATAGCCTGTGTAATTGGTATTCCTATTGGAGTGTTGACTGCAGCATATTTGGCTAAATCTTGCAATAAAAAACTTTATAAATTTTTAAAACCTGCCCTAAATTTAATGGCTGGAATTCCTTCTATTGTATATGGATTCTTTGCCTTAGTTGTAATTGTTCCCCTAATTAGAGACAACCTTTCTGGTAAGGGAACAAGCATACTAGCAGCAGGAATTTTACTTGCAATTATGATTTTACCTACAATAATTTCTCTTTCTGAATCCGCAATTAGGGCAGTGCCAGAAAGTTATTATAATGGATCCTTGGCCTTAGGTGCCACTGAAGAGAGATCAATTTATAAGGTAGTTATTCCTGCAGCAAAGTCAGGGATTTTTGCATCAGTTGTATTAGGTATAGGCAGGGCAATTGGAGAGACAATGGCAGTTATTCTCGTTGCAGGCGGCCAACCTAGAATTACCTTTAATCCATTAAAGGGTATAAGAACCTTGACTACAAATGTTGTAACAGACATGGCCTATGCCCAAGGCCAACATAGGGAAGCCCTAATTGCCTCAGGTTTGGTTTTATTTGTATTTATTTTAATAATTAACGCTGCCTTGTTTGCTGTAAAGAAAAGAGGTATGGCCAATGAATAAAAAATCTAAATCAAAAAAAGATTTTGGATCAATAGTTTTTTCTTTTTTCACTAAACTTGCCTGCTTTTTAACGTTTTTTGTACTTTTGTATTTGATATTTCATATTATTTCAAATGGAATTAGACATATAAACTTAGATTTATTTGCTTGGAATTATACAACAGAAAATGTATCTATGATGTCTTCAATTATAACTACACTTATTCTTGTATTCTTAGCTATATTAATTTCTGGTCCTCTTGGAGTCTTTACTGGATTTTACTTAGTTGAATATGCAAATAAGGGAAGCAAGTTAGTAGATTTAATTAGGCTTTCTGCTGAAACTCTGTCGGCAATTCCATCTATTATTTATGGTTTATTTGGTATGTTGTTTTTTGTAAACAGGCTGAACTTTTCCTATTCGATTTTGTCTGGTGTCCTAACTGTGGCTATAATGATTTTGCCACTAATAATTAGGTCAACAGAAGAGGCTCTACTATCTGTAGACCAAGATCTTAGAAACGGATCATTTGCCCTTGGAGCAGGGAAGCTTAGAACTATATTTAAAGTTGTTCTTCCAACTGCTATGCCAGGTATTGTTGCTGGTATAATTCTAGCCATAGGAAGAATTGTTGGAGAAACTGCAGCTTTACTATACACCCTAGGTTCAACAACAAAAATGCCAAATAGTATTTTTTCATCTGGAAGAACTCTGGCCTTACACATGTATGTCTTATCAAACGAAGGCTTCCATGTTAACCAGGCCTATGCAACAGGAGTAATACTTCTTGTTCTAGTAATAATCTTAAACCAACTATCAGTGTATTTATCTAATAAATTGACAGGAGTAAAAAAATGAGTAAAATTGAAGTAAGAGACCTAGACTTGTTCTATGGCGACTTTCAGGCCTTATATTCAGTTGATATGGATATAAAAGCCAATGAAGTTACAGCTTTTATAGGGCCATCAGGTTGTGGGAAATCAACTTTTATTAAGACCCTAAATAGAATGAACGACCTAGTTGAAAATTGTAAAATAAATGGAACAGTTAAAATTGATGGAGTAGATATTTATAAGCCATCATATGACGTAAACCTTTTAAGAAAAAATGTTGGCATGGTTTTTCAAAATCCAAATCCATTTCCAATGTCTATCTTTGATAACATTGCCTACGGACCTAGAACCCATGGTATAAAATCAAAAAAAGATTTAGAAGAAATTGTAGAAAGATCTTTAAAAAATGCAGCTATTTGGGATGAAGTTAAAGACAAGTTAAATAGAAATGCAAAATCCCTATCAGGTGGCCAACAACAAAGAATTTGTATAGCTAGAGCCTTGGCAGTTGAGCCAGAAGTCCTACTAATGGACGAACCAACTTCGGCTCTTGACCCAATTTCTACAATGAAAATAGAAGACCTAGTTAGTGAACTAAAGGAAAAGTACACTATTGTTATGGTAACTCACAATATGCAACAAGCAGCGAGAGTTTCAGACAAGACAGCCTTTTTCTTACAAGGTAAGGTATTAGAGTTTGGAGAAACTGATCAGATATTTAATACACCTAAAAACGAAGAAACAGAAAGATATGTTACAGGAAGATTTGGTTAAAAGGAAGGTGGCTTATGAGAAAAAAATTTGATAAGCAAATGACAGAGCTTCACGAAAAAATTGTAGACATGTGTTCTTTTGTAGAAAACTCACTTAAAGACTTAGAAAGTGCCTTGGTAAACAAAGACAAGGACTTGGCCAGTGAAATTTATAAAAGAGATCCTCTTGTAGATGATATGGAAAAGGACATTGAAGACCTTGTAAGTAGAATTATTATTAGGCAACAACCTGTAGCAACTGACCTTAGAAAACTTACAGCTGCCTTAAAAATAATTACTGACTTAGAGAGAATCGGTGACCAAACCCAAGACATTTCAGCCTTAATTTTAAAAATGGAAGACAAGCCTTATAAAATACAACTTGTAGTTCTTTCTACAATGTTTAGGGAAGTAAGAGATATGCTAAAAATTGCCATTGATTCTTATGTAGTTGGCGACTTAGACCTAGCTTTAAAAATTCAACAAAGAGATGATTTAATAGACGAATGTTTTTTAAAGGTGAGAAACAACTGTGTCAATGCCATTAAAGAGGATTCGACCTATGCTGACCAATTTGTCGATTTAATTCAAGTTGGCAAGTATTTAGAAAGAATTGGTGACCATGCAGCTAATATTGCTGAGTGGGTTGTCTATGTAGAAACTGGCAAGCACAGAGACTTAAATTAGTAGGAGTTAGTATGATCTATATAGTAGAAGATGACGAGAATATAAGAGAGCTTGTAAAATATACCCTAGAGTCCTATGACTTTAATGTTAAAGCCTTTGAATCAGGGAAAAATTTAAAGGAAAATCTTTTAGAAGACCAGGTTGAATTATTAATTTTAGATATTATGCTCCCTGGCCAAGATGGAATTTCTATTCTCAAAGATCTAAGAGATGATAAGAAAACTACAGACCTGCCTGTAATACTTTTAACTGCAAAGTCAGCTGAACTTGATAGGGTTAAGGGCCTAGACCAAGGAGCAGATGACTATATTACTAAGCCATTTTCTGTTTTAGAATTAGTTTCTAGAGTCAAGGCCTTACTGAGAAGGTCTAAAAGTGAATCTAACACAAGTATTTATAAGTACAATGGCTTGTCCCTAGATGAAAACAAAAGAGAAATAGACTTAGAAGGTAAGCCTATAGAACTTACCTACAAGGAGTTTGAACTACTTTTGTATATGCTAAAAAACAAGGGCCTGGTCTTAGACAGAGAAACAATTATTTCTAAAGTTTGGGGTTATGACTTCCAAGGGGAAACTAGAACAGTTGATGTTCACATAGCAACTCTTAGAAATAAACTAGGATCTTGGGCCAAGTATATTCACACAGTGAGAAATATTGGCTATAAAATCGGTGACTAAAGGTGAAGAAACAAATGATGAAAACCCTAGTAGTGCTTTTGCTACTAGGAATATTTTTAAGCTTTACAGTCTTTTTTTTCAACTTTTATAAAATTAATTACCAAAGAGAAATCCAAGTCAACAAAGACCTAAGAACCTATACCATGTCTTTAATAGAGGACGTAGACCTAGATGAAAGAGATGCTATATTAAAAGATTTGAGCAAAAACAAAAATTCTAAATTTTTTATAATAAATAGCCAAGAAGACTTAGAGAACATTTTAAAAAGTATTGACAAGGACTTGCACTTAGAAAAATATGAAGATTTTTTGGAAAAAAAAGAGCCTACAAATTTATATAGTAAGATAAACAAAGAAAGCTATTATTTATTGGCGACAAATTTAAGTGAAGAAACTTATCTGCTTACTTTAACTAAAACCAATAATTTATTCAAAAACTTTTCTGAAAGCCTACCATATCTATTAATTATTTTAGCTATAGGTTATTTTTTTTCCTATTATGCAACAGAGAAAAATATAGACAACTTAGTTTCTGTAATTGAAGATGAAGCTATGATGGCGGGTAAAAATGAAATAAATTTAGATCCTAAGTACAAGGAAATCTATCCTCTACTTAGAATAATAGAAGACCAAGCTAAGGACATTGACAGAAAAATTGAAAAGTTAGAAGAGCAGTCTTCTACAATAGATTCAATAATTTCAAAAATGGAAGAGGGAATGATTCTTTTAGACCAGGACTTAAAAATTCTTTCTATAAACCAGGCTGCAATAAACTTTTCCCAAGTTTCTAAAAACGACTTAGACTTTAAGGGCCTGTACTTTTTTGATATTTTTAGAGATAGGTCTTTAAAAGAAAAAATACTAGCTGCCTTAGGCGAAGACGATGGAAGCTTTTCCTACGAAATCCACCAAGATGGAAAAATTTTAAACCTCTTATTTTCAAAGGTAGAGCAAAACGACAGAGAAATTGGCTATGTAATTTTATTAGTAGATGAGACTAAAGAAAAATTACTTGAAATTCAAAGAAGCGAGTTCTCTGCCAATGTATCCCATGAGCTAAAAACTCCTCTTACTTCTATTAACGGCTATGCAGAAATGTTAATGGCAGGATTAGTTAAAGAAGAAGATACAAAAAAGTTTGCTGGAATAATTTACGAAGAAGGCAAACACCTACTAAGTATGATAGAAGATATAATAAAAATTTCAAAGTTAGACGAAGAAAAAACTGCTTTGGAAAAAGATAATATCGATCTAATTCCTCTAGCTAAAAAGATTACAGAAAACTTAGAAACAAAGGCCCAAGCCAATAAAGTAAACACAAACTTTATAGGACCAGATAGCCTTTTTATAAATACTAACAAGGGCTTAATTACTGAGCTTATAACAAATCTCTATGACAATGGAATAAAATATAATAAGGAAAATGGAAACCTTAGCCTTGAAATTAAAGACGACTTAAAAAATATTTTTTTAATCTTTTCAGATACAGGTCTAGGAATTTCCAAAGAAGACCAGGCTAGGATTTTTGAAAGATTTTATACTGTAGACAAAAGCCACAACAAAAAGGACTCATCAGGCCTAGGCCTATCTATAGTAAAACACATTGTGAGAATTTTAGATGGAGATATTATTTTAAAAAGTGAGCTTGGTAAGGGGTCAACCTTTACTATTAGATTAAAAAAATAAAAAATTTTTGAAATGGGATTGTACTAAATGTACAGTCCTATTTTTATTTTTAATGTTATAATAAGAATGGAGGTATTTATGTATAAGGCAATTTATAGAAAATATCGACCTAAGACTTTCGAAGACTTAATAGGTCAAGACCATATAACAAAAATTTTACAAAATCAAATACAAACTAATACAATTTCTCATGCTTATTTGTTTTCAGGAACAAGGGGAACAGGAAAGACTTCTTGTGCAAAAATATTTGCCAGAGCCATAAACTGTTTAGACCCAGATAACAAACCTTGCAATAAGTGTGAAAACTGCTTAGAAAGTTTAGATGAATCTTCAATAGACATTATAGAAATTGACGCAGCTTCTAACAACGGCGTTGATAATATTAGAGATTTAAAAGACAGGGCCTTTTATCAGCCAACATCACTAAAGTACAAGGTCTATATAATAGACGAGGTCCACATGCTAAGTAAGGGAGCCTTTAATGCACTTTTAAAAATTTTAGAAGAGCCTCCAGACCATTTGGTTTTTATACTTGCAACCACTGAGCCAGATAGAATTCCACTTACAATTTTATCAAGATGCCAAAAATTTCAATTTAAGCGCATAGACACAAATGAAATGTTTTTGGCCTTAAAATCTATTGCAAAAAAAGAGGGAGTAACCATAGACGATGATTCCTATAATCTAGTAATAAATGCAGCAGACGGATCAATGAGAGACGCTCAGTCAATACTGGAGCAATTAGTTTCTTCTGGCAGGGACCAGATAACTTATGACTACGCAATAAATCTACTAGGCATTGTAGACAAGTCTAACATTATAAAAATTGTAGACTCAATTATTGAAAACGATGCAGCAAGTCTTATTGAGGAGATTGACCAAGCCCTTTTACAAGGCAAGGACACAGAACAACTTGCTAAGGATATTTTAGACCACTTTAGAAATCTAATGCTAGCTAAGGTTTCGCCTGAGTCAGCAGACAGACTAATTAGATCTAATGTAGAAGCCTATCTTAATCAAAGTAAAAAACTTTCCTTAGAAAAAATTTTGCAGGCCATGGAAAAGTTAATTAACCAGCTTAATGAAATAAAATACTCCCAACAACAAAGGGCTTTTTTGGAAATAACTCTTTTAGAAGTCTTTCAGCTGGTAAATTTTAAGTCTGAAGTTTTTACAAGAGAAGAGAGACCAGAAACTCCTAGAAAAGAAAAAACTCAAGTTAAAACTGCTGATGTAAAAGATAATTTAGAAAAAGAAAATAAAAAAATTGAAACAAAAAAAACTAGTCCAAGTCAGACAGAAGAAAAATCTTTAGACTTAGAAGAAAGTTCTAAAAAACCATCTTCAAGCCCTGCTGACACAAAACTTACTAAAGAGAGAATCATTTCGGACTGGAAGGATATTTTAATAGAAATAAAAAAAGAAAAGCCAATGGTCCACGCATTTATTGTTGAGGCAACTATTAGCGATTGTGTAGATAACACAGTTACCTTTGGTTTTCATAAGGAATATGATTTCCATATGGACAAATTACTAAAAGATAATAACCGAGAACTTGTTGAAAAGGTTCTTAGTTTGTTCTATAATACTAGTGTGAAGATTAATGCAAAATTTATAGAAGATGAAAAAGAAGCTTCTATAAATAAAGACATTGATACTTTAACAAAGCTAGTTGGCGAGGAAAATATTAAGATATTTTAGGAGGATATATGGCAAAAGGATTTGGCAAGATGCCTAACATGAACAACATGATGAAGCAATTTGAAAAAATGCAGCGAGAAATGGAAAAGACTCAAGATGAATTAAATCAAAAAACCATTGAAACCACTGCAGGTGGTGGAGCTGTAAAGGCTGTAATGAACGGTCAAAAACAATTAGTTGACCTAGTTATAGATGAAGATATTGTCGATCCAGATGACATTGACATGCTTCGCGATCTTATTATTGCTTGTGTGAATGCAGCTATGAAAGAAGTAGACGACCTTCAATCTAAAGAAATGTCTAAGTTCACTGGCGGACTTAATATTCCAGGTCTATAAAAATGGAAAATCCAATAGGTAATTTAATTAATCAATTATCTAGATTGCCTGGCATAGGTGAAAAGACAGCCCAAAGGCTTGCTTATTATATTATTGAATTAGATGAAGCTAGGGTCAAAGACCTAACTGACTCTATAACAAGGGCCAAAGAAAATTCAGGTTTTTGTAGTATTTGTAACAATATTACAGACAAGGATCCTTGTGAAATTTGTTCTAACGATAGTAGAAACAAAAAGCTAATTTGCGTTGTTGAACAACCTAAAGATGTTATGGCTATAGAGAGAGGCAAAAAATACAAGGGCCTTTACCATGTTCTTCATGGCGATATAATTTCATCTGTAGATGGAGATGAAAAAATTAAAAAGCTTATTGAAAGAATAAGAGATAACGAAGTAGAAGAAATAATCTTAACATTCACCCCCAATGCTAGCGGTCAAGCTTCGATAATATATTTATCAGAGCTTTTAAAGCCTCTGGGCATTAAAGTAACAAAGATAGCATACGGTCTTCCTTACGGAAGCGACATGGACTTCTTCGATAAGGATACAATCAATATTGCGATTGCTAACCGTACAGAAATTTAATCGCAAAGGATGATGACAAATGTTTACAAATGATCAAATTGCAAATGCAATGAAAATTAAACTTGACGATGTTTTACCAGAATATCCAGAGTTTGAACAAGGAATAAGAAGAGCACCAAAAAGAGAAGCTGATCTTTCAGACCAAGAAATTGAAATAGCTTTAAAAAATGCTCTTAGATATATTCCAGAAAAATTTCATGAAGAATTAGCTCCAGAATTTTATGACGAGCTAATGACTAGGGGAAGAATTTATGGATATAGATTCAGACCAGATGAAAGAATTTATGGCAAGCCTATTGATGAATACGAAGGAAAATGTATTGAAGGTAAGGCCTTCCAAGTAATGATTGACAACAACCTTTCATTTGAAATAGCCCTTTATCCATACGAACTTGTAACTTATGGAGAAACTGGCTCTGTTTGTCAAAACTGGATGCAATACAGACTTATTAAAAAATACCTTCAAGAACTTACTGATGACCAAACACTAGTATTATATTCAGGTCACCCAGTAGGACTATTCAATTCAAAAAAATCATCTCCAAGAGTAGTAATTACTAATGGACTAATGATTGGTATGTATGACGACCTTGAAAACTTTAACAGAGCTGCAGCAATGGGAGTTGCTAACTATGGTCAAATGACTGCAGGTGGCTGGATGTATATAGGACCTCAAGGTATTGTCCACGGAACCTACAACACTTTACTAAACGCTGGTAGATTAAAATTAGGTATTCCTGATGATGGAAACTTAGCTGGAGTATTATTTGTAACTTCAGGTCTAGGCGGAATGAGTGGAGCTCAAGGTAAGGCGTGTAACATTGCTGGAGGAGTTTCAATTATTGCTGAAGTAGATGATTCAAGAATTGGTACTAGATATGAACAAGGTTGGGTTGACGAAAGAGTAGAAAGCCCAGAAGAAGCTTTCAAGATGGCCTTTGAATATGTTGAAAAGAAAGAAGCAAGAGCTATTGCTTATCACGGAAATGTTCTTGACCTATTAAGATATGCTGTTAAAGAAAACATTAATATCCCACTACTTTCTGACCAAACTTCATGTCACGAACCATACACTGGAGGATACTGCCCAGTAGACATTACTTTTGAAGAAAGAACAAGACTACTTGCAGAAGACAAAGAAAAATTCCACAAGTTAGTTGACGAAACACTTAAAGAACACTTCTCTTTAATTAAGACATTAACTGAAAGAGGAACTTACTTCTTCGACTATGGTAACTCATTTATGAAGGCAGTTTTTGATGCTGGAGTAAAAGAAATTTCTGTAAACGGAGTAGACGACAGACACGGCTTTATTTGGCCTTCTTATGTAGAAGACATTCTTGGACCAAGACTATTTGACTTTGGATATGGACCATTTAGATGGGTATGCTTAAGTGGCAAACCAGAAGACTTAAGAAGAACTGACAAGGCTGCTATGGAAATCATCGACCCTGACAGAAGATACCAAGACAGAGACAACTGGATTTGGATTAGAGATGCTGAAAAGAACAAATTAGTTGTTGGAACTCAAGCTAGAATTCTTTATTCAGATGCCCTTGGAAGAAGAGACATTGCTCTTGAATTTAACAGACTTGTTAGAGAGGGAGAAATTGGACCAGTTATGTTAGGTAGAGACCACCACGACACAGGTGGAACTGACTCTCCATTTAGAGAAACATCTAACATCAAGGACGGTTCTAATGTAATGGCTGACCAAGCTACTCAAATCTTTGCTGGTAACGCAGCTAGAGGTATGTCTCTAATTGCTTTACACAACGGTGGAGGAGTTGGTATTGGTAAGTCAATTAACGGAGGATTTGGTTTAGTATTAGACGGATCTGAAAGAGTTGACGACATCATCAAGACAGCTATGCCTTGGGACGTTATGGGTGGAGTTGCTAGAAGATCTTGGGCTAGAAATGAAAATGCTATAGCTACTTGTATCGAATACAACGAAATCACTGAAGGTAAGGACCATATTACAATCCCATATCTAGCAGATGATGAATTAATTAAAAAGACTATTGCTAATTACAATAAATAAGAAATAAACTGGTAGAGTATCAATTTTTTGGTACTCTACTTTTTTAATTTATCAACTTTAATAAAGGCCCTTTGTTTTACTTTTGTTAGATTATTATTAAGGTTAAAGGGGTATGATTACATATGTAAAATGATAATTAGAAAGAGGATATTATGAAAAATAATAATAAGAAAAAAATACCTAATACAGCTTATTATGTTATAGTTGTTGCAATTATGATAATAATAAATTTCTTTCTTCTACCAAGGCTCGCTCAAGAAAAGATAGTTGAACAAACCTACGACCAATTTATTAGCCAAAGTGAAGAAAAGAAAATCGAAAAGGTAAATGTATTAGATACATCAATAGAATACAAATTAAAAGATGACGATAAAATATACACTGTTAAAAAATTTGAATACGGTGAAGACAGAGATTTAGTAAATCGTCTTTATGAAAACGGAGCTGAAATAAAAAGAGTTTCAGAAAAAATGAACCCAGTTCTATCTGCCTTTTTAAGCTTTGGTGTTCAAATGCTCTTTATAGTTTTACTTTGGATGTTTATCTCTAAGGTATTTCTAAAAAAAATGGGACCAGGTGGAGGAGCAATGAATCTTGGGAAATCTAATGCCAAGATTTATGCTGAATCAACTGAAGGCATAACCTTTGAAGATGTAGCAGGCCAAGATGAGGCCAAAGAAGCCTTGACAGAAATTGTAGACTTTTTGCATTCACCAGAAAAGTATGCAAGCATTGGAGCTAAACTTCCTAAGGGAGCTCTTTTAGTAGGCCCTCCAGGAACTGGTAAGACTTTACTTGCTAGAGCAGTTGCAGGCGAGGCAAAAGTACCATTCTTTTCCATAACTGGATCAGACTTCGTTGAAATGTTTGTGGGCCTTGGAGCTGCTAAAGTTAGAGATCTTTTTCAAGAAGCAAACAAAAAAGCTCCTTGTATAGTTTTTATTGATGAAATTGATACCATTGGTAAGAAAAGAGACGGGGCAGGATTTTCAGGCAATGACGAAAGAGAACAAACTCTAAACCAACTACTATCTGAAATGGACGGTTTTGATTCTAACAAGGGAGTTGTAATTTTAGGAGCAACAAACAGACCAGAATCCCTAGACCCTGCCTTACTAAGACCAGGTAGATTTGATAGAAGAATTCCTGTTGATCTACCAGATTTAAAAGGCAGGGAAGATATATTAAAGGTTCACCTTAAAAATGTTCGCCATGCACCAGACTTAGATGTAAACTTTATTGCCAGGTCAACTGCAGGAACAAGTGGAGCAGACCTTGCAAATATTGTAAACGAAGCAGCCTTAAGAGCAGTTAAACACGGAAGAAAAAGAGTTGAAACTGAAGACCTGGCTGAAAGTGTTGAGGTTGTAATAGCAGGCTATCAAAAGAAAAATGCTGTTATATCAGCCAAGGAAAAGGAAATTATCGCCTACCACGAAGTTGGCCATGCCTTAGTTGCAGCCAAACAAACTCACTCAGCTCCAGTTACAAAAATTACTATTGTACCAAGAACTTCTGGAGCCCTAGGCTATACTATGCAAGTTGACGAAGAAGAAAAATATATTTACACTAAAGACGATGCCTTTAATAAGATTGTCACCTTTACAGGAGGAAGGGCAGCCGAAGAACTAGTCTTTAATACAAGGACTTCAGGAGCAAGTAATGACATTGAACAGGCAACTAGAATTGCCAGGGCCATGATTACTCAATATGGTATGAATGACGAAATTGGTTTTGTAAATATTGAATCAAGGGTAAACCCTTATTTAGGTAACGAAACAGTTTCAAATGCCTCAAACGAAACTGCAAGACTAGTAGATGAACAAGTTAGAATTCTTGTAGAAAGAGCACACGAAAAAGCAGTTAATATTTTAAAAGAAAATATGGACAAGCTTCACGAAATTTCAAGACACCTACTAGTAAAAGAATCTATTACTGGCGAAGAATTTATGGCCATACTAGAAGGTAAAACTGAAGTAGAAGAAGAAAGCGAAGAAAATAATATAGGAGAAGAAAATAAAGCAGTAGAAGAAAATCAAGTAGTAGAAGAAAGTCAAGAAGGAAGCGAAGACTAAGGAGCATAAAATGGAAAAAGGATATGTCCAAATTTATACAGGCTCTGGCAAAGGCAAAACTACTGCAGCCTTAGGACTAGCTCTTAGGGCAGCGTGTTCAGGTTTGAATGTTTATATTGGTCAATTTTTAAAGGGCTTTGACTATTCAGAGCTTAAAGTAGTCGACCACTTTTCTAACATTACCATCGACCAATATGGCAGAGACTATTTTATAAAAGGTCAAGCAGAACAAAAAGACAAAGACCTTGCTGATATAGGTTTTTCTAAGGTCAAAGAAATTTTACAAGATGACAAGTACGACCTGGTAATCTTAGACGAAATTTGCATAGCCATAATGATGAACTTAGTTGATGAAGATGAGCTTCTGGAACTTTTAGAAAACAGAAAGCCAGGAATGGAAGTAGTCTTAACTGGAATAAATGCATCAGAAAAATTAATAGACTTTGCAGACCTGGTTACAGAAATGAAAGAAGTCAAACACTATTATAAAAATGGAGTCCTTGCTAGAAAGGGCATAGAAAATTAAAAATAAAACTGTTAGGAGAGAAAAATCTTCTAGCAGTTTTTTATATGTCTTTGATTTTAAATTTTACTTAAAAGCCTAGTAGCAAGAATTAATGAATTTGTCCGCCAACAGTTTTTATATCGTCCTTGCCTTTAAATTCAACAAGAGTTTCTATAGCAAGTTCCAAGGCCTTTGTAATATGAGCTAGGGACATTGATGGCTCTTTGGCCTTAGTTACAACCTGGTCTGGCAAAAATGGAATGTGAATAAAGCCGCCTATGGTATTTGGAAATTCACTGTCAATAAAATATAGGTTTTGATACATAATGTGGTTACAGACAAAAGTGCCAGCCGTATTTGAAATTGAGGCAGTGATGCCACTGTTTTTTATATTTTCGACAATGGCCTTAATAGGTAGCGACGAAAAATAAGAAGGGCTGTCAACAGATCTTATAGGCTCATCAATTGGCTGATTTCCTTAGTTGTCTGGAATCCTTGCGTCATCTAAATTTATGGCCACTCTTTTAGACTTATATCAAAACGTCCGCCAGCCTAGCCAATATTTAATCCTTTTTTACATGAGCATCTTATTGTGCTTAAGTATTTTAAAAATTTTATGCTATAATAAAATTAGAATAAATCTTTTATGATTTAAAGTCGATTAAAAAGATTATTATAAATTTGGAGGCAACAATGAAAATAAAAATTAGATATATTATTATCCTGCTTTTGCTAGTTCCCTTTATTTATAGTTTATTTACTAAAAACTATAAAAATTCAAACTTAGATGGAGAATTTTATCCAGCAAAAAATGTAGATTTTCTACATGACCTGACCTATATGAAAGATGGTCAGCTAGTTAAAGACCAAAGTATTTTTAAAGAACAGATAAAACTAATAGCAAATGCAAAAGAATTTATTATCCTAGACTTATTTTTATACAATGACGAATACGACAGGAGCAAGATGGATTTTGCTAATCAAGTTGAAGAGATGACCGAGGCCTTAATAAAAAAACACAAGGAAGATCCAAGTCTTGACATAGTTTTTATAACGGATGAACTAAATAACTTTTATGGATCGTACAAACAAAAACACTTAAAGAGACTAGAAACTGAAGGCATTAAAGTAAATCTTGTAAACTTAAATACAATTAGAGATTCAAATCCACTATACTCAGGACTTTATAGGTTTTATATTAAACATTTTGGCCAAAGCGACAAAGGCTTTATAAAAAATATTTTTGATCCCCAAGGTCCCAAACTTTCAATCAGGTCGTTTTTAAGACTGCTAAACTTTAAAGCTAATCACAGAAAGGTTTTGATTACAGAAGAAGCTGCCTTAGTTTCATCTTCAAACCCTCACGACCCTAGCTCTAAGCACTCAAATGTAGCAGTGAAGTTTTATGGAAAGGCTATGGAAGATTTAATTAAATCAGAACTGGGCTTAGTAGCAGACAAATATGAAAACATCCAAGCATTTAAGGCTGAAGAAGTTTTAGATAAGAATATAAAAATTAGGGCCATAAGCGAAAAGAAAATTTTTGACGCATTGGAAGAAAATATTTTAAAGGCAGAAGAAGGTGACCAGATTAATATTGGCATCTTCTATATTGCAGATAGAAAACTTTTAAAGTCACTAGCAGATGCTTCTAAAAGAGGAGTTGAAATTAGAATTATAGCAGACTTAAACAAGGACGCCTTTGGCCTAGAAAAAAACGGAGCACCAAATAGGCCAGCCCTAAGTCAGTTAGTTGATGAAAATCCTGAAATCCAAGTTAGATGGTATCAAACTCACGGCGAACAGTTTCATACAAAAATGGCAATATTTTCTTATAAGGACAAGGATCCTAGGATCATATTAGGGTCAGCAAACTTTACTAGAAGAAACCTACAAAACTACAACTTAGAAACAGACTTAGAATTAAGCCTTTCAAAAGATTCTGACCTTTACAAGGAAGTCGAATCCTACTATGAAAAAATTTGGACCAACCAAGATGGAAATTACACTGTGCCTTTAGAAGACTACTACGAAGACGGGAAATTTTTAAGACTTTTATGGAAGATTCAAGAGTTTACTGGTTTGTGTACTTGGTAAAATATTTATAATAACTAATAAGTTTTCTGCTAGGTGTCAGCTTGATTTGCAGACAATGATAAGGGTATAAATATTTTGATAGAATAACAATCAATAGAAAATTTAAGGAGGACCAAATGACAGACAAGAAAAAAATGAAAAAAGACCCTATGGACAAAAATAAATTAGGGGACCACTTAGCTAGCAAAAATGATACTAAAGGAAAAAATCCTAAGATAACAAGAGCATCTGGTGCTCCTGTTGAAAACAATCAAGACTCAATGACAGCAGGACAAAGAGGACCTCTTGTTTATGAAGATACTTGGTTGTTTGAAAAACATGCTCACTTTAACAGAGAAGTTATTCCTGAAAGACGTATGCACGCCAAAGGATCAGGCGCTTTTGGAACATTTACAGTGACAAATGATATTACTAAATACACTAAGGCAAAAATATTTTCAAAAGTTGGCAAGCAAACAGAAATGTTCGCAAGATTTTCCCTTGTTGCAGGAGAAAGAGGCTTTGCTGATGCAGATAGAGACATTAGAGGCTTTGCCTTAAAATTTTATACAGAAGAAGGTAATTGGGACCTAGTTGGAAATAATACTCCAGTATTTTTCTTTAGAGACCCAATGAAATTTATTGATTTAAATCACGTTGTAAAAAGAGATCCTAGAAATAACATGAGAAGTGCAAATAGTAACTGGGACTTTTGGTCATCACTTCCAGAATCACTTTTACAAGTGACAATTACAATGAGTGATAGGGGAATCCCATCATCATATAGATACATGCATGGTTTCGGCTCTCACACTTATTCATTAATTAATAAAGACAATGAAAGAACTTGGGTGAAATTCCACTTTAGATCAGTCCAGGGCATACAAAACCTTACAGACCAAGAAGCTGAAAAAGTAAAGGGCATGGATCCAGATTCCCATCAAAGAGATTTATTTGAAGCTATTGAGAAGAAGGACTATCCTAAGTGGAAGATGTATATTCAAGTTATGAGCGAAGAAGAGGCTAACAAGATGGAAGTTAATCCATTTGACCTAACTAAAATGTGGTTAAAAAAGGACCATCCATTTATTGAAGTTGGAGAATTTGAATTAAATAAAAATCCAGACAACTACTTCCAAGATGTAGAACAAGCTGCTTTTAGCCCAGGTAATAATGTTCCAGGAATAGCCTTTTCACCAGATAAAATGTTACAATCTAGAATTTTAATGTACGGAGATGCTCAAAGATATAGACTAGGCGTAAACTTTAATCAAATTCCAGTTAATTCTCCAATGGGAATGAAAAAGGGAGATTACCATACATTCCATAGAGATGGACTAATGAGAGTTGACGGTAACTTAGGAGGAGAAAACCACTATGAGCCTAACTCCTATGGAAACTGGGAAGAAGACCCTAGAGGATATGAGCCAAAACAAAGTGGCGGAGATGTTTATAGGTATGATTATAGAGAAGATGATCAAGACTATTATACACAACCAGGTTTACTTTATAGGGCAATGACAGAAGATCAAAAACAAGTCTTATGCGAAAATACAGCAAGACATATGAAAGACACAACACTACAAATTAAACACAGGTGGATTGGACATTGCTACAAGGCAGACGAAGATTATGGTAAAAGGCTTGCTAAGGTTTTAGAAATTGATATTGACGATGTTGATTTAGATTTACCACAAAGGGATTCAAGAGAGAATAATTATAAAGCCAATAATGCCCATCCAGAACTTGATAAAGTAACTGAAGACTTATCAATGAGAGAATGGGAAGAAATAAAAACAGATTATGATCCAAAATCTTTTGTTGACCCAATGGAAGATCCATATGTTCTATAAGAATAAAATTAAGACTCAAGATTTTTCTTGGATCTTAACTTTTAATATCTAGGACTTTTATAAAGAGAAGGCCTATATATTTATTTATAATCAAAGGAAATAAGAAAAAGTTTGTAACTGCTTTGTTTATTTTTCGTAACCCTTTTGTATATTTTTAACTTTATGCCTGTGATAAAATGCTTTATAAGAAATAGCTATTAAGCACAAGGAGGATTTTTATGAAAAAGATTTTATTTTTTAGCATGGCCTTAGTATTAATGTTTTCAAGTCTAGCTCTTGCAAAAGAAGAGCCTGTAAAATTTGCTATGGACTTTGCAAAAGTTGAAGAAGTAAATGAAAAAGATGACTCTAACAAAATTTTAGTTGCCAGTGATTCTGATTCAGAAACTGCCTTAGACAAGGTATATTTATTTACCAAGGATGTTCCAGTAATGGATTTAAAAACTGGAGAACTTGTTGAAAATTATAAGTTTAAAAAGGGAGAAGAAATCCAATACTTCTATAGAGAAGACACACCAATGTTGATGTCTTATCCAGGCCAAATGACTCCTAACTTTATTGGAGTCAATGTTAAAGATAGCAAATATTCTTTAGAGGTTGACTATTTTAACAAAGAAGGTAAGGGCATTAGTAATAGATTAGAACTTAATCTTACAGATGAGAACGTGGCTAAAAACTTAAAAGGTGAGGAAGTTAAAGACTTTTTAGAAAAAGATTTAGCTGTTCTTTATACTGTAGCCACAAGATCACTTCCACCAATTGCCCGACCTGAAAAGATAATAGTTTTAGATATTCCAAAAAAAGTTGTCGACCTAATGGATTATAAGTCTGACGATGACAAGGGATATTTATTGAGAGCTTATTATGAAGACCTTGGCGCCCAAGTAACTTGGGAAAAATCAGATGACACAACAACAATTAGCCTTAAAGATAAGACAATTAAAATTTATAACAAGGAAGCTAAGTTAGAAATTAATAAAAAAGTTGAGACAATGAAAGATTTTTCTGTTGTAGACGGAATATCTTATATTCAAGAGGAAGATATAAATAAAATAAACAAATTTTTATTTGAATAAGATTTCTAAGAAAGGACAAAATGGAAAATAATTTACCAAGACAAAGAAATATAGAAATAGGAAAGGCCCTTTGTGGTCTTTCCCTTATACTTATAATAATATTTGCCTTATTAAGGAGTTTTTTTACTGGCTTATTTTTAGCCCTGCCAATTTTTTCTTGCGGCCTGATATTAATTTTTAAAAGAGAAAATGTTCTTCTTTATTGTCTTTGGACCATATTTTTCTTTGCAGATATTTATATCCGCTATGGCACTGGAATAACTTGGAGATTAATATTTTTGACCAAGGATTTTCTTCCTCAGTGGAATTATTCTAGGCTAGTAGTTGCTTGGATAGAATTTATTATTTTTATTCTGCTTACTATAATTACAATAGTAAAAGAAAAGAATAAGCCAATAATCTTAAATAATAAGAAAAAAGTTTTTTATATCCTAGGTTGGATCTTATTCTTTGTTCTTCTAGTCCCATTTAACTTTAATGATTTAAGTATCTTTGCAAATATTTATTATATTTTTGGAGACTGGCTAAGAGTTTTCCTTTATATTTTCTTAATTACTTGGTCCCTTAGACTAAGAAGCCATAAAAACTCTTAAGACATAAAATTAAATAAAAATAAAAATATCTGCTAGAGGGTTGACCTTTAACAGATATTTTTTTGCTTTTATAAAATTTTTTCTAATTTTTCTAAAAACTCAGCGACTTCTTCCTTAGTGGTCCTATAAGATGTGCAAAGTCTAAGGCTAGCTTCATAGCCGCCAAGACTTTCTAGGTCAATGTTTGCAAATTTTCTAACTTCTTCAATTTGTTTATCACTTAACTTAATAAAAAGCTGGTTGGACTCTGGTGGATAAGTAAAGGAAACTCCTAATTTTAAAAGTCCATCACTTAAGGCCCTAGCACTTTCATAAGAATTTTTTCCCAGCTGATAATAAAGTCCGTCATCAAAAAGGGCATCAAATTGGGCAGCGAGAATAAAGCCTTTGGCCATAATTGCTCCTTTTTGTTTCATATGGTTTCTAAGTCTTTCCTTTAACTTGTCTTCTACGACAACTAGAATTTCTCCAAAAAGCGCTCCGTTTTTTGTTCCACCAATGGTAAAGGCATCACAAGAATTAGCAAGTTCATTTAAAGTGAAGTTTTCAACAGCCATAGCAACAGCAAGTCTAGCCCCGTCTACATAAAGATAGCAGTCATAGTCCTTACAAAGCTTATGCAAGGCCTTTATTTCTTTAATAGAATAAACTGTTCCTGCTTCACTTGTATTTGAAATGTAGACGATTTTTGGAATAACATTTGTTTCAGCTCCAAATAGTTCAAGCTCTTTTCTTAAAAGGTCTGGAGTAAGTTTTCCATTTTCAGCAGTTATAGTTACAAGCTTGTGGCCAGTGGCTTCAATTGCTGCAGTTTCATGGATGGAAATGTGGCCAGTTTTTGCACAGATAATAGCCTCATAAGGTCTTAGGTTGTTGGTGCAGGCGACAATGTTTACAATAGTTCCTCCAGGAAGAAATTCTACTAAAATATCATCTCTTTCAATTTCTTTTTTTATTTTCTCTTTAACAGCTAAGGTATAGTCATCTTGGCCATAGCCTGACATTTTGTCTTGAGGCAGTCTTTCTAAAAATTCATAGACTTTTTCGTGGCCTTTGTCATTATAGTCATTTAAAAAATTTATCATAAGTCCCTCTCCTTGGAAAATTTTCTTTACTAATATTATACTACAAGTAGATTTTTTTATGATATGATTATGTAAATAGAGTAAATATAAAATAAAACTTAGAAGGGAGTAGGTATGAAAGATTTTACTTTTGAAATATCAACTAAAATATTATTTGGCAAAGATACCTTAGAAAATTTAGGAAAAGAAATTTTGCCCTATGGAAAAAATGTACTTTTAGTTTATGGCCAAGGGTCAATTAAAAAAACTGGCCTCTATGACAAAATCGTAAATAATTTAAAAAACATTGGAATAAAAACTTTTGACCTAGATGGAATTGTTCCAAATCCTAGAATCGACAAGGTTAGAGAAGGAGTTGTGCTTGCTAAAGAAAATCAAATTGATTTTATTCTAGCAGTAGGAGGCGGATCAGTAATTGATTCAGCAAAACTTATTGCTCTTGGAGCCTACAGCGAGGCTGATCCTTGGGACATAGTTATAGGAAAAGAAGAACCCAACAAGGCCATTCAATTAGGAGCAGTTTTAACCTTATCAGCAACTGGGTCAGAAATGGATACAGCATCTGTAATTTCAAATGAAGAGACTGGACAAAAATTAGGCTGGGGATCAGAACTGGTTAGACCAAGATTTGCTATCTTAAATCCAGAACTTACTTATACAGTTGATGCCTATCACACAGCAGCTGGAACAGCAGACATTATGAGCCACACCATGGAAAATTATTTTAGCCTTAATGACGGAGCATTTTTCCAAGATAGGACGGCAGAAGGAATTTTAAAAACTTGTATCAAGTACGGACCAATAGCCATAAAAGATTCAAATAACTACGAAGCTAGAGCAAATTTAATGTGGGCAGGATCTTGGGCCATTAATGGCCTTCTTGATACTGGCAAGGACACAGCCTGGTCTGTTCACCCAATGGAACACGAACTGTCAGCCCTAAGAGACATTACTCACGGAGTTGGCCTTGCAATCTTAACTCCATATTGGTTAGAATACTGTCTAAATGATCAGACAGAAGAAAAAATTGCAGACTTTGCGACAAATGTCTTTGGAATTAAAGAAAGTTCAAAAAGGGAAACTGCCTTAAAGGGCATAGATGCCTTGAGAAAGTTTTTTACTTCAATGGGCATTTCTGAAAGATTAAGAGAAGAAGGCTTTACAGAAGAAGACCTACCGTTAATGGCAAAAAATTGTGTCAACAATAGATCCAAGGCAGAAATAACAGGCTTTGTTCACTTAGAAGAAAATGACATTTTAGAAATTTATAAGAAAGCCTTTTAAAAAAATTAAGAAAAGAAAAGTCCACTAAGCCTTTTAGTGGATTTTTTTTACTGCTTTGATATAATTATTTTATATTAAGGAGGAGACAAGCTATGGCAAGAGAAAATTTTATAAGTTCAAAGAAAAAGTTTTTTATAGACATCTTACTTATTTTTCTTTTGGCCTTTGTTTTAACCCTAGTTAGCATTTTATTTGTGGACCAAGTTGTTGACTTAACTTTGATCAAAGCACTTTTGACCCACAAAATAATTTTTATAATGAATTATATTCCAATTTTTATTTTTTTACTTATAGGATATTTTTTAACTGGAAGTTTAGGCCTTAGTTTTTGTATAAATTCCACCCTCTTGTTTTTAATGGGCATTGGCAATCAAAATAAACTTTTTTATAGAAATGACAACCTTAGACTTACAGACCTGGGCCTAATTAAAGAAGGACTTTCTATGCTTGCAGAAGGAAATCCACTAAAGGTCCACAAGATATATTTTGTCTATCCAATTTTTATTATTTTAGGAAGTTTTTTACTTATAAAATTTTTAAAAACAAAAATGCCCAAGGCCCTTAGACTTGGAGGCTTAGTATTTTCTCTAGTCCTAGGAGGCTTAATTTTAAATACCATAATGATCGACAGAGACACTTATTGGACCAACTCAATGGGCAGATACCATCCCTATATTGAAGTTGAAAGAGCCAAGGACAGGGGCCTAGTCTACACTTTTACCTATGCATATAGGGATTTATTTAATCATCCGCCAGAAAACTACCAGCCAGAGGAGGCTAAAAAAATTCTAGCTTCTTATAAGGAGTCAATGCCAGAAGACAAAGACAAGGTAGACATTATATTAATTTTAGGCGAATCTTATGGAGATTTAGAAAGCCTCGGAGCCAAAGTCGATCCAGAAGTTTATAAGCCTTTTAAAGAATTGAGAGAAAAAAGCCTTTATGGAAAAATTCAAAATTATACCTTTGGTGGTGGGACAATTGAAACTGAGAGAAATATTCTTACAGGAGCTTATTCAAATATTCCCTACATTAAAAATCGCAATTCTCTTGTGTGGATGTTAAAGGACCAAGGTTATATTAGTCACACAATGCATCCCTTTACAGGCACCTTTTATAACAGGCTTAACACCAATAAATTTTTAGGCTTGGATAATTTTTTATACTCAGAAAATTTCTTTGACCAATATTATGTCAACCAGCCAGGTAAGTATTTCCCAGATAATCTTTTGTTTCCTTTGATCTTAGAAAATTATGACCAAAGAGCCAAGGACCATCCTTACTTTAACTTTGTTGTTACTATGCAAAATCACACGCCTTATAGTCAAGAAGACCAGGGTATAGAAGATTATTTAGACAGGGAGACTTTTAATGGAAGTGACGGCGACTATAACTCTGCCAATAATTATCTCTACGGCATTAAAAATACTGGAGAAAATCTTTTAAAACTGACTCAAGAACTCGAGAAGAGAAAAGAGCCAGTTGTAGTAATATTTTTTGGCGACCACTTGGCCAGACTTGGAGGAGAAGGAGAACTTTATAAGATGATGGGCATAGACATAGGATTAGATAACGTCGATGGTTGGCTTAATCATTACACCACTCCCTATATTTTCTGGGCAAGTTCAGAAGCGCAAAAACATCTTGCAGATAAAATTAAAGGCCAGGGACCCTATATGTCTAACTACTATCTCTTTGCCTACTGTTTAAACAAGCTAGGCTTTAAAAGTTCCTATGTTAAGTATCTAAATGACATCTTAGAAGAAATGCCAATTGATGCAAGTTCCTATACAAGCGAAAACGGTAGCTTAACAGCAAATCCAAAAGAAGAAACTCTGCTTAATAAAAATCGCTTCAAAAATGTAGAATACTATTATAAAACTAACTTTTTTTATTAGAAGAAAATATAAAGAAACGAGAAAGAAAATGCAAGTAGACAAAATTGAAATCAAAGAAACTATTATGCCAAACAAAGACCAAATTTTAAATCTATATAAAGACGCAGGCTGGACTGCCTATACTAATGAGCCAGAAAAATTATTAAAGGCCATAGAAGGATCTTTAAAAGTTTGGACTCTTTGGGATGAAAATGTTTTAGTAGGCTTGGCTAGGGTTGTTGGAGATGGACAAACAATAATTTATCTCCAAGACCTGCTTATCTTAAAGAAATATCAAGGTCAGGGCCTAGGCTCAAAAGTTTTAAAAAAAATTTTAGATGAATACAAGGACGTCAGACAATTTATTTTACTAACAGACCAAGTCCAAGAGAATATTAATTTCTATAAGAAAAATGGTTTGAAATTAGCAAGCGATTATGAGAGTGTAGCCTTAATGAAATAAGAAAAATATTATTAGAAAATTCTGCCAAGGAGATTTTGATTAGTGAAAAAGATTTTTAAAAAATTTAAAAAATTTATCCTAGGCCGTGGCGACTATGGTTTTTTAGATACAGACCAGCTGCCTAAGGGAAACTTTACTGACTTTTATATAGACGGCTTAGCTAATTTAGAATTTATTACAACAGCTGACAACAAAGACCTAGCAAAAAACCACTGCGGGGCAACTGCTGCCACAAATCTTGGTCACTATTATATAAGAGACATAGACCAAGACAGCTTGTTTAAAAAATTTTACAGTGAAATTGGCAATGGGCCAGTATTCTTTATTGCTAAAAAAATTCAAAGGACCTTTAAAGACCTAGGCAAAGATGTTGAATATTTTTCAACTAGAAATATAAATGAAATTAAAGCTGCCTTAGACCAAAATCACATGGGCATCTTGTTATTGGCCAATGGACTTTTTGACTGGCACTATGTTGTGGCCTTAGGCTATAGGTTTTATGAAAATGAAGAGCTTTATTTAATAATAATGGACGGCTGGACCAAGGATAGAAGAAGATTTTATAAAATAAACTCTGGGTCACTTTTGCTTTCTGCAAGTTTTTATAAATTAAAAGGAGAGGGAAGTTTGAAAGAAGACAAGGAAGAGGGAAGAAAAATGAAGAAAAAATATTTTTTATTTTTTATTTTAATGTTTCTTGGGGCTGTAGGCTTTGTTTCTTATGCCCTAAAAAATCCCCAAGGAAGTTTTAGCATTCCTCTAAGTTTACTTTACTGCCTTTACTTGCTTTATATTTTTCTAATGTTTTATTTTCTCTACAGGGCTTTAAAAAATAAGACAATTTAAAATGCAATTTAAAAAACAAAAATCTAGATTTAAAATTTTTCTTGACAAGTATCGAGTATCGATATAACATATAAGTATCGAGACTCGATATTTGATTTGAAAGAAAGGTAAGCTATGATTAAATTTAGATTTTTAACTTATACAAACTTTGGCCTTTTTGAAAAATGGTATGAAGATCTGGCCAGAGAAGGTTGGCAAATTGAAAGCCTACCACTTCCATTTGTCCACAAATTTAAAAAAGCTCCAGCAGCTGAAGTGAAATACAGGGTCATTATGGCCCCTAACGAAGGATTTTATTCTGCATTTTCAAAAGATGAACTAGATGATTATAAAAATATGGCTGAAGGCTTTGGTTGGAAACTAGTGGATAAGTCTTTTAACAACAATGTTTACAAACTAGAAGAGGGAGCTGCAGATTCTCTTTATAATGATGCTAAGGAAGAAAAAGAAATATTAACTAAAGGCATAAAGGGAGAAATAATCGCCATGGCATTAAGCTTATTTATTTTTCTAGGCTTATTTTTCTTAATAAGTGGATCTTTCCATTCTTCTTCAATATTTTACTCTAATGCAACCTTATTTAACTACCCAGCAAGCATATTACTTTTGGTTTTTATTTTTCTTTCAATTGGAGATTATATAGTTTTTAAGAAGAGAAATAAAGATGTTGCAGCTGTAAAAGACATGAAATTTTCAAAATTGAGTTTTTCCAAAACTTACACTTTTTTAATTTGCCTAAGTTTGATACTTATAATTTTAGGCTTAATTGCTCAAATTTTATATTTTGGAGGAAATGTTGAAAAAATTTGGATTTTATTACTTCCATTAGTAGTATTTTTTGTTACATTTTTTTCTATAAAGAAGGTTAAAAGACTAAATAAAAAAACTAGAACAAAAAAGGTATTAATGTTTGTTATTCCAATTTTAATTATTATTTTACTAAGTATAGCTGGTTCTATCTTAATGGGTCAATGGACAAATAATAATTTTGTCTTTAAAGATGCTGGAGACTTTAAAAAACTTCCTATGGAAAAAAGTTTTTTGACATCATCTCACGACCTTTATGAAAGTAAAGACAGAGACCTAAGAATAGAAAAAACAAAAGTTAAAAATGAAAAACTTGCTAGGGTACTTTCTGAAAGAATAATAAAAAACGCTAAGGACCATCCTTATGAAAGCGCCTTAGTCAAAGACTTGACAGGAGACTTTCCTTACGAAAAAACTTATAGCTTGGCTGGAGAAAAATCTTTCTTAGTCCTTTATGGACCTACAGTTTTAGAAGTCAGTGGAGATATCTATGACAGTGAGGTCCAAGAGCAGATAGAAAAATTATTGGAGGTAGAAAGATGGCAAGGGATCAATTCCAAACACTAACTGAGCCAATGTACTACACTCTTTTGGCTCTCGGCCAAGTTAGAAATGGATCAGAAATAACCAGCTGGGTAAGTCAAATTACAAATGGCAGAATTAATCTGGCTCCTGGAACTCTTTACGCCCTTCTAGCCCAGTTTTTAGAAAATGATTTAATAAAAAGGGTAGACGCAGACAAAAAAGGCAAGCACTACATTCTTACAGAAGAAGGGAAAACCTTGTTAAAAGAAGAAGTTGAAAGGCTTAAACTTTTAATTTCAAATTACGAAGACAATTTCAAAAAATAAGAATAAACCTAGGACGAAAATTATTTGTCTTAGGTTTTTGTTTTTGCGTGGAATATTTTTTTAATAAAGCCTATAATTAAATTAAGAAACTTAAAAGGAGAAAGATATGGACAGTAATTTTAATTTTAAAAAAGTTTTTGAAGAAAAATTTTTATCATATATAAAAATATCCAGTCAAAGTAATGCTAGTGCTAAAGAAGTTCCTTCGAGCCAGGGCCAATGGACTTTAGCAAAAGTTTTAGCAGCTGAACTAGAAGACCTAGGCCTAGAAGACGTTTATATAAATAATTTTTGTGTTGTACATGGAGTATTGAAAAAAAGATTAAAGACAGATAGAGATACTCCAGTGGTCGGCTGGGTTTGTCACTTAGATACAGTTGACGTATCTCAAAGCCCTGACATAAAGGCAAAAGTAATTAGAAGCTATCCAGGTGGCGACATAGTTCAAAACGAAGACTTGGGAATAATTTTAAAAGAAGCAGATCATCCAGAATTAAAGGCATATGTTGGCCAAGACATAATTATTTCTGACGGCACTTCAGTTCTTGGAGCAGACAACAAGGCGGCAATAGCAAATGTAATGACAGTGCTTCAGTACCTAAAGGAAAATCCACAGGTAGACCACGGTGAAATTCACATAGCCTTTGTGCCAGATGAAGAAATTGGCCTAAGGGGAGCTAGAAAAATTGACTACGACAAGTTTAAAGTTGACTACGCCTACACCATCGACTGCTGCCAACTGGGAGAAGTTGTTTACGAAACCTTTAATGCAGGAAGTGGCCGAGTTCATATTAAAGGAGTCTCTGCTCATCCAATGTCTGCCAAGGGAAAATTAGTAAATCCACTTATGATATCCAACGATTTTATAAATATGCTAGACAGAAATCAAACTCCAGAAAATACTGAAGGCAGAGAAGGCTATATTTGGGTAAACGGCCTCAACTCAAATGTAATAGAGGCAGAAATTTCTTTAAATATCCGTGACCATTCAAAAATAGGTTATGAAAATAAAAAAGCCTATCTCAGACAGGCAGTTGACTTATTAAAATTAAAGTATCCTAAGGCAGAAATTTCTATAGAATTAGAAGATGTCTATGCCAATATTTATGATGCAGTAAATGATGACAACAGAGAATGCATTGACAATATTTATAAGGCCTTTGAAGAATTAGATATTGAACCAATTACACTTCCAATGAGAGGGGGAACTGACGGATCTTTCATTTCTAGCCTAGGCATTCTTACGCCAAATTACTTTACTGGCGCCCACAACTTTCATGCAACTAGTGAGTTTTTGCCAATGGATTCAGCAGAAAAATCCTGCTTAGTAACTTTAAAGTTGATAGAAGAGGCAGCCAAATAAAATGAAATATTTTTCTTTTTACAATTCGCCACTTGGCCAAATGCTAATGATTAGTGATGGAGATCATCTTTTAGGTTTAGACTTTGAAGACAGCAAATACATTCCTAAGGACTTAAAAAATTTTCAGGAAAAATCTGATTTAAAAGTCTTTATTCAGACAAAAAAATGGTTGGACCTTTATTTTAATGGCCAGGTCCCAGACTTTTTGCCGAAAATTAAACTTGAGGGAACATCTTTTAGGAAAAAAGTTTGGGAAAGACTTTTAGAAATTCCCTATGGCACAAGCAAAACTTACGGAGACCTTAGCCAAGAAATATTTGCAAATAAAAAATATTCACAAGCCCTTGGCGGAGCAGTTGGTCACAATCCTATTTCAATAATCGTCCCTTGCCACAGGGTCTTAGGAGCAGATGGAAAGTTAACTGGTTACGCTGGCGGCCTTGAAAGAAAAAAATTCCTTTTAGATTTAGAAAAGATCCCATATAGAAAGTGATTAAGATGAAAGACTCAAATTTATTTAAAATAGAGAAAGTAAAATTTAAAAATATTTTGTCTATAGATGACTTAGAAATAAAAGAAAATAAAATTACCTGTATAGTTGGCCCAAGTGGAAGTGGCAAATCAACTCTTGTAAAACTTTTAAACAAGATGATTTCTCCAGACTCTGGAAAAATTTATTACAGGGGCCAGGACCTTGACGAAATTAATTCAATAAACTTAAGGCGCAAGGTTTTAATGGCAAACCAAAGTCCAGCTATTTATAAGGGAACGGTTAAAGATAATTTATTAATTGGCCTAAAGTTTTCTGAAAAGCCCTTGGCATCAGATGAGACTTTAGAACAAATACTCTCTGATATTAAAATAAAAAAATCTCTAAATGACCAAGTTGAAAATCTTTCTGGCGGAGAAAAGCAGAGAATTTCCTTAGGTAGACTTCTATTAATGGACGGAGAAGTTTTAATTTTAGACGAGCCATCATCAGCCTTGGACCAAGATACAGAGGCCTTTGTTATGGATTATATTCTTTCTTATGTAAGGACAAAGAACAAGTCTCTCCTAGTTGTAACTCATTCAAAAAAATTAGTCCAAGACTATGCTGATGCTCTAATAGAGATAAAAGAAGGAAGAGCTATTTATGAATAATAACTTAGACATTAGCCTGTACAGGCTGGCAGCTGCCTATATTTTTGTCATAATACTTTTAATAATAGTTAGAAAAAAGAAAATTTCTAGGGAAAAAGAAATACTCTTAGCCAGTTTTCGAATGACTGTTCAATTGATTTTGGCAGCCTATCTTTTAGTTTATATTTTTAAGGCCAATAACCCTCTTTATATAATTCTTCTGACCTTGGTAATGGAGGCCTTTGCAGTTAGAAATATAATTAAAAGGACCAAGAGAAAGCTTTCAGAAGACTTAAAAAAAGTTATCGCTTTTTCCATTGTTACATCGACTTTATCTTGCCTAATGTATTTTATCCTAGTGGTTTTAAATGTAAGGCCCTGGTATGACCCAAAAACTTTTATTCCAATAGCAGGTATGCTAATAGGAAACTCTATGACAGGAATAACATTAGGAGTAAATAATTTGTTGGAAGGCATACACGCCAACAGAAATCAAATTGAAAGTGCCTTGATGTTAGGCGCAAAGCCCAAAGATGCAGTAAAAGAAATAGTCGACAAGGCCTTTGACTCAGCAATAATCCCAACAATAAACTCCATGCTAGGCATGGGCATAGTATTTTTGCCAGGTATGATGACAGGCCAAATCCTATCAGGCCAATCGCCACTAGTAGCAACCCGCTACCAAATAGCAATAATGCTGGGAATTTTAGGAGCTGTATCTTTAAGTGTAATAATCTTTGTCCATCTTGGATCAAAGACATTTTTTAACGACAAAGACCAGTTTATATTAGAAATAGAAGAGGAGAAGTAGAATATGCTTTGTAAAATAATGGACAGGTGTGGAGGTTGTCATTACAACCACGACAACTATCCCTTGTCCCTAGAAGGAAAAGAAAAACACATAAGAGAACTTTTTCCAAATGAAAATATTGAAGCCATAGAAGGTGAGTGGAATCCATATTATTACAGAAACAAAGTTCACGACGCCTTTGCCTTTGATGGTAGGGAAGTTATTATGGGCAAGTATGAAGAGTACACGAAAAACGTCTTAGAAATAGACTCATGTTTAATCGAAGACACCAAGGCCCAAGAAATAAATGCTACAGTCAAAGACCTGGCCAAGTCCTTTAAGTGGTCAATTTATGACATAGATACTAAAGAAGGACTTCTAAGAGGGTCCCTAGTTAGAGTTGGCAAAAGTTCCAAGGAAATTTTACTAGTAATAATTGTAACAGATTCAATAATCACATCATCAAATAACTTTGTTAAGGCAATAAAAAAAATTCACCCAGAAATCACATCTATTGTCTTTAACATAAATGACAGAGACACATCAATGATAATTGGCAAGAAAGACCTTGTCGCCTATGGAGATGGATATATTTTTGATGAATTATTAGGATTATCTTTTAGAATATCTCCTCAATCATTTTATCAAGTCAACTCAAGGATGACAGAAAAATTATACAAGACAGCCCTTAAGTGGGGCGACTTTAACGAAGACGACACTCTTGTTGACGCCTACTGTGGCATAGGAACAATCTCCCTCTATGCCAGCCAGTTTGTAAAAAAAGTACTAGGAGTAGAATCAAATCCCCAAGCAGTCAAAGACGCAATTTATAATAGCAAACACAATAAAATAAAAAACACCTACTTCACAGCCATGGATGCAGGCCTTTATCTACAAGATTTAAAAGCAAATAAGGTAAAAGTCGATGGCATAATAGTAGACCCAGCCAGAAGCGGCCTAGACGAAAATGCCATCAAAGGCCTTTTAGACCTTCAAGCAGAAAAAATAATCTATATATCCTGCAACCCTTATGCTCTTAAAGAGGACTTAGAAAAACTAAGTGAGAAATATAAGGTTGAAAAGATGAAGGGTTTTGATATGTTCCCGTGGACCAGCCACGTCGAGACTATAGCGTTGATACAAAAGATGTAAATATAGAAATCCTGCATTTTAAGCAGTTTTATAAGCATTTTGTCTTCGATAAAGATGAAGAAGGATACGTCAAAAAGACCCAAAAAAACTACATGGACGTAAGAGTAGTTTTACAACTGGTATGAGGAGACACAAGGAAAAATATAATAAGATA
This sequence comes from Neofamilia massiliensis, assembly GCF_001299475.1. Classification (GTDB taxonomy): domain Bacteria; phylum Bacillota; class Clostridia; order Tissierellales; family Peptoniphilaceae; genus Neofamilia; species Neofamilia massiliensis. The sequence continues at coordinate 138,767 of NZ_CYUJ01000003.1, read as the reverse complement.
AAACCCATTTTATACTTTCTACAAGAGTAGCTTAAATAAGGCTGCTCTTTTTTATTTTAAAGAGAGGAGGTAGGAATGAATTTTGATTATTTTTATAATAGGCAATCTGAGATGTATAACTTCATTAGGTTACCTATGGTATTAATGGAAGATGAGGTTTTTGAAAGCATATCTATTGAAGCTAAAGTTTTGTATTCATATATGCTTAATCGAATGGGTCTTTCATATAAAAATGGCTGGATAGATGAAGATGGAAAAGTCTTTATCTACTACACAATTGAAAGTATAAAAGAGCAATTTAACTGTGCTAATGATAAAGCCTTAAAGATTATAAATGAGCTTGATACAAAATCAGGAATTGGATTGATAGAAAAGAAAAGACAAGGACTTGGAAAACCAAATAGGATATATGTTAAAGATTTTATGAGTGTTTTCTCTGATTCAAATAATAGAAATCCAGATTTCCGAAAAGCAGAAGTCCAGACTTCCGATAATCGGAATTCAAGAACTCCGAATAACAGACTTCAAGATTTCCGAAAATCGGAAGGTAACTATAACAATATTAGTAATAATGAGTTAAGAAAGAATGATTTTAATAAAGGGCAAAAGCCTTATGGAATATATAAAAATATATTTTTGACTGATGAAGAATACAAGGACTTAACAAATGAGTTAGGAAGCAGAATTAGTGAATACATTGATAGGCTTTCGTCTTATATGAAAGCAAATAACAGAGATTATCAAGATCACAAAGCAACAATAATCAATTGGTATCTTAATGATCAGGCAAAAAACATTAATGAAAGTTCAACAAGAAAAATGAATTACGATATAGGAGAGAGTTTATGAAAAACTTAAAAGATTTTGTATTAAGAGAAAATGATATTGAAAGAAATGGACATATTTATTGCAAGGTATGCGGTAAAAGGGTCGATGGAGAATTACTTGACCTTGGATTTACAAAGTTTATTCCAAGAATTAAATGTGAATGTGAAATAAAAAGAGATAAGGAAAATGCAGAGAGAGAAATATTGACGAGAATATCATCGCTAAAAAGAGATTGTTTTTCATCGCCGCTCCAACACCAATATACTTTTGAGGAATTCCTAAATGAAAAAGGTCAAGCCTATAAGGTTGCTTATAATTATGCCAAAAGTTTTGAGCAAATGAAGGAAGACAATGTTGGACTTTTATTTTATGGAGATGTTGGTAGTGGAAAAACTTATCTTGCTTGTTCTATTGCAAATGAATTAATTGAAAGAGAACAAGTTAAAGTTAAGATTATGAATTTATCTCAGGTTATAAATCAAATACAAAAATCTGCATTTAAGGTTGATTCAAATGAAATAATAAGTAACCTCTCTAATGTTCCTTTGTTGATCTTAGATGACCTTGGAATTGAAAGGGATACATCTTATGCAAGAGAACAAGTATATAACATTATAAACTCAAGATACTTAAAGGGTAGGCCGACAATTTTTACCACAAACTTATCATTGGAAATAATTCAAAATCCAAATATTGACCTTGAGTATCAGAGAATATATTCAAGAATACTTGAAATGACAATACCAGTTAAAGTTACGGGAGAAGATTTTAGAAGAAAAATTCATCAAGAGAAGTTAAGAAAATACAAAGAGTTACTTTTATATGGAGGTGGAATAGATGATTAATGAAGAAGTATCTAGGTCGAGTCTTAACCTTGAAGTAAGACTTGCAAAAGCAACGAGCAAGGCAATTCTTGATGCATTAAAGAAAGTACACAAGCAAATAGAGGAACAAGGAGGCTTGAAAAATGTAATAAAAAATAACGGAGAAGAAGTAAAGCTAAAGGATATGGTAAAAAAGGGACAGTTAGAAGAAATTAATCTAAAAGATCCTGAGTTAAAAGAACTAAAGAAAATTTTAAATAAACACGGAGTGAAGTTTTCTGTAATGAAAGATAAGGAAACTGGTAACCACTCTGTGTTTTTTCAATCTAAGGATATAAAGGTAATGGAACATGCTTTTAAAAAAGCAGTTAAAGCTTCTGAAAAAAAGGCCGATAGAAAAGATTCAATAACAAAGACAATAAATAAGTTTAAAGATATGGCTAAGGACACCATCAGCAAAGATAAAGTTAAAAATAAACATAAGGAGCAAAGCTTATGATAAGTGATTTAAAAACATTTGAAAATAAGAATTTTGGGAAACTCACTGTTATAGAAAAAGACGGTGAGTTTTTCTTTATAGCAAATGAAGTAGCAACTATGTTAGGATATGTTAATCCAAGAAAAGCTATTTATGACCATGTAGACGAGGAAGATAAGGGTGTAACGAAATGGAACACCCCTGGAGGAATACAGAATATTTCAATAATTAATGAATCAGGATTGTATTCACTTATCCTTTCATCAAAACTACCACAAGCAAAAATATTCAAGGCTTGGGTAACGAGAGAAGTCTTACCAAGTATTAGAAAAAATGGAGGATATATAGTAGGGCAAGAAAAGAAAACCAATGAAGAGTTACTTGCAGATGCAATTTTAGTAGCCAATAGAATTATTGCTGAAAGGGAAGAAGAAATTGAAGAATTAAGACCAAAGGCAGACTATTATGACAAATTAGTAGATTATAACCTACTTACAAATTTTAGAAATACTGCCAAAGAGTTAGGAATACCACAAAATCAGTTTATAAGTTTTTTAATGGATAAGGGATTAATTTATAGAGATAAGAAAAAGAAGCTCTTACCTTATGCAGATAAGAATAAGGGATATTTTGAAGTAAAAGAATGGGTTGATCCACTAGGTACACTTGTAGGCATACAAACATTTATAACACCAAAAGGAAGGCACTACCTACTAATTTTATTAGATAGTGAAGGTTTTTACGATGAATAAGATATTGGAAGCTATTCTTTCTGATATTAAAAACCTAATTAAAATAGACAACCCAAAGAAATTTATATTATCAAACATTCCTTATCTATCATTTTTCTACATTGGAAATATCTTTTCTAAGCACATAAATTCTTATGTAGGAGGAGATATTATTGATAGAATAATGGTGGGGATTTCTGATATAGGAACTTTATCTTATGTACCAAGTCTTAATCCAAGGGACTTATTAGTAGGTATTTCAGTTGCTGGTCTTGTTAAGCTAATTGTTTATAGCAAAGGAAAAAATAAAAAGAAATATAGGCAAGGCAAGGAATATGGATCTGCAAGATGGGGAGAAAGCAAGGATATTGCTCCATACATTGACCCTAAGTTTGAAAATAATGTTCTAATAACTAATACTGAAAGACTTACAATGAACTCAAGACCTAAAAATCCTAAATATGCTAGAAATAAAAATGTATTAGTAATAGGTGGTTCTGGATCAGGTAAGACAAGATTTTATGTAAAGCCAAACCTAATGCAAATGCACTCTTCTTATGTAGTAACAGACCCTAAGGGAACACTTGTGTTAGAGTGTGGAAAAATGCTCTATGAAAATGGATATGATATAAAGATATTAAACACAATAAACTTTAAAAAATCTATGAAATACAATCCCTTTGCTTATTTGAGAAGTGAAAAAGATATTTTAAAGCTAGTCCAAACAATTATTGCTAACACCAAGGGAGATGGAGAAAAGGCAGGAGAAGATTTCTGGGTAAAGGCTGAGAAACTATATTACACTGCCCTCATCGGTTATATCTATTATGAAGCACCAGAAGAAGAAAAGAACTTTAAGACACTTTTAGATATGATTGACGCAAGTGAAGTCAGAGAAGATGACGAAACCTATATGAACCCAATTGATAGGCTCTTTGAAGCTCTTGAAAAGAAAGACCCAAGTCATTTTGCAGTTAAGCAATATAAGAAATATAAGCTGGCAGCAGGAAAAACTGCTAAGTCAATTCTAATATCTTGTGGAGCAAGACTAGCACCTTTTGATATAAGAGAGCTTAGAGAGCTAATGAGTGAAGATGAATTAGAACTCGATAAAATTGGAGATAGGAAAACTGCTTTATTCGTAATAATATCAGATACTGATGATACTTTTAACTTTGTAGTATCAATAATGTATTCTCAATTATTTAATCTACTATGTGATAAGGCAGATGATGTGTATGGTGGTAGACTTCCAGTTCATGTTAGGTGTCTACTTGATGAGTTTGCGAATATAGGCTTGATTCCAAAATTTGAAAAACTAATAGCGACAATTCGTTCAAGAGAAATATCTGCAAGCATAATTCTACAAGCACAATCTCAATTAAAAGCAATATATAAAGACCATGCAGATACAATAGTTGGTAACTGTGACTCTACACTCTTTTTAGGAGGAAAAGAAAAAACAACAGTAAAAGAATTATCAGAAACCTTAGGAAAAGAAACCATAGACCTATATAACACATCAGAAACAAGATCAAATCAAAAATCTTTTGGACTAAATTATCAAAAGACTGGCAAGGAACTTATGAGCCAAGATGAAATAACTGTAATGGATGGTGGTAAGTGTATTTATCAGTTAAGAGGAGTAAGACCTTTCTTATCTGATAAATTCGATATTACAAAGCATAAAAATTACAAGTTATTGGAAGATTATGATAAGAGAAACTTGTTTGATGTAGAGGAGTATTTAACAAATAGAGATAAGGTAAAGTTAAAATCAAGTTATAAAATAAATAGGTTAAACATTTGAGTATATGGAGAAAGCAAAATGTGTGAAAATAGAAAATCATCTTTAATTATATTAAATATAAATGGTGAGCAGTTTATTCTAGAAAGTGATACAGAACTCACTATGGATAAGAAAAATTATATTCAAGCAATATGTGAGACAATGTACGATGAAAGTAATGAATGGTATGAAGATATATATGATATGTCCCCATATGATATAGCTGATCTATTTGAAAAAACAGTAAAAGACGAAGTAGGAATAACTGTTACATTTAAAGCGATAGACCTTGAAGTATCAATTTTAGAAGACTAGAAATAAGGTATTAATGAGCGATAGAAATTAAAAACTCTATCGTCTTTTTTTATACTCAAAATTAGGAGGTTAAGATGGTAAGGATAAGAAGTCCCACTTAAAACAATTTAATATATAAGACATTTAGCGATTGAAATATAAGTTCATTCGCTTTTTTAATTGAAATTTTTAGAATAAGTAGAAGAAATTAATGGATAGAGAAATGATAAATATTAATGCAAATTTAGTTAAGGAAGCTGAATTCTCAGAATTTGAAAAAGATGGAGAAAGTGTTCAAGTAGCAAATTTTGCTCTTGTTAAAAAATATGGAAAGGACAAAGAATATACAAATTGCTCAGTATATGGAGAAAAGGTAGAAATTGCAAAAGAATTTGAAAAAGGAGATCTAATCCATGTCTTTGGATATTTCAAAGAAAACAAAAAAGGAGATAAGGTCTACAAGAACTTTATAGTTAAATCACTAAACAAAATAGAAAATAAAGAGAAAGAAAACGAGGAGGAATAATATGGAATTTTTTACAGCTGGAGTTGGAGTTTTAAAGACACTTGTAACTGCAATTGGTGCAGGTTTAGGAGCATGGGGAGTTATTAACTTAATGGAAGGTTATGGTAATGATAACCGTGCGACACGTTCATAAGTGAAAAGCTTATGCACTAAATCGAAGGACTGAAAGTTCAAAACTTAGGAGAACTGGCAATCTGATAGGTAGAATGACGGGGTAACGCCCTGAAATGCCTACACTGATACTCCGATTGGCAATGAATATTAGACTATTTCATTGTCAAAAGCTCGGTGAAGTCGGCAGAGAGTAGCCGTAAGACTGATATTAACATCAGACACGAAAGCTGTTCAGAGGTGGACGGTGCTACCTATATGTCGGGTGTCGAATACGCATGGTGAGAATGTGTATACCAAAGTACTGACGTACTTCCGAATGTAAGGGTCTAAACGTTTGAATTTGCCTAACGGCAATTCCCATCAAAGATGGGGTGTTTGTGGATGAGTAAGAATGGTTGTTATGAAAATCCATATATCGTTACAGGCGATATGGTGAAAACTAAACACAGGCTTAGAGGAAGAACCTAAACGTATGCAAAGATAAGATTGTCGGAACGTGGTAAGCCAAGAGCATGGAAGCAGTCTAATGCTAATGAAGTGTTGAATGGGAAAATGACTGAAAAAAACAGCATATAACCGTTCTTTATCTTGGTGAAAGCGGTGGCACAGTACCTATGAAGCGAAAATAATAAGTTCGTGGAGGGATAGCCACCAGTCACAGGAAAGTACAAGAACTGAAATTAAGACAAACACAGCTTCGAGTATGACAAAGAAAATCAAATCCGAAAGGAGATGGTGACTGTGTCCACTTCGAAACAAACACTGAAACAAAGCAAAATCCGTTATACGGAATACTATGACTTGCAAAAAGTCCTTGATGATTTATATGAAGATAGCAGTAAGAATAAAGTATTTTCAAATTTAATGGAGTTGATAACTTCAAGAGAAAATATAAAACTTGCCTATCGCAGTATCAAAGGGAACAAAGGAAGTCATACAGCCGGAGTAGATGGCAGAACAATAAAACATCTATCAAGGCTAAATGAAGAAGAATACATTTCTCTCATACAAAAACAGTTTCATTGGTATAAACCACGCCCTGTAAAGAGAGTGGAGATACTAAAGCCTAATGGGAAAATAAGACCTTTAGGAATACCGACTATTGTAGACAGAATTGTACAACAATGTATCTTGCAAATATTAGAGCCGATATGTGAAGCCAAGTTTCATGACAGCTCCTATGGGTTTCGACCTAACAGGAGTACGGAACACGCTATTGCAGAATGTGCGAGACTAATGCAGATACAGCACTTACACTATGTAGTTGATATTGATATACAAGGATTTTTCGACAATGTATATCATGCAAAGCTCATAAGGCAACTTTGGAATTTGGGTATCCAAGACAAAAAGCTACTTTGTATCATTAAGGAAATGCTGAAAGCAGACATAGTTATGCCCGATAAAAAGGTAATTACACCAACAAAGGGAACACCACAAGGCGGTATATTATCACCGCTACTATCTAATGTAGTCTTGAACGAATTAGATTGGTGGGTTTCTTCTCAATGGCTGACAATGCCCACGCATTATCCATATAAACAGAGAACGAACAGTCAAGGAACAGAGATAAAAAGCCATACCTACAGAGCTTTAAGAACAAGCAACCTAAAAGAAATATACATTGTAAGGTATGCTGATGATTTTAAGATATTTTGCCGTAATTACTACGATGCAAAAAGAACCTATCAGGCAGTTACAAAATGGTTGCAAGACAGATTAAAACTAAATGTAAGTGAAGAAAAATCTAAAATAACAAATCTAAAACAAAAGTATTCGGAGTTCTTAGGTTTCAAGCTGAAGGTTAAACCAAAAGGCAAAAAGTTTGTTGTACAGTCGCATATAAGTGATAAGGCACTGAAAAATGCAAAAGAAGATATTTCTAAATGTGTTGCGGATATAAAAAGACCTGCAAACAAAAAGGAACAGTACAAAGCAATAGCCAAGTATAATGCCACTGTTTCAGGCTTGCATAATTACTACCAAATAGCAACAAATGTAAGTTTGGACTTTGCTAAAATAGCCTTTCACATTAAAAAGCAGATGAACAACAGACTTGATATTAAAACCAGTGGAACGCTAAACAAAGGATTTATCAAAGAAAAATATGGAAAAAGTAAACAGCTTCGCTTCCTTAATGGACATCCGCTAATTCCAGTTGGATATATTAGGACAAAGGACGCAAAACACAAGAAAAAGGTTGTAAATAAATACACTGTAAAGGGCAGAGCTTTTATTCATAAAAATCTGCAAATTGATGTAGATACACTTGTTTGGTTGATGAGACATCCTGTGCTTGATAAAAGCATAGAGTTTGCAGACAACAGAATCTCGCTCTTTGCAGCTCAATATGGCAGATGTGGAGTAACAGGTGTAAAACTTATACCAAACGACATACATTGCCATCACAAGATACCGCTTGAACAAGGCGGTACAGATAGTTACAGCAACTTAATTCTTGTTACAGAAGCAGTTCATATACTCATCCATGCAACAAAAGTAGATACAATCCAAAAATATATAAAAGAGCTTGGGTTAACAGTCAAGCAGATTGAGAAATGTAATAAGCTTAGAAAAATGGCAGAACTGCCACTAATTTAGAGAAAAAAATAATTTGTTACGAAGTGTGTAAGTCTTAGTTAAAACGTGAAAATCTTTCTTGTGATGGAACGCCGTGTGCGGTGAAAGTCGCATGCACGGTGTGAAGTGGGGGAAAATCCGGAGATAACATCAAAGGATTACCTATCACTATCTGGTGCTAAATCTCAAGGTATTAAGCAGCTTATGGCTGGTGGGGGAATTGTACTAATCGGTATTAAATTAATTCCACTACTTGCAAATGTTTTAAATTAGGAGAAAGTCTATGTTTGGTATCTTTGACAAGCTAACTGAATTTTTTTAGGATATGCTACTCGGAGGTATCAAAGCAAATCTTGAGTCCATGTTCTTAGATATAAATGACAAGGTAGGAGTTATTGCAACTGATGTTGGGAAGACGCCAATGGGTTGGAATGGAGAAGTATACAACTTCATAAAAAACATGAAAGATAATGTGATTGTCCCAATAGCAGGTCTTATCATAACAGCAGTTTTATGTATTGAACTCATAAATATGGTTATGCAAAAAAATAATATGCATGATACAGATACTTTTGAGTTTTTCAAATACATTATAAAGATGTTTATAGCAGTCTACCTTGCAAGCCATGCCTTTGAATTTTCAATGGCAGTCTTTGATGTGGCACAAAATCTTGTAAACAAAGCGGCAGGGGTAATCACTACTTCTGCCACTGTTTCAGGAGATCAGATAGTTGCAATGGTTGATACATTAAAAGAAAAAGAAATAGGTGAGCTGATAATGATATTAGTTGAAACAAGCCTAGTGAGGATTGCAATTCAATGTATATCTTTAACTATTACCTTAATAGTATATGGGCGTATGTTTGAAATATATGTCTACTCATCAGTATCATCCATACCATTTGCGACTATGGGAAATAAAGAATGGGGTCAGATTGGAACAAATTATATCAAGGGACTTTTTGCCTTGGGACTACAAGGTTTGTTTTTGATGATATGTTTAGGTATCTACACCGTTTTAATAAGAACGGTACAGATTACAGATATTCACGCAAGCTTGTTTAGTATATTAGGATATGCTCTACTACTTGGACTTATGATGTTTAAGAGTGGAACAGTTGCAAAAAGTATTATGAATACGCACTAGGAGGAATAAATGTTAAAAAAGAAAAATTATGCTTTATTAGGACTTGGAATTTTATTGGGAGGAACTTATGAAATCTTAAAAGAGAAGAAAAGAAATGAAGAGATTAGAAACTTAAAGAGGAGAATAAATAGACTCGGAAGATGTCACAATGAATTTGTTATTTATCAAGGAGAATACAATGACAGAAATGAAGAAAAACAAGAAGAATTAGAAGAAAGAATTAGCTACCTAGAAGAGGAAACAACATCTAATTATGACCATATACTTGAACTTTCCAAAGAAGAAGTAGAGGGAGATTAAAATGGCGTATGTACCAATACCAAAAGATTTGGACAAGATTAAAACAAAGGTTGCCTTTAACTTAACTAAAAGACAACTTATAGGTTTTTCTATGGCAGGACTAATTGGCATACCAACCTATTTATTTATGAAGAAATATCTACCTAATGATGTTTCAATCATTGTAATGCTAATAGTAACCCTGCCAATCTTTTTTATAACCTTATATGAAAAAGACACCTTAACTTTTGAAAAGTATTTTAGATTTTTCTATCTTCATAAGTTTTATCAACCAACTAAGAGAATAAGAAAGGAGGCATACCTTGAAGCAAAGAAAAAAGCAAATCAGCGACTTAAATCTAAGGGAAAAACAATTAAAAAAAGACAGAAAGGAAGTAAGAAGGCTAAAAACAAAGAAAGAACCAACAAATAGTCTACTAAGTGTACTTTTAAAGAAAGAGAAAAAGAGATTTACTGTTGAGGATACAATTCCCTATATAAGAATGTTACCAGAGGGCATTTGCCAGTTAGATGAAAAAAATTATTCAAAGACAATTTCATTTCAAGATATAAATTACCAGTTGGCATTGGAAGAAGACAGAGATTTAATCTTTAACCAATTTGCCAACTTTTTAAATTCTTTTGATCCAAGTGTCCACATTGAACTTTCATATGTAAATCAATTAGGAAGAAATAGAGACCTACAAGATGCAATTAAAATTGCTGATAAGGGAGACTTCTATGACGATGTAAGAAAAGAGTTTAGGGANAATGTTAAAGCTTCAACTTGCAAAGGGCAATAACGGACTTAAAAAGATGAAGTATATAACTTTTACCACAGAAGCAGATAACCTAGAGCAAGCAAGAGCAAAGTTAAATAGACTTGAAGTAGATATTTTATCTAACTTTAAATCTATGGGAGTAAGAGCAGAAAGCCTTGATGGCGAAGAAAGGCTAAGACTTGTTCACGATATGTTAAATCCAGACAAGAACTTTGGTTTTTCATATAAAGATTTGAAGAAGAAAGAGTCTACAAAATCACATATAACTCCCAATATCTTTAATTTTGCACCAGCAAATAATTTTAAATTTGGGAAATTCATTGGAGCTGTAAGCCATTTTCAAATACTTGCAAGTGAGTTATCAGACAGAATGTTATCTGAGTTTTTAGATATTGATGACAATATTTATGTAGCTTTTCATATAGATGTAGTTGAACAAGCAGAAGCTATTAAACTTATTAAGAGAAAGAACACAGACCTAGACAGAATGAAAATCGAAGAACAAAAGAAAGCAGTTCGAGCAGGATATGATATGGATATTATTCCATCAGATATAAATACTTTTGGGGCTGATGTTAAGTCCATGTTATCTGACTTACAAAATAGAGATGAAAGGCTCTTTGTAGTATCTATAGTAATGATGAATTTTGCAAGGACTATTCAAAAATTAGAAAACACTATTGCTCAAATCTCATCAATTGCTAACAGACATAATTGTCAGGTAAAAAGATTATCTCATCAACAAGAACAAGGACTTGTTTCTGTCTTACCTCTAGGAGTTAACCAAGTCGAGATAAAAAGATTTTTAACTTCATCATCAACGGCAGTATTTATGCCTTTTACGACAGAAGAGCTATTTATTGATTCGGCAAATTCTTTGTACTATGGCTTAAATGCCCTTAGCCAAAACTTGATTATGGCAGATAGGAAGAAACTAAAGAATCCTAACGGATTAATATTAGGTACACCAGGTTCTGGTAAATCTTTCTCGGCAAAGAGAGAGATGGCAAATGCAATTCTTGTAACAGACGATGATGTAATTATTTGTGATCCTGAGGGCGAGTATTCAAACCTTGTAAAACAATTTAATGGAGAAGTTATTAAAGTTTCGGCAAAGTCAAAGGACTATCTAAATCCATTAGATATTAATATGAACTATGGAGATGGGGACGCACCTTTAAAGGATAAGGCAAACTTCATAATGTCTATGCTTGAACTTGTAGTAGGAGGATCTGGTCTTACTGCTGCAGAAAAATCTGTTATAGATAGGTGCTTACCAAAGATATATCAAAAATATTTTGAATACCCAAAACCAGAAAATATGCCAATATTAGGAGATTTATACGATATGCTCCTATCCCAAGAAGAGGGAGTTGGTAGAAAACTAGCAACAGAAATGGAAATTTATGTTAAGGGAAGTCTTAATGTCTTTAATAATAGGTCAAATGTTGACCTAAATAGGCAATTGCTCTGTTTTGATATAAAAGAGCTAGGAACACAACTTAAAAAAATAGGTATGCTTGTAATTCAAGACCAGGTTTGGAACAAGGTTTCCCTTAATAGAGGAAGCAAGTCTACAAGATACTATATAGATGAGTTCCACCTTTTATTAAAAGATCCACAAACTGCTTCATATTCAGTAGAAATCTGGAAAAGATTTAGAAAATGGGGTGGTATTCCAACAGGCATAACTCAAAACGTAAAAGACCTTTTAACAAGTCAGGAAATTGAAAATATCTTTGATAATACAGACTTTGTTCTAATGTTAAATCAAGCATCTGGAGATAGAGATATTCTTGCTAAGAAATTAAAAATATCGCCTTATCAGTTAAACTATATTACTAATTCAAACGCAGGTGAGGGACTATTATTCTTTGGAAATACTATTGTTCCATTTATAGATAAATTCCCTAAAGACACAATGTTATATAAGCTGATGACAACAAAACCAGAAGAAGCTAAGTAGGTGTGATATGGATAAAAAACTAAAAAAAGATTTTCAAAAGAAAATTATACGAAATAGGGACGCTCCTGAAAAGAATGTAGATAGTAAACTTGTTCATTCAGATGATTATACCAATAAGATTATTAAGACTAAGGATAGGTTCGGAGATAAAATTTCAGAAAAAGAATCTAAACTTATTCATGAGAATGTATTAGCTAAAGATCAAAAACAAGATAAACTAAAAGATTTTCAGAAGGCTAAAAACAAGGAAAGAATTAGAAAAGAAGTTTTAGATAATAAGGATAAGGCTGGAGAAACAAAACAAACTAATCCTGAAATAAGGGCAGATGAAAGCTTTAAACTTGATGAAGACTTAGATGTAGACTTCAAAAAGGTGAATTTTGATAGTGAAAACAGTAGAAATATTAATTCTAATAAACTAACAACAGATGATATTTCAGCTAAGGCTCAACCAATAAGTAATAAGAAGGCATCAAGTAAAAGACAAGTTCTTAAAAATTATGAGGATAAACTTATCCATAGTAAGGATAAATTCCAAGACAAAATCAACGAAAAAGAGTCTAAGCGAATCCAGACAAGTGAAGATAAACCTATTGAAGCAAAGAAAAGCAAGAGAATATATAGAAAAGATAAGCTTGTTAAAGATGAAGTAAGTAAGAACGAAAGTAATACTAATATCGATAAAAAGCAAAAGCAGAAGCTTTATCAAGAAAAGAAGTTTAGAGATAAGGAAAAATTTTCTAAAGAAATAGATAAAGAAAGTAAGCTAAGCGAAGTCGAAACAGATAAGACTTTTGATAATCCTGAGCTTAAAGACAATAATCAAGAATTTATAAAAGATGAAAAAGAAACAAGTCTTAAACCTTTAGAACAAAAGAAAGTTAATAAAAAGAAGACTTACTACAAAAGAAAAAATTATGAGAGTGATAAATTCACTCGAAAGAAAATTGATAACTTAAAAAATGAATCTAAGAAAGTTTCAACGAAAGATTCTAAGAAAGCACAAGATGTTAAAGATTTTATCTCAGATAAAAAGATTGGAGAGCTTGAAAAGTCTAAAAGCAAGCTAAAGGATAATATCTTAAAGAATAAAACTAAAGGAAGTCTATCCTCTGGGGTTTTATTATCTGGAGCTAAGTCTTCAGAGTTAGTGAGAGATTATTTAAGTTCAGGATCTGACAATACTGGTGTAGAATCTGGAGAAAAAGTCGCTAATGTAAGCTCTAAACTCCAGCATGGAATAAGGAAGTATAAGTTAGACAAAAAGAAAAAGTCCTTAAAAAAATTATCTAAACTTGATAAGAAAATAAGAAAGAGAAAAAGCAAGTTGGAGTTTAAAAGTGGCTTGGAAGATTTAAAAAAGTCAGATACCTATATAAAGAAAAATAGATTTAAGAAGTTTTACCAAAGAAAGCAAATGAAGAGCATGATAGCTAAAAAGCACGAAACAAGACTTGTAGATAGAGTTAAAAAAGCTATTTTAAGTTTAGGCAAGGCTTCTAAAGAGCTAATAGTAAGAAAAAGCAAGATGGTTCTATTTCTAGTAATAGGGCTAGGTCTTATGCTATCAATCATGATTGGTGGTGGAAGTGTTGGTATGAGTGGATTAAGCAACTCTGTTAACTCAGTAATGACAACAACATACCTATCACAAGATACAGTTCTAAGTGAAGTTAATCAAGAATTTTCATCAATGGAATATGACCTACAATCACAAATCGAAAGTGTAAAAACAAGTCATCCTGGATATGACGAATATATAATAAACAAAGAAGGAGAAATTGGTCATAATACCCATGAACTTTTATCCTATATAACTTCAAGATGCGGAGAAGTAAAATCAGCATCTGAAGTAAAAGGAATTTTAAAAGAGCTTTTCGATAAGATGTATAAGCTTGATTTTAAGGAAGAAATTGAGATTAGAACAAGAACAGTAGCAAGAACAAGATATGATAGTCGTGGTAATCCTTATACTAGCTATGAAAAAGAAGAGTACGAATATAAGAGGTTAATTGTAACTTTAAATAAAAGAGAAATGGATGAAGTTGTTAGGGAAATATTTAAAGATTATCCAGACAATGTAGTTCATTATGAAGCTCTTCTTGAAGCTAAGGGAAATATGGGAGATGTTTTTGGATCAGGTAATGGGGACTTAGGAGAAATAGTAGACAATCCAAACTTTGGAAATCCTGGTCTTGCTTTTGATTCAGCTACTACCAAAGCCTTATTTAATGAAGCAGAAAAACATATAGGCAAAAGATATGTGTTTGGAGCAAGTGGACCATCTAACTTTGACTGCTCAGGATTTGTATGTTGGTCATTCACAAAGTCAGGAGTAAAGAGAATGCCAAGAACAACTGCATGGAGAATATATAAAGACTATTGTAATCCAGTAAGTCCAAGTGAAGCTCAGCCTGGAGATATTATATTTTTCCACTCAACATATAACAGTGGAACACCAATATCTCACGTAGGAATATACGCAGGTAACGGAATGATGATTCACGCAGGAGATCCAATTCAATACACATCAATAAATTCAAAATATTGGAAATCACACTTTTATGGTTTTGGAAGACCAAGATAGAAGGGAGATATTATGTGAACAGAAAACTTATAAGTATTAGGAACAAAAAGAAAAAAATAGAAGAGAAGTTAAAAGATTTAAATGCAAAATACAAGGAAATTTGCGATGAAGAAATACAAGTTGAAAATGAAGAAATAATTGTAACTCTTAGGAGGAACAATATTAGCTTGGAAGAATTAATGGAGAAAATTAATGACAGAAAAAGAGAAGAAAAATTAAAAGAAAAGGAGAACATTCATAATGAAGAAATTTAATACGAACAGACTAAGAGCCTTTTTTATGGCTCTTTTATTAGTTTTAACATCAACTTCAACTACTAATGTACTAGCTAAAGCTGATGATACAGATGGTAGTAAAAAAGTGATAGAAAGTTCTATAAGTAAAATTAGTGATTTAGAAAATCAGATCAAAGACTTAAATGATAAGAAACAAGAAGACCAATCAAAGATAGATGAATTAAAGGAAAAGTTAGAATCTTGCAAAGATAATGGAGAGAAACTAAAACAAGAAAAAGCTAAGCTAGAAGAAGAGATTAGAGATAAAGATAATAATATTGCTCAATTGAATAAAGAAATAGAGGATCTTAAAAACTCTAATAATGATGAACTAATAGCAGAAATTACTCAGCTTAAAGATGAATTAAAAAGATTACAAGATGAAAATGCAAAACTAAAAGAAGATTATTCATCTACAAAATGGGAGTTAGAATCTGAAAAAGAAAAGACAGACAAAAACGAAAATAAAATCAAAGAAATGCAAGAAAAGCTCGAGTCTTTAGAAGAGAAACTTGCAAAGAAGACTAAAGAAATTGAGGATAAAGATAATAAAATAAAGGACTTAGAAAAAGCTCTTGATGAAAAAGATAATAAGATAAAAGAATTAGAGAATAAAAAGAAAGAAACAGAAAATTCTAAGTCAGAATGCTGCAAGAAAATTGAAGAGCTTCAAAAGGCTATTGATAGCTTAAAAGAATCTTCTGAAAATACGAAAAAAGAATTAGAAGATAAGATTAAAGGACTAGAAGAAAAACAAAAAGCTTCTGATGAAGAAATTAAAAGGCTAAAAGAAGAATTAGATAAGAAAATTGAAGAAGCAAAGAAGTTAATCGAGGAAGCAAATAAAAAAGCAAAAGAAGAACTTGAAAAACAAGCTAAAGATGAAAAAGAAAAAAATCTAAACCAAGACTTATCTAAGAAATTAGATGAACTTCTAAAACTCCAAAAAGAAAACAAAGAGAAGAAAGAAGATAAGAAATCTCAAGATAAGAAGTGGGACGAACTTTTGAAAGCTGATGATAAGAACATCCTAAATCAATTTGATCTTAACAAGATGAAAGAGCAAGATAAACAATTGGACAAAAAACAAGCTAAAGATGAAAAAGAATTTGCAGTTTTCCAAGTAGACAAAAACTTTTATAACATTATCAACAAAGATGGTAAGACAACAGTCTACATGGATGTAAAAACTTATGTGTATCAAGGAAGAACTATGATTCCAGTAAGATATATTGCTTATACTCTAGGTTTTAATGTTGAGTATGACAACTCTACTCGTGAAGCTATTTTCTCAAACAAAGAGAATAATATCTTAGCTAAAAAGACATTAAGACTAAATATTGATACTGGTGTTATGAAAGATTCAGATGGAAAAGTCTACAATTCAGATGTTAAGCCAGTGATTATAAATGGAAGAATTCATGCTTCAATTTCAAATATTGCCAAAGCTTTTGGAGCAAGTCATGGAGATATCAAAGATGGTAAAAACCAAACAATAGAATGGGACAATGCTAGAAAAGCAGTCTATGTATTTAAAAATGTAAGATAAGAAAGGATAGAAAAATGAATATGAGCATTAAACGAGGAGTAGCCATAGCGTTACTCCTTTTTACATTTACAGTACCAGCAACTACATTTGCAATGACAAATGAAGGGCAAATAAAAAGTCAAAACGAATCAATCTATGAACCACAAAAAGAAGAATTTGAAAAAATGTTGAAAGATGATGTTTTTACACCATCAAAAGAAGAAATTCCTTATCAAGACGTTCCAAGAATACCAGGAAATACAAGTGAAGCAAATAAGCCTTCAAATAATCCTCCAAAGAAAACCCCACTTGTAAAAGGTGGTAATACTAAGGCAGTAAATAATCTTGCGACTGGGGAAAATAAGGCAAGAGGTTCAGTAATTGAAAATGTCGATAGGAATGGAAAAGATATTACACCAAGTGGAGATACAGAAAAAGATAAAGAAAATCCAGTAGATGTAAGACAATTTTTAACATTTCAAACTAAAAGTGGAAAAACTATGCACCTAATAGTGGATCACTCATCAAATCAAGATAATGTAAGATTATTGACAGAAGTAGGAGAGCAAGACCTACTTAATATGATTGAATCAGAAGATAAAAACACTATAAAGGTTGAAGAGCCTAAGAAAGAAGAAGTAAAAAAAGAAGAACCTAAGACTGTTCCAGTAAAAGAAGAAAAGAAAAGTGGAATAGGTTCATTTCTAATTGTTGCACTTGTAATTGGAGGAGTTGTAGGAGCAGGATATTATTTTAAAGTAGTCAAAGCAAAAGAAGATAGAATGTTGGAAGACTTTGAAGAAGATGATGAGGATTATATTAGTGAGTCAGAAGATGAATCTTACAATGAAGAAAGTCATGAAGAATCTTTAGATGAAGATGATGAACTATTATAAATCTCAAGTCCTATTATCGAATAAACAATACAAAAATATGGTATAATTAAATATAATGTTTGCCAGAGAGGAGGGATACTTTGAACTTAAAAGATTATCTAGGAGAAACAAATCTATATGATAAAAAAGAAAAATTAGAAATAAATAAGTCAAAGTCTTGGTTAAAATCTGTGTCAGCCTTTGCTAATGGTAGAGGTGGGAAGCTAATATTTGGAGTAAAAGATGATAACACAATTCTTGGACTTAGTGACTATCAAGAAGTTTCCGAAAATATTTCTGAATTCATAAAAATTAAAATGGATCCGAATCCAGAATTTGATATGGAAATCAAGGAGCTTGATGGAAAAGTTATATTGATTTTAAGTGTATTTACTGGGAAAAACACTCCATATTTTGTAGTAGATGGTGGAACGAGAACAGCCTACAAAAGAGTAGGAAATCAAAGTGTCTCTGCAAGTCGAATTGATCTTTTTAATTTGTCTTTAAAGGGAGAACATATAAGTTACGATTCACTTCAGTCAAAGAAAAAACTAGAAGATGTAAGCTTTAAGGAACTTAAAATCGAGTACAAAGAAAGAACGGGAAAAGATTTTGAAGAAAAAGATTTGAAATCTTTCGGACTTGTAAATGATGAAGGAAACCTAACTATAGCAGGAGCTTTATTTGCAGATAACTATCAAGTTTATCAGTCAAGGGTATTTTGTACTAGGTGGAATGGGCTTACTAAAGCTAATGGGAGAATGGATGCCTTAGATGATATAGAATTTGAAGGCAACATTATTTATCTGCTAAAATCGTCTTTGAACTTTGTGAAGAGAAATTCTAAAAAGATGTGGAAAAAGGGTCCAGTCTATAGAATAGAATATCCAGAATATCCTGAAAGGGCAGTCCAAGAAGCTCTAGTAAATGCATTAATTCACAGAGATTACTCAATAATTGGCAGTGAAGTCCATGTTGATATCTATGATGACAGACTGGAAATATATTCTCCTGGAGGGATGTATGATGGTACATTTATTCAAGATATAAATCCACTAGATGTATTTTCATCAAGACGAAACCCAATCATAGCGGATGTATTTGCTAGGATGGATTTAATGGAAAGGAGAGGATCTGGACTTAGAAAAATCATAGAAGCTTATGAAGCTGAAGAAAATTATAAAGAAGAATTAAAACCAAAGTTTAAGTCAACAGAATCTTCATTTACTACAATTTTAAAGAATTTAAATTATGATACCCAAAATGTCACTCAAAATGACGGTCAAAGTGAGGGGCAAAATGAGGGTGAAAATGAAGGTCAAAATGACGGTAAAAAGTTAAAACCAAAAGATAGACGAAATAAGATAGTGAAACTTATGAAAGAAAATTCAAACATAACAACAATTGAATTATCTCATATATTATTGGTGTCTGTAAGCACGATAGAAAGAGATTTAAAAATTCTCACAGATGAAAAAACAATCGAGTATATAGGCAGTGCTAAAGATGGATATTGGAAAGTAAACAAATAAAGTTAAAAAAGAAAATAGAATTCTCCCGAAAATAATATGATATTCAGGAGAAATACTTTGAGCGAGAGAGAAATCTTTCGCTCTTTTTTTATTTATGGAGGTATTAATGAAGTTAGTAATAGCAGAAAAGCCAAGTGTAGCAGTTACAATTGCAAAAGTAATTGGAGCAAGAACAAGAAAAAACGGATATTATGAGGGAGGTGGATACATTGTTTCCTGGTGTGTAGGTCATTTAATTCAAATGGCAAGTCCAGAAAGACACGACGAAAAATGGAAGAAATGGACAATAGACACTCTTCCTATAATTCCAGAAGAATATATTTATGAAGTATCTAAAAGCACTAAGAAACAATATGGAGTTTTAAAGAAACTTTTAAACGATAAGAACATCGACACAGTTATAAATGCTTGTGATGCTGGAAGAGAGGGAGAACTTATTTTTAGGCTTGTATATAATCAAGCTAAATGTAAGAAGAAGATTCAAAGACTTTGGATATCTTCAATGGAAAACAAGGCTATTGAAGATGGATTTAGAAATCTTAAAGACGGAGAAAACTTTGAAGACTTATATAGATCAGCAAGTGCAAGAGCAATTGCGGATTGGCTGGTGGGAATGAATCTAAGTAGGCTTTATTCTTGCATTTACAAGGAAACACATTCAGTTGGTAGAGTACAAACACCAACTTTATATCTAATAGCTAAAAGGGATAGTGAAATAAACCTATTTAAGAAGCAAAAATATTATACAGTTGACCTATCTTATGGAGAATTAAAACTTGTATCTGATAGGATTGATAAAATTGAAGTTGCAGAGCAACTTTTAAATCTACTAGAAGATGAAATAGTTATTACAGAGGTAGAAGATAAAGAAATAAGCACAAAACCAGATAAGCCTTATGATCTCACTACCTTACAAAGAGAAGCAAATAAATATTTTGGATATTCAGCAAAAGATACTTTAAACCTGGCACAAAGTTTGTATGAAAAGAAGCTAATAACATATCCAAGAACAGATAGCAGGTATTTAACCAATGATATGGTTAATACTATGAAAGAATTATTAGAAGGACTTGAAGAAGATTTTAAGATAAATGAATCAAACTTTAAGTCTATTTTTAATTCATCTAAGGTTACAGACCACTATGCAATTATTCCTACTATATCAGGTATTGGAAAAGCCAAAGGTTTATCTGATAAAGAAAGCAAAATCTATAATTTAATTAAGGATAAATTACTTGCTTCATGTTCGGATAACTTAAAGGAATCTAGTAGAAAAATTAGATATGAATATGATAAATTTAACTTCAATGCAAGTGGCAAGACTGTAATCGATGAAGGTTATACAAAGTATCTAAAGACCTATGGAAAGGGAAGACAAGAAAATGAATTACCAGATATAAAGACTGGAGATAAAATTAAGCTAACTTCTAAAAACATATCTGAGAAATTTACAAAAGCTCCAGGTCATTATAATGAAGATACACTTTTAAAGGCTATGGAGAATGCAGGGATTGAATCACTGGATAAAGATATAGAAGTAGAAAGAAAAGGCTTAGGAACACCAGCTACAAGAGCAGGAATTATTGAAAATCTTATCCACAAGGATCTTATAAGAAGAGATAAGAAAAACTTACTTGTAACAGAGAAAGGCAATAGGCTTGTATCAATTGTAGAGGATAAGTTTAAATCAGCAGAAACAACATCTGAATGGGAAATGAAACTTGCAAAGATTAGCTCTGGTGAAGTAGATAAAGAAGACTTTTTAAGAGAAATTGAAGATAGTATAAGGGAGCTTGTAGATAGGTACAAGAATAATCTAAATGAATAAGGTAAAAATATTAGAGCTTTTCGGCGGCATAGGTGCTATTAGAAAGGCTTTTATTAATTTAAAGATACCTTATGAAGTTGTTGATTATGTAGAAATAGATAAGGCTTGTGTTAAATCATACAACGCACTTTATGGAGAAGACTATAAGCCAAAATCAGTAGTAGGATATAAAGCTCCTAATGAAAAGATAGACTTAATTATGCATGGAAGTCCTTGCCAAGACTTTTCAAGAATAGGAAAAAAGCAGGGAGGAGTAAAGAATTCAGGAACTAGATCAAGCTTACTATTTGAAACAATTAGAATAATTAAAGAAATGAAAGAAAAACCTAAATGGATAATTTGGGAAAATGTAAAGGGAGTCCTTGATAGAAATATGAGGGACTCCTTTTTTATTTATCTAAAGGAGCTAGAAGACCTTGGATATGAAAGCAAGTATGAAATATTAAATGCAATGGACTTTGGAATTCCTCAGAAAAGAGAAAGGATATTTGTTGTTTCATGTCTTGGAGCAAATAACTTTTCTTTTAATAAATTGGAGAGGAAAGAAACAAGACCACTAAGTGAATTTTTAGAAAAGAATGTAAGTGAACTTTATACAATGACCCAACCTTATATGCTCAAATTTTTAAATAAAGGCATAGATAACAGTTTTAGAGGGCGATTAAAAGTGATTAAAGATTTTACTTATACTATTTCTACAAAACAGATGAGAGTTCCTAATTCTGGAATAATAGATATTGGAAATGGTAAGTATAGGTATTTAACAGAAAGAGAATGTTTAAGACTCATGGGTTTTGATGACAGTGATATTAACAAACTAGAAGACGCACATCCAAGAAGAAAAAATTGCACTTCAAGCAAACTATATAAGCAGGCCGGCAATTCTATTGTGGTTGATGTTTTAATGGTTATTATAAAAGAAATTCATAGAATGGAGGTAGAAGATGCAAGTAAATGATTTTAAGAATATACAAGAAGCAATAAAGTATGAAGTGTTACAAGATGAAAAAGAATATTTAAAACTCTTAAAGGTTATAGGTAATAATCAGAAATATGATTTTTCTAGTCAATTGAGTATATATAACAAGGAACCCGAAGCTAGAGCTTGTGCGACTTTTGACATGTGGAAAAAATATTTTGGAAGAGTTGTTATGAGAGGAGAGAAGGGTATTCCAATTTTAGTTGGAAGTGATGTAAATCAAAGAATTTCATACATTTTTGATATTAGTCAAACCACATCAATGGATAGGAATATTAATGAGGTTAGCTTATGGCAGTTTGACCACGAAAACCATAACGAGGCTTTAAAAGAAATAATAAGAGATTTTTCATTTGAAGCTAGTGATTTACTTAATGAAAATATATTTTCTTTAAGTCGAATTTATGGAGATGAATATATTAATTTGGCTCTAGCTGATTTGAGGATAGATATAGAGGATAAACTGAGTTTTGAAAAGTTTATGAGAGACTCAATATCCTATGCAGTAGCTAATAGGTTTAATACTATCTATCCTATGGACATGGAAAATTTAAAAAATAATTTTTCTAGGATTAATACAATTTCTTTAGAACAGATAGGTCTTGTAATATCAAGGGTTAGTGAAGATATTATAGATAGCACAATAGAAAAATCTAAGGAAATAGATCGTGCTAGGCTGCTGACAGAAAGGGTCGCTGCCGACTATAATAGAGATATAGAAAATATAAATGAAGATAGAGGAGGTCAAGATGATTTATATAGACGAGATGATAGGTCAAGAAGTAGAGATGGACGAGTTTTCACAGATGGAAGCGACAGAAGAAATAGCAATGAAGATCGAAGAGAAAACCTTGGATATGATGGAGAAGGATCTGGAATTTATGGAGAGATTTCCGAATCCGACTTACGCAGTTCAAAGACTGTCTTACCTAGTAGGGAGCGAGGACATGGAGAACTGGAAGAAACTTCAGGAAATGTACGAGGAGAAAACACTTTTGAATCATCTGAAGGAAATTCAGAATCAGGCAGTGGACTTTATCAAGAGAGAGAAAGTCAAGATGATGAAAGCACAAGGATTGACAGAGAAGATGATGAGAGAGAATCCAGAAGAATACCAAGGACAGATGAACAACTTGATGGCAACAGTGAAGAAAATGGCAATCAAGGAATACGTAGAAGCTTAGAAAATGAAATAAGTCAAGAAAAGGAAGCTGATGAAGCTTCTTTTTTTGATGACAACGAAATTGAAAATAGAAAAGATTATTGGATTGTAGAATTTAATGAAAACCACGAATTAATTCCAGATTATAGTGGGCAGATAGTAACTAAAGACTTAATTAATGTCCTAAGACAAAAAGATATAGATGTTAAAGACCATAATCAAACTCTTGGAGAAAATGAGTTTGGAGAAATGACTGATGATTATATCGGATATTTCAAATTCTATTTTGACCACTATGTAGACGGAGAAGTTGTCGAGCATTATAGGATTGACCTTGGTGATGGTGAAGAAGTAAATGAGCGTGAATTTTCATATTTAGAAGAACAAGTTGCACTAAGTGAGGAGAAATCTTTACAAGAAGAAGCTAAAGAAAATATAGAGCCTAAATTTAAGATAGGCGATCAGGTTAGATATAAAGATAAGGACTTTACTATTACAGATTTTGATGAACTAAGTGGAGGACTTAAAACTGTCACTATCAGAGACAATATGGAGTATATGGGAGGTATGATTAGGGGTTCGGAAGTAATTCCATATAGAAACGATTCGTACCTTGAAGAAATCTTTGAAAATCTAAGTCAAACATCAGAAAAACTAGCAGTAAAAGTTGGTAAAGAATTTATTTTAGAAGATGAGAATACCTTTGATGGAATTAACTTGATTGAAACTGGAACAAAAGCAGAAGTTAATGGGGAAGAATTTCCTTTATATAAGGGCGAAACATTTGAAGAAAGTAGAAAGATTGATGACCTTTTAGATAGTGGAAATTATGAGATATACAAATTATCTGAGCATGAAAAACAAATTGAAAGACAAGTAGAACAAGAAAGCTTTATAGATAACCACAATCTTGAAATTGACCAAATGATGGATAGATACAATGTTCCAAGAGAAGCAGCCGAAAACTTATTGAGGGGTAAAGAAGAGTTAAAAAATCTAGGCTATGAACCTAATAAGGAAAGACTAAGTTTTGCTAGAAATTATGACTTAAAAAATCATATCTACTCAGAATACCTAACACCATCAGAAAGGCTAGATAAAAATATAAAAGCTATTAAAATGCTAAAAAGACTTGAAAATGAAAATAGGAGTCCAAGGGAGTATGAGCAAGCCTATCTTGCTGATTATCTAGGTTGGGGTGGTCTTGCCGATGTCTTTGATGAAGAAAAGGGAGGACAATGGCTTGAAGCAAGAAATATTTTAAAGGAAAATCTAACAAATGAAGAGTATTTGAATGCTAAAGAGTCTACTTTAACGTCATTTTATACACCTAGAGAGGTAATGGATGGAATATATAAGACTCTAACAGATATGGGTTTTAAGACAGGGAATATTCTTGAACCATCGGCAGGAGTCGGTAACTTCATTGGTAATATTCCAAATGAAATTAAAGCGTCTAAAATCTATGGAGTAGAAAAAGATAGTCTAAGCGGAAGAATAGCAAGAGAACTTTATCCTGAAGCTAATATACAAATTAAAGGCTTTGAAGAAACAAACTTCTCAAATAATTTCTTTGACTTGGTAATAGGAAATGTTCCCTTTGGAGATTTTAAAGTTAACGATCGTGAATATAACAGAAATAACTTTCTGATTCACGATTATTTTTTTGCAAAGTCAATAGATAAGGTTAGGAATGGAGGAATTATTGCCTTCATAACTTCGTCTGGAACTATGGATAAAAAAGATGAATCTGTTAGAAAATATATTAATGCAAGATGTGAGTTTTTAGGAGCTATGAGGCTACCTAATACAACATTTAAAGGACTTGCTGGTACAGAAGTTACTTCGGATATTATTTTTTTAAAGAAGAGAGATTCAGTTATAGAAAGAGATGACGATTGGATTCATCTAGCAACTGATAAAAAGGGTTTGACTTACAACAAATATTTTGTAGATAATCCTCAAATGGTATTAGGGGATATGAAAGAAGTATCTGGAAGATTTGGAAATACAATTACTTGTGATGAAAGAGAAGACGAAAATCTAAAAGATTTAATGGATCTTGCAAGTAAGGAAATATCTTCAAATTCAAAATATGAAGAGGTCGAACTATTGGAAGATGAAGAATTAAGTCTTCCAGCAACAGATGATGTTAAAAATTTTTCTTATACTATTATTGACGAAGAAGTCTACCTAAGAGAAAACTCAGTCTTAATTAAGCAGAATATATCAGATAAAAATAAAGAAAAGATAAAAGATTACCTTGATGTAATGAATGCTTTAAAAGATGTAATAGAAAAACAAAAGGACGATTTTTCTGATGAAGAAATAAAAGAATCACAAGCAAAGTTAAATGAAGTCTATGATAACTTTTCAAAGAAACATGGCTTTATTAACTCCCTATCAAACACCAGAGCCTTAAAGGAAGACTCAAACTTTCCTTTAGTATCATCAATAGAAATACTTGATGATGAGGATAATTTCAAAGCTAAGAGTGATATATTTTCAAAAAGAACAATAACAAAGGCAAAAGTAGTAGACCATGTAGATACTTCCCTTGAAGCCTTAGTCTTATCAGTTTCACAAAAAGGATATGTAGACTTTGAATATATGGAATCTATCACTAATAAAGATAGGGACACCTTAATTGGTGAACTTGAGGGCGAGATATTTTTAGATATTAAGGACACAGACCTAATAAATAACAGAATGCCCTTTGAGAACTTTGACAATGACGATCCATTTCATTTTTCATATGTATCGGCTGATGAATATTTAAGTGGTAATATCAGAGAAAAAATTGGCTACCTCAATTCATATATCGGAGAAATTGAAAATGTAATAGATTTAGCACCTTCTGAAAAGAAAGACACATTATTGAACGAGTTAGGCAAACTTAAATATCAAAGAGAAAAATTACAAGAAGTTATGCCTGAAGAACTCACTGCTTCTGATATAAATGTAAGGCTAGGAGCAACATGGATACCTCAAAAAGATATAGAAGACTTTACTTTTAATCTTTTAAAAACACCAGGTTATGATAGGTGGAATATAAATGTTAGGTTCTCACCACACACAAGTGAATGGAACATTGAAGGTAAAAGTGTTGACTCGACTAATGACCTTGCTAATATGACTTATGGTACAAGTAGAGTGAATGCCTATAAGCTAATTGAAAATGCCCTTAATCTAAAAGATACAAAGGTATTTGACCAAGTAATAAATGATGATGGGTCTAAGACTTCTGTATTGAATAAAAAAGAAACTATGCTTGCAAGTCAAAAGCAAGAACTGATTAAAGAAGAATTTAAGAATTGGATATTTGAAGATCCTGGTAGAAGATATAGGCTAGAAAAGATTTATAATGAAAAATTCAATTCAATTAGAAATAGAGAATTTGATGGCTCTAACTTAACTTTTGATGGAATGAATACTGAAATCAGACTACGAGAACATCAAAAAAATGCCATAGCAAGGACTCTTTATGGTGGAAATACACTACTTGCCCATGTTGTGGGAGCAGGAAAAACTTTTGAAATGGTAGCTTCTGCTATGGAATCTAAAAAGTTAGGACTTGCAAGTAAGTCATTATTTGTAGTTCCTAACCATTTAACTACTCAAATTGGTAGAGAGTTTATGCAATTATATCCGTCAGCCAACATTATGGTGGCCGATAAAAAAGACTTCCAACCTAAAAATAGAAAAAGATTTATTGGTAGGATTGCAACTGGAGAATATGACGCAGTCATCATAGGACACTCTCAATTTGAAAAAATACCAATGTCCAAGGAATACCAGGTAAGGCATATACAAGACCAAATAGATGATATAGTTTCCTTTATTGACGAGAATAAAAGAAATAGAGGGGAAAATTTCACTGTAAAACAACTGGAAAAGACAAAGAAGAAACTCTTGGTAAGACTTGAAAAACTAAATGATGACTTTAAAAAAGATGATGTAATAACCTTTGAAGAACTAGGAGTAGATAAGTTATTTATAGACGAAGCTCATAATTACAAAAATTTATTCTTGCATACCAAGATGAGAAATGTTGCGGGTATTGGTCAGAGTGAAGCCTTTAAGTCTTCGGATATGTATATGAAATGTAGGTATATGGATGAAATGACAGATGGAAAGGGAGTTGTATTTGCTACTGGTACACCAATATCAAATTCAATGACAGAGCTTTATACCATGCAAAGATACCTTCAGTATGACGATTTAAAGGCAAGAGGATTAGAACATTTTGACGCTTGGGCTTCTACTTTTGGAGAAACAGAAAACACCTTTGAATTATCTCCAGAAGGCACTGGATATAGGCAAAAGACAAGATTTTCAAAGTTTTATAACTTGCCAGAGTTGATGAGCATGTTTAAAGAAGTAGCAGATATAAAGACTTCAGATATGTTAAATTTGCCAGTGCCAGAAGCAAATTTTGAAGTTATTAAAACAAAACCTACTGAGGAACAAAAAGAAATATTAGAAGCTATTTCAGAAAGAGCGGACGCAGTTAGAAATAACCAAGTAGAACCAACAGAAGATAATATGCTAAAGATTACAAATGATGGTAAAAAACTTGCCCTAGACCAAAGATTAATAAACCCACTACTTCCAGATGATCCTAATTCAAAGGTAAATGTATGCGTTAAAAATATCTTTTCAATCTGGGATAAGACAAAAGAAAGCTCATCAACCCAGTTAGTATTTTCAGATATGTCTACACCAAAAGGAGATGGTGAATTTAATATCTATGATGATATTAGAAACAAGCTAGTGAATATGGGAATACCAAAAGATGAAATAGCCTTTATCCACGAAGCAGATACAGACAAACAAAAAGATGAATTGTTCTCTAAGGTAAGAAGAGGAGAAGTAAGAGTATTATTAGGATCTACTCAAAAAATGGGAGCAGGTACAAATGTACAAAATAAATTAATAGCCTTACACGATTTAGACGTCCCATGGAGACCGTCTGACCTAGAGCAAAGAAGTGGTAGAATTGTTCGTCAAGGTAATGAAAATGATAAGGTAAATATCTTTAGATATGTAACAGAAAATACCTTTGATGCCTATTTGTGGGTGCGACATGAAGTCGCTTAATTTAACTGTTTGGCAAAATGACCAAACCAACTGTTCCGTTAGTTGAGCCGAGTATCGACTGCACTTAGGTGTGGTAAGCCGATATTAAAGTAGCCCTACTTGAGGTAAAACCGTGAGGGAATACCGAAACTGCTAGCAACAAGGTGGTTAGGGAGCGAGGCTTGATAATATGGCTAACATATGTGAACTACTGATAAATGTCGTTAAGGCGAACAGGCTAAAGTTGCTGATAAGCCTGAACAAAATGGTGTGTAGTCGGATAATTCTTTCCACAGTGGGATTACACGGACAAAAAGACTACCGGCAGAGAGGTAGAGCCTAAGTTATCAATGTTAATTAAGTGAAACATGGTAAGCCTGTACTATTGCCATAAGGCAAGGCAAATCGTAAGAAATGCTGATAATGGTGCAGGTAAAGGAGAATGGAAAAAGCGAATGCCATCTTGTAATGAGATGGATAGGGGTTCAAAATTTGCCCTAACTTGAAAGAGTGCAGACTTCCATTTGGTTTTTAATCACAAGAGAACTTGTAGAATTTTTGAAAGGAGAAAGCAAATGAACAGTAAAATGTGTGCTACTACTAACAGAGCTAAAAACTGGGAAAGTATAGATTTTTCTCTAGCAGAAAGCTATGTTAAAAAACTACAAATGCGTATTGTGAAAGCGTGGAAAATGAGTAAATATGGAAAGGTAAAATCTTTACAACATTTACTCACAACTTCATTTTATGCAAAAGCCTTGGCTATTAAGAGGGTAACTGAAAATCAAGGCAAGAAAACAAGTGGTGTAGATGGCGAATTATGGCTAACACCACAGGCAAAGTATAAGGCGATAGAAAAGTTAAATTTAAGAGGATATAAACCTAAGCCTCTTAAAAGAGTGTATATACCAAAGAAAAATGGCAAGAAAAGACCTCTCAGCATTCCTACAATGACAGATAGAGCAATGCAAACCCTATATAAATTTGCACTTGAACCCATAGCAGAAACTACTGCTGACCCTAATTCTTATGGATTTAGGGCAAAAAGATGTACACAAGATGCTATCGAGCAGTGTTTTACATCACTTAATAAAAAGAAATCTGCAAAATGGGTACTTGAGGGAGATATAAAAGGTTGTTTTGATAATATAAGTCATGAATGGATATTAAATAATATCCCAATGAACAAGAAATTATTAAAACTTTGGCTTGAGTGTGGATATATAGAAAAACAAAAACTATTTCCAACAGAAACAGGAAGTCCCCAAGGCTCTCCAATATCACCTATTATTTCCAATATGGTATTAGATGGTTTAGAAAAAGCAATCAAAGAGAAATACCATAGAAGAACAGTAAATAAGAAAACATATTTCCCAAAGGTTAACTTTGTTAGATATGCAGATGATTTCATCGTTACAGGGGAAAGTGCAGAATTACTTGAAAATGGTGTAAAGCCAATCATTGTAAAATTCTTGGCTGAAAGAGGTTTAGAATTATCAGAGGAAAAGACACTCATAACACACATAAATGACGGTTTTGATTTTCTTGGAGTTAATATTAGGATGTATAAAGATAAGTTGCTTACAAAACCATCTGATAAGAACTTTAAGGCTATTGTCGATAAAATCAGACGAATCATAAAAGATAATCCGTCAATGAAACAAGAAATTTTGATTAGAAAATTAAATCCAATCATTATAGGTTGGGTAAACTATCAGAAATATAATGTTTCATCTAAAACCTTTGGAAGAGTTGTTATGAAATATATAAAAGCTTGTGGACCTGGTGCGTTCGTAGACACCCAAAGAAAGGTAGAAAATGGATAGCTAAGAAATACTTCCATACCATTGGAAATAGAACCTGGACTTTCAGTGTAGCAACTGGCGACAGAATGGAAAATGGCGAGAAATACTATCTTCGTCTTAAATATGCTACAGACACTGATATTAAAAGATTTACCAAAATACAAGCTGAAGCAAATCCATTTGATGAAAATTGGCAAATATACTTTGAAGAAAGAGAAGAGTTAAAAATACGAAACGAACTTAAAGGACGTACAGTTATAAATAGACTGTATAAAACGCAAAATGGAATATGCCCTGTTTGTGGAGAGAAAATAACTATTGATACAGACTTTAGAGTACATCAAACAATTCAAAATAATATTACTCTTAAAACTTTAGTACACCCTTGGTGTCATAGAAAATTGCATATAGATGATGAAGAAAACACGCTGGCTCTTTAATTAGGGCTTATAAAAACTTGAGCCGTGTGAGGGGAAACTCTCATGCACGGTTCTTAGAGGGGAAAGGGATAGTAATATCCCCGACCTACTCGACCAGACAATAGAGAATAAGCAGAAATTCATTTCTCAAATTATGACAAGCAAGACACCTGTGCGTGTTGCAGAAGATGTTGATGAAGCAAGTCTATCTTATTCAGAAATTAAGGCTTTAGCTACTGGTAATCCTCTAATTAAAGAAAAAATGGATTTAGATAACAAAGTTACAAAGCTAAAAATGCTGGAAGCAAACTACAAGTCTAATAAATATAAGCTTGAAGATAAGGTAAATAAAATTTATCCTCAAAGTATTTTAAAAACTGAAATGGAAATACAAGCAGTTAAAGAAGATATTGCAAATGTTGAGAAATTAGGAGAAGGAGATAGCAAATTCACTTCAATCAGTCTTGGGACAAATAAAATTTTAGATAAGAAAGAAGCTGGAGAGAAGCTATTAGAAGAAATAAAAAAGGTAAAGATAAATGATAGCAAGGTTATTGGTAAATATAGAAATTTAGACTTACAAGTTTCATATAACTTTATGACTAACACTCACACTTTTAAACTTCTAGGAAAAGCAGAATACTTTGGAGAGTTTTCAAACTCTACTGATGGTAATATAACAAGGCTTGATAATGCCATTGAAAAAATGCCTTCAAAACTTGAAAGATTAAATCAAAACCTTGAAAACTATAAAGAATCTTTAGAAAATGCCAAAGTAGAATTGACAAAACCATTTGAAAAAGCAGATGAGTTAAGGGATAAGACGCTAAGATTAGCTGAGATTAATAAACTTTTAGATATGGGAGAAGTAGAAGAGTTAGAAAACCAATCACCACTATTAGAAGATTTAAAGAGGGCGATAGTTGATTATTCTAACTATGAGTTTTCAGAATCTAATAGCTATGAAGACTTTGACAAACTATATCCCGATTTAAGCCATATAGGACTTGCCTATACAGAGACACCAGATGGTAAGCACTCTATTCAATATGAGGTAAATTTGGAAGAAAAAACATGGACTCAGTATGTAGATGATGTAGCTATTAGAACAGAATCTTTTGTAGATGAAGATATATCTAATTCACAAGCTCTTAAAGATATGACTGAAGCCATAAAGATGTCAAGTTTTGATGATCTGGTATCAGTAGATGAAGAAGATTTGAAACAAGCTTTAGGCTTAGAAATAGATGATGATGGAAACTTCTATGATCCACTTGCAAAAGATCTTGATAATGACGGGATACCAGATAGGTATGACAATGATTTTAAAGATAGTGATTACTTTGAATCAACTTATGATGTAGAAGATAATCTTAACGCAAGGGAAGAGAAGCCATCAATATTAGGACAAATATCAAAATTCAAATCAGAAGAAGAAAAAGATAAAAACCAAGAAAAAAGTGAAAAAGGACAAGAACGATAGAGGAGAGCGAAAGGCTCTCCTTATTCATTACAAGGAGGAAAATATGGAATACAAAGATATTAGAGAAAACTTAGAAGAAATGATTAATGATAATTACAAAGATTTTATAAAAGCACTTGTGAGTATAGAAAAGGGTGTTAATGATGAAAAGGCACTTGAAGAAGTCTATGTTTTATATATGAACAATGATACAACAGGTCTACTAAGCGATGACTTTGATTATATGATTGATGATATGAAAGAACAAGGTAAGATTGTTGAAAATACCAATGAACTTGAAGAAAAAGATAATCTTATAAATCTCGTGGGTAATATATCAGGTCAAGTAGAAAATCTTGAAAGAGAAAACGCTAATGGAGAAAAGTTCAAAGTAAGTAATTTTTCAATTGTTTCAAAAGATGACAATGGAAATAAAGTTTATACCAATTGTTCAGCCTATGGAGATAAGACAAAAGATTTAGAGAACCTTAAACAAGGCGATTTTGTTAAAATCTTCGGACAAGTAAAAACAAGCATTGATAACAACGGAAAGGAACATAAAAATGTTCGTATTTTGTCTTCTAAGCTCTTAAAAGCAAAAGAACAAGTAAAGAGTCAAGACAAGGATAAAAAGTCCATATTAGGGCAAATAAAAAGCTTTAAGATAGATGACAAAACTAAGTCAACTAAGAAAGACCATAGCAAAGGTGCAGAAAGATAAATATCGGCAGTCTTCGGACTGCCTTTATTTTTTTGGTTTTTTATTACAATGAAGCGAGGCATTGAAAATGAACAATAATTCATGATACAATAAAGTATATATTAAATTCGAGAAAGTGTAAAAATAATATAGGTGAATTAAATGAATAGATTAAATGAAATAGAAAAGAAATATATAATAAACCTTATAGAAAATGGAGAGCAAATACCAGAAGATTATAAATATATGCTATTTCCAAATCTTCAAGAAGAATATGAATTAACATATGCAGGGAAAATGAGAAAAGAAGATATCCTTGCTGGTGAAGATGGAACATTCCCTGTACCACTACAAATAGATCGCATATTTAATGGTGATGAACATCCAGCTTTTGAAGATGGATGGAGGAATATGATAGTATTTGGAGATAATCTTCAGTTTTTAAAAACAATAAACGAAAATAAAGATCCGTTAATAAAAGACAAAGTTAAAGGAAAAGTAAAACTTATTTATATAGATCCACCTTTTGCTACACAAGATGAATTTGAAAATAAAGAAGGAGCAAAAGCTTATAGTGATAAGAAAAAAGGGTCTGAGTTTCTTGAATTTATAAGAAGGAGACTTATTTTAGCCAAGGAAATACTATCTGATGATGGTTCAATATATGTTCATTTGGATGAAAAGATGGTTGATTATATAAAAACTATTATGGATGAAATTTTCGGCAAAAATAATTATAAAAGACAAATAATATGGTTTACAAAAACATCTTCAGGATATAAAACAAAAGCAGAAAACTGGATTAGAGGTCATGACGTAATTTTATACTATTCAAAATCAGACAATCCCATATTCAATAAACAATATATTTTAGATTATAAAAAAGAGTATTTGGCACGATTTAAAAAAATAGATGATAATGGGAGAAAGTATAGAGATGATAGAAGTAACGGTGAGAGACAATATTTAGATGAATTGAAAGGTATTGCTATAAATGATGTTTGGGATGATATAATGTCTTTTCAACAAGCTGCAACATCAAAAGAGATAACAGGATATCCAACTCAAAAGCCAGAAGAATTATTATCACGAATAATAAAAGCTTCCACCAACGAAGGAGATCTTATTATGGATTTTTTCGGAGGATCAGGAACAAGTATGGCTGTGGCAGAGAAACTTGGAAGACGTTGGATAACATGCGATTTAGGGAAACTAGCTTTTCTTACCATGCAAAAGAGAATTCTACAGAGCAAAAGAGAATTCTACAGATTCAAGACAGCAAGAGCTTAGAAGATAAATCAAAAATATATAGTAAACCAGCAAAGTCTTTCATAACTTGTAAACTTGGAATGTATGATTTAGGAACTACATTAAATCTTGAATGGGATAAATATAAAGATTATGTATCTCAACTTTTTGAATATGATACTAAAGAAATAAAATCTTCAGGAGTAAAATTTGACGGAGAAAAAAGAGGATTTCCAGTAAAAGTTTAGAATTATATTGAACATAAAGAGTCGGCTGTAGACTATAATTATATAAATGAACTTCACAAGAATATAAAATCTAAGAGATATAGTAGAGTATATATTGTTGCTCCTGCAACAAGAGTGGATTTTATTGCAGACTATGAAGAACTAGATGATACAAGATATTACTTTCTAAAAGTTCCGTATGAAATGATAGAAGAACTTCATAAAACACCATTCACAAAGTCTAGACAGCCAAGAAGTAAAGATGATGTAAATGATATAGAAGAAATGAAGGGATTTCAATTTATATATACACCAGAGGTTATTTCTGGGAAATATCCAACTCAAAAGCCAGAAGAATTATTATCACGAATAATAAAAGCTTCCACCAACGAAGGAGATCTTATTATGGATTTTTTCGGAGGATCAGGAACAAGTATGGCTGTGGCAGAGAAACTTGGAAGACGTTGGATAACATGCGATTTAGGAAAGCTATCGTTTCTTACCATGCAAAAGAGAATTCTTCAGAGCAAAAGAGAATTCTACAGATTCAAGACAGCAAGAGCTTAGAAGATAAATCAAAAATATATAGTAAACCAGCAAAGTCTTTCATAACTTGTAAACTATGGATGTAAGAATTAGGAACTACAATAAAGCTGGTAAGGGATATATATAAAGATTATGTATCTCAACTTTTTGAATATGATACTAAAGAAATAAAATCTTCAGGAGTAAAATTTGACGGAGAAAAAAGAGGATTTCCAGTAAAAGTTTTTAATTATATTGAACATAAAGAGTCGGCTGTAGACTATAATTATATAAATGAACTTCACAAGAATATAAAATCTAAGAGATATAGTAGAGTATATATTGTTGCTCCTGCAACAAGAGTGGATTTTATTGCAGACTATGAAGAACTAGATGATACAAGATATTACTTTCTAAAAGTTCCGTATGAAATGATAGAAGAACTTCATAAAACACCATTCACAAAGTCTAGACAGCCAAGAAGTAAAGATGATGTAAATGATATAGAAGAAATGAAGGGATTTCAATTTATATATACACCAGAAGTTGAGTGTGAATTAGTAGTAACGAAAAAAGAAGCAATTTTAAAAGTTGCAAAATTCATTAGCGATCCACTTAATGGCATAGTATCAGACAATTTTTTAACACTATCAAGTATATTTGTGAACTATGATTATAATGGAAAAGAATTTTTATTAGACGATGTAAGATTTTGGAATGAGATAGAAAGCAACAAAAAGGAAGATAGAGATACAAAAATAAATTACAACGATAATAAAATTGAAAGTATAGAGTGGCATATACCAAATAAATTATTGGGAGATAAAACAGTATTTATATTTACGGATGTTTACGGTAATGATGTTACTGTATCTTTATCTAAGGAGAAATAGAATGGAAAGTAAAATTGTATTTAATCAAAAGGATTTGATTCTTAAAGTAAATGAAAATTATAACAGATCATGTCTTAACTTAGATAAGTGGGAAAGATTTTTGGACATTTTATGTGGAGATAGAGTATACCAAAAAGAGGCAATAAAATCTGCGGTAGTTTATTTAGCTTCAGGTATGTATAATTCATTAGCTGATATAGTTGAAGAAAATTATAGAAATAATTCAGAATTAATGAAAAAGTATTTAAAGCTTGATGATTATAAAAAAAGTCTTCAAATTAAGGATAAACTATTTGCTAATATAGATTTAGCTACAGGGGAACGTGTCATAATAGTGATGGGTGCAGTTAATGTTATGAAACCAAGGGTTTCAGGAACTTTAAATAAATATATTTTGTGTATTGCTTAGAGTAATTAAAGTTGATTGCTGTAAGCAATGTATGAGAGGGGGCAAGAATATTAGTTCTTTAATAGTTGACAATTAGTTAGTATAATTACATTTAAAATAATAATAATAATTACGTATATGTAGTATTAAGCGAACTTAATTGAAATTAAAGGAGTGAACTCATATGATTAATGTTTTACCTTCACTTTTTATTTCATTACCTTTATACCTAGGAATACCAGCAATAATCCTATATTTTGTAATAAAAACAGCCGTGAAAAAGGCAATAAAAGAACTAAAAGATGAAAATATATTATAATTAAAGAAGCGTGTAGTTTATAAACTGCGTCGTGGATATAGAAAAATGTGCAACAAATCTTTTGGGTTTAGTGATAATTTTAATAGTTAAAAGCTGATAACTTCTTACATAAAAGAGTAAGATTTTCAGAAGGCATAATCCCAAAAGAGTTTATAGAATAACAGGGGGAATATGGAACAAGAGATATGTTATATGAAAAGGAGGTATGATTTATGTGGGAAAATACAGAATTAACAAAAAAGAGCTTATGAACTTTTTGATGACGGAATAATAGATACCTTTGAAGTAGGAACATTTAAGGGAGTGCAACAAATTCATCATTATATATTTCAAGATGTATTTGATTGTGCAAGAAAAATAAGGACAGTTAATTTATCAAAAGGTAATTTTCGTTTTGCTCCTGTTGGATTTTTAGAATCTAACCTGGAAGTTATTGAAAAGATGCCAGGGTCCGATTTTGATAGTATTATTGAAAAATATGTAGAAATGAATGTTGCACATCCTTTTAGGGAAGGGAATGGTAGAAGCCAGTAAAATAAATATTCCATCAGAAAACTATAGGAAACAAGCAAGAAACATTGCATAATGCTGCTAAGTCCATTGAGCAGAGAATTGAAGGTTTGGGGGAAATAAAAGCTCTAGAAAACGTCAGCGCTATTCGTTTTAAACAGAGCAAGGCATTTGAACTTCATAATCCCTACCCTATTATTGGAGAAGAAGGGAATAGGAACTTTGGGGATAATGTGCTATTTAAAAAAGCCTCCTTCCAAATTCCTATCGGGGCAAATGTGGCACTAACTGGAGAAAATGGTACTGGAAAACAACTCTAATCGAAATGATATTAAACCATGAAGATGGTATATCAATATCCCCTAAGGCAGAAGTAGGCTAATTTTCCTAAAATGGGTATAAATATAACCATAATCGAAAGGTTATGGAATTTATACAGGAGGATTGTGATTACAATATTTCCAAAAACCGCTCATTACTCACTTCCATGGGAATTAAAGATGGGGATATTAACAAAAAACCATCTGTTTAAGTGGGGGCGAAATTATTAAATTAATGCTGGCCAAAAAGCTTATGGGTAGTTATAATATATTATTAATGGATGAACCAAGTAATTTTCTTGATATACCTAGCCTGGAGGCACTGGAAGTGTTAATGAAAGGGTATGCTGGAACGATAATTATTTTATTTTTAGTACTGATAAATTGTAAGTGGACCAATAAAAGGGACTATAGCTTTTGATATTAAAGGGATGTATTAGTATGGTAGACAATGCTATTCAAATGGTAACAGAGAAATTATCTTCTTGGCCTTGCGTGAGAGGTATTATATTAGGGGTTCATGTGCAAGAGGCACCCATACAGAAGATTCTGATATAGATGTGGGAATTTATTACAATGCGTAATCATTTGACCTGATAGCGATTAATCAAATTGCTACAGAATTGAATGATGAAAGATGTGGAATTGGGAATGTAAAAGCCATTTTATAAAAGACTAGTTCAACAAATGGGACAGATTACTTAATAAATTATTAATTTTAGGAGAATGATAAATGAATGTAAAAACCTTTACTGCGATGACTGAGGCAGGCTTAGACAGAAAAGTAAATAATCTTTTAAATGGTAATTCTTTTGATGTCGTAGATATAAAGTATTCATCCTCAATTTTTTATATGAGGGCTGTATAGTAGGTACAATAGAATATGGACCTGCCAGTGACCTAATTAATAGTTGTACACATGGAAAATATAAGAACCTTTATGAAATAGGTACAGTTTTTGTAAGACCAGATTACCAAGGACAGGGTATAGGTAATTTACTATTGAATGCTATGATTCAAGAATTACAATGTAAAGGAATCAAAGAGTTTTGTATGGATAGTGGATATTCCAATGCACAGAAAATATGGAGAAAAAGGTTTGGTGAACCTGAATATTTCCTAGAGAATTATTGGGCAGAGGGTCAACATCATCTAATCTGGAAAATTAAGATTTGAATATATCATGTAAAGATGAATTCCTATAAAAATCTCTACGAGTTATTAGTAATATGACAAGTTAAATGCGTTAAGGGATCAAATCTTCCTTGACAAATATAATAAAAACAAATATTATAATATGTAGTATTAATTAAAGGAGTTTTATCATATGAGGCATAGTATTTTTAAATAACTATTAATAAAATAGAACAAGTACATTTTCCATACTAGTTAATATTTGTATGGCTTGTTAATTGTACTTTTATTTAAAAATATTCTCATAATAATAAATTTATATTTTTATGTATTATAAGGCATTGACCAGATTAAAGATATAGCACGATTATGCTATATCGAATTGTATATGTCATATTTACTTTAAGCAGTTATATAAAAAATAAGTTCCCCTGTGAAGAGAGTATTTTATCACAGGGGATTTTTTATATAATTATGGAGGTATAAAATGAAAATTATTAATATAGGAATATTAGCACATGTTGATGCAGGTAAAACAACTGTTACAGAAGGTTTATTATATAAAAGTGGGGCGATTAATAAAATTGGAAGAGTTGATAATGCTACAACGACAACGGATTCGATGGAACTTGAAAGAGATAGGGGAATAACTATACGGGCGTCTACAGTTTCATTTAATTACAATGATACAAAGGTAAATATCATAGATACACCTGGGCACATGGATTTCATAGCCGAAGTTGAGCGAACTCTGAAAGTGTTAGATGGAGCTATTTTAGTAATTTCAGCAAAAGAAGGAATTCAAGTCCAAACTAAAGTGATTTTTAATACTTTAGTGAAATTAAATATACCAACACTTATATTTGTGAATAAAATAGATCGAAAGGGAGTATGTTTGGATGAGATATACACTCAAATACAGGAGAAATTAACTTCTAATCTTGCAATAATGCAATCAGTTAAAATAAAAGATAAAGGTGATTTTGAATTGACAAATGTAAGGGATGATAAAGTAATTCAAAGTCAAATAATAGAGAAGTTACTGGATATAAATGATTATCTAGCAGAAAAATATATAAATGGCGATGTCATTGCAGAAAAAGAATATAATGATGTATTTTTGGATGAGATTAATAACTGCAATCTTTATCCTGTATTTCATGGTTCGGCTTTAAAAAATATTGGAATTGACGAGCTATTATTTGCCATTACTAAATATCTTCCTACCAAGAGCTATAATACTGAAGACCTTTTATCAGCGTATGTTTATAAGATTGATAGGGATGAAAAATCTAGAAAGATGACTTTCTTAAGAGTATTCAGTGGGAATATAAGGACACGTCAAGATGTTTATATAAATGGCACAGAAGAAACTTTCAAGATAAAAAGTCTGGAATCAATTATGAATGGTGAAATTGTGAAGGTAGATCAGGTTAATAGTGGGGATATTGCTATTATTTCTAATGCTAATTCTCTGAAGATAGGTGATTATATTGGTAAGAAATATGACGGGATTTTAGATATAAAGATAGCCCAACCGGCATTGAGAGCATCAATTAAACCTTGTGATTTAAGCAAAAGAAGCAAACTGATAGAAGCACTATTTGAATTAACTGAAGAAGACCCATTTCTCGATTGTGAAATTAACGGAGATACTGGAGAAATCATATTGAAGCTATTTGGAAATATTCAAATGGAAGTAATAGAATCACTACTTAAAAGCCGATACAAAATAGATGCTAGATTTGGTGAATTGAAAACAATATATAAAGAACGACCTAAGAGAAACTCTAAAGCAGTAATCCATATAGAGGTTCCACCAAATCCTTATTGGGCATCTATTGGACTGTCAATAGAACCACTACCAATAGGGTCAGGATTATTATATAAGACAGAGGTGTCCTATGGATATTTAAATAATTCATTTCAAAATGCAGTAAAAGATGCTGTAGAGAAGGCTTGTAAAGAAGGGCTTTATGGATGGGAAGTTACAGACTTAAAGGTAACTTTTGACTACGGATTATACTATAGCCCGGTAAGTACCCCCTCTGACTTTAGGAATTTAACACCATATGTATTTTGGGAAGCTCTTCGAAAAGCAGGAACTGAAATATTAGAACCTTATTTAAAATATACAGTTCAAGTTCCAAATGATTTCTGCGGAAGGGTTATGAGTGATCTTAGAAAGATGAGGGCTTCTATTGAAGATATAATAGCCAAGGGAGAGGAGACAACTTTAAGTGGAAAGATACGTGTTGATACATCGAAGTCCTATCAGTCAGAATTACTTTCTTATTCAAATGGAAAGGGTATATTTATTACTGAGCCTTATGGGTATGATATATATAATGATAAGCCTATAATTAATGATATTGGGAACGACAATAATGATAGCAACAAGGAAGGGTTAAGATATTTATTTCAAAAACAGGATGAAAATTGAGGCCTAAATATAAAATTTAAAATAGAATCGAGAAATCATAGTTTTAAAATAGTTGATGAGGGAGCATACCTGTATCAATTAGAAAACTTGAATGGTAGTACATTACTAAAAAAATGAAATTGGTGTTTTTTTACTTCTGAATGATAGGAAAAATATAATTTAGATGACAGATTTAAAACGAGTATTTGGATCAAATTGAATTTTATGAAGTAAAAGACATATATTCAAAGTGGAAATATTCTATTCAAATCAAATGAAGTGGGGGAATCCCTACGTAATAAAATTGAACATAAGATCAAGGCAGTTTTCGGGACTTTCATAAAGATTATTTTGAGGATTTCTATAGTGTTAGAACAGATTATTTTGGATTGCCCATTCTCTAAGGATGAAGTAACATAAGCAGAGACATTATCAGAAGTAGTAAGTCTATATGCTGTATTATTGACACATAATCTTGTAAAAGATAAGATTGAATACATAGATATTTATCGAAGTGAAAGTGATAAATATCATATTGTAGAGAGGGATGTATATCTTTTATTCTATATTAAACTAATATTGGCTTGAAAACTTATTTATAATAAAATAATAAATTTCAAAGGGGCAGATCAAATAATCTGGACATTTTTTTCTTGCCACCGAGGAACGTGTCATAATAGTGACAGGGTGCATAAATGTTTTAACATAAGGGTTTCAGGGATTTTTATTGAAAGCATTCATGCATTGGTTAGAGCAATTGGGTATAATTGTTGTAAGTAGTGCATGAGAAGTTATGAATTGGAATATTTAATATAACATATTCAGGAGGAGTGTTTAAATGATTGCTAATAAATTAAAAATTGGAGATGAGATAAGGGTTATAGCTCCTTCTCGAAGTTTGAGTGTAGTAAGGCAAGATACTTTTGATAAGGCTTTAACATTGTTAACGGAAAAAGGTTTTAAAATAACTTTTTCACGAAACAGTCGTGAAATTGATGAAGTGAACTCTTCAAGTATCGAGTCTCGTGTTGAAGATTTACACGAAGCCTTTTTAGATAAAAATGTTAAGGCTATACTTACCTGCATAGGCGGATTTAATGTTAATCAAATATTGGAGTATATAGATTATTCTTTAATAGAGGCTAATCCCAAAATTATATGTGGATTTTCTGATATTACTGCTTTGCTTAATGCCATTTATTCTAAGACAGGTTTAGTTACTTATCATGGACCCCATTTCTCAAGTTTTGGCTTTGAAAAAGAAACTGACTATACATATTCATATTTTGAAAGATGTCTTATGAATTCTGATAAGTATAATATAAGACCATCTAAAGATGCAAAAGAATACTATCTTATACAGGAAGGAAGTTGTGAGGGAGAACTTATAGGAGGAAACCTTTGCACACTGAATCTTTTGCAAGGAACAAAATTTATGCCTAACTTAAAGAACAAGATATTATTTTTGGAAGATGATAATATTATGGGGAATTATTTCGCTGCCGAGTTCGAAAGAAATTTGCAATCTTTAATTCAAATCTTAAAATTTAATGGAGTAAAAGGAATATTATTTGGGCGATTTGATGATAGTTGTAAAATAGATATAAATGTAATTCAAAGAATAGTATCAACTAAAAAACAACTTAAAAATATACCTATTGTATTTAATGTTGATTTTGGACACGTATTCCCCTTTGCAACATTTCCAATAGGTGGACTAGTAAGGGTGAATGCAACAGAAACTTCCATTTTATTGGAGGTAGTGAAGCATTAGTTAATAATCTCTAAAGGCATATAGAACACTTCTATCAACCATTAAAAGAGAAAAGTTAACCAAAGAGGGAGATGTTATAAATGAAAATGGAAGTTAGAAGGGTTTTAACAAAAGATGCTGATGATATAGATGGTATTATGTAAATGATGGAGAAAAACTTCCTTAGATTCCTACAAAAAACTTAAAAAATTACAACATAAAGTCTAGATTTATTGGTGAAAAAATAGAAGAAATTCTTAATAGCGATAAAATTATACATATTATCAATGCAGAGAATGTATTTTGAATAGAGGATGATGTTAATAATTTAATAAAGTAATCAAATATTAGTCTTCCAGATATAATTGTTTGATTTTCTATCCACAGGTACAGGTAAGTCATATGTTATATATGGAATAGCTCAGATTTTATTATCGGAAAAACTAGTAAAAAGGGTATTAGTTTTATGTCCTTCATTAACAATTGAAAAAGGGTTGACAGAAAAATTTGAAGATTTAGTTTCAAATCCAGAATTAAGGAATGCAATACCTGAAGAATCCAAAAATATACTACCTAGGATAATAAATGCAAATTCAACAATAATAGAAGGAGATATATGTATAGAAAATATACATGCAGTATATGAATCTACTGGATCTTCTATAAAAGATAGTTTTAAAAATGGAGGTGAAGATACACTTGTTTTAAACGATGAATCTCACCATATTTTTAATAAAACAAACGAAAAAGATATAAAAAAATGGAAAGCATTTCTTTTAAATGAAACTTATAATTTTAGATATATACTTGGATTTACAGGCACTGCATATATAGATGACGAATATTTTAATGATGTTATATACAGGTATTCGCTAAGAAGTGCTATAGATGATAAAGTTGTAAAATCTATAGATTATGTTCAGAAAGATGATGTTTCTAGAGATAGAGAATACAAATTTCAAAAAATTCATAAAAATCATGAAAATAATAAGATAAAATACAGTAAAATTAAGCCCATTTCAATTTTAATTACAAAGGATATTAGAAGTGCAAAGAATCTATATGA
Source organism: Neofamilia massiliensis (assembly GCF_001299475.1). Lineage (GTDB taxonomy): Bacteria > Bacillota > Clostridia > Tissierellales > Peptoniphilaceae > Neofamilia > Neofamilia massiliensis. The sequence continues at coordinate 95,393 of NZ_CYUJ01000003.1, read as the reverse complement.
AGATTTTATTGATTTTTTATGTGATTTTGAACAAATAAACAGAGAAAAAGCTGAAAGAAAAGTTCTTATAGTAACATCTGATAAAAAGCATAAGGCAAATCTAAAAATGTTAGATTTTGTAGATGAGAAAGAAAATTCTTTTGAATGGATAATTTCGGTTAGTATGCTTACAGAAGGATGGGATGTTAAAAATGTATTTCAAATTGTGCCATGGGAAGATAGAGCCTTTAATTCTAAGCTATTAATTGCTCAAGTGTTAGGAAGAGGTCTTAGAATCCCACCTGAATATTCTACTCCTCAACCTTCAGTTATAGTATTTAATCACGATAGTTGGAGTAAAAATATAAAATCTTTAGTTAATGAAGTTCTTGAAATAGAAACGAAAATAATAAGTACTGTAAAATTTGAGGGAGATAGGAATAAATATAATTTTTCAGTTAAAAATTTGCTGTACGATAAAGAGGAAAAAGAAGTTAATACGGAATCTAAGCAATTAAATTATAAAAAATCTTGGAATCAAGGTATAAAACTTAAAAGTCAAATTTTATCCTCAAAAAAAGAAACAGAATATGAAAATTTATTAACGGGTAAAAATACCAATATTAAATATGACATAAAGTTGAGAACTAAAACTGTAGATGAAGTTTTAGATAAGATATACCATGAATTTAGGTTAAGAGACTGGGAAACGGAAATACTAGGTCTTGGAGATGAAGTTTATTCAAAAGATAATTTACCCCCTAGAGAAAAGTTGAAAGAAATTATTAAAAATTCTATGCAAAATGCAGGTATAGAAGGAGATATCTTAATAGAAGAAAATGCGAATAAAATATTTACTGCATTTTCAACATTATTTAGATCAAGAAGTAAAACTGTAATAAATTCTATCAAATCAACTGATTTTATTGAGGTTAACACAAATGATATAAGAGATGAAACAAGAGGAATATTATCATTTAGAACGGATTCAATGCTTTTTTATTCAGATAGATATAAAGACGAAATCTCAAATGAAGAACAGAGGGAAATAATAGAAAAATTTTTAGAAGATGATAACTTGCCAAGAAAGGCTTGCAATGAAATAAATTTTTTTGATTTTAAAACACCCCTAAATCTAGTAATATCAACAAGAGATCCAGAATATAAATTTATAAAAAAATATCTTACAGATAATAAAAATGCTCAGAAAATAGATGCTTGGATTAAATCAAGAGATATGGGATTTTATAGTATAGAGTACTCATATAAAATGAATTCTCATACAAAAATTGCAAATTTTAATCCTGATTTTATACTAAAATTAAAAAGTGATGAAGATATTTACGTTGTTATTGAAATTAAAGATAATAAAGATGATTCTGCTGAAAATAAAGGTAAAAATAGAGCGGCAAGAGAACATTTTAAGTTGTTAAATGAAAAGTTAGAAGCGTCTGGAATCAAAGAAAAGTATCTTTTTCATTTTCTAAGTCCAAATGATTATGAAATATTTTTTGAATATTTAAGAAATGACAAACTAGATACTTTTGTAAGTGAATTGGATAATTTGCTTGATGAGATATAGAAGTAGAGAAGGTTTACCTCTCTACTTCCTTTCCATAATAATTTTCATAGTTTTTCCTATATTGAACAAGGTCAGAAAATTGTTCTTTATTTAAAGAATACTCTTGCATAAGGGTGTTCTTTTTTTCTTGCAATTTATCGAGATTTGATAGTATTTCTTTTGTTTTTGGAAGCTTTTTATAGTTTTCTAAAATTTCTTTAGCAGCTATTTTGTAGACGGAAAGTTCACTATAATACTCATCTACAAATTGCTTGTCTTCAGGATTTTTCTTATGGTATTTATAGATTTCACGATACTTATTTATAGTATTTATATTTTCCATATCTTGAGATAAACTCTTCATTTCAGTTTCAATCTTCTTTATTTTATCCAACAAGTCTTGTCTATCATCAGCAGATTTTTTGATTAGATCATCTAGTTGAGTGATTGAATTAATTCCTTGTTCTCTAAGTTTAATTATTGAATCAGCCATTGTTTTGATATTGTGTTTTCTTGCCCAAACTTCGTAACCTTTAGAGGATTGTGCTTTTTCATTAGTAGATATATCAATAACATTTCCTACTCGTTTTTTAATAGGATTAGCTTTATTTTTGATAGCTAAATCTATTCTTTCTTTGATTTTTTCTTCAGTATAATCTTCTCCGATAGTCTTCGATCTTGTAAATCTTTGCTTATCTTTATGACGAAAAGCAATGTGTTTACAAAACTTAATTTCATAATCAAGAGACTTCATATTTTCTAAAAACTCTTCCCACGTTTTAGACTTATTAATCATTCTATCTATATCAAATTGCAGTTTAGACTTCCAAGAATTTCCTTTCTTATTTTGGTCATATTCGTACCAAGACTTACCAGCAGTTTTATATTTTCTTTTGTAAGCTTCATAGTATTCATCAATGACTGTAAGCTTATTTTCTTTACATAATTCGTCACTTTGATACCTGATTTTGTGGTAAGATTTTTTGTTAGATTGGTAGCATTTGCCAGTCTTGTATTTAACATTATTAAAGATTATATGGTTGTGGATATGCCCTCTATCTATATGAGTTGCAAAAACAAATTCATAATCTTCTTTTAAAATTTTCTTACATAATTCCATTCCAATTTCGTGAGCTTTTATAGGATCAACCTCTCCTGGTAGAAAAGATTGGATTAAATGTCTAGCCAAAACTGTACCTTTAGTATCATTATCTTCTCGTCTTTTTATAAATTGAATATGAGCAGTAGGTGGATGTCATTTAAATGAAGATACCAAGACTTTTTCATCAGTTTTTTCACTCTTAGTTATATAGTCTATTGCCAAATTTAGAGTTGATTTTATAGGATGTATTTTTGTAATTGCCATACTAATCACCATAATTTCCTTTTGACTTATTAAGAAGTAAGGAATGGATCTGCCATATTTCTTTTGATAATTTTTCTATCTGTTTATTCATTGATTCGATTTCATTTTTGTAAATAATTCCAGTTGTATTAGTAGCTTTTGCAATTTGGTTTATATTATTTGTTGCATTTGAAAGTAGCCATTGTAGGTTTCTAAATGGTTCTAAATCTACAACATAAATCTCTTTTTCTAATACACACTTTCTAAGAAAGTGGGACATAGTTTTACAATTAGCAAGTTTCATTTTCTTTTCAAAAACTTCCTTTTCTTCTTTAGTTAGTTTTATTTCTATTCTTTCATTTCTAAATCTATTTGCCATTTTATTCTCCTTTATAAAATATATTTCGGGGTCTTAGGGTTCTCCCTAACAAGGTAAAAATTAAAAAAATGGAGCATTCCGTAAAGGTCTGCTCCATTAATTTTTTCGTAAGTGTCCGTACACTTACTGTGCTTGCTATTAAAGTTATAAGCATTAAGCGTATATTAAGTTATTCTTCTAATTTTTTAGTATCATTTTCTAGTTCTAAGAACTTATCAAAATCACTTTTGTAAAGTCTATCTTGTATAATTCTATATTTTTCAAACTCACTCTCTGCGTGCTTTTTAGCAAGAGCTGCAGACACTTTTCCTGCATCGTTTAAGATTTCTTTATCCCATAATTGTAAAAATCCATTTAATCTTTTTTCCCAATCTTCCATAGTCATAGGGATATGCCTTTCTGCTTGTAGTTCTGCCATGTCCAAATATGATGAAACAATTCTTTGCATTTGATTTAATTCTTCTTCATTTAGATAATTTTTTGCAACAACTACATCATATTTATGAATTTTTGAATCTGGAGATCCTTCCCAAGTAGTAAGTCCCATATTTTTAGTTTTGTGGTTGGCTCTATCTACAATTAATTCAGCTGCAGTTTTTCCATGAATTGCATAGTGCAATTTGTTTTGAATAGCTGCAAAAAATCTTTTTGTTGCTTTTGCAGATGGATCATAGTCTAAAGAAGTGGCATAAATATCTGTGATTTTTTGATAGAATCTTCTTTCAGATAATCGAATCTCACGAATTTTTACAAGTAATTTTTCGAAATAATCCTTGGTAAGTTTTGTGCCAGAATTCTTGAGTCTTTCATCATCCATTGCCCAACCTTTAATTGTAAAATCTTTTACAATTTGGTTTGCCCACTTTCTAAATTGGACAGCACGTTCGTTATTTACTTTAAACCCTACTGCAATAATTGCTTGTAGGTTATAGTGTTTTGTATTATATGATTTTCCGTCGTTTGCAGTTATTAAGTATTTCTTAATAACTGAATTTTCGTCTAGTTCGTTATCGTCAAATATTTTTTTTAGATGCTGATTTATTGCCGATACACTTACATCATAAAGAGCTGCCATCATTTTTTGAGTTAGCCAAATATTCTCATCTTCATATCTAATTTCGATAGCTTCTTGATCATCACCATTTGCTGCAACAAAAGTCAAGTATTCAGCAGCAGAGGACCTAATTTGAAGTTCTTTTTTTTTCTGATTTTCGTCTTTATTTTTATCCATTTCTCTACTCATAATTTCCTCCAAGTATAAATTTCATTCTACCTTTAAACACTGGAATACTAATCAAGAATACAATTACATAATGTATAAAGGAATTTATCATCATACTTTTTGTTATTGGTAATTGATGATAAGTTTGACCTATTATTTTAAAAGCGGCTAGAGTGTTTGTTATAAAATCAAGTGCCAACCATAGGGCGACTGATGAGCCTATAAAAGCAATTATATAGTTTAAAAATCTGCTAACCTTTGGTAGCTTTCGATTTATTAAAACTAGCAATATTCCATAAATTATTACTACTGTAATTGAAAGGGGAATAGCTAATTTGCTATCTAGTTTATCTTTTATGGATATGTAAAATCCTAAACCTACAACTATAAAATCAATTAAAAATGCTGAAATTTTTACAGAGTAGGTAGTGATGAGATAATAGAAAACTATTCCAGAAAGGATTAATAAAAAATATCCTGCAATAAAAATTCCCATAGAGTCTCCTAATAATAATCATCATGTTCAGGGCGATAATTTTTAAGAAAATCTCCCTGAGGTATATTAACATTAACTGGTTTATTAAACTTGCCCATTTTTGCTAACTCAGAAATTTTTAAATTTAGTAAATTTATATCTACGCCTAACTGTCCAGCGATTTCATAATCACAAACTTGATCATTGATATTATCTAGGATATCTTCATCACTTATTAATAAATGAGCTGCAAAAATATTAGCTTCAGTTTCAAATTTATTTGTAGGGTTTAGCACTGTTTGGTCATGGAAAGCTCCGCCACTCATACAATAATCTCTGTGAAGTTGATCGTGACCTAATTCATGTGCTAATATAGTCTTTCTATTAAAATTTGTGTTGCTACTGATAAAAATAAATCTGTTCCTTTGAATATAATGGTACATTCCTAAAAGTATTTTTGTTTCAGGTAGATATACCAGGTTAATATTCAAAGCTTCTATTAATTCGATAGGATCTCGTGTCTTATATTTTTTTATAAGTCGATTAACCTTATCATATATATAGCGATTCATGCTCATAAAATCACCTAATCTTTTTTCTTACGACCATATTTCTTGTTTTCTCTTTTAGCCTCCCAATAAGCACGAGTAATAGCTTCAAAAGCAGCATCTTTATCTTCGTCAGAAATTTCTCCACCAGCAAATAAAGAGCTTAGACCTTCTGTTAATGCTCTAGCTTTTTCTAATTCTCTTTTGCCACCCATGTTATAAACTCTATTTAAAAACTCATCACTTTCTTCTAGAAGATAATTGTAATCACAGTCCATAACTTCAGCTATTTTTTTGTAAACCTCGACATCTCTTGGGTATCTTTCTCCGTCTTCATAATGTACAAGAGTTCTTGTACTTATTCCTATCATCTTTGCAAAATCTGCTTGACTTAACTTTTCTTTTTCACGAAAATCCTTTAATCTATCCGCAAAAGCCATAACTTTAACCTCCTGAACTAATGTGCATTTATAACTTTCAATACGAACAATAGTGCTTGAATTATTTTTCAATTTGAGATATAATACAAACTGAACTTATATTCATATTATAGCACAAACATTCAAGTTTGCAAATAAATTGTATTGAGGTGATTAGATTGAGAATAAGTAAAACTTTAAAGAATATAATGAACATGTATGCAGATAGCAACTTGAAATTTGAAGAAATCAGTTCAGCTGCAAAACTTATTTTAAGTTTATATAGACAAGTTACCTGGGCAGTAGATAGCAGGGCAAATTTTATGATGTTTGAGAGTAAAGAAAACTATGGATCAACTTCAGAATCTGCTTACTTGTATCTTTCTACATTTGCTCCAGAAAGAGTTGAAGAAAAGTTTAATAATAGAGTTTCCAATGTAATGGATAGTAAGCTTATGCTTTTAATAATTTATGATGCCTGTGTTAGGCTAAAAGTTTATCCAGAATATGGAGAAATATATCATAAGATTATTTATAACTACTACATTGCTGAAAAAAAGATTACTGATGAAGCTTGTATGAGAAGTGTATCTTTAGAGAGAACTGTTTATTATCAAAGAAAAAAGGAAGCAATTGCATTGGTTGGTGTAATAATTTGGGGATATACTTTACCGACTGCTATTAGCCAACTTAAAGACGGTCGTAGCATTGAAGAAATAATGAACATCTAAGAAATTAATTTATGACGAACTTATTGCGTACTATTTCCGAATGAAAAAAGTACCATATACGAATTTTATGTGTACTTAGGTGCATATATAGTATCCATGATGGGTGATCTGCACCTAAATTTAATATTGGCATTTATTGACTGAAAGAATTTATTTTCTTTCGGTCTTTTTTTATGCCCAGGAGAATATATGCATAGAATTAGAAGTCCTCCTTGTGTGAATTTTATCTTTAAATAAAAGAAATTCATGTCAACAAGGAGGAAAAATTAATGGACAAAGAATATTATTTATTTGTAGAAGGGAAGAAAGTAGTTGTTAGCAAGGAAGTATATCTTGCTTATCATAGTGAATTGAATAAAGAGAAATATCAAATGAGAAGGGACAGGTTAAATAACTGTTTCTTTTTTTGTTCCTATGATCATGATGGTAATTTTGAAGAAAATTTAGAAGATCTGGAATTTGATGTTGAAAAAATTATCGAAACAAAGGAAATGATTGAAGAAGTAAGAAGAGCTATTTCTAAACTCAACACTGTTGAAAGGGATTTGATAGAAAGTCTTTTTTATAAAGAAGAAACAATTAGAGAAGTAGCTGCTAAACTGAATATTTCTCATCCAGCAGTTATTAAAAGGCGTAATAAAGTCTTAGAAAAACTAAAGGAAATGTTGGAAGACTTTTAGATGACATTTAGCAAGAGGGTCTAATTTTCACTGTTACTTATGCAGTGGGAATTGGACCTTTTTATTTAACCAAATTTATTTTTGAAAATTGGTTACCAAGAAAGACTTCTTTTCACTGTTAATTATAAGAGGGTAATTTTAAACAATTTTGTTTCATCAAGATAAGTATTTTCTGATGGTCAAATTTTAAAAAGATTAATAACTCTCGATAAATTTTGAACCTTAACAACTGAATAGACCAAGACAAGACGTTAATCATTTTTGGAGCGTAATAACCTATCCGCCAAGATCTATCTGCTGAATAATTCGGCAAAACAAGTACTGCTAAGCTAAAAGCAAGGGTAGAAGAAAGGGAGCGATAAGTAAGAGTTTGAATATAGGGAGGGATACCCTATTCGCTATGAAGAAAATGAGGATAATGATACTTCTAAGGTTGAAGCCGGCTCATCCTGAACAGAGGCGGAGGTGAGATTCCTATGTTGCTAATCCAAGGCACTTGTCAATGTCAAAAAACTTAAATTTACATAGGAGGTTATTATGAAAGCAATAAAAGTTTATAGCATGAGAGTTGCTATGTTATGTAGACTTTATGATCTTAAATTAATTAATGATAAGGAATATACAAAAATTAAGAACAGAATAGAAAATGATTATAAGAAGAGAGATAGAAAGTAGTTAATTTTGTGATATAATAACACTGTAGAAAGATACAAAATGGGAAGGAGGTAAAATGAATACTAAAGTAAAATTAATAAAAGCTTCAAATATAGGAGCAAGAAATAGAAATGCACTACATTTAGATTTAAAACGAGTTGCAGCATATTGTCGAGTAAGTACAGATAGTAAAGACCAACTTGAATCATATAAATCGCAAGTTGATTATTACACAAATCTAATAAAAAATAATAAGAACTGGACTTTGGCTGGTATATATGCAGATGAAGCAACAACAGGAACAACTGCTACTAAAAGAGCAGATTTCATGAGACTAATAAGTGATTGCCAAAATGGAGATATAGACATGATAATTACTAAATCTATATCAAGATTTGCTAGAAATACATTAGATACTTTGAAATATGTAAGGCTTCTAAAGGAAAATAACGTTGGTGTAGTATTTGAAGAAGAAAATATAGATACTTTGACAATGGATGGAGAGCTATTACTAACAATATTAAGTTCAGTAGCTCAACAAGAAGTAGAAAATACCTCAGCCCATGTGAAAAAAGGACTGAAAATGAAAATGGAAAAAGGGGAACTTATTGGTTTTCAAGGTTGCCTTGGATACGACTATGACCCTATAACAAAAAGTATCTCTATAAATGAAGAGGAAGCTAAAATTGTTAGATACATCTTTAAAAGATATCTAGAGGGCAATGGTGGCTCAGTCATTGGTAGGGAATTAGAAGAACAAGGTTATCTCACCCCTAGAGGTAAAACAAAATGGTCTGATACTACAGTGTTGGGAATAATTAAGAATGAAAAGTATATTGGAGATATACTAATGGGAAAGACCTTCACAGTTGATCCCATAACAAAAAGAAGACTAGCAAACTTTGGTGAATCTGATAAATACCACATTGAAAATCATCACGAGCCAATTATATCAAAAGAAGATTTTGAAAAAGCACAGGAGATTAGACTCAGGAGAGCACAAAATAGAAACACCATTGCTAATAAGGATAGGAAGAGAGAAAAACTATCAAGGCAATACGCTTTTTCAAGTATGTTAGAATGTGGATTTTGTGGAGAGATACTTTCAAGAAGAACATGGCATACAAGTTCAATTTATAAAAAAATTAACTGGCAATGTGTAAAGTCAACAAAAAAAGGTAAAAAATATTGCCCTCATTCAAAGGGAATACAAGAAGCAGCAATAGAAAAAGCATTTGTTGAAAGCTATAGGCAATTATGCCATGCAGATTCAACAGTAATAGATGACTTTTTAAAAATTGTTGAAGAAGAAATAAATGATAATACGTTAGTCAAAGATTTGAAAAAGTTAGAAAACCAATTAAACAGAATCATTAGTCAAGAAAGAAAGTTAGTTGATCTTCATTTAGAAGATAGTATAGACGAAGAAGTTTATGCTAAAAAGTATAAAAAACTTACAAAGCAAAAAGAAGAATTACTCGATGAAAAGAAAACATTGGAACTAACGATAAAAGATGAAGACTCTATTAAAGAAAGATTAAAGCAATTTAAAAAGGTCTTAGAGAATAAAGAAATTATAGAGGAATTTAACAGAACAGTATTTGAAAGCATAGTTGATAAAGTCGTGGTGGGAAGAATTGACAAAGACGGAACAGTTCATCCTTATGACTTAACATTTTACTTCAAAACAGGAGTTAAAGATAGTCAAGATTCTAATAACTTTAAAGATAAAAGAAAAAATGCCAAAGACAATGACATTAATAAATTGTGTTCCTACAAGAATGACGAGGATAAAAAATTATGTTCCCAATCAAAAGACAACGCACGTGGAGACTATAGTATTGATGTCAAGAAAATAAGGGAAAAAGGGAAGGAGGGACTGAATGATTAGCGAACGATTAAAGATAAGAAAATTTACCAACAATGATCTAAGGGACCTATACAATCTACTTTCAGATGAAGATGTCATGGAATTTATAGAACCGCCTTTTTCATGGGAAAAAACAGCGAATTTTCTAAATAGTGTCGCACTTATTGATCCTCCTTTAATCTATGCGGTAGAAGATTTTAATCAGAAGTTTATCGGATATGTAATATTTCATGAGTATGACAAAGACTCCTTCGAACTTGGTTGGATACTAAATAAGAGAGACTGGGGGAAGGGATATGCCAATGAACTAACAAAAGCCTTTATAAAGCGTAGTTCAAAGATAGGGAAAAACTTGATTATTGAGTGTAACCCCAACCAAGAAATCTCCAAAGAAATTGCGATAAAAAATGATTTTGAATTTCTAGGAGAAAGTGATGGTTGCAGTGTATTCAAAAGAAGTCTTTAAATGTCAATCGAGAAATGGTCCACTTCTTTTTCATATTTAATATTAGTTTTAATACCTCTATCTTATTTCTGTCATTTATTGTAAGACATTTATAACTCATATTAACCTCTGTGTGTTTTATGCTTATTTACATTTAACACAAAGTTAGTATGAGTTTTTTATTTAGTCAAAGTGTCGCATTTAATTTTACAGACTATTAATTGGAAAAAAAATACTATGCAGAACATTAATTAAATTATCAGAGAATAGCTATTAATTATGGTTGCTTTTTCGAAGCTTCCCGAAAATCTTCAAACTCATCAACTCTGATAACTTTTTAAGTCAAAACTACATTAAGTAATTGCAAATGTTAATGAATCAAAAAAATTAATATTGATTTAATATTCGGTCTTAGTTTTGTTAATATCCATCTTTTATAATTAATTTAAGATTAAAGAGGAGGACATAATGAAAAGGAATATTTGGATATTTATCATTATAACTTTATTTTTAGTTTTACTGAGTTCTGAAAATAGTTATGCAAAAGAGTTATATAATAGAGATGAGGATATTAAAAAGATAGAAATAAACATAGACGAATATGTAGAAAAATATAAGGAAGGTCTTGTATCTTGTCAGATAGCTGTTTTTAATGGAGATAGAATCTCACTTAAAAAAACTTATGGCTATAAAAACATAAAAAATAAAGTATTAGCAGACTTTGATACAGTTTACGATTGGGGGAGCTCTTCCAAGCTTTTAGTTTGGGTCTCTGTCATGCAGTTGTATGAAGAAGGCAAGATTGATCTAGATGAAGATATAAGAGTTTATCTTCCAGATGGATTTTTAAAAAAGATAAGATATAAAGATGAGAAAATTACCATTAGAAACCTCATGAGTCACAATGCAGGTTTTCAAGAAAGTTTCTATGAAAATCAGTTAGCAAATGAAGATCAGTTATATAGTAATCTTGAAGAAGCCGTCAAATCATGTGAGCCATACCAAGCATATCATGTCGGGGAATACACAGCGTATTCAAATTGGGGGACAGCACTTGCTGCATTGATTGTAGAAAATGTGAGCAAAGAAGATTATATATCCTATGTGAATAATCATATTTTCAAACCTCTAAACATGAGTCATACCTCAATAGACCCTAAACTTTTAGATAATGACTATGTTAAGGATAAAAGAAATGACTTATATTGTTATTATAGAGGTGAAAAAATAGAAGACAATCAAGATTTAGGAATAGCTCGTTCTTACGTGCAGCTATATCCTGCAGGTGCCTGTGTAGGTACTTTACATGATTTTGCAACATTTGGACAAGCCTTTGTTTCAAAAGAAAATCCATTGTTTAAAAAAGAAGAAACCAGACGCGAAATGTTTGAGCCGACTTCACATTATACAGATAGCAATATAAGTAAAAATTGCCACGGCCTGTGGACTTTAGAATATGGAGTTCAAGTTCTAGGGCATGCTGGCAATACTATGGGATGCTCTTCTAATCTAGTTTTTGATCCAAAATCGAATACCGGTATTGTAATAATGACCAATGAGCCTGGTGAAACCATATTTAATTATGGATTGCCTAAAGTATTATATGGAAGTATTACAGATAGGAAAGGAATAGATACTAGTGGTATTTCATCCGATGATATTTCAGGTTTTTACATACAAAAGAGGAATATATCAGAGGGCATGGGTAAATTTCAGCAGTATTTTGGGGGAATCTTACCTATAAAGAAAGCGGCTAAAGACAAGTATTCACTAAATCTTTTTGGCTTTAGTATAGGAGACACAAATATTTTCAAAATTGGTAAAAATTCATATCTTATGGATAATGGAAATGGTTTAGAAATGTTTATGCACAAATCAAAAACCAAAGCGAACGATAACAGACTTGAGATGATGTCTACCGACTACGTTGCCCACAAATCGAATAAATCAATGTTTTTATTCTTATGCATAGCAATATTATTAGGAATAATAAGCCTAATTTTATTAGTTGGAAAGTTTATTATTTTAATATTTAAAAATATAAAGAATAACACTGTAAACTTCAATAAAAACATTAACCTGACACAAATATTATGGGTTACTATTACGGTTGGGATAGTATTTTATTTAGCAAGTGACAAGGTATTCACGCCCAAAAATGCAGTGATTACCGGAATCGTTATTGCAGTAATGGGACTTGTATCATTAATTAATGGACTTAAGTTGTTTATGATATCTGCTAATGGAAAATCAAGAAAAGAAAAAATATATTTTATATTTTGGGGATTTATTTCTTTTGTTTTTACAATATTTGTCATATTATTTAAGCTCTATAATTTTTGGAATATATAAGGAGATTTTAGAAAAAAGATATCGACCTTGCGATAATAGATTTTATGATGCCAAAGATAAGCGGATATAAACTCATAAAACACATTAGAGATAAAAATTATTTAGCATGAAGAAAATATTCCTATTATTGTGATTTTGGCTAAAGTTCATCTAAGTGATAGGATTTTAGGACTAGACCTAGGTGCTGATGATTATCTTACAAATTCTTTTGAGACTTTAGAGTTACTGGCAAAGGTAAAAAGGGAATTTAGAACATAAGAAATATACTTTTGGACATATCCTCACATATGAGGCTTCCTTAAAACATTAAATTTTATCCATACTGATCACTCAAGCCATTTAGAAATAATAACTTCTTTGAAAAGAAAATTAAATAGAAAATTATAAGGCTATGAGAATTAAATATTAGATTCCAAAAGACTTATTTGTAAGAAGCTTGATAAGATTAAGAGTTTATAGTAAATCATAAATTAGAAATAGACAGCTATGCTGAATACTTGGTTAAAAACTAGTAGATAAAGTAGTTGTTTACGAGGAAAAATTAAAGGTAATATTATAGTCTAGAATTGAAACTTATATTGACAAGTAGCAGATCCATAAAGGGTCTGTTTTTTAATATAAGTGATAATGGTATACTATAGATGTAATTATTGGTATAGAGTCTTAATTTTCTTATAGACGAATGCTGTAAAACAAAAATTTTTAATAGATTTCAAAGTTGATACATGAAAGGGTTAAAATGAAGAGTGTTTTGATTATAGAGGATAATAAAGAAATTGCCTCACAAATGGAAAAGTATTTAGTTAATAATGGCTATGAGGTAGAGCTTGCATCATCTTTTTACGAGGCGACCTATAAGATGAATGTAGACATTGATGTGGCGCTACTTGATATAAATCTACCAGATAAAGATGGCCAACATTTGATAGATAAGTTAAAAGATAAGGACATAAGAGTTATTGTAACAACAGTAAAAAAAGATGAAGATTTTATAATTGAATCTTTAGATAGGGGAGCAGACGACTATTTAACTAAACCATTTTCCCTTGCCATATTAAGAGCGAGAATTGATGCCGTTTTAAGGACAATAGCTCTAAGTCAAGACAAAAAAATTACTTACAAGGATATCAAAATAGATTTAAATGATTCAAAAGTTTATTTTAAGGGAAATCTGGTGGATTTAACTTCTCTAGAATATGAAATCCTAATCTTATTTATCAAAAATCCTCACCGAGTTTATACCAGAGGTCAGCTGTTAGAAATGTTTTGGGAAGACAGGGATAAGTTTGTAAATGACAATACTCTCACATCAACTATTAAGAGAATTAGAGAAAAACTTGATAAGGAAGTAATTTCTACTGTTAGAGGAATTGGATATAGGATGGATTGAGATGATATATGTATTTTGGATAATAAGTCTGGGGCTTCTTTATTATTTTTTAGAAAAAAGAAAGAAAAATAGAATAAATGAGCTTATAGTTCTGATAGAAAATATGAAAAATCAGGACTACAAAATTCCTATGAAGCAAGATGATTTTTCGATTTTAGAAGATAAAATTTATAAGCTATTTATAGAAATAGTAGAAGCCAAAGAGAAAAGTACTAAAAACAGCGAAAAACAAATTGAATACCTAGAAGACATCGCCCACCAAATTAAAACTCCCATCACATCTATGCTTTTTTCCATAGAAAATTTGGAGATGGATTTTCCAGATAATGATGATATAGAGATTTTAAAAAGGCAACTCTTAAGATTAAACTCTTTATCAGATATTTTACTCAAACTATCAAGCCTTGATGCAAACAAAGATTTAATGAAAGCAGAACAAATTCGTTTAGATGAATTAGTAGATTATGCCTTAGATAGTTTGAATATAAAGAGATCTACTAATGTAGAAATAAAGAAGAGTTTAAAAGAAAATAGCATTTGTGGAGATTTTTATTGGCTGGCAGAAGCTCTCATTAATATCATAAAGAATGCTGATAATAGACCGACTTGTGACAAAATTGTGGTTTCATCATACAAAAATCCCCTCTATACAAGCTTAATCATTGAAGACAATGGCGGAGGAATAGAAAAAGAGAAAATGAAAAAAATCTTTAAACGCTTTTATAAAACTCCCGACTCAAATGGTTTTGGAATTGGCCTTGCTATGGCGAAGACAATTGTCGAAAAGAATAACGGAGAAGTTTCTGTTTCAAATATTGATGCTGGAGCAAGATTTGAAATTAAATTTTACAATGTCACCTAAAAATCACTTTACTTTTATATGCTTACCTTGACATAAGAAAAAGGAGGCAGTTATGGAAATATTAAAAGTAGAAAATTTAAGAAAAGAATACGGCGAGGGTAATTCTAATGTCATAGCCTTAGACGGTGTTAACCTTACAATAGAAAGAGGAGAATTTGTCGCTATTGTTGGACCAAGTGGGTCTGGTAAATCAACGCTCCTACATATCATAGGAGGAGTAGATAGTCCAGATGATGGCAAAGTTTATATAGATGGTAACGACATCTCAAATTATTCTTCAAAGGAATTAGCCTACTTTAGAAGAAGAAAAGTCGGACTGATTTACCAGTTTTATAATTTGATTCCCAACTTAACGGTTCGTCACAATATAGAACTTCCATTAAAACTAGATAAAAGAAAAATAAATCAAGATGAATTTTCAGATATAGTAAACAAACTGGGTATAGAAAGTAAACTTGACTCTTTTCCAAGTGAATTATCAGGAGGTCAGCAGCAGAGAGTTGCCATAGCCAGAAGTCTTATCTACAATCCATCTATCATATTGGCAGATGAACCGACTGGAAACTTGGATAGAAAAAATTCTAAGGAAATAATTGAAATTTTTAAATATTTTAACAAAACTTTAAAACAGACGATTATCCTAATCACCCATGACGAAGAAATAGCCTTACAAGCACATCGTATCATTACAATAGTGGATGGAAAAATTGTAGGAGATGAAAGAAATGAATAAGAAGAATTTTCCTATTTTTATTTCACTATTAATCGTAAGTTTATTTTTTACTGTGGTATTTTATTATGGTTATATAAACAGACAAGCCAACTATGGTTATGCCATGTCAAATAATTTTTATCATGCTGAGATTAAGGATGAGTTATCAAATGATGAAGTAGAAAAACTAAGGTCTATTGAAGATATCAAATTAATTGGAAAAATGTCCAATGACCCTGATAATGCTAAATATAATAATGATTTACTTGTCATTAATTATCAGGATGAAGCAATAAATAAAATGAGAGAGTATTCAAGACTTCAAAAAGGTAGATTTGCAGAAAATGAAAATGAAATTGTTCTATCAGAAAGCTTCATAAATGAAAATAGCATTAATTTAGGTGATGAAATAAAACTTGAAATAGGTAAAAGGTTTATAGATGGGGAAGAAATAGGACCTACTAGTGCAAATACTGATAAGGAAAAATTTAAAAAAGTTTCCACTAAATCTTTTACTGTAGTAGGAGTTTATGGGGACGTTTATAACAAATATAGTAAACTAAACTTTGCTTTAGGATTACAAGAAAAGATGTCATCCTTTAAAACATATGTGAAGTTTGATTCATTTGAAAAAACTTATAAAAATAAAGAAAATATTCAGGAAGATATAAATAATAAGCTTGGTAGGGATGTAGAGCTAGAATTTTCTGATGGATTAATATATTATTATGGTGTCGAAAATGATCCTTTACAAAAAATTATGAGTAAAGCGGTTATAGTATTATCTATACTTGGATGTATAGCCGTCTTTGTATTCTTTATAAAAAATATCTTTTGGGTGTGGGGTCTTCGAAAAATTAGAGAACTGTCTATATATAAATCTATAGGGTCAACTAATGGTCAAATTTATTTGATGCTTTTAAAGGAAGGGTTAATTATATCAGCCATTCCAATAGTTTTAGGTCACATAGCTGGTTTTTCTTTTATATATTATCTGTATAGAAATTTACAAAAAGGTGAGGGAGTAAGTGCCTTTGAAGTAGTAAGATTTAATCCATTATTAAGTTTAGCCATACTATTTGTTTCTTTTATAATTGTTGCTTTGGCTATAAAATCTCCTGCAAAAAAGATTTCGAAAATAAATATAATAGATGGTATTAGAGGAAATATAGATTTTTCCAAGTATCAGAAAAAGAAGAAACAGAACTTATGGCAAGAACTAAGAATTAACAACTTAGCTTCAATAAAATCACAAAGGTATATTTCAGCTATTGGAATTCTAATCATCTCAGTATTTGTAATTGTAATAGGAATTGGAAATTATCTTAGAGACTATTCGTATTATGATAATGGATATAACTTTTCTGTAGATTATTATAGTGATAAGGATGAAGTGCCATCGGTACTAAAAGAAATTGATGAGAAAACTCCTAATGAAAAATCCTATATTTCTAAACAAAAATATGTAACAGTTGAAAATAATAAAGATTTTTCAAAAGAAGCTAGGAATGCAGGATTAGATAAAGAGGCTGAAAAAAACATTGAAAAATATAATGCGGAAGGAATGGATGGATTTTTGATAGCCTTAGAAGATGATGATTTAAAAGAGCTTGGAGGAAATAAGGGAGAATTTCTACTTTATAATATGATCCAAGAAGATTCTTCCATACCTATATCTAAAGCAAAGAAAATTCCATATTTTGAAAATCCAACAAGTCTTGATATAAGTATTGGAGATGATTATCAAAAAAATATTAAGATTTCAAAGTCAATAAGAGACTTGGGAAAATTTAATTCCAAAACCATGCCTTTCGATGTGAAAATCTACACCGACTTTGATACATTTTTCAGTCTAATGAAAGAAGCAGGCGATGAAAAATATAAAAACTATCCTTATACTTTGAATATGAAAATAAAAGATTCTAAAGCAGAAGATGCACAAGATTATGCGGAAGCATTAATTAGGGAACAAATTTTACCTGAAGATAGATTTAACATTATTATTGGTAATGAGATAGAAGAAAAAGAGTTTAAAAGCTTACAAAGTTTTATGAAAATTGTGGTAAGTATTGGATTAATAATCTTTGTATTAAATATAACAAACGGATATTCATTCATTAATTTAAGCTTGATGAGTAGAAGAAAAGAAATAGGAAGCTTTTATTCTTGTGGAATGGATTTGGATGAACTCAAAAGGGTTTATGAAAAAGAATATTTAAATGAACAGATAAAATCATTGCTTATAGTTATATTAACTAGTATAGGTGTAATGTTTATAATTTCTATATTCTCATCAAGATTGACTTTTTTAAATCTCGTAAGATACTATGACTATAAATTATTTATAGCATTTTCGTTAGTAGTCTACGGAATAAATGTGCTAATTTATCATTTATCTTTAAAAAGAATTCTAGACAGATCAACTATTGATTTAATTCGAACAATATAATTTCAAAGAAAGAGAAGTATATGAAGAAAAATATCAGTAAAAAATTTTTTTTACTTGGACTCACGATTTTTATGATTTCTTACCTACTGCCAATAGACATCTTTGAAAGCTATACAAGTCTAAGACCAACTGGACTCACATTAATGTTTGTCTGCCCAATTATTGGACTAATAGGTTTAATATTCGAGGTAAAGGAAAAGGACAGATTATTTATAGTGTTGAATATTATGTTAATCTTATTACTGCCTATAGCCATTTTTATAGGTCATCTAATATAAGTAATGCGACAAAAACAAGAAAATAATAATCTAAACAGCTCTTTTATGAGCTGTTTTTTCTGTGCTTAAAAATGATATAATAGATTATAAGATGAATACTAATTAGACATATTCCCACATACGAGGCTTCCTTAAAATATTAAATTTTATTCATACTGACCGTTCAAGCCATGTGGAAATTATTTCTTATTTGACAAAAAATAAGGACTTTAAAGTTTGAAAATAAAAAATTAATTATATTAAATTGATTTGTGAGGTTTCTATGTTTATAAGAAGATTTCTCCCTAGAGATGGGGAAGCAGTTGCATCTATGGTTGCTAAAACTCTTAGGGAAGTTAGCAGTAAAGATTATGATAATGAATATATTGAAGATTTAATTTCAAGATGGCCAGCTCAGTATTTTATTAAAAGCAGCCAGGTCAATCATTTTTATGTTTTAGTTGATAATGATGAAATTGTCGGCTGCGGGGCAATTGGTCCTTATATGGATAGGTCGGACGAAAGTATTTTGCTTTCAATTTTTGTCCATCCTTCTTATCAAGGTAGAGGGCTTGGGAAAAAGATCCTTGAAACTTTAGAAGCTGACGAATATTTTTTAAGGTCAAGACGAATTGAACTGCCGGCATCACTAACAGCTGAAAATTTCTATTTAAAAATGGGATATATTTATAAAAATGGCAAAAGAAAAATTAATAACCTCCTTCTTGTTGAAATGGAAAAGGTCTTAGTAGAAAAATAAATTTTTTATATGTTAGAATATATATATAAATACTTTTAGGAGGAAAATATGTCATTACCTAAATGCCCTAAGTGTGGCGAGACATACACTTATCAAGGAGGTCATCTTTATATTTGTCCTATGTGCTTTCACGAGTGAACTGACAAGAGCCAAAGAGAAGCAGAAGAGGCAGAAATTATTAGAAACTCTAACGGCAATATCCTTGAAAACGGTGATGATGTTATTGTAATTCGCGACCTAAAGTTAGGCAAGGATATAATTAAACAAGGAACCAAGGCCAAGAACATTCAAATTTTAGATGAAGAATATAACGGCCATAACATCCAAGGCAGAGTTGATGGCTTTGGAGTGGTTTATTTAAAATCATCAGTAGTAAAGAAATAAAATTAGCTTGGGTATTTTTATATCCAAGTTTTTTTGTTTAGAAATTTTTTAAAGATAAAATTTTCCTTGACCTGGCCCCTGGGTCCAGGCTTATCCTTTAATTAAGGAGGGATGAAAATGCTAAGAAGTGAAGTTGAAGAAAAAACTGGTCTAAGTAGAAAGGCTATTGAGTACTACGAAGATAAGGGCTTAATTGATCCACAAAGACTTGAAAATGGTTATAGAGATTATAGCATTGAAGATGTAAAGCTTTTAAAAAAGATTTCTCTTTTAACAAAACTTGGTCTAAGCCTTGCAGAGATTAAAGATATTCTATTAAATAAGACGTCCTCTCTGTCTTCAGTTTTAAGAAAAAAAGAATATGTCTTAGAAGTTGAAGAAAAGAAAAAAGAGATTTTAAATCTTTTTCTAAAGGGAGCAGACCAAGCTTTAATTGAAGAGAGGGTAAAGGCCCTTGAAGGTCAAAAGACTCTTTATGAAAGGCTGACAGATATTTTTCCTGGTTACTTTGGTCAAATGTTATTTTCTTCTTATAAGCCATTTTTAAATGCGCCCTTAGAGGCTGAGGGAGAAATTTATTTTAAAGAATTTGTGGATTATTTAGACAAGCTTCCAAATTTTAACTTGACTAAAGAAGAAGAGAATTATTTAGAAGAGCTCTCAAAAGAATACTCTATGGAAAGCCTTGCTGATGTTAACGAAAGAAAAATCCAGGCAGTTTATGATAGTGAAAAATGGCTAGAAGAAAACAAGGACATAATTGAAACTTATGAGGCCTACAAAAATAGTCAAGCTTATAAGAATAGCCAAATGAAAGTGATTCAAGACAAGTTAAAAGATTATATGATTAGCAACAATTATTACGAGATAGCCATTCCATTAATTAGAAAATTTTCTAAAAGCTATGATGCTTATTATGAAAAACTTTTAGCAGCCAATGAAAATTATTTGAAAAAGAAAAATTAATTTTAAATTTATTTGATCTAGGCCCTTGGGACAGACAGGATTTGTTTGTATCTTAGGGCCTTGTTTATTATAATGAAAGTGACATAAAAAAATTTATAAAAAAAAGGAAGGAGACCTATGATTTTATATTTTTCAGGAACAGAAAACAGCAAGTATCTAGCAGAAAAATTAGGAGAACTTTTAGATGATGATGCTTTAGACCTTTTTACTTATATAAAAGCAGGCAAGGAAGGAAACTTTAATTCTACCAAACCTTTTGTCCTAGTGGCGCCAACATATAGCTGGAGGTTGCCAAGATTTTTAGAAGACTTTCTATTAAAGTGCAAGTTTTCAGGCTCTGCTGACATTTATGTTCTTATGAACTATGGCGACTCTTTTGGCAATGCAGAAAGCTATCTTAAAAAAGATTTTGAAAAGCTTGGCCTAAATTTTAATGGCCTTTACGGAATAAAAATGCCAGAAAATTATCTGCTACTTTTTAATTTGGATTCAGACCAGACCAATAAAAAAATCGTAGAAGAGGCAAATTTAGAACTTGAAAAAGTTACTTCAATAATAAAGAGTGGAGAGAACTTTCCTAAAACGAAAGTTAGCTTAGCAGGTCGCCTGCAATCATCTTTAGTCAATAGTCTTTTCTATAAGTTTATTGTCAAGGACAAAAAGTTTTATGCTAGTGGTAAGTGTATTGAATGTGGTTTGTGCAGCAAAGTTTGTGTTCTAAATAATATTTCTTGTGAAAATGGAAGACCAAAGTGGCTGGGATCCTGCACCCACTGCTGTGCTTGTATAAGCAAGTGTCCTACAGGCGCTATTGAATACGGTGAGAAAACTATTGGCAAGGACAGGTACTTGTTATCAAAGTTATTAAAAAATTAAAGGATGCTATGAGATGGAAATAAAGAGATTAGATGAAGCATATCTTGAAGATATTATTGCCATAAATAAAGAAAACTTTCCCAATGACTTTTGGAAAAGGGAAGATTGGACAGAATTAATTTCTGATAAAGATTGTTTTTACTTTGCTTGCCTTTGTGAAGACAAAATTGCTGCCAATATATTTGTTTACAAAAATCCAGATGGCTATATTAAAATTATGAATATTGGAGTAAGGGAAGAATTTAGAGGCAATAACTTAGCAGCAAAACTTTTAACCTACGTTACTGATACCTTTTATGACGAAGGCTATAAGATCTTTTACGGCGAGACAAGAAAGTCAAATTTTGCCATGCAAAAGTCTTTTGAAAAAGCAGGCTATAGTTTTAGGTGTCTGGCAGAAGATATGTACGAAAATCCTAAAGAAGATGGATATAAGTATCAGTTACTAGTAGGGGACAATTACTATTTGACTAAAATTGGAAAATGCGGATTTTATTGTGGCTCTTGTCCATCATATCCTCTAGAATGCCTAGGATGTGTAAGTGGCAATAAAGGTGGAGTTTGTTATTCAAGAGATTGTGTATTAGAAAAAGAAATTGGTTTTTGCGGTCAGTGTTCAGAATTTCCTTGTGATGAAATTATTGATAATAAAAAGGCTACTGTACTAGATGAAAGCTGGTTAAGATGGAAAAGAAAAGAGAAAAATAAATAATTATTAGGTCGATGGTAGAGCTTAAAAAAATTAATCTGAGTTTGACTTTTCTTATAAATCTTGATATCATTTATCGAGATAAGGGAAGTTAGCTCAGTCGGGAGAGTGCTACGTTGACATCGTAGAGGTCGCTGGTTCGATCCCAGTACTTCCCACCAAGTTTTGCAGTTAAAGTTATTTTTACTTTGACTGCTTTTTTTATTTAGAAAAATTCTTAGGGACAGACATTAAAAAGAAAAAATTCATAATGATTTATTAAGTTGTGTATTAGATATAGGTTTAAATTATGTTTATAGCGTGAAGTAAAATACTTTGGGTAGAAGTATAATATCAAGAAAGAAAGGAGAAAGTATTATGTCAAGTGCAATGTTAGCGGATTTATTAAAAAGTTTAGGACTACTTGGACTATTTTTATTAATTGGTTTTGGACTAAGGGCTAAACTTAAATTTTTGCAAAAAACATTTATGCCAGCAAGTGTAATTGGAGGATTTTTATTATTAATTCTAGGACCAATTGGTTTTGGACTACTTAAAATCCCTGAAGAATGGATTAAAATGTGGGCATTACTTCCTGGAATTTTAATAGTTCCAGTTGTTACTGCCACACCATTAGGCTTAGATTTAGGAGGTAAGTCTAAGAAGGAACTTTTAAATATAGTTCCCCTAGTTTTAATTATGTTTGGAGTTTATTATTTACAAAATGCCATTGGCTTTATTGTAAATTTAATCTTCAATTCTAATGGTAATATGTACCCAACTTTTGGCTGGGAGTTATCAATAGGATACTCTGGAGGCCATGGGACAGCAGGTATTCTTGGTAATATGTTACAAGAACTTAACTTACCTTATTGGGAAACTGCCCAAGGTGTAGCTGTTACAACTGCTACATTTGGTATTGTTGGTGGTATATTAATAGGTATGGTTGTTATTAACTGGGCTGCTAGAAAGGGTGAAACTTCTATTCTAGAAAAACCTTCAGACATTCCTGAAGAAATGGCTCTAGGCTTCCAAAAAGATGTTTCTAAACAAGGATCATTAGGAAGAGAAACAACAAAGTCTTCATCTATTGATACTATAACCTTCCATGCTGCAATTATTTTCTTAGGTTGCTTTATTGCCTATGCCTTATTAGGCCTTGCTAAGGCAAAGAATATTCCAGGTTTTAAATCAATTTCAGTTTGGGCCTATGGTATTTTAGTAATGTTTATTATTTGGGGAATAATTAAAAAATTAAATCTTGATTTTTTAGTTGACTCAGGTGCAAAGGGAAAAATTACTGGACCATTTACTGAGTTTGCAGTTATAGCAGCTATTGCATCTCTACCAATTCAAGCTGTTTTAGAATATATAGTTCCAATTTTAGTCCTATGTATTTTAGGTTTTATCTTTACTACATTTTATTTATTGTTTATGTGCAAGAGATATTTATCAGATTATTGGCTAGAACACATGATGGCAACATTTGGAATGTCAACTGGTGTATTCTTAACAGGTTTACTTTTACTTAGAGTTTGTGACCCAGAATACAAGAGCCCAGTTATAGGTAATTATTCAATTGGTTTCTCTATATTATCAGCAGTAACCTTTGCAATAATGCCTTTGATTTTAAACACTATTTTAGCATCTGGTCCAAGTGGAGCTTTGATGTTAACAGGTGGCATTACTATTGTAGCAACAATAGGGGCCATTATAACATCTAAATTAGTAAAATAGTCAAGGAGTTTGATGCTAATGGTAAATTATGAAGAACTTGAACAAATTGCAAAAAATATTTGGGACCATCCTGAACTAAAGTTTCAAGAAACCTACTCTGCAAATATTTTAATTGAATATTTAAATGACCAAGGTTTTGAAGTTAAAGATAACTTAGCTGATATACCAACAGCTTTTTCAGCCACTTTTGGTAGCGAAGGACCTCACATAGGATTTTTAGGTGAGTTTGACGCCTTGTCAGACCTAAGCCAAGTTCCAGATAAAACTTGCAAAGAGGCTTTAGAAGAAGGTGGATCTGGTCATGGTTGTGGGCATCATCTTCTTGGAGTTGGTTCAATGGAAGCTGCAATTAGATTGAAAAATTATATTGAAGAAAATAATATTAAGGCTAGGGTATCATTTTTTGGTTGTCCAGGTGAAGAGGGTGGATCAGGCAAGGCCTTTATGGTTAAGGCTGGAGTCTTTGATGATGTAGACATTGCCCTTACTTGGCATCCGTTTAATCACAACCATGTAATGACTGGATCTTTACTAGCAAACATTCAAACTTATGTCAGCTTCAAGGGAGTTAGCTCTCACGCAGCAGGTAGTCCTCAACTAGGCAGGTCCGCTTTAGATGCCTTAGAATTAACTAATGTTGGTATTCAATTTTTAAGAGAGCACATGGATGACACAGACAGAATTCATTACTCAATAATTGATGGTGGAAGTAAGTCGCCAAATGTTGTCCAAGCTTATGCCCAAGGCCTTTATCTAGTAAGGTCTAAGGACAATGAATCAGTAATTAAACTAAACAAGAGATTGGAAGATATTGTTAAAGGAGCAGCTTTAATGTCTGGAGTTGACTATGAAATAAACTTTGACAAGGCTTGTTCAAATATTATTCCTAATGGAGTCTTAGAAGATGTGCTATACAATAACTTTTTCAAGGCTGGACCTTGTGAATATACTGAGGAAGAAATAGCCTATGCTGAAAGCTTTAAGAAAAATTTCCCAGAAGAAAACTTCAAGGGACAATTTATTCTTTCAGCAACTGACGACCCACAAAAAGAAATTGATTATATGAAAACCAGACCCTTAGATGAAAAGATTTTAGAACACAAACACAAGGACATGGTTTCTATGGGGTCATCAGATGTTGGTGATGTTTCAAATGTCGTTCCAACAGCCCAAATTTCTGTTGCCTGTTATGCAATGGGAACTAATGGCCACTCTTGGGAACAAGTTGCCCAAGGCAAGTCTTCAGTTGCAATGAAGGGAATGCACAAGGCAGGAGAAGTTTTATATCTATCTGCAGTTGACCTACTTGAAAATCCAGAGCTAATAGAAAAAGCCAAGGAAGAATTTTTAAGTAGAACCAAGGGAAAGTTTGTAAGTCCAATTCCAGATGGGAAAAAACCAAATATTGTATAAAAATTAATTCAAATCTGTCAGAGTTAATTCCTTTGGCAGATTTTTTATTTTTAAATAATTAGCTAGATTGATTAAAGTATAAATAAAAAATTTTTGAGAAGAGGACTAGGGAAAAATAAATAATATTATGTTATAATGTAGATAAATAAATATTTTGGAGGTAGGCATGAAAAAGTCAAATGTAATTTTTATTATTCTGCTAGCTTTACTTATTTTAATCCCAAGCGAAGCCTATGCTAGGGAAGTTCCAGCAAGTAAAACTAGCCAGTCTATGACCTTAGACGGCAAGGCAGTTGATGCCAATGCATATTTAATTGAAGACAACAACTATTTTAAACTAAGAGACATTGCAGCCTTGTTAAAGGACACTGAGGCAAAATTTAATGTCTATTATGACAAAGATGCAAACTCAGTTGTAATTGAAAATAATAAGACTTATAAAGTTTTAGACACAGACCTTGTTCCTATTACAGTTCAAAAGGCCAAGGCAATAACAAGTTTGCAAAAAATTATTTTAGACGGACAAGTTTTGGACCTAACAGTTTATTCAATTAATGACAACAATTACTTTAAGCTAAGAGACCTAGCAAAAGCTTTAAAATTTGGTGTAGACTACAATGCAGAAAAAGAAGAAATTGTCGTTTTATCAAATGAAGACTACAAAGAAGTTGAAGAAGTTGAAGAAGTTGAAGTTAAAGCAAAGAAAGAGCCAGAAGAGGTTTCTACTAGCAAGGGCACAATAACTTATTCTAATGAAAAAGTGCTAGGCCTTAATCTAAATATATTGACTATACCAAACACTGACAATATTGACTTTAAAGTTGTTAGAGGAAAGGACAGTATAAGCGGCACAGAAGCTTTTTCATCTTTAATTGGAAGATTTAATCCAAAGGCAGCTGTTAATGGAAACTTTTTTGATGCCTATAAGACAATGGTTCCTTATGGCTCAATTATTTCTAACTATGAGCTATTAAAATTAATAGGTAATGACCCAGGCTTTTATGTAACAGAATCAGGTAAAAGAGGAGTTGTAGATTCTGCAATGACTATTAGCGCGACTACATCAGCAGGCAAGTCTTTCTCAATTTGGTACAAAAATACTCCAGCAAATGATTCAACAGGAATTTATGAGTTCTCTCCTTATTACGGGGAAGCTGTAAATGTAAAAGGCGGCCACGCTGTTATTGTTAAAAACAACCAAATTACAGCAGTTGAAAAAGTTGATGGCAAGGTTCTTATTCCAAGTGATGGATATATTATTTATCTAGGACCAGATGCAGTTGATGAAACTTATATAAGTAATATGTTCCAACCTGGCCTTAGTATTTCAAAAGAACTTTCTTTTAAGGCTCCTGAGTTAAAGGGAGAAAGAGTGAAAGAAATGGTTTGTGCAGGGCCAATACTTTTAAAGGATGGGGTAGACGTCTCTGCTGCCAACAAAGGCGGCTACGAAGGAAAAATTTCTAATCAAAATGCTCAAAGATCAGCAATTGGAGTTACTAAAGACGGCACAGTAAAAATCGTAACTACCAAGGCAACAACAGCAAATCTTGCTAAGGTTATGAAGGCTATAGGTTGCGAATCTGCTACAAACTTAGACGGTGGAGCATCATCAGCCCTTTACTTTAATGGAAAAACTCTTACAAATCCAGGCAGAAAATTATCTACACTTTTATTGATTTACGAAAACTAAATCTTTAAATAAAAAAACTGCAAGGAAGACTACTTTGTCTCCTTGCAGTATTTGTTTTAAAATCTTTTTAATACATAGGCCATGTTGGTGTCTGTAATAAAAATATCTAAACTTGCTGGATCAGATGGATTTATTGTTACTTTTCTATAACCACTTTCCAGACTTACTCTAGTTGATGATCCAGGAAGGATTATAAAAATATTTTTTCCTGCCTTTAGACCTTGGTCAATTTTTTCAAAGAAATATTCTTTTTCCTTGGCACCAGAAAGATTTTCTGGGTCAATATTCATAGTTATTAGAATATTTTTTACGCTGTCATCTGCTACTAAATTTTTAAAGGCTATAAGTTGGTCTGCGTTTTTAGAGCGAAGGCCATTTTTATTGGCCTCTAAGTTTATTAAAGCCATATTTTTAAATTTCTTAATATCATAAGCATCTTTGTTTTCACTAGTAAAAGTTGACTTTACTGGAATTAGATTTCCGTCTTTATAACAGAAGGATTGATCTCTATTTTGTAAATGACTGGAAATATCTCCGTTATTAGTTGATCCAATTGAAAGCCTAGTTGGACTTCCTTCATTAATTTCATAAATCTTTAAGTCAATTAACTTTGAAGATTCTTTTGCTGCTTCCCAATTTAATTCTGGTTTTATTAAAGCTTTTAAATCAGAAAACTTTAGGCTAGACTGGATAACTTTGTTATCTTTTAGGCTTACTTGAAGTCTTTGCAAATAAATATTTCCACTTAAGCCCTTAGGTAGATTTGCTTCTACATATTTCCAATCTTCAAAAGAAATTTTGCTAACAATATCTGCAGTTTTGCTTACACCATTGTCGTCCACAAAAACTCCTTGTAACTTTGCACCCTTGCCGTCGCCTTTAATCAAAAGTCCTAGACCTGATGCAGATCCTAAAGAAATTTTTTCATTAAAGTTTATGCCAGCAACTTGGATATCTTTGTGGTTGGCAAAATTATAATTTAATGCTAGGGAAGGAAGGTCGTTTTTTCCTTCTTGGTCTAAGGCTATGGATCCAGAAATTATTCCCTTATCATCAATTGATTGGTAAAATGATTTTCCATCTATGTTAGAGAAAGTATCTATAGATATTTTTTCGGATGATACAGTTACTGGAATAATTCTCTTTACGCCATTGTAATTAGCTGTAATTATTCCTGAGCCAAGGCCTTCAGCTTTTGCTATAAATTTATTGCCTTCTATTGTGCCAATTTCTGGACTGGCTTCGAAGGTAACCATTGATGCTGGAATTTTTTTCTTATAGCCCATGTCGTCAAGACCGTAAATTGTTTCGAATATGTGTGTCTTTCCATTTTCAATTTGTAGATAATCTACATCTAAGGAAAATTCTTTTAGGCCAGAGTGGAAGAAGACATCAGCTGAAGCATTAAGGTTCTTGTAAGTTGCTTTTATTTTTCCAAAACCTTTTTGGTTTACAGTAATATTGTTTCCATTAAAAGAGCCATTGTCTGAAGATAATACTATTTCAGCTGGATCAACTGGAAGTCTATTGTGATTTTTGTCAAAAACTTTTACTTCTACTGGATAAGAAAATCCAGCAAACATATTTTTCTGAGATGGACTTACTGTAAGATAACTTGCTTCTTCTATTGGTGCCTTTGACTTAATGCCAACTCCTGATACGATTTTTCTCTCTTGGCCATCTGATGGGGTGTTTTTTATAGTAACAGCATTGTCTCCAGAATATTTTATTCCCATTGTTGTTGATCCACCACCGTCAAGATTTATAGAATTAAAAACTCCTATGGACCTTAAAAATTCTGCAAATTCTTTTTCTCCCATGCCTATAGAAGAATTATTTCTACCATCAACAGTTACTAAATATATAATTTTATTATTTTTATCTGTACCAATAGCAGTTCTTGGAGCCCTTCCATTAGAAAGTTTTTCTGCAACTTGACCATTTTTAATTAAGACATTTCCTCCGCCAATGGCAAATTTTAAATTTTTATAAGACCCGTAGTCAATATTAACTTGGTCGCCAACATTAAATTTATTTAAAGAATCTCCAACTTGGGTGAGAACAATAGTTCCAGGAAGAATATCAAAAGGATTGCCGCCAACTCTTTTTTCGATAATTGTTCCATTTGCTATTAATAGTTCAACATTTTTTGCACCAAGATTTTTTCCTAGAGAAGTAGGTCCCCAGTTTTGATCTAAAATTGTAAGAATTTTATAAGGTCTTGCAAGTTTATTAAGAGCGTGAACTTCAAAGACCTGGTTGTTAATTGCAACTTTAATGTCATTAGTTAAAGGTCCAACTCCAGCCTTTCCTTCCTTGTTTATATAAAAAGAATTTCTAGAAAAGGCTGCTTCGGGTGTTGAAAGAATTGGATTTCCGTCATTTACTAAAGACCCTAGGGCCATAGGATATTTTGTAACTTCAAAAAAGTCTCCATTTATTCCAGCAACAGCTTCACTTGTTTCTATCATTTTTGTTAGGACTTCTCTTTTAGAAACTCCTTCTTTGGCAAACAGGGGTATTAGTGACGAATAAGGATTAGATGCATCAAGTTTTAGTACATCAATATCAATAAATCCCTTGTCAGTAAAGCGGTCGATTTTAACGTGTTCAACTCCGCTAGCTATGTCCATTCTCTCTTTTCTATCTTCAATTACTTTTGCCGATGTCTTTGTACTCTTTAATAAAAAGGCACAAGCTGCCAAGAGGCAAAAGGCTTTTTTTATATTTTTGTTCATATTAACCTCCAATATATTAATTATAGGCCAAAGTGTTGATTTAGTTGGTTACAGCCTTGTTACATTTGAACTTTGAAATTATGAAAGTTTATATTATAATAACAAATGAGGTAGATATGAAAACACTAATAATTAATTCCTTGGACGAAATGAAAACCTTAGGCCTTAAAATCGGAAAGAAACTAAAAGGCGGCGAAACTCTTTGCTTGTCTGGAGACCTAGGCGCTGGCAAAACTCATTTGACCAAGTTTATTGGCCAGGGGATGGGCATAGAAGACTATATAACTAGCCCAAGTTTTGCAATTTTAAATATTTATTATGGAAAAATAAATTTAAATCACTTTGATTCTTACAGACTTGAAGGCGATATTGACTTTGATGACCTAGGCTTTGATGATTATTTATTTTCAAATGATGTCAACATAGTCGAGTGGCCAGAAAAAATGGAAAATATTTTGCCTAAGGATAGACTGACAATAAAAATAGAAAAAACTTCTGACACAGGAAGAAAACTTATTTTTACTACAAATAATGAAGACAAGTACAAGCACATTTTGGAGATATTATAATGAGAATTTTAGGAATAGATACATCAACAAGGACTATGTCCATTGGCCTAATTGAAGATGATAAAATTTTAGGAGAAATAAATTTTTTCTCTAATATGGACCATTCAGAAAGACTTATTGCCAATATTTCTTTCTTATTAAGTTCAAACAATCTAACAATTAAAGACTTAGATTTAATAGGAGTGGCAGTTGGACCAGGGTCTTTTACTGGAATTAGAATTGGCCTTGCTACAGTTATGGGCCTATGCGAATTTTCAAACATTCCAGTGGTGCCAGTTTCATCTTTAGAAGTCTTAGCTAGAAATTTTTCTTCATCAGAATATGTTGCTCTTGCAGTTGATGCAAAAAGAGACAGGGTCTACGGAGGAATTTATTCTTATAAAAATGGCCAGGCAGAAAAAATTGTTGAAGACCTCTATGATATTTCTGAGTTTTTAGATCTGGCATCTGCTTATGACAAAATAGTTTTAGCTGGAGATATAAACGACCAAATTAAAGAAAGGACAACACATGACTTTGTCTATGGTCATGATTCAAATTTAATTAACAGAGGGTCCAACCTTTGTTTTATAGCCAAGAGAGACTTTGAAAAGGGTCTAGCTCTTAGTCATAAGGCCCTGAAGGCAAATTATATGACAAGGTCCCAGGCCCAAATAGATTTTGAAAAGAAAAATGAAGGCAAGTGATTATAAAATTAGAAAGGCAAAGTTTTCTGACCTGCCAGCTATATATGAAATAGAAAAAAGACAGGAAGATGCTTGGACTTATAAAATTTTAGCAGACGACTTTTTAGCAAACCAGTTTAGCCTTTACCTAGTTGCAGAAGATAGGGAGAAGATTATTGGCTTTGTTGTTCTAATGGACATAGCTGGAGAAATTCATATTAATAACATTGCCGTCAAAGAAGACTATAGGAGACAGGGCCTAGGTGAAAAATTACTTACTTATGGAATGAACTCTTATAATAAAGAAAATCTTTTTGGCTACACTCTTGAAGTTAGAGAAGATAATGTTCAGGCCATAGGCCTTTATGAAAAACTTGGATTTGTTAAGCTTGGAATGAGAAAAAATTATTATAGAAACAATAAAAATGCTTTAATAATGTGGAAATTTTTAAAGGAGAACCAATGATAGTTTTAGGAATAGAATCATCTTGTGATGAAACTGCATCTGCCATAGTCAAAGACGGCAGGCAAATTTGTTCAAATATTATTTCATCTCAAATTGATATTCACAAAAAGTATGGAGGAGTAGTTCCTGAAGTTGCTTCAAGAAAACATATAGAAATGATTTCTTTTGTAGTTGAAGAGGCTTTAAAGGAGGCTAAAATAGATATTTCAGATGTAGACTTAGTTGCTGCAACTAGGGGACCAGGTTTAATTGGATCGCTTTTAGTAGGCCTATCTTATGCCAAAGCCTTGGCCTTTGCTAACGACATTGATTTTGTTGGAGTAAACCACATGGAAGGCCATATAGCAGCAAATTATTTAGATTCAGATTTAAAACCGCCATTTCTATCTTTAGTTGTTTCTGGTGGCCACACATATTTAATTCATGTAAAGGACTACACATCTTATGATGTCATTGGAAGAACTAGAGATGACGCAGCGGGAGAAGCCTATGACAAAATTGCCAGAACTCTTGGCCTAGGTTATCCAGGTGGACCAAAAATCGATAAGCTTGCAAAACTAGGTCATGCAAACATTGAACTTCCAAGAGTAATGCTCAAGGAAGACCACTACGATTTTTCTTTTTCTGGTTTAAAGACAGCAGTTTTAAATTATATTAATTCCCAACAAATGAAGGGAGAAGAAATTGTTGCTGAGGATTTAGCTAGGTCTTTTCAAGATGCAGTTTTAGATGTCCTAGTTGGAAAGACAATGAGGCTAGCAAGAGAGCTAGACATAAAAACAATTGCCGTTTCAGGTGGAGTCTCTGCCAATGATGGACTAAGAAATAGATTTGCAGACCTTGAAAGGAAAGAGGGAATAAAAACTTATTTTCCATCAAAGATCTTATCAACAGACAATGCAGCTATGATTGCAGCAGCAGGCTTTAATCAATACAAGAGCCAAGGACCAAGTGATTTTTCTATAAAGGCCATTGCAAACTTAGGCTTATAAATTTAAGACAAGAAAAAAGTGACTTTTCGCAAGTCACTTTTTTTAATTTTCTGCATATTCCATCCATTTATCATAAGTTTCTTCTAGGGTCTTTGTTAGCTCGTCTCTTTTTTGGCTTAGGGCTAGGATATTTTCATAGTCAGCTGCCACTTCAGGTTTTGCAAGCTCTAAATCAATATTTTCAATTTGTCTTTCTATAGATTCAATTTCATTTTCTAGGCCTTGAATTTTTTTTCTTTGCTTTTGTCTTTGGTTAATTTTTTTTCGCTCTTCTTTTTGCAAGGCCTTTTTCTGAGTTTGGGTCATTTCTTCTTTGTCAGAATCTTCGATTTCTAGGCTAAGTTTCTTTTCTATATAATAAGAATAGTTGCCTAGGTATTCATCAATGCCATCATTTTTCATTTCCCAAACCTTGTTGGCAAAGTTATTAAAAAAATACCTATCGTGAGAAATTGCAATTACTGTGCCTTCATAATTTTTTAGAGCGTCTTCTAAAATTTCTTTTGAATCAATGTCCAAGTGGTTAGTCGGCTCGTCCATTAAAAGGACATTTGAATCAGATAACATTAATTTTAAAAGAGATACTCTGGCTTTTTCACCACCAGATAGATCTTCTATCACTTTAAAAACATCGTCTCCAATAAACATCATCTTGGCTAGATAAGACCTAATTTCAAAATGAGTCAAACTTGGATAGGAGTTCCAAATTTCATCTATAATTGTATTAGTAGAAGTCAGGTGGTCCATTTCTTGGTCAAAATATCCTATGAAAACATCTGTACCAATTTTTAATTCTCCAGCCGAAAGGTTAGTCTCTCCCATAATAATTTTAAAAAGGGTAGACTTGCCAACTCCATTTTCTCCAACAATACCAATCCTATCTCCATTAAAGACCTTAAAATTTATATTAGAAAAAATTTTTCTGTCTCCATAAGTTTTCGAAAGATCTTCTCCAATAAAAATATCATTTCCTGCTTTAATATTAGTTTGAAATTTAATTCTAGCTGTGTTTTTTAAATAAAGAGGATCGACAGGTTCTAGAGATTCTAATCTTTTTAATCTGGACTTTCCTTGTTTAATGGCTTTGGCACCAGCACCGTGCAAGAATCTTTCGACGATTTTACTTTCTCTGGCAAACTCTCTTTGCTGGTTTTCGTATTGTTTTTTTCTAACTTCAAGTTCTTTTTTTCTAATTTTTTGAAAGTTAGTGTAAGATCCCTTATAAGTTGTCAGCTTGTGATTTTCTAGTAAAAATATTTTATTTACTACATTGTCTAGGAAAAACCTATCGTGAGATACGACAATAAAAGATCCCTTGTAGTCTCTTAAAAATGCTTCTAGCCAGGCAATTGATTTAATATCAAGATGGTTGGTAGGCTCGTCTAAAAACATAAAGTCAGGATTTGAGAGTAAAAGTTTTGCTAAATTAATTCTAGACTTTTGTCCACCAGAAAGATTATTTACGACCTTTGACAAGTCTTCGTCAGCAAAACCTAAACCTTTAAGAACACCTTTTATTCTAGAATCAACTTCTTGGCCTTTTAAATTATTAAATCTTTCGAGAAGCTTTAAATGGTCGTTTAAAAGTCTGTCTAAATCTTCACTAGCCTCAGTAAACTTAGAAATTTCTCCTTCGATTTCCCTTATTTTGTCTTCAAGATCAAAGACCTCATCGAAGATTGTTAAGCACTCATCGTAAATAGATTTGTCTGAAGAAATTTTTGTGTACTGTTTTAAATATTTTGGATGGGCATCTTTTTGATAAAAAATTTCGCCACTATCATAAGAAAGATCGCCTGCTAAAATATTTAATAGAGTTGTTTTTCCTGACCCATTTTGCCCAATTAGTCCGATTTTATCTCTTTCTTCTACATGAAAATTTATATCAGTTAGTATTGGATTTATTATAAATTCTTTATTTAGATTTTTAACACTAAGTATTGCCATCTTTACCTCCTCATACATTTTACAATATTTCGTACTTAAGTAAAAGTCCTTAGATAGATAAAAATTTGACTTAGCAAGTTCAATCATATAAAATATCTTATAGTTATATTAATTTAAAAGAGGGAGTAATAAAATGGCAGACAAAAGAATTTCAATAGCAGTTATTAGAAGACTACCAAAATATTACAGGTACTTAGAAGAATTAGAATCCCAAGGCGTTAAAGGTGTTTCTTCACAAGAACTAAGTGAACTTACAGGATTTACAGCTTCACAAATTAGACAAGACTTTAATAACTTTGGTGGTTTTGGCCAACAAGGTTTTGGTTATAATGTAAAAAGTTTAAAACAAGCAATTAGTGACATTCTAGCTCACGACCAAGTTAAAAATGCAGTTATGGTTGGAGCTGGAAATTTAGGAAAAACTATAGCCAAATACAGCGGATTTAAAGATTGTGGCCTAAACTTAATTGGAATCTTTGATAGAAATCCAAACAACATTGGCCAAGAACTTGATGGCATACAAATTCAAGATGTAAAAAAAATTGAAGGCTTTTTAGAAAAGAAAAAAGTAGACATAGGAATAATTGTTGTAGACAAAGAGTCAGCTCAAGATATTTGCGATATTCTTGTTAAGCATGGACTAAAGGGAATTTGGAACTTTGCTCCAATTGATTTAGATGTTGAAGATGATGTTTATGTAGAAAATGTAAGTTTTACAGAAAGTCTCTTAGTGCTATCATATTTCTTAAATAACAAATAAGAAAAAATAATGGCGTCTTTTATAGACGCTTTTTAAATTGAAAAGGAAAACATTATGAATATAAGTATACACAATGACCAAGTAAGAATAAAAAATTTAGAAAACTTTAATCCTGAACATATTTTTGAATGCGGTCAGGCCTTTAGATGGGAAAGACAAGAAGACGGATCTTATACTGTAGTTGCTTTTAATAGGGTTATAAATGTATCACTAGATAAAGAAGATGTTGTAATTAAAAATACAAGTCTAGAAGATTTTGAAAATGTTTGGATAGACTACTTTGATTTAAAAGCTGATTACAAGTCTATGCAAGAGACCTTTAATGAGGATCCAATTATGCAAGAGGCAATAGAATACGGGAAAGGCATTAGAATATTAAAACAAGATCCTTTCGAAACTACTATTTCTTTTATAATTTCTGCCAATAACAGAATTCCTCAAATAAAAAAATCTATAGAGTTAATAGCTAGGACCTATGGAGACTCAATTGGTTTTTATGAGGGTAAAGAATATTTTTCCTTTCCGAGTCCACAGGCCTTGGCCCAAGTCGATGTATCTGAACTAAGAGAAATTTGTCGAGTTGGCTTTAGAGACCAAAGAATAATTGATGTTTCAAAAATGGTTGCTTGCGGAGACTTGGATTTAAATATTTTAAAAGAAAGAGACAGGGAAGACATAAAAAATGTTTTAATAACCTTGCCTGGAATTGGACCAAAAATTGCAGACTGTATAACATTATTTGCCTACAACAAAAAAGATTCTTTTCCAGTTGATGTTTGGATAAAGAGGGTTATGGAGTTTCTTTATTTTAAAGAAGATGTAAATAAAAATAAACTAGCAATGCTTTCTAGAGAAAAGTTTGGCCCTTTTGCAGGCCTTGCCCAACAATATTTATTTTACTATGGTAGGGAAAACTCCATAGGAGTAGAAAAGTAAGATTTTTAAAAATTAGTGTTTAAAAAATTAAATACTGGTAATATATAGCTTGTACGGATTAGCACTCAACACTAAAGACTGCTAACATAAAACATTTTTAGAAAGGATGAAAATAATGAACCTAAAACCAATTGCTAATAAAATTATAATAAAGAAAATTGAAGTTGAAGAAAAATCTATTGGTGGAATAATCCTACCAGATTCAGCTAAAGATGAATCATTTATAGCTGAAGTTTTAGCTATCGGTCCTGACATTTTAAATGACGAAAAGAAAAAAGACCAAATAAAAGTAGGAGACAAGGTTGTATATAGTAAGTTTGGCCTTAATACAGTTAAACTTGATGATGAAGAATACATTATCTGCAAATTAGATGACTTATATGCAGTTGTTGAATAGGAGGAAATTTTATGGCAAAAGAAATAAAATTTAGAGAAGATGCTAGAAAGGCAATGGAAAAGGGAATTAACCAACTAGCAGATACAGTTAAAATTACCCTTGGACCAAAGGGAAGAAATGTTGTACTCGACAAGCAATTTGGTGCCCCACTTATTACAAACGATGGTGTAACAATAGCTAGAGAAATAGAATTTGAAGATAGATATGAAAATATGGGAGCCCAACTTGTTAAAGAAGTTGCTACAAAAACTAACGATGTAGCAGGTGATGGAACTACTACAGCTACCTTACTTGCCCAGGCCATCATCAGAGAAGGCTTAAAAAACATTGCAGCAGGAGCAAATCCAATCCAATTAAAAGAAGGTATTAACGGAGCAGTAGATGTTGTAGTTGATGAAATTAAAAGATTCTCTCATCCAATTGAATCGAAAGAATCAATTTCTCAAATTGCAGCAATTTCAGCTGGAGATGTAAAAATTGGCCAGCTAATTTCTGAAGCAATGGAAAAAGTTGGCAGAGATGGAGTTATTACAGTTGAAGAATCAAGATCAACTGGAACAACTTTAAAGACAGTTGAAGGTATGCAATTTGACAGAGGTTATATTTCTCCATATATGGTAACTGATTCTGAAAAAATGATTGCAGAATTAGACAGACCTTATGTTTTAATTACAGATAAAAAAATCACTAACATTCAAGATATAATTGGTTTATTAGAAGCAATAGTTCAAGAAGGCAGACCACTATTAATTATTGCTGACGACATTGAAGGCGAAGCAATGGCTACTTTAGTTCTTAACAAACTAAGAGGAACCTTTAATGTTGTAGGAGTTAAGGCTCCAGGCTTTGGAGATAGAAGACACGACCTACTTGAAGACATTGCAATTTTAACTGGCGCAACAGTTATTTCTGAAGAACTTGGCCATGACATTAAAGAAGCTAGTATAGACATGTTAGGAACAGCTGAATCCGTAAAAATCGACAAGGATTCTACTGTAATAGTTGATGGTGGCGGAAAAAAAGAAAATCTAGATGCTAGAATCAACCAAATTAAAGGTCAAATGGAAAACTCTGACTCAGACTTTGACAAAGAAAAACTTCAAGAAAGACTAGCAAAACTTTCTGGCGGAGTTGCAGTAATAGAAGTTGGTGCAGCTACAGAAGTTGAACTTAAAGAAAAGAAAATGAGAATAGAAGATGCCCTAGCAGCAACAAGAGCAGGGGTTGCAGAAGGAATGGTAGCAGGTGGAGGAACAGTATTAATTGACTCTATAGCTGCTGTAATTAAATATTTAGAAGATTTAACTGGAGACAAGAAGACAGGAGCTATGATTATAGCCAAGGCCCTAGAAGAACCAGTAAAACAAATTGCAGAAAATGCTGGAATAGAAGGTTCTGTAGTAGTTGCTCATGTTAAAGATGAAAAAGATGGCATAGGCTACGACGCTTTAAATGGAGAATATGTAGAAATGATTAAGGCAGGAATTGTAGATCCAGCTAAGGTAACAAGATCTGCTATCCAAAATTCAGCATCAGTTGCATCTATGATTTTAACAACAGAAGCAGCAGTTGTTGATATTGAAGAAGATGAGCCACAAATGCCAATGGGACCTGGACCAGGCATGTATTAATAAAAATGAATTTTTAGACGACTTAATTTATTTTAGGTCGTCTTTTTTCTCGCTTTAGAATTTTTACTTTTTGTTGTATAATAGAAAAGGAAGAAAGTGGATTTTTATAATATTACTAATAACAGCTTGCATTTATTGCAAAACTTTGTTATAATTTCACTTTGGAAAAATATTCCTTGCCCGTTATGGGCCACAAGACCACAAGGAGGTGACACGTATGAAAAATTATGAAGCTATAGTAATTTTTTATCCAGATCTTGAAGAAGAGGTTAGACAAGCTACAATTGATAGATTAACTAATATCATCGAAACAAATGGAAAAGTTGAAGACGTTGAACACTGGGGAGATAAGAAATTTGCTTACCCAATTCAATATCACAACCACGGATACTATACTCTATTCAAATTCCAAGCTGAACCTGAAACAGAAAAAGAGTTTAACAGAATAGCTAGAATTTCAGAATCTATTATTAGACAAATGACAATTAATCTTGATAAGTAGAATTAGGAGAATGATATGAATAAAGTAGTTCTAATTGGAAGATTAACCAGAGATCCAGAGTTAAGATACCTAACAACAGGTTCAAACACAGCAGTTGCAAGGTTCACTTTGGCTGTAGATAAACAATTATCTAAGGAAAAGAAGTTAGAAATGGAATCTAGAAATCAGCCAACAGCTGATTTTATAAATATAGTAGTTTGGGGCAAACTTGCAGAAACTTGTTCAAATTACCTAGCTAAGGGTAGACTTACAGCAGTAAGCGGTAGAATTCAAACTGGCTCTTATGAAAAAGATGGCAGAAGGATTTACACCACTGAAGTTGTAGCTGAAAATGTTCAATTCTTAGAATGGGGAGATAGCCCTAACAGATCTTCTAGAAATGACAGTTATGATAATTTAGACAACAATTATGATAACTCTAATTCTTCAGATGATATGTCTGATATAGAAGGTTTCTATACTATAGATAACGAAGATATTCCATTTTAAAGTATAGGAGGATAAAATGGGAAGAAGATTTAGACCTAGAAGAAGGGTCTGTGCTTTTTGTGCAGATAAAAACAACGTAATTGATTACAAGAACGTTGATCAATTAAAAAAATTAGTTTCTGACAGAGGTAAGATTTTACCAAGAAGAGTTACAGGAACTTGTGCTAAGCACCAAAGAGAAGTAACTACTGCTATAAAAAGAGCAAGACAAGTTGCACTTTTACCATATAGCGCAGACTAATTAAATAAATTTACTAAGAAAACCAAGAAGTCGTTCTTGGTTTTTTTGTAAGAAGAAAACCCCCAGTTAGACTGGGGGTTCAGTATAGCTTTAGCGATGAAAAACCAACAAAAAACCTCCTATGATATATAATTAAATTGTAGTTCGCCAACTGCAATAAAAAATATCAAGGAGGTAAGAAAATGTCATCAATAAATGACAAACATAGTTTATCACATACAAAATGGAACTGTAAATACCATATAGTATTTGCACCAAAATATAGGAGAAAAGAATTTTACGGAAGCAAAAGATTAGAAATAGGACAAATACTTCGAGAATTATGTAGCTGGAAATTAGTAAACATAATAGAAGCGGAAGTATGCCCAGATCATATTCATATGTTAGTAGAAATACCACCAAAACTATCAGTATCAAGTTTTATGGGATTTTTAAAAGGAAAGAGTAGCATAATGATATATGAAAGATGGGGAAATTTAAAATATAAATACAGAGGAAGACAGTTTTGGTGTAGAGGATATTATGTAGACACAGCAGGTAAAAATGCAAAAGCAATCCAAGAATATATCCAAAACCAATTAAAACAAGATCAGTTAAGCGAACAACTAACATTTGATGTAGTTGACCCTTTTAAAGGGTAGCAAGTAGAAGTTGCAAGTGGCGGACTAACCAACGCCATTGAGGCGTGGCTGGTAATACAGGCCCTTTGGGCCGCATGAGAAAAACCCCCGGCTACGCCGGGGGATGATTATTGTACATATTTTTCAAAAAGAAAAGTTTCTATTTTTCAATCTAAATAAGTAACTTTATAATAAATTTAATTTGTGTTAAAATTATAAAGAGGTGAAGAATTGGTTATTGAAGCAATTATTTTAGGAATTTTATTAGGTAAACTTAGGTCTGGAAAAATCTCAAACTTAGAAGACTTAAAATTTAAGGCTCTTATGCCCTTACTTGGAGTTTTCATTTTTGATTTAGTCCTAAGATTTTTTATTGTCAAGTCAACTAGCACCTTGGCAGCAAAACTTTTTTCCTTTTATCCCTACTTTAATTTACTCATATATCTTTTTATAATTTTTATTTTAGAAATCAACAAAAATCTAAAATACTTGCGAGTAGTTGAGGCAGGCTTTGTTCTAAATTATTTGCCAATGATAGCAAATGGAGGCAAGATGCCAATTTTAAAAGACGCTCTTTTAAGTATTAATAAAACCAGAGAAATTGATTTATTAATAAAAAACCAATTGTTGACTCATTCGCTAGTAAATGAAGCTACTAGATTTAAGGCTCTGTGTGACAACATTCCTATAAAATATTTCCTTCCTAAAGTTATTTCCTTGGGAGATATTTTTTTAGCCTTAGGCCTAGTTTTGTTTATTAGCTATTTTATGACTAGAGGCAGAGATTATGCTTAATAAAATAAAAATAATTTTGCTAGTAGTTTTACTTATACTTGGCTTATACTTAGGATTTTCATATTTGACCTACAAGAATTTCTCAACTGATATTGTACTTGAAAATAATAAAGTTGAAGAAAAAATTAAAGATCAAAATATTGAAGAAAACTCTTACGATAAAAAAATCGATGAAGAAGTCGAAGAAATTAAAGAAGATCTTCCTACTTTTAAAGAGATAACTATAACTGCTGCTGGCGATATTATGACTCACATGCCTATAATAAAAGCCCACTACACAGAAGGCCTAGGCTACGATTTTTCCAATCCCTTTAAGTATGTAAAAGATTTAAATACTGGTGCCGATTTAAAAATGGCAAATTTAGAAACAGTAATAAGAAATGATAGAGAGCCCCAAGGGTTTCCAACTTTTAATGCCCCTTATCCAATAATTTATGGCATTAAATCAGGAGGTTTTAATCTTTTATCAACTGCCAACAACCATTCCTATGACCAAGGAAGGCAAGGAGTTTTAGATACAATAGCTCATATAAAAGAAGCTGGCTTAGATTATATGGGAACTAATGCAACAGCTGAAGATGATAGGACGAGACTTTATGATTTTGATGGTCTAAAGCTTGGCCTTATGTGCTATACCTATGGTCTAAATGGTTTTA
Organism: Neofamilia massiliensis; assembly: GCF_001299475.1. GTDB lineage: Bacteria > Bacillota > Clostridia > Tissierellales > Peptoniphilaceae > Neofamilia > Neofamilia massiliensis. The sequence goes on along the minus strand of NZ_CYUJ01000003.1, from coordinate 54,142 downwards.
CAGCAGAAGAAGACTTTCTTGTTAATATAATAAACTTAGACATGATAGCTGAAGATGTAAAACATTTAAAGGACCAAGGAGCTGATAAAATTATTTTATTTGTCCATTGGGGAGTAGAGTATAGGACAGAGCTTTATGATGAATTGCAAAATCTTGGCCACGAAATTTTAGACCTTGGTGTTGACTATATTTTAGGGTCTCATCCTCATGTCGTTATGCCAGTTGAAAGATTCGACAATGGCAAGTTTATTGTTTATTCTATGGGGAACTTTTTATCCAACCAGAGAAAAGAATTTATTCCTAGCCAAAATACTGAAGAAGGACTTTTTGTCCGCTTTAAACTAGAGAAGAATTTTCAAACAGAAGAAGTTTCTCTAAAGGATTTTGAATTAATTCCAACTTGGGTTAACAGATATTTTACAGACAAGTGGTATTATGAAATTATTCCTATAGACCAGGCACTTAATGGCCAAGTTCAGGGACTAGAAGTAGATGAAAATTTAAGAAATAAATTGATAGATGCAAAAACAAAGGTAGACAATATTTTAAACAAGTGATGGAGGCAGGTTATGACAGGCTTAATGAAAGCTATATCCCAAGTTAGGGTGCAAGATATTATAGATATACTAGTAATTAGCTTTTTTATTTATAGGTGCCTAGACTTTCTAAAAGAAACAAGGGCAGAACAGTTAATTAAGGGAATTGGACTTTTATTAGTCCTAACTAAATTAAGTGAATGGTTGCAATTATTTACAGTAAATTATTTGCTATCAAATATTTTAACAGTTGGAGCCTTTGCAATAATCGTTGTCTTTCAACCTGAACTGAGAAGGGGACTTGAATATTTAGGGAGGTCAAGAATTTTTCCAAAAAATATTGCTGATGCCCAAACTTCAGAGGCAACGAAGACAATTGAGGCAATTACATCTGCAGTTGCATCTCTATCTAGGCAAAAAATTGGAGCGATAATAGTAATTGAAAGAACAGTAGGTCTTAGAGATTTAATAGAAACAGGAACTGAAATCAATGGAATTGTCTCACCTGAACTTTTAATTAATATTTTTATACCAAACACCCCACTGCACGATGGGGCAGTAATAATTAGAAAAAATCAAATACTTGCAGCTGCATGTTTCTTACCTCTTTCTGAAAATATGACTATTAGTAAGGAACTAGGAACTAGACACAGGGCATCATTAGGTATTTCAGAAAAATCAGACGCTCTTTCAATTATCGTTTCTGAAGAGACTGGAGTAATTTCTATAACTGAAAATGCTGAGCTTTCTAGATACTTAGACATAGAAACTCTAAAGACAATTTTAGAGGGAATATATTTGCCAGAAAAAAACGAACAAAGTAACTTTTTGAACTTATGGAGAAATACAAATGGATCTAAAGGACAAGATAAACAAGAATAAAATTTATAAAATAGGTATATCTGTAGTTATGGCCATATTTTTATGGTCTTGGGTAATTGGTGTTGAAAATCCTGAAATTGAAATTCCCTATAGAGGCATTGACGTAGCCTTTGAAGGAGAAGGTTATTTAAACAAAGAAGGCCTATCAATAATTTCTCCAAAAAATCCTAAGGTGAATATTTCAATTAAGGGAAACAAGTCTGATTTAAACTCAATTGACAGTCACAACATTAAGGCTTCAATTGACTTACAAGGATTAAAAGCTGGAGAAAATAAGGTTCCAGTAGATTATTCTCTTCAAGGGCAAACTGGAAACATTAGAATTATAAATGTAGACCCAGCTACAATTTTAGTAAAGCTAGATGAAATTATTAGCGAAAACAAAAAAATTGATATAGAAATTTTAGGCGAACTTCCAGAATCTTATACCCTAGGAGAAACTAGGGCCTTAAATTCTTTTGTAAGAGTAACTGGGCCTTCTTCTGACCTGGCTCAAGTTGACAGGGTAGTAGCCTATGCAGATGTTTCTAACAAGACTGAATCTTTTATGGTGAAATCTAAATTAGCATTTTTAGACAAAAACGGCATAGAGCTAAATAACATTAAGACAAATGTTACTAGCGCTGAAGTTGAAGTCCCAATTTATAAGATAAAGTCTGTACCTATAAAACTTAAAACTTATGGTGCCCTAAAGCCTAATGAAAGATTGGAAAACATTAAAGCTCTTCCTGAAAATATTGTTATACGAGGATCAGCAGCCAATGTTGATAAAATTAAGGAAATAGAAAGTGAAAGTATAAATATTTCAAACCTAGTTGAAGATAGTAATTACAAGGTAAAATTAAAACTTCCAGATGGAATAAGTCTTCATGAAGATATTGATGTTAAAGTTTCTTTTGACCATATTGTAAACAAAGAAGAAATTAGAAAAATACCTATGGATCAAATAAATTTTGTAGGAAAAAACTCTAAGCTAAACTACGAAATAATATCTGATTTAAAAGAAGTTAATGTAACTTTACTAGGCACAGATGAAGATCTAAAGAACCTTTTAGATACTAATATTAATCTTTCATTTAATGTTACAGATCTTGAACTTGGTGACCGCTTAGTAGAAATTCAAGCTAATACTTTAGAAGGAATTAGAGTAAAAAGTATTGATCCAACAAGCCTTACAATTAGAATTACAAATGAACAAGCTATTGAAGGTGAACAAGTTGAAGGAGAAAATAAAGATTCTGAAGTTGATGAAAATTTACCAACTAACCAAGTTCCATAAGGCGAAAAATTTAATAAAGCCTTGATAAAAGATAGAATTGGGAATAGAATAAGAGTATTAAGATTTTTTGGAGGTAATCAATGAAATTTGTAGGAGAGGGACTAACTTTTGATGACGTACTGCTTTTACCAGGACCATCAGATGTCATGCCAAGGGACGCTAACTTAAAGACCTATTTAACAAAGAAAATCCAATTAAATATTCCACTAATGGCTGCAGGAATGGACACAGTAACTGAAAGCGAAATGGCTATATCAATTGCCAGACAAGGTGGTATTGGAATCATTCACAAAAACATGACTATTGAAGAACAAGCTAGACAAGTTGATAGGGTAAAAAGATCAGAACATGGAGTTATTACAGATCCATTTTATTTAAACAAGGATGATACTTTACTTGATGCAGATAAACTAATGGGTCACTTTAAAATTTCAGGTGTTCCTATTGTAGATGAAAATATGAAGTTAGAAGGTATATTAACTAACAGGGACATTAGATTTGAAACTGACTTTAGTAAAAAAATTGACCAAGTAATGACCAAGGAAAACTTAATTACTGGTAGTGTTGATATTACAATGGAAGAAGCCTTAGAAAAAATGAAGGCACATAAAATAGAAAAATTACCTTTAGTAGATGAAAATTATATGCTTAAAGGCCTAATTACTATAAAGGATATTTCTAAATCAAAAGAATATCCAAACTCTGCAAGAGACTCTAGCGGCAGACTTTTAGTAGGAGCTGCAATTGGTGTAACTGCAGATATTCTTGATAGGGTACAGGCTTTAATCGATGCGAAAGTTGACGTACTAGTTATTGATACAGCCCACGGCCATTCACAAAACGTAATCAACCACGTAAAGATGTTAAAAGAGCACTTCCCTGACATTCAACTTATTGCAGGTAATGTTGCAACTGGTGCTGCAACAAAGGCTTTAATTGAAGCAGGAGCTGACTGCGTAAAGGTTGGTATTGGACCTGGATCAATTTGTACTACAAGAGTAGTTACAGGTATTGGTTCGCCACAACTAACTGCAGTTATTGAATGTGCAAAAGTTGCTAATGAATATGGTATTCCAATAATTGCTGACGGTGGTATAAAATATTCAGGAGATTTAACTAAGGCCTTAGGTGCAGGTGCAAATGTGGTAATGGTTGGATCGCTTTTAGCAGGAACAGAAGAAGCACCAGGTGAAGATATAATTGTTGAAGGTAGAAGATTTAAAACTTATAGGGGCATGGGCTCATTAGGAGCTATGGACTCAGGATCTTCTGACAGATACTTCCAAGACAAAAACAAAAAATATGTACCAGAGGGTGTAGAAGGAAGAGTAATTTATAAGGGCAAAGCAGAAGATGTAATTTACCAACTTATGGGTGGATTAAAATCAGGTATGGGTTATGTAGGCGCAAAGGATATTCCAGACCTACACGAAAAAGCTACCTTTATAAAAATTACAAATGCAACATTAAAAGAAAATCATCCACACGATATTACAATTACTAGAGAATCTCCAAATTATACAAACAAATAAAGGAGGCACTATGAACTCAGTAGGAAAAATAATATCACTTATTATTTCTATAGTCTTATCTGTATGGATTATAAAAATGGCTTTTAAAGTATTGGGAAATATAGTAGGAGCCATTGTTGGGGTAGGAGTTATAGTTTTACTAGTATTCTTACTAAAAAAACTAAATGAAGATAGACAATAATAAGTTCATTCTTTAAAAAGATTTTAATTTACAACAAAGCAGGTTTTTAAGCCTGCTTTTTACATATTTTTAATTATAGAAAGGACTGCTAATGGAAACTTATGAAAAGAATTATTTAAAAATAAAAAGTGACTTTCCAATTAAAGTATTAAACTCTTCAGCAACCGATGAAGACTTAATTATTAATCTTGATTCAAGAGTAGTAAACTTAAGTTTTGCAGGGCTAGAAAAATTTTCTGTAAGTAGATTTCAATTAACTGAAGTAAAAAACATATTAATTAGACATTCTCTAAAAGAAAATTTTAAACTTGGAACTATTCATTTTTTAAGAGTCATTGATCTAAATAGTTCTCTTTTAAACTTTTCTATTGACCTAAATGAATTTGAAATATATATAAGTGAAAAACAATTTTATGTTAAAGTCCAAATAAAAAAGGCCTTAAATAGACCTTAATTTAAACAATACATTTCTATAGCTTTTTCAAAAATACTTATACTTGCAGGTAGGGGATCGGACTTTTCTCCATCAATATCAGTTTCAATAACTGTATCCATAGATGCAATTGAAACATTTTTGCACTTATAGTATTTAATATATTCATTATTTTTCACCTTACCAGAAATAACATCAGGTAAAATTGACATCTTATCAAAGAGAGTTGATTCTTTAACTATAAATAGATGGAGGAAGCCATCATTTTTTTCTATGTCATTAATTAAAGGAGTGCCATAAATCGCCGAAGACAACATGACAATTAAATGGCTAAAATCGCCAACTAAATTTTCACCATCAACGTCCACTTCCATTAGGTAGTGGTTGTTTTTTATTGCATCTCTAGCAATATTATAGGCATATGCCCAACCTGAAAATACAGATTTTGATTCAGGACTGACGTTGTGAATTGACTCTGGAATATCGCCAATGGAAAAAATCATATTAAAGTAGTTGTCATTAAACTTTCCAACATCCATTTTAATGGTCTTGTCGACCTTTAATCGTCTAACTGCCAGCCTTATATTTTGTGGGTAGCCTAAAATTCTAGATACTCCATTAAAGGTTCCACCAGGCAATACTCCAAGAATTGGTCTCTTGTTAGGATCAGCTTCCATTAATGCCTTAGTAACTTGATTAATTGTTCCGTCACCACCTACAACAAAAATAGAGTGATAGCCTTCATCACAAGCATTTTTGGCAAATAGATAGGCATCATTAGGATTTTCAGTTTTCATAGATTTAATACAATCAAAATATTCAACTAACTTTTTTCTCAACAAAAAATTTATCTCTTCTCCCTTTTCGCTACCAGCAACAGGGTTGTAGATTATTAGTACCTTTTCCATTTTTCTTCCTTAAATTAAAATTACTGACATAATTATAACATAAAGAGCATTTGCCGACCTTAGATAAGAAAATTTTTTAAATAGATTTCACAAAATAATAATATTTAAAAACAAAAAGCCCTAAAATCATTTAAGATCTTAGGGCTAAAAATTATTTATCTATTTTGTTATAAGCAAGGGCAAGGTCTGCTCCAAGTTTTGCGTTATTAAATACAAGTTTAATATTTGCATCTAAACTTCTACCTTCAGTTAGTTCAACTATCTTTGCTAGTAAAAATGGAGTAGAGTCTTTGCCTTTTATTCCTGCAGCTTTTTCTTCTTTTAAAGCTTGGTTAATTATTTTATCAATTTCTTCGTGAGGGATTTCATCATCTTTTGGAATTGGGTTGGCTATAACAAAACCACCTTTAAGTCCTAAAAGTTTTGAAATATAAATTCTCTTTGCTATATCTTCTACATTGTCATCTCTAGTTACTAACTTGTGGTCAGATAGAGAAGAGTAGAAGGCTGGCATATAACTGGTTTTATAACCAATTACTGGAACTCCTTTGGTCTCTAAATATTCGAGAGTTCTTGGAATATCTAAAATTGCCTTTGCTCCTGCACAGACAACTGCAACTGGAGTTTGAGCTAGTTCTTCAAGGTCAGCAGAAACGTCCATAGAATCTTCAAAGCCCCTGTGAACTCCACCAATTCCACCAGTAACAAAAACTTTAATTCCAGCTAAGTGGGCAGCAATCATTGTAGTGGCAACAGTAGTTGCACCAAGTTGGTCCTTGGCTAAAACTTCAGCTAAGTCTCTTCTAGAAACTTTTCTAACACCTTCTGCTGTAGCTAAAAGCTTTAAATCTTCTTCCTCTAAACCAATTTTGATTTTTCCGTGCATAATGGCAATAGTTGCAGGAACTGCTCCTTTTTCTCTAATTATCTTTTCAGTAGCCTTGGCCATTTCAACATTTTGTGGATATGGCATGCCATGAGAAATAATAGTAGACTCTAAGGCAACTATAGGTTGTTTTTTTTCTTTGGCTTCTTTAACTTCTTTACTATAAACAAGTAGGTTTTCTAAATTCATTATAACAATCCTTTCTCAATTAATTTTTTTCTTTCTTCTTCTAAAACTTTATCTGTCAAATTTTTTCTAACTGTTTCTGGAACCTGAACTGTTTCATAGGCATTAGTCAATGCCAACTCAATTGTCTTCTTCATATCGTAGTCCATTAAGAGGCCATAGATTATTCCAGCAGAAAAAGAATCTCCAGCTCCAGTAACATCTAAAACCTTGTCAGCTAGGGGAGGTTTAAAAAGCATTCTCTCTCCATCCTTGTTTTGATAAAGACAAGATTTAGTAGACCTGGTCACAATAACATTGTCAAGCCCTTTGGCAATCCATTTGTCAGCTAAAAGTAAAAAATCTTCTTCAGTTTTAATGTCTTCTGAAAAATATGCAGCTGACTCATCTTCATTAGTTATTAAAAAGCTAAGTCCCTTTAAATTTTCTGGAAGTCTTTCCATCTTTGGACTTGAAACAGTAATTACAACTAGGTCAATTTCATTGGTCCTTGAAAATTCTATTACATAGCTTACAACATCCTTAGGAGTATTTAAATCCAAGATAATAAGCTGGGAATTTTTTAAAACTTCTTCATAAGACCTTATCCACTCAACAGTCATATGCTCATAAATATCCATATCAGCCAAGGCCAAAATCAAGTCGCCATTTTTATCTAAAAGGGCAGAGTAGGATCCAGTTTTAGCATTGGCAAAGGTGCTAACATAGTCGAAATTCACAAAAGATCCAGACTGATTTTTTATTAAATCAAAGTCGAAGTCATTAGCTGCTACACTTAAAATGTAGGGGACAAAACCTAGCCTACCTAGGTTTTCACAAACATTTCTACCAACACCACCAACAAAGGCCTCAGACCTAGCTGGATTAGAAGTTTCAAAGATAAGGTCGCCTTTAAAATAATACTTTCTGTCTACATTCATTCCACCTATACAAACAACACCAGAGCTAAAGTCACTTAAAATATAACCTCGGCCCAAAATAATATTTTTCTTATTTAGGCTGGAAATTATACTGGCAATAGTTGACCTAGTTAAATTAAGTTTTTGTCCTAGTTCTTTTTGACTAATGTAGGGATCAGCCTTAATAAGATCTAAAACAGCTTTTTCGTTTTTATTCAACTAACAGCCTCCTTAAAAACAATTAACAAATGTCTTATTTTAAACATATGTCTATTTTAAAGCAAAAAAAATAAAAATACAAGAGAAAATAAAAAATTTTGTTATAATAAATACGGAGGGAAAAATGAAAATAATATTTGCACCAAGTAAAGAAATGGATCTTAGCAGGGGAGAAAAAACTTCAACTAGCTTTTCAAAAAATACAGAGAAAATAATTTCTAGTCTAAAGACCTTAGACGATACAGAATTAAAAAAACTTTATAAGGTTAGTGACAAGGTCTTAGAAGAAATAAAAGCCTATATAGAAAACTTTGATAAGGACCTTAGTTTTAAGGCCTTAAATATGTACAAGGGCCTGGCCTATAAGTATTTAAACAAAGAAGACCTGAAGGAAGAGGCCATAAATTATTTAAATGATCATTTATTAATCCTATCAGCCTTTTACGGCCCAATAAGTCCAGAAACATATATAAAACCTTACAGGCTAGACTTTAATACACCAATAAAAGTAAACGGAAAAACTTTAAAAAATTTATGGAAAGATGATTATAACAAGAACTTCAAAGAAGGCGAGATTATATTAAACCTAGCATCAAATGAATTTTCCTCTTTAATAGATAGAAAAAAATTTATCTTCTATGATTTTGAATTTTATGAAGACAAAGATGGAATATTAAAAAGCCATTCAACCACATCAAAAAAGGCCAGGGGCTTAATGGTCAGATACTTAGCCAGTGAAAGAATTGAAGATATTGAAGCGATAAAGAGCTTTAATATTGACTCATATAAGTATAGGGAAGACCTGTCAGAAGAATTTAAATTTGTATTTGTAAAATAGCAATAAAAAATCCAGGAAAAATTTATCCTGGATATTTTTTATATTTCTCTATATTTAGAATTTTTATTTAAATCATCTGGTCTCATATTATAAATCCCATCAATTAAATAAGTTCTAAAGGTCCCGCTTCCGTCTAAGTCATTAAGTCTAGTATAGGCAATTTCACCAGCTAGACCAAAGGCAGAAACAGCTGCTGCTGTAGCTTTAAAAATTTTATCTTTGTTTGAAGAAATAAAAGCCGAAATTAAGGCCGAAAGCATACAACCACTACCTGTAATACTTGTCATTATTGGATGGCCGTTTTCAATTAAAATACTTCGGTCTCCATTAGTAACTAAATCAACAGGACCTGTTACTACTAAAGTACATTGTACTTTCTTTGCATAGGATTTTATGGTTTCTAAACTGTTTAGGATAGAATTTTCACTAACTTGGTCCAGAGACCTTGCATCGACGCCATTTGAAAAATTTTTTTCTAAAATTAATGTTTTTATTTCAGAAATATTTCCCTTAACAACAGAAAATTTAATTTGTTCTATTAGCCTTTTACAAACATCAAACCTATAAGAAGAAGCACCAACTCCTACAAGGTCTAAGACCACTGGATGGGACAATTCATTAGAAAGTTTTCCTGCTAAAAGCATAGAAGGAACTAGACTGTCATTAATAGTTCCTAAATTAATATTCAAGCCATGAGAAAGCCTTGTAATATCAGCCATTTCCTTGTATTCATTGGCCATAATAGGCGACGCTCCTGCAGCAAGCAAAATATTTGCACAGTCATTTGCTGTAACAAAATTTGTAATATTGTGGATAATAGGCTTTTTTATTTTGACATTTTCTAAAAATTCCCCAAACATTAAGGTCTCCTAAAAAGAAAGTGAATTTTGTAAGTTTGCTAAGACTTTTGACTTTTCTAAAGAATAGAGAATAAGGCCTGCAAAAACTGCGCCAACTGCAGTTGAAATTAAAAATAGAACAATATAAACGTAAAAGCCTATATCTCCTGTAGATTTTCCCATAAATAAAATTGCTACAGGGTAGGCAGCAAGGCCACCTAAAATTCCAGTTCCAAAAACTTCGCCAATAACAGTTGGAATAAGGCTTTTAGTTTTTTTATAAACTAGGCCGCAGACAAAGGCGCCAAACATTCCACCAGGGAAAGCCATTAAAGAGCCAATACCTAAAAGATTTCGTATTAAGGCTGCAGCAAAGGCAACGCCAACTCCGTAGGCAGGTCCTAAAAATACTGCACACAAAACATTAATCATATGTTGGACTGGGGCACACTTAGATCCAAAAACTGGAAAAGAAAACAGACTGCCAACAACTGCCAGGGCACAAAACATTGATGCCAAGGCTAACTTCTTTGTATTATTTTTATTCATTAAAATTCTCCTTTTAAAATAGTTGGAAACGTCAAAATCAGCAACGTTTCAATAAAATCTCTAAGAGATATTTTTACTTGCGGTCGATACTTTATGGTATCCTCTCACGCCGGAACACGGCTTCCCATCGCTGATATACTAAACCAAGGGCGCTCCACCTCAGTTAGACAATTTCCTCCTTCCTTAAAAGTAATAAAAAACAGGGCTAATACCTAAGTGGTCTAGACCTGTAAAAAATACAAAAATATAATTCCTACGGCGGCATTATCCACATCAGGTATAAGGGTCGAAGTTAAAAACTTCCTCTCAGCCTGTAAAACAAGCTCCCCTGTTAATCATATAAAATTCTATACCTAAAAGGACAATAAAGCAAGGGAAAAATTAAACTTCACCAAGAGAAAAGTAGTCCTTATAGCCATCCATAAGATTTGTAAAAAATAAAACATCTTCTTCTCTGTAAATATCTATATAAATTTCAGTTCCATAGTGGGCACTAGAAAGATTACATCTGTCATTTTTAAAATTTATAGTAAAGAACCTAGTCATCTTATTATAAGTTTCCTTATCAAGCTGAGAAGAATCAAAAATTGCCTGGAAAAATTCTTCAGAGACTAGGCCAGAGATGGCAACTTCATTTTTACCATACTTGTTAGGAACAAGACTTCCTAATTTTTTAGCAATAGAAATCTCTTCAAGTTCATCTTTCCAGCAGACAATTTCAAAACTATCGCCAAGACAAATAAAATGTTTAATTAATTGAACCCACCAACTTTGATCAACGTACCAATCAATCATTTGTAAGTCAAATCGTTTCATTATTTTCCCTCAACATATTTTCTATAATCTTATTTTTTACGCATAAATAATGTAAACCCATTAATTACAATTGCAGCTAAAGTCAAAAACAAAAGGGCAGTAGACATTGTAGGTAAAATATCCATAAGGCCAGCCCAGTCTTCATTTACAACTCTTTGGCCAGCATCCCTATAAAAAGCAAGTAAGGTCAGACAGGTAAGGGCCATAGAAATAAACCTATAAAGAGAAGAATCTCTGTTTTTATAAAAGTTATAAAGATTTAAACAAGCAAAAACTATTGCTCCAAGTCCAAAAAATAACCACATAATCTTACCTCCAAAAATTAAAATTATTTTTCTTCAAAATCAACAAGGGCAAGGCCCATAGTAAGGACAAATAAAAATCCTGCAAAGAGTCCATAAAGTGGTCTTTCTTTAAAAATATTTAAAGAAGCCAAGGCAACTAAACAATACAAGTATATAGCAAGCCAAAAAATAAATAAGGCTGGATCTGTAAGTTTAAAAGAAAGATGGTCTCTCTTTCTAATCAATTCTTTAATTAAAAAGGAAAAAATATAAATCCATAAAAGTACAAAGGCCACAAAGGCAAAATAATCATCAGTCAGTTCATTTAGTTTTAAAGAAATAAAACTAAAGGCACCAACAGTTAAGACACTTAAGACGCCAATAATAATTGCTGCAAGAATATTTTTCACTACTGAAGTCTGATCTGACTTCCAATACTTTTTAGAATAATAAACTAAAGAAGGAGTTTCAAACATATAGCCTAAAAAATTTACCCAAATTACAGACATAAAAGTGTGTTGGTTAATGGAAAGATTAATATCAACACCATCCCAAACCCAAAAACCACCAGATAGGCGAATAGCTGCTACATCTAAAAGTAAGTCCATTGAAACTACAAAAAAACCAGACAAAAGAGCAGTTTTAAAATCACTTAAAGAAAACTTCTTAGCCAGCCTTAAAGAAAGCACAGCAACAGCACCCCACATAAGCCCGCCAAAAAACGGAAACTGATAAGGCTCTACACCGACCATAATATAATATAGATTAGAGTAGTGGTAAATATCAGTTAAAAAAACAGCTAAAAGCTCTAAAGCAAAACCAGCAATAGCCGCAGAAATAAAAAGACAAAATTCCCTCCAAGACTTTTTCTTAAAAAGGTCAACTAAAAATATAGCCACAATGATATAACAAATAATCTCAAAAGCATTTATCCAATTCATAAAAATCTCCTTGGTTAGTAGAATTTAAATAGCGAAAATATATCTATGTTTAAAATAATTATAACACACAGCTAATTATTTAAACATTGATAATTAACCATCAAATCTAAAACAATCATAACCACCGGCGTAGTCGGTGGTTTGCTCTGCCCCTATAAGGGGCTTTTACCTGCTGTGCACCTTGTGCACACTGAATGTCTATCAATCGCACTACTTTTTCAACTAGCGCTAAAGCGCCTCATTCCATTATTTACATTTTTTTCTCCAGTAAATGGATCCATATATTCCTTTATACTTATTTGGTCTTTTGTAAAATCTTCTTTTAACTGATTTTGGATATATTCTTGAATTTTCTTCGTGTTCTTTCCTGCTGTATCTACATAATAACCTCTACACCAAAAGTTTCTATTTCTATACTTATATTTTAAATGGGCATGGCGGTAAAATATCATTAAGCTACTTTTTCCTTTTAAGTATCCCATTATTTCTGACACGCTATATTTTGGTGGTATCTCTAGCAACATATGAACTTGGTCTATGCATAACTCTGACTCTATTATTTTTATTCCTTTTCTAGTCAGCAAATCTCTTAAGATTTTTCCTATATCTGTTTTTATTCTTCCATAAATTATTTGTCTTCTGTATTTTGGTGCACATACTATATGATATTTACAATTTCATTTTGTATGTGATAAACTATTATTATCCACGTGGGTAACTCCTTTCATTTAATTAGATTGATAGACAAATCTATTTTAACATGATTGGAGTTTTTTTACTTGAAGCTAAAGCTAATTATTCCCCCAGCATAGCTGGGGGTATTTATTGTGGTAAACCCACAATAAAAAACCGTAAGCAGGTAACTTACGGTTTAATATCTTTATATCTTTTATTCCCATTCTTCTTTTCAAAACGTCCGATATATCCCAAACCATTCAAAATACTAGGTTCTATTTTTTAGAGTATCACTAAATCCATCTAATTATAGGACGTTTTCAAGTTTTTAGTCCCGTCCCAGTCCCAGTACCAGACAAATATTGTTTTAATATAATATCTCTTTTTGTATTCCAAACTCTTTAAAAGCAAAAGAACAAGTAAAGAGTCAAGACAAGGGTAAAAAGTCCATATTAGGGCAAATAAAAAGCTTTAAGCCAGATGACAAAGTAAAGTCAAATAAGAAAGACCATAGCAAAGGTACAGAGAGATAAATATCGGCAGTCTTCGGACTGTCTTTATTTTATTGCTCAGTTTACCACACTAAATTATATAATTGAAAGGGATCTGTGTTATATGCTATAATTAGGTAGTTAATCTATACATGTAGAAAGGTAAAATATAGAATTGGAGAATAATATGGGATTTTCATATAATAAATTATGGAAGTTATTAATAGATAAAAATATGAAAAAAGCAGACTTACAATGTGCAATAGCAACAACTCCCAAGACAATAGCAAAAATGGGAAGAGACGAAAATGTAAGTTTGGAAACATTAGGAAAGATTTGTGAGTATTTTCAATGTGATATTGGAGATATTATTGAATACAGAAGAAAGAATGAAGAGGAAAGCAAATGAGATTTATTGGTGGCAAAACGCTGATTATACCATATATACTAGAATTAATTAAAGAAAAAACAATAGATGTAAAAAGTATATCAGATGTATTTGCTGGTTCGGGAGTTGTATCTCGTGAATTTAAAAATCTCGGATATGATGTTATATCTAACGATTTGATGTATTTTTCTTATGTGCTATTAAGAGGAACAGTTGGGATAAATTCTAAATTAGAATTTAAGAACCTTAATATATCAAATCCAATAGAATATTTAAATAATCGTAATTTTGAAAATATAAATCTTCATCTAGAAAATTGCTTTATTTACCAAAATTATAGTCCTAAGGGCGGAAGAATGTATTTCACAGAAGAGAATGCTTTAAAAATTGATTTAGTTAGGACTCAGATCGAAAATTGGTATAATGCATCTTCTATTAATGAAGATGAATATTTTTACTTACTTGCCTGTCTAATAGAAGCAGTTCCATTTATCAGCAATATAACAGGAGTATATGGAGCTTATTTAAAACACTGGGATAAAAGGGCGTTGAATAATTTAGAATTAAAAAATGTAGGTTTATCAATTAATAATTCAGTAGGACAAGCATATAATGAAGATTCTAATAAATTAATCGAAAATATAAAAACAGATTTAGCATACTTTGATCCACCATATAATCAAAGGCAGTACTTGCCCAATTATCATGTATTAGAAACAATAGCTAAATATGATGCTCCTAGAATAAAAGGAGTAACTGGATTAAGAGATTATTCTGAACAAAAAAGTGACTATTGTAGAAAAGACTCAGTTTTCAATGCTTTTGAAGATTTAATCAAAAAGACTAATTCGAGATATATTATTCTTAGCTATAATACAGAAGGTTTGTTATCCCATGATGAGATTATTAGTATTTTAGAAAAATATGGAAAGCAAAGCACTGTGGATTATAAATTTATAGATTATAAAAGATATAAAAACGCACATACAAATAAAAATAAAAACTTAAAAGAAATATTATATTTTGTAGAAAAGGAGTAATTATGAGCGAGAATTATATAAAATCACCATTTAATTACATTGGAAATAAGCATAGGTTATTAGCTCAAATATTGCCTCTATTTCCTCAAAATATAGACACTTTTTATGACGTTTTTTGTGGTGGCTTAGATGTTTCTGTTAATGTTAAAGCTAATAGGAAAATAGCTAATGATATAAATTATTTTGTAATTGAAATTTTAGAAATGTTTAAAAAGACTGATAGCAAAGAGTTGTTAAGAAATATTGATGATGTAATAAGTAAATTTAATCTATCGAAGGAAAACAAAGAATCATATTATGAATTTAGAGAATATTATAATAAAAACAAAGACCCTCTTTTGCTATATGTTCTGATGTGTTATTCCTTTAATTACCAGTTTAGGTTTAATTCAAATCATGACTATAATAACCCTGCTGGAACTAATAGGAGTAGCTTTAATGAAAATATGAAAAATAGACTTACTTCTTTTAGAGACAAACTTTTCAACATAGAATTTAGCAATAAGAATTTCAAAGAATTTGATTTCTCTAAAATTAAAAGTTCGGACTTTGTATATTGTGACCCACCTTATAGAAGCTCTGTAGGTTCATATAATGATGGTAAAAGAGGATTTGAAGGCTGGACTCTTGATGATGATCTAGCTTTATTTGAGATATTAGATGAATTAAATGATAGAAATATTAAGTTTGCATTATCAAATGTATTTTTTAATAATGGATTAGCTAATAAAGAGTTACAAGAGTGGAGTGGAAAATATAAAGTTCACTTGTTAAAGATAAATTACTCAAACAGTAATTATCAACGTAATAAGCTAGGCGAAACCAAAGAAGTTTTGATTACAAATTACTAGGAGGAAATATGGCAGAAAGAACATTAGGCTGGATACAAAATCCATCAAGTTTTGAAAATTTAAAAAATGTAGTTTCTGTTTTTGATAAAAATACCGATATATACAAGGAAATCTTAAATACTAAACTTCCTAAATTAGTAAAAGATTTAGATTTACAAAATAAACTCATTTCAGAAATGAAAAAAGATCCACTTGAAATGGACTATGTTTTATTAAAAGGTCATGGTATAAAATCAGGTCAGAAAAGAGCTGATGCTGAGTGTAGTGGTATTGTTCAAGCTGCTATTACAACACAAGGTGGTAGAGCTTATACAGATGATTGGACTGCTGATGGATTTTTAAGATGGGGAATATCCATAGGACTTTTAGATTATGATACAGAAAATGATACAGTCTCTATAACAAAACTAGGAGAAAAGTTTGTAAAATCTAATTCTGAAGATTCAGATAAAGAAATACTAATTTCAGCCTTTTTGTCATACCCACCAGCTGTAAGAATTTTAACTTTATTGGAAAGTGGAGACCATTTAACAAAATTTGAACTTGGTAAGCAATTAGGTGGACTTGGAGAAGCTGGTTTTACATCAATTCCTCAAGATTTATATATTCAAGCAATAGAACTTGCTTCTGAAACAGACAAAGTAAGTATTCGATCAAACACAGAGGGATCAGCTGATAAATATGCAAGAATGATTTCGGGCTGGTTATCTAAAGTTGGACTTGTGCAAAGAATTGGAAAAGAAGTTTCAACTAAAATCGGAGGTGTTGAATACAAGGTCAACATAGGCCATTCCTATAGAATTACTTTGAATGGTATAAAAGAACTTAAAAGAGCAAGGGGATTATCTTCATATCCAAAGACTGATAAAATTGTTTATTGGCAAATGCTAGCAACCAAGGGTAAAGATAGAGATTATATTAGAAACAGACGTGGATATACAATTAAAGCTATTAACAACAGAGAAAGAAATTTAGAAGATATTAAGGCTTATTTATTAGAAAAAAAATATTGATGAGAGCATTACAACTATAGAAGACGAACTAAAAGTTATTGAAGCAATGGGTCTATCACTTAAACATAGTAGGAATGGTTATGTAATTGATGATAACATTATAAAATTAGAAATACCTAGAACTAAGATTTCTAAGACAAATGTACTAGAATTAAAGGATAAAGTAAGAGATAAATTAAAATATGTTGACCACAGATATCTAGCACTAATTGATTTAGCTTATGATGGAACTGCAAATCGAGATTTTGAAATTCAAACAATAGACCTTTTAATTAATGAGCTTAAATTTAAGGGCGTACGTCTTGGAGAAAGCAGAAAACCAGATGGAATTATATCTTATGATATTAATGGCGTTATTATAGATAATAAGGCTTACTCTACTGGATATAATTTACCAATTAATCAAGCAGATGAAATGATTAGATATATTGAAGAAAATCAAACTAGAGATAAAAAAATAAATTCAAATAAATGGTGGGAAAGCTTTGATGACAAAGTTAAAAATTTCAACTATTTATTTGTATCATCTTTCTTTAAAGGAAACTTTAAAAATAATTTGAAACATATAGCTAACAGAACTGGAGTGAATGGTGGAGCTATAAATGTGGAAAATTTACTGTATTTTGCAGAAGAATTAAAAGCTGGGAGATTATCTTATGTTGATTCATTTACGATGTATGATAATGATGAGATATATGTAGGAAATATTATTGATTATAGCAATGTTAAAATAGCTGCTGAAGAAGAAAGTCATTATTCGATTTAATAACAGGGATTATTTTTATTAAAAATAAAATTTAAGTGGAGGATTAAATTTTGAAATACGCTCAATATTACAAATGTGCTTTGCAAGTAAATCCAAGCGCATACTCTCAATATCGCGGGAAAGACAAAATGGAAGAATCAGAATATAATACACAAATCTTAAATATATGTAAAGAAGAAAATATTAGAGTAGTTGGTTTAGCAGATCATGGTTCAGTTGAAAGAGCAGAAAATCTAAGAAAACTTCTAACAGATAATGGTATTTTAGTTTTTCCAGGATTTGAAATATCTACGGCAGAAAAAATTCATATAGTTTGTCTATTCTCTCCAGAAACAGATGCTAATGAGCTAAACCGTATTCTAGGACAATTAGGAATGCCAGAAATAAAAAATGGTACAGAAAAAAGTAATTTATCCTGCATTGATATAGCTAAAAAGATAGCTGAAAATGATGGATTTTGGTATGCTGCACATATAACTAGTGATAATGGAATTTTAAAGCTAGGTCAATTACAACATGTGTGGATAAATGAATTATTAATAGCGGCTCAAATTCCAGATAGTGAAGAAAAAATAGATCCAAATTATAAAAATATAATTAAGAATAAGGAACCGCAATATAAAAGAAAAAATGCTATTGCATATATAAATGCTAAAGATATTTGTAATCCAATAGATTTGAAACTTGAGACAGCAACTACGCTAATTAAAATGTCTGAACTAACCTTTGCTTCATTTAAGTCAGCGTTCACAGATCCAACATCAAGAATTAAGCTTAATAGTTCTATAAAAACCAAATATAAAAGTTATATTTCAAGAATATGTGTAAAAGGCGGTTATTTAGATGGGCTGGAGCTAGATTTCTCTGATGAATTAAATACTATAATAGGTGGAAGAGGTACAGGAAAATCAACTTTGATTACTTTTATAAGATATGTATTAGGAAACTACTCATATGACAAAGAATTAGAAAAAGAAATTGAAGACATGATTAAGAATAATTTAGGGACCTCTGGAGAAATAAATATTTATTTATCTTCATATTCACTTAATGGGCAAAAATATAAGTTAGTAAAAAGATATAATCAAAATACTACTGTATTTAATGAAGATGGCAGTTTGTCTGAATTAACTGTTACAGATCTTTTGCCTAAGATAGAAATTTATGGTCAAAACGAATTAATCGATGCAATTAAATCTTCAGAGACAATTACTAATATTGTTAAACGTTTAATAAAAATCGATGATAAAGTTTTAAATAAAAAACGTATGTACTATAAAGAATTGCAAGAAAACACTCAAGAGATAAAACTAGTTAACGATGAAATTAAGAAATTAAGTGAAGATTTAGGAGCATTGCCTAAAAACATTGAAAAACTATCAAAATATAATGAAATAGGATTTGAGGAGAAATTAAAGCCTATAGTAGAACTTGAAAAGGAGAACAGTTATATTGAGTCATTAGTCAAGAAAATTTCCTCCTATAAAATTAACATAGAAAGAATTAACGTTACTGATGATTCAAGTGATTCGATACAATTTTATACTAAAGTAAAAAATAAGGTAGAAGAATTCAATGATAAAGTCCTTATCTGTGAAGAAACTATTAAAAATGAGTACGAGAATTTAATGTTAAATTCCAATAAAGTTGTTGAAGACTGGAGTGAGTATAAAAATAATAAAGAAAGTGAATTCTCAAAATTAATAAGTAAAATAGAAGGCATACAAGATAAGACCAACATTGAAGTTGTAGAAGAATACAGGAATTTAGTTAGTATAGTAGAAAATTCTAGACCAAACAAAGAAAAAGAAGAGATTCTTTTATCTAGAAAGACAGAGTTGTTAGAAAAAAGAAAAAACATTTTAGAAAAATGTAAAGAAGCCAACAGTAATTATGCTAGAGATTTGGAGAAAAAGGTTGCAAAGATTAATAAGAATAAATTTGATAATAAAATTAAAGTGACTGCATTTCCAATTCAAAATAAAGAAAAATTACTTACTAAACTAAAAAAGATAGAAGGGATAGGAGATAAATCAATAACTGGTATTAGCGAGTTTGATGGTTTTGATTGTATAACTTTTATTGAAAATATAAAGAAAAGACCTACTGAATTATCTGAAATTTACAGTATTACTAGCAATACTGCAAGTAAAATATTAACTATGGATGAGAATAGTTTATATGAAATTGAGGAAATGCAACTAGATGACATAACTGAGATATCATTAAATGTCAATGGTACCTTTAAAAACATGAGAAATTTATCAAAAGGTCAGCAATGTACAGCTTTATTAAACGTATTACTAGTTGAAAATACAGATCCATTAATCATAGATCAACCGGAAGACAACCTGGACAATTCATATATTGCAGAGAGCTTTGTGGATTCCATAAGAAAATTCAAATCAGATAGACAATATATATTTGCTACGCATAATGCTAATATTCCAGTCTTTGGAGATGCTGAACTTATTGTAACATTAAATGAGGAAGATGGAAAAGGAAAAATTATTGATAATGGTATAGGTTCTATTGACTCGAATAATGTGAAGCAACATGTAATAAAACTCCTCGAAGGTGGAAAAGAAGCATTTGAGATTAGGGAAAAGAAGTATAAAATATAAATCATCTCTCTACTTCCTTATCCGTATAATTCTCATAGTTTTTCATACACTGATTCAACTCATAAAATAAATCATTTGACTTAGAATACTCTTGCATAAGAGTGTTCTTTTTTTCTTGCAATTTATCGAGGTTTGATAGTATTTCTTTTGTATTTGGTAGCTTTTTATATCTTTCTAATATTTCTTTAGCAGCTATTTTATAGACAGAAAGTTCACTATAATACTCATCTGCAAATTGCTTATCTTCAGGATTTTTCTTGTGGTATTTATAGATTTCACGATACTTATTTATAGTATTTATATTTTCCATATCTTGGGATAAACTCTTCATATCAGTTTCAATTTTCTTTATTTTATTTAACAATTCTTGTCTATCATCAGCAGATTTTTTGATTAGATCATCGAGTTGAGTAATTGAATTAATTCCTTGTTCTCTAAGTTTAATTATTGAATCAGCCATAGTTTTGATATTGTGTTTTCTTGCCCAAACTTCATAGCCTTTAGAGAATTGAGCTTTTTCATTAGTAGATATATCAATAACATTTCCTACTCGTTTTTTAATAGGATTAGCTTTGTTTTTAATAGCTAAATCTATTCTTTCTTTGATTTTTTCCTCAGTATAATCTTCTCCGATAGTCTTAGCTCTTGTAAATCTTTTCTTATCTTTATGACGAAAAGCAATGTGTTTACCAAACTT
The DNA here is from genome assembly GCF_001299475.1 of Neofamilia massiliensis. Classification (GTDB taxonomy): domain Bacteria; phylum Bacillota; class Clostridia; order Tissierellales; family Peptoniphilaceae; genus Neofamilia; species Neofamilia massiliensis. Next base: position 33,389 of record NZ_CYUJ01000003.1, on the reverse strand, counting down.
AATTTCATAATCAAGAGATTTCATATTTTCTAAAAATTCTTCCCACGAGTTAGACTTATTAATCATTCTGTCTATATCAAATTGCAGTTTAGACTTCCAAGAATTTCCTTTCTTGTTTTGGTCATATTCGTACCAAGACTTACCAGCAGTTTTATATTTTCTTTTGTAAACTTCATAGTATTCATCAATGACTGAAAGCTTATTTTCTTTACATAATTCGTCACTTTGATACCTGATTTTGTGGTAAGATTTTTTGTTAGATTGGTAGCATTTGCCAGTCTTGTATTTAACATTATTAAAGATTATATGGTTGTGGATATGCCCTCTATCTATATGAGTTGCAAAAACAAATTCATAATCTTCTTTTAAAATTTTCTTACATAATTCCATTCCAATTTCGTGAGCTTTTATAGGATCAACCTCTCCTGGTAGAAAAGATTGGATTAAATGTCTAGCCAAAACTGTACCTTTAGTATCATTATCTTCTCGTGTTGTTATAAAGTGTATAAGAGCAGTATATGGATAACATTTAAATGAAGATACCAAGACTTTTTCATCAGTTTTTTCACTCTTAGTTATATAGTCTATTGCCAAATTTAGAGTTGATTTTATAGGATGTATTTTTGTAATTGCCATACTAATCACCATAATTTCCTTTTGACTTATTAAGAAGTAAGGAATGGATCTGCCATATTTCTTTTGATAATTTTTCTATCTGTTTATTCATTGATTCGATTTCATTTTTGTAAATAATTCCAGTTGTATTAGTAGCTTTTGCAATTTGGTTTATATTATTTGTTGCATTTGAAAGTAGCCATTGTAGGTTTCTAAATGGTTCTAAATCTACAACATATATCTCTTTTTCTAATACACATTTTCTAAGAAAATGGGACATTGTTTTACAATTTGCAAGTTTCATTTTCTTTTCAAAAATTTCTTTTTCTTCATCTGTTAAATATATTTTAAGTTGATTTTTTCTTGTTCTATTATCCATAATTTTCTCCTTTGCTCATATCTTTTGGGGTCTTAGGGTTCTCCCTAACAAGGTAAAAATCATAAAATTATATAGCCTTAAAAGCTATTGATTTTTTGATTTTTTCGTAAGTGAGTACTCACTTACTGTGCTTGCTATTATTAACAAGTCTTTAATTTGATTTTCCATAATTTTTCAAATAGAAATTAATAAGTGTAACTGTAACTTATAAAATAAAAACTTCCAAAATTAGGCAAGCTTGTTTTAAGAGTCTGTTTCAACCCCTTATTATCAAGCCATTAATTAATGTAATCCTAATTTAAGAAGATTTATAACGGTGGGTTACAAGTTACAAAGTTACATTTATATCTTTCACTTGATTTGCTGTATCTATTTTTAATTGATTTTCTTTTTGCCATTCTTCTGGCAACAAATTCTTATCAACTTCTATAAAGTCAGTTTCATTTTCTGTTTTCTTTTCATAATATAGTTTTACTGGGATTGAGACTCCACTTGGTGATATTCTCTTGGTCTTTGATGACCTAACTGGAATCCATTCTTGGAAATAATTATCCATAATCTCTGAAAAAGATTTTGATTTTATTTGGTAGCCTTGCATGGTTAGTTCTTTGAAACAAGTTATATTAGGATCTGCACTTTTGGGCTTATATTCTTCTAAGAAATATCTAATATCTTCCACATCTGGGTTTAGATATTTGAATTTTTCTTGCTCCTTATACAAGTCTTTTAGAAGATTTTTTGGTATAGTCCATGAGTGAGTCTTGTTTTTAAAAATTTCATATCCCAAGGCCAGTGCCTGATTAAAATCTTCTCTTATGCTAGATATATATTCTTTGTCTGAGATTTTTTCTTTATTATTTTTATCAGGATATATAGTCCTTATTCTTTTATTCGGGTTACATTCAACAGGTAAATATCTTCTTTCTCCAGTATGGTCATTAAGAAAAGTTCTTTCGTTTAATGTACCTATGAAGATACAAGTTCTTGGCACATCTGTTGCATATTTTTCGTAAGGTATTCTTATTCTATCACTTAGTTTGGATAAAAAAGATTTAGCTTCATTAGCCGATTTTGCATTTCTTAAAGCAACAAATTCTTCAATTTCAACAACAGTTTTACCCATAAGGTTCATGACAGCATCCTTACCTTGAATGTTTTCTATTGTACAAAACCAATCATCTGTTATGGACAAATATCTTGCAAAAGTCGATTTGCCTATACCTTGCCCACCAACTAAAACAATCATCTCATCAAACTTAGATCCTGGATTAAAAATTCTTTTTATCATGCCCAATATCATATGTTCCATTATCCAATTGTTAAGCTCTGTATCATCTGCTCCTAAATACTTTGGTAAAAGTTTTCTAATGGCATTCTTATCTCCATTCCATTTTAGATTTTGAAGATACTGCTTTGGCGGACTCACTTCATATTGGTGAGATACAAAACGAATAGCTTCCCACATTTTATTGGCATTATAATTAATTCCAAAATGTTTTTCTATCTCTAAGCCTAATCTATTGTTCAAAGAATCATCCCAAAGTCGTATTTGATTTTCCTTTATATTTCTTTCTCCGATAATTTTCCCCTGGAATTTTATTTCATTGGTAAATTTATCAAAGAATATTTGTCCATCAATTATTTTTTGGTTTTGGCAATATTTTGGATTTAAAATAGCAGTTACAATATTCCCAGTAATTTGTCTAACCGTCCCTTTATCTGTAGTTTGCAAGTCTAAAAAAGCGTAAGTCTGATCTATTTCTGGGAATTTTAATTTAATATCTGTCATAAGGCTTACTCCTTTTCTTTTTACAAGTAACTAATCTCTTCAAATTTTTATATTTATTTTTCATTTTATCCTCCTGTCTGGTATAAATAAGACTCCTGTGGTAAAATGAACTTGTCTAGAGAACACTTCTCACAGGAGTGTATGCCTTTACTCTTTGTAGTAGGGGCTTTTTTCTTTTTTGATTTCTTCATATATTTCTAAAACATAGATTAAAATATCAGCTTCATCGTCATCTAGTTTTCCAAACTTTTTAATAACTTTTGCTAGTTGAAATATTTCTTTGGCTATATTATCAGAAAGTCTGTAATCACTTACCAACTTAACTTCGTGATTTAATAACATTTGAATAAAATAATCTTGCTTTTTAAGTCCGCTTATTTCAATCTTTTTGTTTATTAAATCATATTCTTCTTCAGAAACCCTGAAATTTAAAATGCGATTTCTCTTTCTATTTTTCTCTTTATTTTTCGTTTTTTTAGAAATATCATCTAGTGAATGTCTTCTAAACATCTTTATCGTCCTCTTCTAATAAATCTTTCCAGTCATTTGCCTTATTATGTCTTACTTGTGTTAAAGACAAAGCCATTTCTTTTTGCTTGCTAGGGAAAAGATGAGCATATCTATAGGTGATGTCAATGGATTCGTGTCCAACCCTATCAGCTATTGCAGTTGCAGAAAATCCAAGTTCAATTAAGAGTGAAACGTGAGAATGCCTTAAATCATGTATTCTAATTCGTTTTACTTGAGCTTTCTTAGATCCCCTATCCATTTCATGGTGTAGGTAGCTCTTAGAGAAATTAAATATTAAGTCTTTTGGTTTTAACTTATAAAAGCTATCTATATATTCTTTGATCTCATAAGTTAGAAATTCAGGCATAACTATTGTCCTTATGCTTTTTTTAGTTTTAGGAGCAGTTATTACATTTTTCCCATTAATCCTTTGTAAAGATTCATCAATTTTTAATGTATGCCTTTCAAAATCAAATTTCTCTTTTGTTAAGGCTAATAATTCTCCCATCCTAAGACCACACCAATATAACAGTTCAAAGGCATAGAATGATTCAGGTTTATCTTTAATAGCTTCTATAAATCTTTCATATTCATCTTGTGTCCAAAAGAGCATTTCGTCAGCTTCTTTTTCTCCCATAGAACCAACATCACGAGCAACATTAGTTTTTAAATTGTAGTACCTACAGGCATGATTTAAGATACTAGATAACTGGGCATGAATAGTTCTCAAATAAGTAGGAGAGTAGTTTTTCCCATTCTTATCCTTAATCTTCATAAGCTCATTTTGCCATTGAATTATGGTTACATTACTTATCTCATTAAGCATTAGATCACCTAGATAAGGAAGTATTTTTTGATTTACAATTGCTTCTTTTGTCCTCCAAGTATTTTCTCTTATTCTTGGTTTTCTATCTCTCTTATAAAGTTCAAAAAACTCCCTAAAGCTCATCTCAATCGATTCAGAATGTTGATTTAAAAATTCTTGTTCCCATTTTAAAGCTTCTTTTTTCGTTGAAAATCCACGTTTTTTCTTAGTTAATTTTTCTCCTTTCCAGTTGGTGTAATTAAATTTACAAAACCAAGTCTTGTTCCCACTTTCATCTCTAAATGCTGGCACTCTAAACCTCCTTTGTATTTGTTGGTTTATAGCAATACTTTTCCATAAAGTATTCTCTATTTACCTTTCCTCTTTGCACACGATAGCCTAATTTAAGTAGATCTTGATTCATATCATTTATTATTTGATATGCAGTTGTCCTACTTACATCAAGAAATTCTTGCACATCTTTTGCATTCATAAAAATACCTTTCATAATGTCCTCCTTTTATAGTTTGTAAGGTTCTACATCCTCAAAAAAGGCGAGCATTAATTTTTATATCTTACATTTTCCGTTCATTATCGAACGGTATGTATATATAATAACAGTTCATATTTGTTCTGTCAAGTTTTTTCTATTTATTTTTTTCTAAAATATTCAGATGCTTGCAGATATTTGTAACAGAACAGTTTTGTTGAGCTTTTGTTCGTCTTGTGATAAAATATTTATAGTTATTATGAAATAAGGAGGAGTTAGTTTGATTTCTGGAGAAAAATTAAAAAAGTTAAGACTTATGAGAAACTTAACTCAAAAAGAACTTGCCATTAAGTCTGGATTGACAGATGCTGCTATAAGAAATTACGAACTTGGAAATAGATCTCCAAGTAAAGAACAATTACAAAAAATATCTGAAGCACTTGGTTGTGATATATCAGCATTGATCGATCATGAACCTAATTCTATTTTTGAAATAATGCATATAATATTTGATTATGAAAAAGATATGAAGTTTAGACCATTAGCAGACGATGGAGAAGTCACAGGACTATTATCAAATGATGTAGACTTTAATAATTTTCTAATAGAATGGAATGAAATGAGAAAAAAGCATTACAACGATGAAATAACAGACGAAGAATTTGAAGATTGGAAGTTATCTTATCCTAAAAAATCAAGATTTTTAAAATAAAAATAATAAATCTAGAATATAAGATAAATAACATGAAAACCATACAATTTATAGGAAAGGCGATTTAAAGTAGTGAATAAAATAGAAAAGAATAAGCTTACAATACCAATCTATCTTAATACTAAAATAGTTTTTGATATGTTAGCTACAATTGAGGATGGCTTTGCAGATGTTAAAAATGTTCAAACTTCAAAAAATAAAAATCAAGTAAATGATATAGAATCAAATATAGGCACTAACAATCTATTCGCGTTTTTGAATATAGGAGTTCGTGGAAATCATAAAGGTACGTCAAATGATGGTGAAACTATTATTGAAGAAAGAACCCACACTCCAGTTTCTTTGTTCCAGCAACTAAAAGAACAATTGGAGAATGCAAAGTTTATTAATCGTGACATTAATAACTTAAATATTGGAGATTTTGTTGAAGTTCAAGGAACTCTGAAAAACAATCCAGTTATTGATATGTTATCTGGATTCAAAGAAATTATAACTTTAGCAAACTTATTTACTGATAACAATCCTAAAAATAATAAAAACAGAAAAGGAAATGTGTTGACAGATAAAAGGCTAAACTCCCAAATAGATGGTTTAATTAAAGGGCTTCAAGCAGATGGAAAAAAAGATATAATTTGTGAAGCAGATAAAATTAATATAATCCTTCCAACAGATGAAAATTACTTTTTAAATAATAATATGAGTGAAGTTACCGATGGAAACTATAAAATATTAGGAAAGGTTATTAAAGTTTGTATGGATGATGGGGAGATAAGCCTACTTAGAAATACAGTTTTTTCTAAGCTCCAATTAGATAAAATGAAAGAATTTCAAGAATTTTTTTCTGATCCATCTTTAGATCAATTCGTTGGTGAGGGCGGAATTAAAACTGTAATAAGTGCACCAGTTATTATGGTAATACCTATTGCAATATACATTTAGCTTTAAAAATTTTAATTAAATTAAATTACGTTAATTTGACCCTTCTCTAGAGAAAAAGAATAATAAAATGAACGCAAAAAGACCGCAGTTTTTAAACTACGGTCTTATTTTGCCCAAATGTAAACCACTTGGAACTATTATTTAGTTTATTCTTTTTTACTTCCAGTACCATTTGAGTACCAGCAGCCATTTTTCATTCTCTATATAGCTTGTAATTAAGCCATTTTAGAAAATTTTGCTACTATTCCCATTCAATTGTTGCTGGTGGTTTTGAGCTTATGTCGTAGACAACTCTGTTTATATGGTTGACTTCGCTAGTAATTCTAGTTGAAACTTTTTCTAAAACTTCAAATGGAATTTTTACCCAGTCAGCAACCATAAAGTCGTTGGTTTTTACTGCTCTTAGGGCTAGGGTGTAGTCGTAGGTTCTTTGATCGTTTTTTACTCCTACTGTTTGGATATTTGTTATTATTGCAAAGTACTGGCTGATTTCTCTATCAAGGCCTGCTAGGGCAATTTCTTCTCTAAAGATATAGTCAGCTTCTCTTAGAATATCTAATCTTTCTTTAGTAATTTCTCCCATTACTCTTACTGCTAGTCCTGGGCCAGGGAAGGGTTGTCTGTGGACTAAGTAGTCAGGCATCTCTAACTCTTCTCCCAGTCTTCTGACTTCGTCTTTGAATAAATCTTTTAATGGCTCTACTAGGTCTTTAAAGTCAATTACATCTGGTAGACCACCTACATTGTGGTGAGATTTAATTACTTGGTCGTCTTCTTTGCCTGATTCTATTATGTCAGGATAAATTGTTCCTTGGGCAAGGTAGTCTACTGAACCAACTTGTCTTCCAACTTCTTCAAAGACTCTTATAAATTCTTCGCCAATTATTTTTCTCTTCTTTTCTGGATCTGTGACACCTTTTAGTTTTCCTAAAAATCTTTCTTCTGCATCTAGTCTAATGAAGTTTAGGTCTTGATCTTTAAAAAATCCTTCAACTTCGTCGCCTTCATTTTTTCTCATTAGTCCAGTATCAACAAAGACACAGGTTAGGTTTTTGCCTATGGCTTTGGAAATTAAGGCTGCACAAACTGATGAGTCAACTCCACCTGATAGGGCAAGGAGAACTTTTTTATCTCCAACTTGGTCTTTAATTTTTTGGATTTGGGCTTCTTTAAAGTTTTTTACTGTCCAGTCTCCTTGGCACTTGCAAATATTATAAAGGAAGTTTTTAATTAGCTCTGTACCATTTTCACTTGTTGATAGTTCTGGATGGTATTGGACTAGGTAAAGTGATTTTTCTTCGTTTAGTGCTGAGACAAAATCTCCGTCTTTTGTTTGTTGGATTATTTCGTAACCTGGTCCAAGGTCAGATGATTTTATAAAAAATGAAGTCCAAACCTTAGAAGGGCTGTTAATATCTGCTAACAAGTTGTGTTTACTTGTGTTTTCAATTTCTACAAGGTCATTAAGGTCTTGGCAACTTTCAATTTTGCCGCCGTTATTTTTTATTATTTCTTCAATTGCATAGTTTATTGCAAGTATTGGAAGTTTTGTTTTTCTTAATTCTTCTATTACTAATTTATGCTTGTCAGTTAAATCTTTGCCTGCTTGGCCAATTAAAATTATGCCAAGGGGCTTATTTTCTTTTATATGGTCAAGGGCTTTTTTATAGGGAATAACTTGACAATATACATTAAGATCTCTTATTCGTCTAGCTACTAGCTGGCAGTGTTGACCACCAAAGTCTATAACTGTTATTTCTTGATGTTTCATTTAAACCTCCTAAGTATTTATATTTACAATATTATCACTTTATTTTTTTTCTTTCAATAAGGCGAAAAAGTTTTAGGAAAATTTTCATTTTTCTTAAGTAAACTTGCTTTTATTTGTTATAATAAGGAGTGTAAGAAAAAGGAGGGTAAGTATGAATAAAAAAATTGGAGTTTTTGACAGTGGTTTAGGAGGACTTACTGTTTTAAAAGAATTGTACAAGGCAATGCCTGCTGAAGACTTTTATATTTTTGGAGATACGAAAAACGTTCCCTATGGGACTAGACCAGGGGAAGAAATCGAAAGCCTTTCATATTCTGCTTTTAAAAAATTAGAGAATTTGGGTTTAAAAGCTTTTGTTATAGCATGCAATACTGCTACTGTTTATTCGTTAGAAAAAATTTCAAAGTCCACTGACATTCCTGTTGTAGGTGTTATTGAGCCAGGAGTAATGGCTGCTTTAGAAAATGATCTGGAAAAGGTTTTAGTGCTTGCAACTGAGGCGACTATAAGGTCAGGACTTATACAAAAATTATTAAAGGCAGGCAAACCTTCTATTGAAGTTGAAGGCATTGGCGCTCCAAAAATGGTTTTAGCTGTAGAAAATGGTTTAGGGAAAAGTGAAGAAGGAAGAAAAATTGTCTACTCTTACTTAGACCAAGCTACTATTGATCCTGACGGAGTTATGTTATCTTGTACTCATTTCCCAGTTTTGCAAGACTTTGTAGTTGACTATTATAAGGAAAAGGGTAAGGATATAAAAATTATTGATCCAGCGAAAAAATGTGCTGAGATAATTAAAGGAGAGCTTGCAAAAGAGGGAATGTTAACTTCTGAAAAAGATAAGGGCAAGGTGGAATTTTTTACTTCAGGTGACACTGAATCGTATAAAAAAATTGGAAATGTAATTTTAGGAGATACTTTGACAATTGATGAAGTTAAAAACTTATAGCCATGTGGATTTTAAGTAATAATCCATGGATGATTTACTTATTAAAAAAAGAAACTCATATAGTATTAAAATAATTATAGAAAAATTTTTCTATTTGACTTTAGCAGCCTCTTTATTGAGGCTGTTATTTTTTATAATGTGTTGTATAATCTATTTATAAAATGAGGAGAGTGAAAATGAAAGATTTAAACAAACTTAATTTATTAACTGACTTCTATGAACTATCTATGGGCAATGGATTTTTACAAACGGGCCATGAAGATACAATAGTTTATTTTGATGTCTACTTTAGAAAAATTCCAGACGATGGAGGTTATGCAGTTTTTGCTGGTCTAGAAAATGTCGTAAACTATATTGAAAACCTATCTTTTGATGAAGATGAGATTTCTTATTTAAGAGAAAATCACAATCTTTCTGAAGAATATTTAGACTATCTAAAAAACTTTGAATTTAAATGCGACATTTGGTCCTTTGAAGAAGGGGAAACTGTTTATCCTAACGAACCTTTAATGATTATAAGAGGTCCGATTATTCAAGTTCAACTAATGGAGACTTTGATCTTACTTACTATTAACCACCAGTCTCTAATAGCTACAAAAACAAGAAGAATTGTAAATGCTGCTGAAGGTAGGGCAGTTTCAGAATTTGGCTCAAGAAGAGCCCAAGGTTATTCTGCTTCTCTTTATGGAGCTAGGGCATCTTATATTGGAGGAGCTATTGGAACTTCCAATACCTTGGCAGGAAAGATGTTTGATATTCCAGCCTTGGGAACAATGGCCCACTCCTGGGTACAGTTTTTTGATAGCGAATATGAAGCCTTTAAGGCCTATGCAGAAACTTATCCAGAAAATTGCAATCTTCTTATTGACACCTATGACGTTTTAAAAGAAGGCCTGCCTAATGCCATTAAAGTTTTTGATGAAGTTGTTGTTCCAAGTGGTCACAGGCCAACAGGTGTTAGAATTGACAGTGGGGACATTGCCTACTTAAGCAAGCAAATTAGAAAGACCCTTGATGCCCATGGCTATGAAGATGTAAAAATTATGGTTTCAAATTCCTTAGATGAAAAAATAATTAAGTCTCTCTTAGACCAAGGAGCCCAAATCGATTCCTTTGGTGTAGGTGAAAGACTAATAACTGCAAAAAGCGATCCAGTTTTTGGTGGAGTATACAAACTTGTAGCTGTTGAAAAAAATGAAGAAATCATTCCAAAAATTAAAATTAGCGAAAATGTAGAAAAAATTACAACTCCTGGCTTTAAACAAGTCTATAGGTTTTATTCAAATAAAGATGATGCTCCACTGGCTGATTTAGTATGTCTGCACGATGAAAAATATGAAGATACAGATTCTGTTGAAATATTTCATCCAAACTTTACTTGGAAGAGAAGAACTCTTACCGACTATCAGGCAGTAAAAATGTTAAAGAGAATTTATAAGGACGGAAAACTAGTCTACAAACTTCCAAGCCTTAATCAGATAAAAGAAAAATCTGAAAAAGCAGTTGCTAGACTTTGGGAAGAACAAAAGAGATTAGAATATCCTCACGAATATTATGTAGACTTGAGTTTAGATCTTTGGACATTAAAAGATAAATTATTAAAGGAAAAAAGATAATGATAAAGAAAAACTTCTGCCTAAGAAAGTCTTAAGCAGAAGTTTTTTTATTGTTCATTTAGTGTTATTGACTCTATTAAGTCTATATTTTTAATATTTCTTGGTAGCCTATATTTGCCAGGTTTTATTTCATCTAAAAGATTTGCATCTTCTAAGAGATTTATAAAAGTTGTGGTATCTTGGATTAGGCCAGCTTCTTTTAATGTATTAGACACTTCAATAGGTCCATCTTCTTCTTTTATTTCAAAAGTAACCAAGTCGATTGTTTCTTCTTTTTCAACATTCTTCGAGGAAATACTTTCGTTAACTGTTTCAGTGTGAGTAATTTCAGAAATCAAATCTCTATTTCGAATATCTGATGGGACTTCATAGGTTCCAGGCTCGATTTTATCAATTAACTTAGTTGATTCTAACATCATTTTAAAAGAAGTAGGGTCATTTATAAGACCTGCAGCTAGAATACTATCACAAACTTCGTCTACACTTTGGTTGGCTTTAATTTCAAAAGAAACTATTGATCCCTTCGATTTCAAAAATTCTTCTTCAGCTTGGATTTGTTCTTCGCTTGGCCTGCCACCCTTGTAGATAATTTTTGCAGGACTTAGATCTACAACTTCTTCTTCGCTATTTAAATTAAGTTTTTTGCTTATGAAATTTTCGTTATCAATTATTCCAACATCAAAAAGATTATTTAGTTTTGAAAAAACAAACAATCCTAAAACTGCTATAATTATTACATAAGACAACTTTGAAAATAGATAGCTAAGGACGTCTAGGAACTTATTAAATATATTTTTCATTTTTATCCTTTCAAATTAAAGTGAATTTTCTTAAAAGTTACATTATAATTAATACAATAAGTATTTTATCACATTTTATCTTAAAGTAAAAAGAAAGACTATAATTACACTAAAATTTTTTAATTTTCATATAAAATTTTAAAAGAGAAGTTTGTACTTATAGAAAAAATCTTTGTGGTATTATAAAAGTGACAGATAAAAGGAGAAGTTAATGGAGATAAAAGATTTAACAAAAAAAGCGATTTTAATAGGCATATATTTTATTTTAATAAACATAAACCCAATTGGTTTTGGGATGATCCAATTTAGAATAGGAGAGGCCATGTCGGTAATTCCATTTTGTAATAGAAAGTACGTTGGAACTTTTATATTGGCAGCAGGCCTTGCAAATATTTTTTCGCCTCTTGGCATAATCGATATTGGAGTTGGAATTTCCTGTGCAGCAATAACTTATGCTATTTCTAAATATGTAAAAAACAAACATATAAATGCGGCGATTTTTTCTTTAATATCCGGCCTTTTTGTTGGACTGGCCTTGTATTATACTTCTGGCTTAAATTTTTTTATCTCTTTTATTTCAATAAGTCTTAGCCAGCTAATAATAACAAATGTTGGAGTTTATATTTTTAGCCTAAAACAATTACAAGAAATAATTATGGACTAAAGGATGGAAAATGAAAGAAATAATAATTAATGAAGACCAAAAAGGTCAGAGGATAGACAGGTATCTTAGAAAACTTTTAGGAAATGCCTCACTGTCTTTTTTGTACAAGCAACTTAGAAAAAAGAATATAGTAGTTAACGATAAAAAGGTAAATGAAAAATATATTTTAAAAGAGAATGACCTAATAAAAATATACTTTTCTGATGAAACTATAGAAAAATTTAAGACCAAAGAAAAGATTCCTAAATCAAATGTAAAAATAAATGTAGTCTATGAAGATGAAAATATTATAGTTATGAACAAGGAAGCAGGACTTCTTTCTCACGCCGCTAAAAAGAATTATAGAGAAGACAATTTAGTTGATGGAATGACTTCTTATTTAATAAAAAAAGGAGACTACCAGCCTAAAAGATCTTCTACCTTTAGTCCAGCTCTAGCAAATAGACTAGATAGAAATACATCTGGCTTAATTATTGGAGCTAAAACCTACGCCGCCTTACAAGAATTAAATAGGGTTCAAAGGGAAAATAGCTTAGATAAATTTTATAAAACTATTGTAGTCGGAAAAGTTGATGGAGAAAAGATCGAAAAAGCTTACTTTGAAAAACTAGCAGACAAGGACAACCAAGTTAGAATATCTAAAAATAAAACTGAAAATAGTAAAGAGGTTGTAACTGGTTACAAGTCCTTAAAGACAGGAGAGAGATATAGTCTTCTAGAAATAGATTTAATAACTGGTAGAACACATCAAATTAGGGCCCATCTAGCTTATTTAAAAATGCCATTAGTTGGAGATAGAAAGTATGGATTAGCTAGAATCAACAAGTATTTCAAAGACAAGTATGGACTTAAAAACCAACTACTTCATTGTTATAAGTTAGTTTTCAATGGTTTTGAAGGTGACTTTTCCTACTTAAATGGAAAGATTATAGAAATAGAAAACACTGAGATTTTAAATAGAATTATTAAAGGAGAAATAGATGAAGAAAATTAAAATTTTTGCTGAAGATATTAAAACTGCTGATATAAGCTATTTTGACTATGCCAAAAATAAGATAGACAATTACAAAGACTATCCTATTTGCAAAGTTGGAAATAAAATTGTAGACTTGCGAGAAAAGATAGAAAAAGACAAGGAAGTTGAATTTTTAGATATTTCTTACAAATGGGGAAATAGAACCTATACAAAAACTTTGAGTTTAGTTTTTGCTATGGCTTTAAATCGTCTGTATCCTCAAATAGAGGCAGACCTAAATCACTATATAGGGGCAGGTCTTTATATTGACTTTGCAAATAGACAAGGACTTAGAATAGAAGAAATTGAAAAAATAAAAAAAGAAATGGATGACATTATTGCAGCTAACTATGAAATTAAGACTTACACTGTTTCTAAAAATGAAGCTATTGAAATTTTTAAAGACAAAAATCCAGAGATAATAAGACTTTTATCTACAATTGAAGAAGACATTGATGTTGGAATTTGTCAGTGTCAAGAATTAATAGACATTAATTATTCAATTTTAGCTCCAACAACTGGCTATATTTCTAGCTACAAGTTAATGAACTATTATCCTGGACTACTACTAATTTCTCCTAATATTAAAAACAATTTCGATGCTTCTAACTACAAGGAGATGCCAAAACTTGCAAAAGTCTTCCAAGATTCAACTGACCATTATAAACTTTTAGGGCTAAATAAACTTGCAGATATAAATGAAAAGATTTTATCTGGCCAAGCAAAAAAGATAATGCAAATCTCAGATGCAATTTTCACAAAAAAAATAATGGATATTGCAAGTAAAATACACAACGACAAGGACATAAAAATGGTGTTGATTTCTGGACCTACTTCATCTGGCAAAACTACTTTTACTGGCAAGCTAAAAATTTATTTAGAAGCTCTTGGCTATTCAACAATAATGATTTCTATGGACGACTACTTTGTCGATAGGGAAAAAACTCCCTTAGATAAAAATGGAGAATTTGACTTTGAGTCACCTTATGCAGTTGATCTCGATCTTTTTAATAAGGATATGTACAGGCTTTTAAACCAAGAAAAAATTTATAAAAGAGAATTTGATTTCCTAACTGGCCTGGGCATGTACAAGGATGAAGAAATTGTTCCTGATGGCCATACAATTATTATGATTGAAGGGATTCACGCCCTTAATCCTCTAATATCAAAATTAATTCCAGAAAAAAATAAGTACAAGGTTTATATTTCCGCTTTGAACCAAGTTAACTTAGACTCCCATAATAGAGTTTCAACAACTGATGGAAGACTAATTCGTAGAAGTGTTAGAGACCACAACTTTAGAGGTTACAGTATAGAAGAAACCTTTAAAATGTGGGACAATATTGGCAAGGCTGAAGAAAAATATATTTTTCCATTCCAAGAAAAGGCAGATGCTTTAATAAGCTCGTCTCTACCTTATGAGTCAGCAGTATTAAAAAAACATATCGTTCCAATGCTAGAGACAATTGAAGAAGACTCTGAATATTATAGCGAAGCTAGGAACGTTTTGGAAACTTTAAAATATGTTGTATCAATAGATGATGATAAATTAGTTAGCAGTGAGTCTCTTTTAAGAGAATTTATAGGTGATTAAGATGAAATATGCAATAGGTATTGATCTGGGAGGCACTGGAGTAAAAGGCGGCTTAGTTGATGAAAATGGAAAAATCATTAAAAGTCTTTCAACTAAAACTTCTAAAGTAAACAAAGAAGTTATAAGAGCCATAGCTGATTTAATAAATGATCTAAAAACGGATTTGCCAATTGAAGGAGTAGGAGTAGGCTCACCTGGAACAATTGACTATAAAGAAGGCAAGGTTCTTACAATTGGTGGCAATGTTGAAGGCTGGATTGGCATGAATATAAAAAAAGAATTAGAAGCCATCCATCCAAATTTAAAATTTAAAATAGACAATGATGCCAACTGTGCAGGCCTTTGTGAAATGTGGCTTGGAGCAGGGAAGGGATATGATTCTGCCTTGGCTATAACTTTAGGGACAGGTCTTGGAGGTTTTATTTTCTACAAAGACCACATTATTAGAGGAGCAAGGTATAGGGCGTCAGAACTTGGTCACACAATTCTCTATCCCAATGGTAGACTTTGTGCTTGTGGTCAAAGAGGCTGTACAGAAAGATATGTTGGCGGAACTGGTTTAGAAGAAACATATTTTGAGTTTTCAGGTCAAAGAAAATCTGGTTTTGAAATTATGGAATCCTTTAAAAGCGATCCTTATGCAAAGATGACTGTAGAAAAATTTGTCGACGACTTGGCTACAGCAACTGTTTCTTTTAAAAATTTTTTCGATCCAGAAGTTTTTATAGTTGGTGGAGGAGTTATTAATTCCTCACATATTTGGTGGGATGATTATTTAAGAGCCTACCAAGAAAAAATAAATTCCTTTGATCAAATGCCTATAGTAAAAGCAAAGTTTTTAAATAACGCAGGAATTATTGGAGCTGCATCTTTAATTTTAAATGAATATGAATAAGTTAATTATAAGAGAAATAGGTTATGACTTTAATAGGGACAATATTAATGATTTTAAAAATCTAGCTGCTAGGGATAGGTTGAAGACAATTTTTATCTTAGCCAACTATTCTCAACTGGACCATATGAGAAAAGCCCTTGCAGAAGCAGTAGGTGGAGTTTCTATTAAGAACATCCTAACCTTTGATGACCTAGTAAGTGATTTTAAAGCCCCTAAGAAAAAATATATATCAAGAGAAGAGGGGGCATGGATAATAAAAAAGATTTTAGAAGATGAATCTTATACTTATTCGTCATCTCTAGGCACAGCCAAAGAAATTTTTAATTATCTTTTAGATTTAAAGTCTCATGAAATAGACAGCGAAACTTATAAATCTCAAGTATACGAAGACTTAGATTTAAAAAATCTAGCAAATATATACAAGACCTACGAAGATTTTTTAAAGAAAAATTCATTAGAAGATGATATAGGCCTATATTTTGACGGGATAAAAAATCTAAAGAATAGCCAAAAAATTAAAGACTACGACATTGTCATAAACGGTTTTATTGAATTTAGAAGGCAGGAGCTTAAACTAATTAAAAGCTTAATGGAAATGGGAAATCAAATCACTGTCCAGTTTCCTTTTTATACCAAAAGACCTAATAGGAAAGTAATAAAGACAAGGAAGGACCTTGAAGCCCTATCTTTTGTAATTGACGAGACCTTTGAGGCTTCTAATGTTAACCTTGGTCTAGATATATTTTCAGACCAAGAAAAAACTTTTGACATAGAGACTATAGTTTTGCCAGCAGCTAATAAGCTTGAAGAAATTAAGCAGGTTATAAATTACATTAACAAAAACCTAGCTGATATACCCTTAGACCAAATTTCTCTAATAATTCCAAATGACTATGAAAATATTTTAAAAACCCTTGGCAAGGAAGAAAAGCTAGATCTAAATATTATGAACGAAGAAAAGCTAAGGTCCTTGCCTTTAATTTCTTCTATTTTAAATTTTTTATATTTTGTTAAAAATGATGAAAAGAAAAAACTTATTTCTTGTTTTTACGATGACAATTTAAACTTCAATAATTATACTGACAAAAATATAAATAAAAATGAATTTGTAGGAGCCTTAAGAGAATTTGACTACAAGGGCTTGTATTACAAGTATAAAAACATTGATTTAGACCTTAAAAAATTTTTAGAAGGACTTAAGAAAGAGCTTAATGTTTTTAAGAATGAACCTATTGATTATTTAAAAAATAATTTTTGTGAGGAAAACTTTAAAGGCGAAATCTTAAAGAATTTTATAAAAAACCAAGATGAAAAAATTTTATCAGATTATTTACAGGCCGTAGATGCTTTGGGAAAAATTTTATTCAAAGTTGAAAACTTTAAAAACATATTAAACCTTAACATTGACGATACTTTAGATCTATTAATAAATTATTTAGAAGACGAAAATTACTATGCTTCTAATAAAACCCAAGGCCTCCAAGTTCTAAAGGCGGTAAATTCTATAGGTATAAATACTCCCTATAAAATTATTTGTGGTTTAAACTACGATTATCCAAAAATATCTACTAAAGGCTACTTGTATAGCGACAAGTTTAAAAACTTTCATAAGAAGTTAAACTTTAAAGTTGAAGACTATTATGAAGCCTACGATAATAGCATACTTTTATACTCTCAAACTGTTTCATTTGCAGAAAATTTAATTTTTTCCTATATTTTTTCAGATATGGATGCAAAAGACTCAAGGTCTGTCTTGTTAAATGATACTCTAAAGAGAATTAATGCTGACTATTTAAGCGATTATGCAAGTAAGGACTTTCCAATAAATTTTCTAGGCCATGAAGACGATGACTTTAATCACTTATCAAAGAGTCAGGCTTTAAATATAAATAGGCTTACAGATCTTTATGAAGAGAGAAAAGATTTTAGTCCAAGTCTTAATGGATTTGTTGAAGCTATTAAAGAGAAAGATTTGTACTTTCACAGGTCAGAGTATTCGCCAAAAATGTTAGGTTACTACAATGACTGTCCATTTAAATACTATATGGCCTATATATTAAAATATGAAAGCCTAGACCTAGATTACAAAGACAGTTTTTTTATAGATAAGGGAAATATCTATCACAAGGTTTTAGAAGAATTTTTTAAGGAAGATGACTATAAATTTTTATCAGATGAAGAAATGGAAGAAAGGCTAGTTAGAATAATTGATGACATTGATGCTAAAATGGATTCTCAATTTAAGCTTCAAGACTATCAAAAAGAAATTTATAAAAATTATCTTTTCGCCTATATAAAAAAAGACCTAGCCAACCAAAAAGCTTTTTTAAAAGATTTTTGGGCCAGATATTTTGAAAAAAATATAAAAAACACCTATGACAAGATTAATATTTACGGCAAAGTTGACAGAGTTGACCTAGGAGATGATGGATCATATATAATTTACGACTACAAGTCTCGGGCTATACCGACAAAAAACTCCTTTGCAGAATTTAAAAACATCCAGCTTTCTCTTTACGGCCTTATCCTTGGCCAAGAAAAACTTGCTGGCATAAGTTATGGATCAATAGAAAACGAAAGACTGGCAAACTTTCTATTTAAAAAAGAATATCTAAAAAAAGGCGAGGAAGATACAGAGATAGAAGAATATTTTTCTCAGCTAAAAACTTTAGTTGAAGAAATTGATTCGAAGATTCAAGAAGGAGACTTTATGCTAAAGCCTATTGATGATAGAACATGCCAAGTGTGTCCTTATGGACTAATATGCAGAAAAGAGGACCTAGGAATTAATGAAATTTAATAAAGACCAAGAGCTTGCTATAAACACCATAGACGAAAATGTTTGTGTTGTAGCTGGAGCTGGAACAGGAAAAACAGCAATTTTAACTCATAGGTTTATAAATATAATAAAAAAATCTCCCTTAGAACCTAGCCAGGCCATGGAAAAAATTTTAGCCATAACCTTTACCAAGAAGGCAACTAAGGAAATGGTCGACAGAATTTCTAAGGAGATTAATATATTAGAAAGTGAAGATCCTAGATTTCAAGGTCTATATAAAAACATAGGATTTTTAAATATTTCTACTATAGACAGCTTTTGCCAAAAAATCATTAGTGAAAATTCCTTTAAACTAGGTCTGCCCTCTGATTATAAAATTATTGAAGAGGCAGAGGCCAATCTTATTTTAAATAAGGCATTGGAAGAAGTCTTTGATAAATATTTACAAAGTGACCAGACTTTGACCAAGTATTTAGTTGAAAAAAACTATGCCAAAAAAGATTTTTTCTTATACGAACTTAGAGACATTTATAAAAAAATAAAAGCTAAGGGCTACGACTTTGATGAGCTATTAGAAAAAAATCCACTTTATAATTTAGAAGATTTTAACTTAGATATTTTTCTCTTTAAAGTAGCAGAAACAGTAGAGAGTTTAAGAGAAGAAAAGATAATTAACGGCAGAGATAAAATAGTCAAAGATATTAAAAATGGCCTTCTTGACGATTTAAAAACTGAAGACCAAGAAATAATCAAGGCAGGCCTTTATGAACTAAAAAAAGGCCTTGATAATCTTTCTAAAAAATCTGATGTAGACTTTCTTCAAAAGGACTTAAAGCTTATAATTTTATCTTACGAAAAAGATGACTTAGTTTATTATGAACTAATAAATTCTATGCTTAAAGATCTTGATAGGATTTATATGGAAGGGAAGAAGATCAAGGGACTAGTAGAATTTTCAGATCTTTTATATTATACAAATGTCCTTTTAGATGATAAAAAAATTTTAGACGAGATAAAAAATAAATATAGTCACATTATGATAGATGAGTTTCAAGATACAAACTCCTATCAAAAAAAGATCTTCTATAAAATTTCCACAGATAAAAATCTTTTAGACAGAAAAAATCTATTTGTAGTAGGGGACCCTAAGCAATCTATTTATGGCTTTAGAGGTTCTGATTTAAATGTCTTTAAAGAAGTTAGGGAAGACATAGAAAAAACTGGTGGAAAAATCATAGAATTAAAAGAAAATTATAGGTCTTCTCATACCTTAGTTAATTATGCTAATGACTTATTTACAAGACTAATGGCGAAAGACTATACAAACTTAGAAGCAAAAATTCCTTGGGCTAAAGATGACTTGTACAATAAAAAAATTGAGTATGTAAACATTGTAGCTGAAGAAGGAGACCAGCTAGAAGAAGGAGAAATTGTAGCTAGAAAAATTTTAGATTTACAAAACCAAGGACGAGACTTATCTGAGATAGGTGTCTTGTTTAGGTCGTCTACAAAACTGGCTGAACTTGAATACTATCTTTCAGCCTATAATATTCCTTATATAAATCCAAAGTCCAGAAACTTTTATAATAAGAGAGAGATTTTAGATATAATTTTATTTTTTAAGTTCTTAAATAATCCAGAAGACTCAGAAAGCCTTTATGGTCTTTTAAGAAGTAATTTTTTTATAATAGACGATAATAGTCTTTTTAAGTTAGCCAAAGCTTCTGACAAGAGCCTAAAATATAACCTCTTTAATTATTCAGGAGATGATGGAGATTTAATATTTGCTAGGGGCGTTTTAGAAAATATTTTATCTATTAAAAATAATGTTTCTATATATGAAATTTTTAAAACTTTTATTAACAACTGTAACTACTATGAATTTTTAACTATAACATCTTCTACAAAACAAGAAATTGAAAATGTAAAAAAGTTTGAGGAAATGATCCTTATATTTGAAGAAAACAACTCTTCTTCTATAAATGAATTTTTAGACTTTCTCTTGTTAGAAGAAAAAGGCGATCTAAATGAAGCCCTAGTTTTATCTACTAAAGGCGCAGTTAATTTAATGACTATTCATGGATCCAAAGGTCTTGAATTTAAAAGTGTAATTTTTTATGATAGCCAAAATAGTCCAGCAAAAGAAAAGAACTCTATAATTTTAAACGATAAATATGGTTACGGAATAAGGACATCAAAAGATAGTCAAGCCTTCTCCTTGGTCCAAGATAAAAACTTCTTAGAAGACCTCGAAGAAAGGGATAGACTTTTATATGTATGTGTAACCAGAGCCAAGGAAGATTTTATATTTATATCAACTAAAGAAAATCTAAGATCAGCTGATGACAATAGTTTTTTAGCCTTACTTGAATCATTAGAAGATTATGATTATAAAATAATAAAAGATATGCCAAAACAGATTTTAGGAAAAAAAGAAATCAGAAAAATATCTACTGATGAAAGTGAACTAAGAGATAGTAAACTTAGGCCAAAAGAAAAAATAAAAACTACAAGTAGTATTTCAGCCTATATGGTCTATAAAAGATGTCCAAGAGAATACTACTATAAATACAAGCTAGGCCTTCAAGATGAAATCAAAATTTCTACTGACTCAGAAGAAGATTTCTATAATTATGAAGATGAATTGAAATTTAAAGATGAGTTCCCACTATCACCTACAGAGTATGGCAGCCTAGTTCACTCTATAATAGAAGAAATTGAAATCTATACAGATATTAATGATCTAATTGCTTTAAAACTAAAAGATTATAGTGTAGATAATGATCTTAGAATTATTAAAAGGTTGGGAAAAAACCTTAGGTCTTATAAAAACAATATAATCAAAGGAGAGAAGTATTTTGAGTTTCCTTTTATTTTAAATTTAGAAAGTGGATTTATCCAAGGAGCTATAGACCAGTTAATTCTTTCAGAAAATGGAATAATAATTGTAGACTTTAAAACTAATAGATACGGAAAAACTTTTGATTTGGCAAAGACTTATAAAGATCAAATTTTAATTTATTCATTAGCAGCTGAAGAAATTTTTTCCAAACCAATAAAGGGATCTTATTTATTATTTTTAGAAGCTAATGAATTAGTTGAAATTACATTAGTTAAAGAGGAAATAGAAAAATTGAAAAAAGATTTAAACTACTTCTTGAGATTTATAAGAGACAATGATAGTATAGACAAGTACAATTATTGTCAGACTTGTAATGACTATTGTAAATACAAAGATTTATGTAACAGGTGATAAAATTATTATGTTTTATAAAGACTTGGCTATAGAGGACTTACAGCTACAAAGTATAATAGAAATAGGCCTAGAACTTTCTAGAGAACTAGACTCAATTACAAATCTTCTTAAGGATAATTTAGATGAGCTAGATTTATTTCTAACTAATAATTCTTACAGAGGCAAGGCTCTTGATAGTAGAATTGCTGATTATCTATTTAAAAAATTAGAATTCAGCGAAAGGTTTATCGACTTATTTGAATCAGAGTTGGAACAAGTCACTAATTATGATAGATCAAATGGTTTTTTAGATATAAATGATGAATTTATAGACCAAGATATTTTTAATAAAGATATAAATTTTTTTTCTAGAATTAAAATTGAAGAATTTATAGAAAACATTGAAGATGTTAGGTCTATTATTGATGATATTACTAACAGTTTATTTATGCAAAAATCTAATAACTCTTTGGCATCTAGATTAATGATGTAAAAAACAACCTTAAAATTTAGGGAAATAGCATTTAATATTGTAAATAGATAGCTATTATGCTAATATTTATATATTGTATTTAACTTATGAATGGAGGAAGATTATGACAACATTATTGTCAATACTAGTGTTAGTTTCAAGTTTAACACTTATTATTTTGACACTTATTTCAGAACCAGCAGAAAATAACATGGCTGCCATTATGGGCGGCGGTGCTTCTGAATCATTCTGGGAAGGAAACAAGGGAAATAGTAAAGAAGCAATGATTAATAGGGCTAATATTATAGCAGCTATTGTACTAGCTATTTCTCTAATATTACTAGCAAGAGCGTAGGAGGAAGAAATGGATTTTTTAAATTATTTAGCACCAATAGTTGGAGTAATTGCTTTAATTTTTGCTTTTTCTAGAATCAGCTTTATTAATAAGATCGATGCTGGAAATGATAGAATGAAAGAAATTTCTGGCTATATTCATGATGGTGCTATGGCATTTTTAGGCAGGGAGTATAAAGTTATAGGAATCTTTACCCTTGCTATGATTATTATTTTATTTTTTGTAGGTGGAAAAACTTTTGCTCTACCACTTACTTTTGTATTTGGAGCTGCATTTTCAATTTTAGCTGGATACATTGGAATGAACGTTGCTACTAAGGCAAATGTTAGAACTTCTAACTCAGCTATGCAAAGTGGTATGGCTAAAGCATTAGACGTTGCTTTTTCAGGTGGAGCAGTTATGGGAATGTGCGTTGTTGGATTAGGAATTATTGGAATTTCTCTTTCTTACTTTTTATCTGGAGGAAATACTGATGTTGTTTATGGTTTCTCTCTAGGTGCATCTTCAATTGCATTATTCTCAAGAGTAGGTGGAGGTATTTATACTAAGGCAGCAGACGTTGGAGCTGACCTTGTAGGTAAAGTTGAAGCAGGAATTCCAGAAGACGACCCAAGAAACCCAGCAGTAATTGCAGATAACGTTGGAGACAATGTTGGTGACGTAGCTGGAATGGGAGCTGACCTTTTCGAATCTTATGTAGGAGCTTTACTTTCAGGATTAGTTTTAGGCTTATCAGCTTATAACACAGCTGGTGTAACTTATACATTTATCCTAGCATCAGTAGGTATTTTAGCTTCTATTTTTGGATGCTATACTGTAAAAGGTGACAAAGACCCACAAAAAGCATTAAACATGGGAACTTATGCTGCTTCAGCTGTTACTTTAATTGCAGGAGCAATATTCTCACTAATTCTATTAAAATCACTTAGACCATTTATTGGTGTTGCAGCAGGTGTTGTTGTTGGACTTGTAATTTCTAAATTAACAGAAGTTTATACATCAGCTGACTACCAAGCAGTTAAAAAGATTGCTCACGACTCTCAAACTGGAGCATCAACAAATATTATTTCTGGGTTAGCAGCTGGAATGATGTCTACAGTAGGACCAATAATTATTATTGGAATTGGAATTATTGTTGCATTTACAGGAGCTGGAGGAAACACCAACACACTTCAAGGTCTTTATGGTATTGCAATTGCAGCAGTAGGCATGCTATCAACTGCTGGTATTACTATAGCAGTTGACGCTTATGGACCAATTGCTGACAATGCTGGTGGTATTGCAGAAATGTGCGAACTTCCAGACAATGTTAGAGAAATTACTGACTCTTTAGATGCAGTAGGAAATACAACAGCAGCAATCGGTAAAGGATTTGCTATTGGATCAGCTGCACTTACAGCTCTATCCCTATTTGTTTCTTATACTCAAGCTGTTCAACTACAATCAATTGACGTTACAAAACCAGGAGTAATTGCTGGTATGTTTATTGGTGGTATGCTACCATTTGCTTTCTCAGCTTATACTATGAATGCAGTTGGAAAAGCTGCCAACTCAATGATTGAAGAAGTTAGAAGACAATTTAAGGAAATCCCTGGAATTATGGAAGGAACTTCTATACCAGAATATGCAAAATGTGTAGATATTTCTACAGCAGCTGCCCTAAGAGAAATGATTATCCCAGGATTAATGGCTATTATTTCTCCAGTAGCAGTAGGATTGATTTTAGGATCAGAAGCCCTAGGTGGAATGCTAGCAGGTGCACTTGTATCAGGTGTACTAATGGCAATCTTTATGTCAAATGCTGGTGGAGCTTGGGATAATGCTAAGAAATATATTGAAGAAGGCAAATATGGCGGAAAAGGAAGCCCTGCTCATGCAGCAGCAGTTACAGGAGACACTGTAGGAGATCCATTTAAAGATACTTCAGGTCCATCAATTAATATTTTAATTAAACTTATGACTATTGTATCTCTTGTATTCGCTCCATTATTTGTTGGATATTTTGGTTTATTCTAATTAAAAATTTAAAACACTCTTCTTAAAAAAAGAGGAGTGTTTTTTTGTTATGGACATTTATTTATGGTATAATCTTTTAGAGGAAATAATGGAAAAAACGATTAAAGACTTAAAAATAAATTATTTAGACCAAGGAGACTTTGACAATATTGCAGTCTTTCTTCACGGTTGGGGAGCAAGTAAAGAGACTATGGTCCCAATAGCAAATCTAATAAAAGATAGGTACAGGGTAGTCTTAATAGATTTACCTGGTTTTGGTATGTCTGAAGAGCCGAAAGAGGTTTTAAATTCATATGACTACGCAGACTATATTTTAGACTTAATTGAAAGTCTAAATATTACAAAGGCTAGCTTTTTTGGTCATTCTTTTGGCGGAAAGATTTCATCTATAATAGCAGCCAATCATCCAGAAAAAGTCGATAAGCTTATTCTAATTGATTCTGCTGGATTAATTCCAAAGAGAGGAATCTCATATTACTTTAAGGTTTATTCATACAAGGCCATAAAGAAATTTTATAAGCTTCTACCAATAAAAAACAAAGAAGAAAAATTAGAAAACTTTAAAAAAAGTCGAGGCTCAGATGATTATCAAAATTCCTCTGGAATTATGAGGAAAATTATGGTCACTGTAGTTAATGAAAACATCGCTGAAGATTTGAAAAAAATTAAGGCAGATACCTTATTAATATGGGGAGAAGACGACGATGCAACTCCCTTATATTTAGGGAAGAAATTTGAACAACTAATTCATAAAAGCGGTTTAGTTGTTTTAAAAAACGCAGGACATTTTTCCTACATAGACGACTATGGAACATTTTCTGCTGTAATTAATTCTTATATGTAAGGAGATTATATGATAAGCATTATATTATTATTACTTATTGGAGTATATGTTTATATAGATCCAAAAAAGAGATGTCTTAGCTCTCTTCATCTTTTACAACTTGTCGGTTATGATTTAAATAAATATAAAAATTGGTTGAAGGAAGATTCTTATAAGATGTTTTCTCTTGACCCAATAGTAAAAGAAGATAAGACGCCTCTTGTTATGACAGATAGGGCGAAGAGAACTCTTCAAAGACATAAAACTTTAAACTTATTTTTATTTATTGCTTTACTTGCTATAAATATTATTGTGTTAAAAGCAGATTTAAACAATAACATTGCCTGGACTATTATTTTAATAGTAGTAGGCCTTCTTATAGTTTTTTTCCAACCAAGTATAATGATTTGGTCAGCTAAGTTAAACCAAAAAAGAGAAGATAAAATAAATATGGGCTTCTACAAGCAGGCTCAAAATAAGATTAAAGGCCTAGAAAATCTAACAGTAGTTGGAATAACAGGTTCCTATGGAAAAACTTCAACTAAATTTATCACCTCTACAATTTTAAAAGAAAAATATAAGGTACAAGATACACCGTCATCTTATAATACTCCAATGGGCCTATCAAAAGTTATAAATAATGAACTAACTGAAGATAAGGAAGTTTTTATTGCAGAAATGGGAGCATATTGTAAGGGGGAAATTAAAGAGTGTGCAGACCTAGTTCAACCTCAAATAGGGATATTGACGTCAATTGGACCTGCACATTTAGAAACGTTTGGCTCTATAGAAAATATTATAGCTACTAAATATGAATTAATTGAATCCTTGCCTGAAGATGGAATTGCTATATTTAACTATGATGACGAGAATTTAAAGGAAGTTGCTGAAAAAACTAAAATAAAAAAATACTACTTTGGACTTGATATCATAGATAGACTAGATGTCTATGCCAAGGACATAGCAGTTTCTGAAAAAGGGTCTAGCTTTACTTTAGTCATTAAAGATCTAGGTCGAATACCTTGTCAGACAAAAATTTTAGGTAGACACAATATTAGAAATATATTAGCAGGAGCTACAGCTGCTTTTACCTTAGGTTTGGACCTAGATCAAATAGCTTTAGGTATTTCAAAAATTGAGCCGATTGACCACAGGTTAAGCTTGATTGATTCTCCTAATGGGGTTATTATTATAGATGACGGATTTAATTCTAATCCTGCTGGAGCAAGGGCTGCTTTAGAAGTCCTTAATGAATTTAAAAACGGAAAGAAAATCATTGTAACTCCTGGAATGATAGAACTAGGAGAACTAGAATATATAGAAAATAAAAAATTTGGTCAAGAAATTTCAAAAGTAGCTGACTTGGTCTTTTTAATTGGTAAAAAGAGGACAACAGCAATTAGAGAAGGGCTAATAGAAGAAAATTTCACTGATGATAATATATTTTCTTGCGATTCTTTAAATGAAGCTACTGAAATTTTTTCAACAATGTTAAATCCAGGTGATGTTATTTTATTTGAAAATGATTTGCCTGATAATTACAGCGAGGAGGAATAGGGATGCTAAATGTTGGTGTTCTAATAGGTGGTAGAAGTGTAGAGCATGAGGTAGCAGTTATAACTGCCATGCAAATGATCGAAAACTTAGACAAATCAAAATACAAAGTATATCCAATTTATATAAGCAATACTGGGAAATGGTTAGTTGGACCAGGCTTAGATAAATTTGAAACTTATAAAAAAAGAGATTTTTCAAACTGCAGAGAGGTATTTTTAATGCCTACATATGGATCAAAGACTCTTTATGTTCTTGAAGACAAGGAAGTTTCTGGAGGTTTATTTGGCAAAAGAGAATCCTACAAGTCACTTAAAAAGTATTGTGACCTTGATGTAGCTATACTTGGCCTTCATGGAACCAATGCTGAAGATGGAACTATTCAAGGACTTTTAGATACTATTGGTCTTCCATATACAGGAGGAGATGTATTAGCTTCATCTATAGGAATGGACAAGGTATTAATGAAGGATGTTTATAAGCAAAATAATATACCAACAGTTAATTACTACTGGTTTTATAGAGATAGGTGGAAAACTAACAAAGACCAAGTTATTGAAGAAGTTGAAAAACTTTCCTATCCTCTAATGGTTAAACCTTCAAATCTTGGTTCTAGTATAGGAATTTCTAAGGCTATAGATAGAGATAGTTTAATTCAATCAATAGAAGTAGCTATTAATTATGATAACAAAATTATAATTGAAGAAGCAATTGAAAACTTAAGAGAAATTAATTGTGCAGTCTTAGGTAGAAATGATGATTTAATAACATCTGTATTAGAAGAACCAATTGGCTGGAAAGATGTACAAAATTTTCAAGATAAATACAGCAAAGACTCTAAAACTACCAGAAGAATACCTGCAGATGTTACAGAAGATGTAAAAAAACAAATTGAAGATTTAGCAAAAGAAGCCTTTAAAGTTATTAACTGTGCTGGAACAGCTAGGATAGACTTTTTGCTTGAAGACAATGAAAAAGTTTATGTAAATGAAATAAATACCCTACCAGGATCTACAAGCTACCATCTTTGGGAAAAAGTTGGAATAAGTTTTAAAGAATTAATGGACAGACTTATTGAAATAGCTTTAAAAAACCAAGAAGAAAAAGATAAAAACCTAGTTACATTTGAATCTGATATTTATCTAAAGACATCTTATGGAACAAAAGGTGGATCAAGCTTAAAATAATAAAATAAATTATACAAGGGAGTTCAAACTCCCTTTATTATTGGAAATTTTTAATAGAAGTTTTTTCTAATAAATTTTGTAAAATTTATTAGAAAAGCATTAAAACTATTTAACTTATCAGAAACTTATATTAAAATAGGAATAAAGAGATAAAATTATTAGCAAGATTAAGGAGTAAACTATGCTAAATATAGTATTTGTCGAACCAGAAATACCTTTTAATACAGGAGCCTTGGTAAGAACATGTGGCCTTACTTCTTCTAAACTCCATCTAGTTAAGCCTTTAGGTTTTGATATGGAAGATAAGAAAGTTAAAAGAGCAGGCTTAGATTATTGGGAATTAGCTGTAATTGAATATTATGATTCTTTTCTTGACTTATATAATAAGTATAAAGACAAACATAATTTTTACTTTGCTACAACAAAAGCAAAAAAGAGATATACTGATGTTTCTTATAAAGAAGGCGATTTTATAGTTTTTGGTAAAGAAACTAAGGGCTTATCAAAAGAAATATTAAACCTTGAGCCTGATCACAATATAAGAATACCTATGCTAAAAGACTATGGTAGATCTTTAAATTTGGCAAATTCAGCAAATATAATACTATTTGAAGCGTTAAGACAATTGGATTTTGAAGAACTGGAGTAAAAAATGGCAAATATTTTAGCTGCTTTAGGAGGTCTAGGTTTATTTATTTACGGAATGAACCTAATGGGAGACTCCTTGCAAAAAGCTGCAGGTAAGAGATTAAGAGAAATTTTAGGTTTTTTAACAAAAAACAAGTTTATGGGAATATTACTAGGAACTGTAGTAACTATGATTATCCAATCATCAAGTGCCACTACAGTAATGGTAATAGGTTTTGTTAACGCTGGATTAATGAACTTGACCCAGGCCTTTAGTGTTATTATGGGTGCCAATCTTGGTACTACAGTAACATCACAAATTATAGCTTTTAGGCTTACAGACATTGCTCCAGTAGCAGTTGCTATTGGTGTTGCTTTAAAACTAGCCTTTAAGACTAGTAAGAAAAAAGATTTAGCAGATATAGTAATAGGCTTTGGATTATTATTTGTTGGATTAAATATGATGAGCCAGGGTCTAATACCTTTACAAAATAGTCCTGTTTTTGCTGAAATGATTGTAAAATTAGAAAACCCAATTTTAGGGGTTTTTGTTGGGTTTTTAATTACAACTGTTTTACAATCTTCAAGTGCAACCATGGGTATCTTACAAGCTACTGCTATGCAAGGCCTAATTCCATTTCCAGTAGCTTTCTCCATCATTCTTGGAGAAAACATTGGTACAACTACAACTGCAATGATTTCTTCAATAGGAGCAAGTAGAAATGCAAAAAGAGCAGCGCTTCTACACTTTTTATTTAATGTAATTGGATCAATAATCTTTTTAGCAGGACTTAGAATACCAGTAACCAGACTCGTTCAAAGCCTAACTCCAGATGATATAGTTAGACAAATAGCAAATGCCCATACGATTTTTAATCTTACAAATGTTTTAATTCAAGTCCCATTTGCTAACTTACACATAAAAATTGTTAAGGCCTTAGTAAAGGGCGAAGACACTGTAGAAGAAAAATCATTAAAATACCTAGATGTTAGAATGATCGAAACTCCATCAGTAGCAACAAATCAGTTATTTAAAGAAATTGACAGGATGTTTGAGTTTGCAGAAAGCAATATAATTTTATCAAATGACGCCTTAGTTAATAAAAAATTTGATCTTATAGATAAGATCTATTCAATAGAACAAACCATTAACTATTTAAATGAACACATTACAGAATTTATAGTTAGATTAAATAAAACTGAAATCTCTGATGAACAAAGAGCCCTAAATGATATATTTTTATATGCTCTAAGCGATATAGAAAGAATAGGCGATCATGTAAAAAACATTAATGATTCAGCAGTAACAAGTAATGATGAAAGTATAAACTTTTCTGATGTTGCTAAAGATGAACTTAATTATATGTTTTCTTTAGTATTAGAAAATATTAAAGTAGCTAAGGAGTCATTTACTGCCCTTAGCCAAGAAGATGCAAAACTTATATTTAAAATAGAAGACGAAATAGATAGATTAGAAGAAACATATAGAAACAGCCATATTGAAAGACTATCTGATGGGACTTGTGACATAAAATCTGGCGTAATGTTTTTAGATGTAATTAGCAACCTAGAAAGAGTTTCTGACCACTGCGTAAATATAGCTAATTATGTAGTAGATTATAACAAACAAGAAAGACTTGCTAGTGACATATAATCTCTTCTGTGTTCTACATCATTTAAATTTGAGGAAATTGGAGAAGATGAATTTTTGAATAATATAGCTGGATACTTTTATAAAGGATTAGGAAAAATATTAGAATTAATAACAACGGCTTTGATATTTATATTAGAGCTTATTGTTATGCTTATAGATAATGTAAAGAAACTTTTAGGTGTTTTTACACTCTTATTTGTTTTCTTTTTAATAAACCCTTTACTGTGGACTTTTATAATCTTAAATCCTTTAATATTGGTTTTGTTAATTATATTATTTATAGTACCCTTACTTGGCAGGGGATTAATATCCTATTTAAAGTACATTCAATATATTTCAACAGAATACTTTTATGACAAAGCCGATTATTATTTATTAGGAAAAGATAATAGAAGAGGCTCTTTTGGATCTTATAAAAATGAATACTTTAGACAACAAGAAGAAGCTAGGCGAAAAGAATCTCAAAGACGAGCCGAACAAACACAAAAAATGTGGGAAGAAATGTTTAAGGATTTCTATGAAAATATGAATAGCCAGGGTTATAACGGAGGCTATTATAGAGATTACAATAATAATCAAAACTATAATCAAGGAAATTTTTACAATCCAACTAATGATTTTATTGATAAATATGAAGCATCATGTAGAACATTAGAACTTGATCCAACAGTGGATAAGTATGAAATAAAACTAGCTTATAGAAAAATGGCGAAAAAATATCACCCTGATATAAACAAGGCTGAAGATGCAACTGAAGTCTTTCAAAAAATTAATGAAGCCAATGAATTTCTATCAGATGAAAATATAGAAAGATACAAAAGACTTAAAAATATAAATTAAAAATAAAGAAAGAGAGTCAGCAAATAATAGCAGGCTCTCTTTTAAAATAAAAAGAGTGTTGATTATTAAATCAACACTAGTAAGTTTAAAGCCAATATATTTATATTGCTCTATCTACTTTTCCACTCTTTAAACATTTAGTACAAACATTAATCTTTTTAGTTGTTCCATTAACAACAGCTTTTACTGATTGTACATTTGGTGACCAGGACTTACGGCTCCTTCTATGAGAGAATGAAACTTGATTACCAAACATTTTACCTTTTCCGCACACATCACATTTTTTAGACATATAGTCACCTCCATAAAATTATTAACATTAGTATATTAGCATAAGATAAACACAAATACAAGAAAAAGTAAAGAAAAAATGAAAAAGACTAAAAATAAAAAAGTATATGATCATTATAATATAGAAAGAAATCGCTGATTTTAGAGAAAGTTGTTTGAGGTAAAGAAGAAAATCTATAAAAAAGAAAAAAGTTTTCTAAAAAAAGTTCTTGACAAAAGAATAGTGGCTTGGTAAGATAAATAAGCTGTCTCGAAAGGGAATGTAAGGTTAAAGTAAAGAAAATTAAAAAACTTTAAAAAAGGCCTTGACAAGATAAAATAGATTTGATAAGATAATCAAGCTAACCTTTTGGGAAAGCAAGAACCAAATAAATTGAATATAGTGTGAGAACGAAAAAAACACACAAGCGAAATAAAAGCGAACAAAGTCAGTTTTTAGATGAGCTTAAAGATTAAATGAACAAAAATTTTTTTGGAGAGTTTGATCCTGGCTCAGGACGAACGCTGGCGGCGTGCCTAACACATGCAAGTCGAGCGATGAAAGAAAAGCAGATCTCTTCGGAGTGACGCATTTCTGGATTAGCGGCGGACGGGTGAGTAACACGTGAGCAATCTGCCATACACATTGGAATGCCTTGGGAAAATTGGGTTAATACCAAATTAAACCATGGAGTAGGATTACTTTAAAGGTCAAAGATTTTCGGTTGAATGATGGGTTGGGGTTGATTAGGTAGTTGGTGAAAATAAAGGTTACCAAAGGCCATGATCAGTAGCCGGCCTGAGAGGGTGAACGGCCACATTGGGACTGAGACACGGCCCAAACTCCTACGGGAGGCAGCAGTGGGGAATATTGCACAATGGGGGAAACCCTGATGCAGCGACGCCGCGTGAGCGAAGAAGGGATTCGTCTCGTAAAGCTCTGTCCTATGGGAAGATAATGACGGTACCATAGAAGAAAGCCCCGGCTAACTACGTGCCAGCAGCCGCGGTAATACGTAGGGGGCGAGCGTTGTCCGGAATCATTGGGCGTAAAGGGTTCGTAGGCGGTAATGCATGTCAGATGTGAAATCTTGTGGCTTAACCACATTGAGCATCTGAAACTGCATAACTTGAGTGAAGGAGAGGTAAGTGGAATTCCTAGTGTAGCGGTGAAATGCGTAGATATTAGGAGGAATACCAGTAGCGAAGGCGACTTACTGGCCTTTAACTGACGCTGAGGAACGAAAGCGTGGGTAGCAAACAGGATTAGATACCCTGGTAGTCCACGCCGTAAACGATGAGTGCTAGGTGTCGGGAGTCAAATCTCGGTGCCGCAGTTAACGCAATAAGCACTCCGCCTGGGGAGTACGTACGCAAGTATGAAACTCAAAGGAATTGACGGGGACCCGCACAAGCAGCGGAGCATGTGGTTTAATTCGAAGCAACGCGAAGAACCTTACCAGGACTTGACATACTAGTGCCAAGTGTAGAGATACACTGTTTTCTATGAAACACTAATACAGGTGGTGCATGGTTGTCGTCAGCTCGTGTCGTGAGATGTTCAGTTAAGTCTGGCAACGAGCGCAACCCCTGTGGCTAGTTACTAACATTTAGGATGAGGACTCTAGCAAGACTGCCGATAAGAAATCGGAGGAAGGTGGGGATGACGTCAAATCATCATGCCCTATATGTCCTGGGCTACACACGTGCTACAATGGTTGGTACAGAGAGCAGCAAAACAGCGATGTCAAGCAAATCTCAAAAAGCCAATCTCAGTTCGGATTGTACTCTGCAACTCGAGTACATGAAGTCGGAGTTGCTAGTAATCGCGAATCAGAATGTCGCGGTGAATGCGTTCCCGGGTCTTGTACACACCGCCCGTCACACCATGGAAGTTCGAGGGGCCCAAAGTAGGTGAGCTAACCATATGGAAGCAGCCTCCTAAGGCAAATTGAATGACTGGGGTGAAGTCGTAACAAGGTAGCCGTACCGGAAGGTGCGGCTGGATCACCTCCTTTCTAAGGAGTATATTCT